>NZ_JACSUE010000007.1:0-622127 GCF_014384845.1 Caballeronia sp. EK
GTGTGGCCGAGAAGCTGCACGCAGCGGCAAGTTCACCACATCAAGATATCTAGCCGCTCCACCTGAGGCAATCCTGCGCCCAGGCGCGCACGCCTCTACACACGGCCTAGGCGAGCCGCTTACTTTGCAATCATTCGTGTACTCCATTGCACGAGCATCGACAGCACTAGCGCGATGCCGAAAGCGATGCTGATGCCTTGGATAGGCA
Organism: Caballeronia sp. EK; assembly: GCF_014384845.1. NCBI lineage: Bacteria > Pseudomonadati > Pseudomonadota > Betaproteobacteria > Burkholderiales > Burkholderiaceae > Caballeronia > Caballeronia sp. EK. The sequence continues at coordinate 209 of NZ_JACSUE010000007.1, forward strand.
GCAGCACGGTGAGCGTCAGACAGAACGCGGCAAATGAGAATCGGCCGAGTACCATCCCTCGCAGCAACGAAACAACAAATTCTGAACCGTGAGCACGGTGCGATGATACCGACAGGATGCTTCCGAGCAGTGGAAAGACCGCGAGCAAGCCACTCCACTTCGGCCCAACCGCGGCAGCTAGGTAGGTGACCACCAACGTGAGCAGAGCACCCAGGACCATTCGCATCGCCAAGTCTCGACGTCGAAGCGGTAGTCCCCGTGCTTCAACCGTGCTGCACGGAAGGAATCGCTGACCGATTACGACTGCCGTAAACGCTACGCCGATGCACCACGGCAGCGTAGTGGGCAGTTTGGCCAGCGCAGATGCGACCAAGAGCCAGCAGACCATGGCCAGCGCAAAAGCGGTCGGCCATCTCGCCGTTCGGCAAGCCCACGCATAAGCGAAGTTGAACGCTTCAGAAGCGCAGATTGCGGACACAGAAAGCCGCTTTTTACTGCCGCGCCCTGCGAAGAACAAACGGCACGACAGCCTGGAAAACGCAATCAGAGGAACGTCAATCATACGCTTCGCCACTCCGGCTCCAAAAGATGATGAAGCATGGAACAGGGATAGTTGAAACATCGTTAGATGTTGGTGGGAATGCCTGCGCCGGACCGCACTGCAGCTTAGATAGTTGACTCTTTCACGCAACGGCATTTGCACGAGACGCAGAGGCTCAATTGGTCTTCCATCGCATCGATAGATTTTCAAACCCGGGCCAACGAATTCGTCTCAATCTTCGGCATCCTTCGTAGAACAACGAATCAGTTTACGAATAGCCGACGGTCAATTCCTCCGTCGAGAGGCCTGGCGCTACGAAAAAAAGTCCGTGACTGTTCGGTACCCGACCAAACATACGATTCAAACTTGAAGTTCTGGCACACGTGACATTAAATCGTCTTCAACCCCGAACTGAGCAGGCTAAGAACCAGCTACGTCGAGGCAGGTACCACTCCGTATAGTTGAAGCGACTCGCCGCGTTATCGCATCCACTATGCCCCGACAATCCTCGTCAGTGAGGCGCCGCCGTGAACGAACGAACAACTTTCGAGTTTGAAGTACTTAATGATGACTCAATGGAAGCAAACAACCTGGCCACATCTTTGCAGGAAGCACTCAATGAATCGTCGTCTGGTGTTGACGTCTCCCGTACGAGACCACCTGGCTCGACATCCCTAGACCCGGGTACGGTTTTAGTTGCCGTCATTGCGACAAAGGCAGCTTTTGAACTAGCCAAGGGTGTACGCGAGTGGCTTAGCAAGCACCAACAGGCAACAATTTCGATTGAACGAAAAGGCGAAAAGATAAAGGTGACGGGTGCCAGTTCATCGCAATTGGCTGAGTTGGTAGACCGACTTTTCAACTCGTCCAAGTGAGAAAGACATGAACCAATACTGGACGGCCATCTTGCTTGGAGCACAGGACTTCAACAAGGTTCCGGATTACCGTATTGGACGCGTGTTTGTTAATTCGTCAACCGCCTTCAAAAAATATTTGCTCGATAGTACTGGCGGACTTGGAATTGAAGAATCAAACATTCTCGACCTCTTTGGCAGCTTATCCAACGCGACCACACAGCTTTCCCTAATACGTGAGCATCTCGCGAAAGCAAAACTAGCAGCGAGCGGGTTCGCTCGGACGAACCTCATAGTATATTACGTTGGCCATGGTCTTCCGGACTTTTCAAATCGAACCCAAGAATTGACGTTGGCCATTGAAGACACTGAAGCGGCGGCGCCATTCCGCACGTCGCTGAGAATGAACCTTCTGGCTACCGAGCTGAAAGAGGGCGCTCGTCATTTTAGACGATATGTCGTGCTAGATTGCTGTTACGCTGGAGATGCTGCAATACCTTTCGCGCCACAGTCGGCGATGCCGTCTTTCACTCAAAAGAAAATCGAATCTGCATTTTTTTCGGCAGAAATCGACGAAGACCAAGATGACCCACGCAGGGGTACTGGGATTCTCGCGGCTTCCGACGCGAGAACTGCAGCAATTGCAAAAGAAACGGAAACTTATACCCGGTTTTCAGAAGCATTATTACGCGTATTGAGCACCGGTCACGCGAATTTGGCGCAATCTTTGACACTGAGTGACATCTGTGACCTTACTTGGTCTTATTTGAGAATTAATGCCGAAAATCCCCATCCGTTTCTAAGCGCCCCGGACGCCCCAGAAGGGGACATTACAACAAAAGTGAGCATTTTCCCGAATGCAGCTATCCGTCAAAACGAAGTTGACGCGAAAGGCAACCGCAATCCGTCCGGCTCGATTAAAATTGTCCATATGAGTGACCTGCACTTCGGTGCTCCTCGGCAATCAAGCGCGTGGAAGGGACTCGTCAATTATCTCAGAACACTCTCGCCATCTTTAATTCTGGCTACCGGCGATATTGCAGATACGCCGACTTTGAAAGACCTGACTCGCGCAAAAAAGGAGTTAATCGAACTCGGGATTCCTTTTAAGGTTTGCGCCGGAAATACCGACCGCCACAACTCCGGACGCTTACCACGAAAACTGACTCAAGGAAAAGCGGCATCTGGCAGGAAGTCGCCTAAACTTAAAAAGGCATCGTTTGATGAGATTTTCAAACAACACGTCGTCGTCCACGGTGAGCCATGGTCTGAGAGCTTCCGCCAGTGCGACTACCGCTGGAAACTCGGTATCATTTCTGTCGAGACCAGTCGGGATTCGAAGAAATGCAGGCAAGGTTCTCTGGACAGTGAGGAACTCACCGCGCTAGTAAGCGCTGGAGGAAAAGTCGAGGACGACATCGATATTTGCATCGCGCTTCAGCATCATCAGCTGCTGCCGATTGCAGAGCTTCAGGTTAAAAGCGCAAGCGCTAAGGGCCCTGCAGAAGCCTCGCACCCTATGATGCCTAATGCAGGCGTGCTCCTTGACGCACTGACGGAGGCAAAGGTCGACCTGCTACTGCACGGCCATGAGCACCGTTCGTTTGCGGCGCGCTTTACAACTGTGAGCCATAAACGGCATGAAGTAACCATCCTCTCGGCGGGCTCCGCAACCGGAGCTTCCGAGTTTGAGCCGTGCAAAGCAACCAACGGCTCGTTCAACGTCATTGACCTGCGGCCAGATGGGACTGTGTGGTTGGAAAGTCATACATGCATGGCGGGCAATCGTTGGGAGAGAAATCAAGAGACTGTTTCGGAGATTTTTTCCTATCGGGATATGCGGCGAATCAAGCTTGGGCGTTCGCACACAGGAGTACCAACAGGAAAAATCCTCAAAAAGATTGAGTTCACCGCGACCCGAGACATACGAGTCAGAGAGGTAAGGACGCCATGCTACGCGAAATCGGGAACCTTCCGGCACGAAGTATTCAATAGTACGGGAACGCCGACCTGTAATGGAATTACTATCGAGTGGGAGGATGGAGTCGTACCTCAGTTTTTACAGCCCCAATATCAAAAGGTTAAAGGGACGCCTCACTTATGGCGCTTTGAAGTTCCTTTGCCTCGAAGGGCATCGAAAATTACAATAGATATGATTTGGGAATCAGGTTGTCTTCTTACAGCTGACGACTCAAAATTATTCGACGCTCAACTCCTGGGTCCCGAACGAATAGACGGCAATGAATTCGTTGCCGCGCGAGTAGAAGAAGGCCTCGAAGAACTGACCATCATTCTACGCGTACCTGAAAAGGTCGCGCCGGACGTAGATTCAATGGAGATTATTGCGGATAAATATCCGGACTGGCGTGACAACTCAGAGCGGACACACCCGACCAGTCCTCCGACTCGTCTTCGGCCTGTGGAGATGGCGAAAGGAAGTTATGTATTTACTATTCCCTTTCCTTTTACTAGCATGATATACGGACTTGCGTGGACGCTTCCTCGTGTCGCACGTAATATGCAGACCTTTGACGAATTCCGGCAGGTCGTGAAGAGCTTCGGTAAAGCACTTCTCGAGGCATTTGAGAAGGGACTAGCGCCGGAGTTCAAGGATTTCGCTTCATTGGGACTCTACAGGTCAGAAGGCAAGCTTTGGGAGTTGGCTGCACACGTTCGCGGCTTCGACGCTGCGTCGCCGCCAAGGGGAACTGCTGCAGTAAGCAACGCCAGGAGCGTCTACCGTTTCTGTTGGTGGGGTCGGACAGCACTCTCTTTGCGGAGTGATTCAGGGGATGATAGTAATGAAGACCTCGACCAAGACGAAGTAGCGGTTATCGCTGTACCGATTCGCCCCCCGGGCGCGGAGGATATCTTCGAACCGCCAGGAATGCTCCGAATTGGATTCCGAAAAAATTTGAAGATAAAAAATGAAGAAGACTTGCAGAAGTCAATGTCAGAGTCGGCAGTTTTTCTGTTAAATGAGTTTCTACAACTGAGGAGACAGGTACAATGTTAGTCATTTTTGAAAACAATGGGAAATGGCGTATTTCTGGGGCGCCATCGCATGATTCACGTTTAAAGCCAGAGGAGCCAGCATCATGTCCGGTCGGATTTATTGAGAAGACTGGGCAGCTTATTCCGAGCGCCTCTGATACGCCGGAGTCTTTAGGGAACTCCGATGAGACGCAGCATAATTAGGAAGAACAGTTCTGTACGACTGGTGCGCTAACCGAGTCTGGCTTCCAGAACGCAGAAATGAGGTCAGACTTGCTAGTGCATTGTGGGTGAGCGCGGGCGTTGCCGTTCCCGTTCCCTGTCATCGTGTTGATAGACATCGACAGTTGGTGAACACGGGAGTCTAGGAGGCAATCGCTTGCATTACGAATACCTATACTCGACGTCGAGCTCTAACACTCATCGAACCGTTACTGCCCCCTTCCAGACTACGGCGCGACCATTACCTAAGGCGCAAACTGCTTGATAATCGAGCGGCGCTCACCGGCATCCTCTTCGTCTTGCAGACCGGCCTGTGTTGGGACTTTCTTCCTCGCGAGATGGTTTGTGGAAGCGGCATAGGTCGCTGGCGTCGCCGGCGTGATTGGCAAGAGGCAGGCGTCTGGGACGAGTTCACGACTTGCTGCTTGCGCAGCTGCGCCGCCGACCACATCGACTAGTCTCGGGTCATCGTCGACTCCTCTTCCGTGCTGTGGGCTCAGGTTCAAAAACGGGACCGAATCCCACAAACCGCGCGCGACCCGGTTCAAAGCACCACCTCATCACCAAGGCGCAAAGCATCCAGCTCGCGGTGATAATACTGACGCGCGTCAACCGCAACAACGTCACTTTCAAGCACTGGTCAAGGCTTTTCCGCCCGTCAGCGCAAGCCTGGCAGACCGCTATCGAAGGCTCGGGTCGTTCAGGGCGGCCGAGGCTACGAGTACGACAAACATCGACGTCCGTTGCATGCAGCGGGCATTGTCACGGAAATTGCTCGGCGCGGTCAATCCACGGCGTCCTTAGTTGTCGCTCACGCGAAGTCGACATCGAATGAAAGCACGAAAACGCACCACTTGCCGGTCGTAGGTGCCTTGAATAGCAACTCTTTTGCGCGCTGCCAACTCAGGTCGGGTCGTTGAACCCGTTGCGCCGTGAGAGATTTAACACGGGAACGCAGCCTCATGAGCATGGCCCGCGTTCGTCCGACGTCCACTTTGACAGGTGTGCCGACGGCACAACCTGAGTAAGCCATACGCCGTTATCGGAGCATTGTACGGCTCGAATACGCTGGCTGCCATCCGGCAGACGCGTGACGGCGGTTATCGGCTTGATGTCGAGGTTGGAGTCTCGTCAATCCTCTATCGGAAGCTTTAGCACTTGGCAATCTCTCATAGCCGTCACCTATGTAATGGGCCTCTCATTGAGCTATACCTTGACGTCACGAAATCGGAAGGTGTAACTCAAATGCTTAACTTTACCGACGAACAAATAGCTCTGAATGAACTCCGCAACGCTGCGTACCATGAAGCGGGTCACAAGATGCTTTATGAGCGCTTTGGCGGTGCGGGTGACGCAGTCGTCTGGCGACACCAGAGCGGAAATCCCGAGGAGACTGCGTGGATTGGACAGTCGTCCTCGCACCTGTCCAGAGGCGATGCACAAGATGGCGACGACGCAGGGGGCACCGCTCCCGACTTGCCCACCAATTGGACGGTACTGGTCGGTATGGGAGGCCTGTTAGCCGAGACAATCGTAAGCGGCGAGACGGACGATATCGACGTTATGGCTCACATTCTGTCCTTTAGAATCTAGAGCGGCGCCTCTGACTTGGCGCTGCTGGACGTTGTGGACGTCGAGCACTGTGGCCTGAGCTACGAAGCCGTCGAGGTTGCGTTCGGCTTCTGCGCAAAGGTTGGTCACTCGTAGAGCAAGAAGAATATCTTATTGCAACGTGCCTCGTGCCTCGTGAGTGCGAGTCGCGATTGAGCAGAACTCTCTCTAATGGCCCGAGGGACTTAATTCGGCGTACATCGCCTGAGGCAACAGTACAACGCCGAAGCCATCGCTAAAATTCCGTCTCGCTCACACCCGACCGACCTGTGCATCTTGGCGGCAAGACACTGCATAGGTGATTAGCAATTCTTGCGGGCACTGCGACTCGACTTGTGGTTTTAGCTCCGTTGCGCGATGAGAGATTTGACAAGAAAGCACAGGTTCACGACTCTGGCCTGCCTGCGTCCGATTTCAACTGAGACAGGTATGCCGGAGGCACTACCTCGGTCAGCCACACTCCGTTATCCGAACGAGTGAACTCGTACCCGTCGGCATGCTTGACTTTTTTTATCGCGAGATACTGGAGCGGCGTGGCGCCGCCAAGGGCCTCTGACGGAGTCGTGAAAAACTCCCACCTGCTCAAACCGGATGTATCAACGAGCCTACGTACGACCTTCGCGAAGTCGTTGCGATGAATCATTGCGGAGAGAAAGAATGCGGGGATGTACAACGCACCTTCGAGCTCAACGCTAAAGACTTTCCTTGAAGCGACGGATTTGTTCAGTTTCTTCTGCGTGACATCTGCAACCGCAAGGAAGTCGTCCATAGGCAGCAACTTCCCCTGACGCACAAGCTCGTGACGTGGAAGGTTTGCCGACCGGCTCTGTATCGCTTCCTCGTTCTCGGGTGTTCGCAGTTTCGATTTACGGCTTAAGCGCTTGCCTAGATTCGCGTCCTCATCATGCATCGATGAGAGGTCTATGTTCAGAATCGTCGACACGCCAATGACTTCCCATAGTCGCTTCTTAACCATGCGTCCGAGCTCCTCGTTGGGGATGTCGAGAAGTGCCATGGCGCCACAGGGTTCGCCAAGACCGCAGCGACGGCCGCACGATGAATCACATAGTCTGTCCGCGCGCGCTGTGCTTCTTCCGGTGAAAGCGTATCTCCTCTCTGACGAGAAGGGCGTGGCATCTTTGCCCCTGCAAACGTTCTTCGATTCATGGCGGAAGGAGCTAATTGGAGAGCGGTGTCGTTCTGGTGATACTGAAGAACGTCGAACTTAGGGCTTTGAACTCTGCGGCTGCCGTCAGTGCGCGCTCCACTTCCTCGCGCATCAAAAGTCGTAACGGCGTGAGACCTCCGAGTGATTCTGATGGCGTCGTGAAGAATTTCCATTTACTCCAACCGGTTGAGTCACCCAAGCACTGAGCGACCTTCGAGAAATCCTTGCGGCCGACTAGCTTCGATAAGGCAAAAGCTGGGTAGTACTGGTCAGACTCGAATTCCACGGTGAACACTCTGAACGACGCGACGTCTTCGCTTAGTTCTTGCTCAGTGATGCCAGCGGCTTTGCAAAAGTCCTCAGCCGGTAGCAGCCTTCCTTGTAGTACAAGGGAGTACCGCTCTATGTTGGCCGACGAGGCATTGGTCAAACCGGGGAATTCCGATGCTCGACGGTTGGTCAAGCGGCCTCGCTTCTCATCTTCCTCACGAGTGGAGCTTAGGTCCAAGCTCGCCAACGTAGCGGTGCCAATTGCTTGGATGAGGTGTGCTTTGAAAAGACGGCCAACCTCCGCATCGGACAGGAAAAGACTTGCTTCAGCGCCTGTTGGGTCCGACAGCATCGCCGCAACGGCGGCATTGCGCATGACATGTCGCGCATCAGTGCTCGTATTACTTACGGACCGCGGCATATCCATCCCTATGTGTTGCTTCTTCAAACTTACCAGTGCAGGACTCCATGACTTCTGACGACAGGCCACGTGCTTTCGAGATGAGCTTGTTCAGGTGCCGGCCGCAGATTTCGAATCTCGCTTCGTTCTCACCCGTTTTCGAAGCTCAGTACTTTCACCAACCGCGGTCTCTTAACAAACCGACCGAATGCGACGGGCGAACACCGTCTTGTCTCTCCGTCGGTGGTCGAATACCAGTAGTGCACGACGTCCTTATCGTTGCTCTCGGCATCCTGCCACAACGCGCTTACTCGACAGAGCGTAATGGAAGCGTCAGCTTTATTGCGAGCCAACAGGTGAACTGAAAAGCTGACTTCGCCAAGTTGCAGTAACAGCTGTATCAGCGCCTCGGCACCGTCCACCACCCAACCATTAGCGCTCGCGCAGTCCTCACCGCGAGAGGAGGCCACGACAAAGAAGTTCGGCGTAAGGTCCGTCCATCCAACGCAGCGCCACGCAAGAAGTGGCTGCATGAGCCTCTTCTTTATGGGATGTGGCTCTTCCCAACTGCTGTCAGTAAATAGCATGACACCGGCCAAAAAGTTTTAAAGGTTGAGTCCGTCGACCGCATTCGCTGCTTTTTTTAGAGACGTTTTTGTTGGAATGACCTCAGCAAACGCGCGCATCGGGCGCGTCGACACTATCGGCCCTTTGCTGTTGGTCGGGACCGCCACCAATTCTACGAATTACGTAGAGATTCAACAAGTAAATTCTACGATATTCGTAGAATGAAAAAACAGCAGCCAGCGTCTCTATTTGGCCGCCGGCTTCGGAGTGCTCGGCGCCATGCGGATATTCCACAGGATAAATTGGGCGTCCAGATTGGACTTGATGAACATACTGCGAGCGCGCGAATTAGCCGCTATGAAACTGGCGTGCACGAGCCGCCTTTTGAAATCGCAGTGAAGCTCGCCAAGGTGCTGCAAGTGCCGGCGGCATATTTCTACTGTGAGGACGAGGACCTTGCCGAAGTAGTGCTCGTCTGGGGCCGGCTTCCGAAGGCGGAGCGTAAGCACATCAGAAAGCTGTTCGACTCGACGCTCACTGGCAGTCTCGCAAAATGAAGTGGTGTCCGAGACGCAGTTGCTTGGACCACACGCCTGCAACCGTCGCACGTAGACACTTTTGCGCGCAACTTCGCTTCTCTGGACCGCTGCTTCGGGCGTTTCTAGCGTTACATATAGCCGAACGTCGCGTTGCGCCGCGCTGCAAGTCCCTGACGCGATGGGTCATTTTCCGTGCGCGGTGTCGGGCGGTGATTGATGGGTGGTATCGTCGCCCAGTCTCAAGTGAGGGCGAAATTGTGACTTGGGCACAAACTTCGGGTCTCCCGATGGAGGCACCTTCGAACGCCGGTATGCTGCGTGGTGTGCAGCACGTTTTGTCAGTTGACTCGCCGCTGCTCGGCGCTTGCCGGCATCATGAAATTGTAAGCTTGCGCAGAACAGCGACATCTGAAGTCGAGTGAGAACGTCGCTCGTGTTGGAAATCGACCGATGTCTACGGATGGACCGTCTAATGCTCTTCCGGGGGCCAAGGGGCGAACAACCCTCGTCGTGTGATGGTTTAGCAAAGTGAATGCAGTTCCGCATCATGAACTGATGCAGTTTGGTGCCGACGGCGAGACTCGAACTCGCACAGCTTGCGCCACTACCCCCTCAAGATAGCGTGTCTACCAATTTCACCACGTCGGCATTTTTCTTCATTCAGCATGCACCGGAAGTCACGCTTCGGAAAGGCTCGCCAGTCAAGGCGCAGGCCTTGCTCTGTAAGGTGCACCAAAAGGATGTTTAGATAAGAACCCGCACGCCTCGCGGCGCTACCCCCTCAAGATAGTGCGTCTACCAATTCCGCCACCTGGGCAAAGGGGACCGAATTGTAGCGGGAAAATCAAAAATTGCGAAGTGCCTTTTCATCCCGGCACCACTACTACAATAACCACCAGAGCAAGCGTCACGTCCGATTCGCCTGAATAATCCTCTCGCTTCGCCCACATCGGGAGCGTCCATGTTCGGCAACACCTTGCATATCGAAGTCGGACCAGACTGGGAAGTGCACGTCGCCACCGAGAGCTGGCTCGTCGCGACACTGCTGGTGGCCGCGCTGCTGTTGGCGATTCTGCTTGCGAGCGTGATCTGCTACTACGTCACGCGCTCGATCATGCTTCTGATCGTCAGCCGGCTCGCACGCAAGGAAGGGCGCAAGTGGCTGGTCGCGGCGGAGCGTCATCGGGTGTTTCACCGGCTCGCGCCGCTCGTACCTGCCGCAATCGTCTATGCATCGGCGCCGCTGCTCTCCGGTCTCACGTTCCCGATCATCCCCGCACTCGGGCGGCCCCTGGCCATCCTTGCCGCCTGTTACATGGTCTACACGCTCGTGCGCGCGGCGCTCGCGTTGCGCGACAGCATCGACGAGCGCTACAGCCATTTCCCCTCCGCGAGCGAGCGGCCCATCAAGAGCTTTCTGCAAATCGCGACCATCGTCGTGTATCTGGTCGCGCTGATCGCGGTGGTGTCGCTGGTGCTGGAGCGCTCGCCGCTTTATCTGCTCACCGGGCTTTCGGCCATCACTGCGCTGCTCATCATCATCTTTCGCGACTCGCTCCTAGGCTTCGTCGCCAGCATTCAGCTCGCGGCCTACGACATGCTGCGCGTGGGCGACTGGATCGAAGTGCCGGGATATGTCGCCGATGGCATCGTGGTCGATATCGCGTTGAACACGATCAAGGTGCGCAACTTCGACAACACGATCGTCATGCTGCCGAGCCAGCTCCTTCTGACGAACAGCGTGAAGAACTGGCGCGGCATGATCGCGTCCGGCGCGCGACGTCTGCGCCACGCGATTCACTTCGACGCGGACACGATCCGCTTCCCCGACGATGCTTTGCTCGCGCGTCTGCGCGAAGCCATCGAACGACCGCTCGCGTTGCCCGAAGGCGAGCGCCGCACGAACCTCGGCTTGTACAGGCTCTATCTCAGCGGATACTTCCGTGAGCATCCGGCCGTGCGCCGCGACATGCCGCTCGTGATTCGACACGTGCAGTCGGCGATGCCCATCGTCGCGCTGGAGATCTGCGTGTTCATCGACGAGATACGTTGGGAGCGATATGAGAGTCTGCAGTCGGACATGCTCGATCACGCGTATGGCGTCGTGCCGCTGTTCGGCCTGCGCTGCTGGCAGCGCGATCGCGCTGCGCCGACGACCTCATGATGGCGACGGGACTGGCGACACGGGCTCGACACGATTCTTCGGGACCGCTTTCAACGGAGCGAGCACGCGCCGCGCGTCGTCGAGTTCCTTCTTCATCTCGTCGATGAGCCATCGCGCCACCGCGCGCGTGCTCTCCGAAGGCGTCGACGAACGATATTCGAGCACGTAATTGCAGCCCGTTTCGATATAGCGATCCCACGCGGGAATCACCTTGCCCTCGTTGAGCGGCGCCGCGATCGCGAGCAGCCAGCCAAGCACGACGCCTTGGCCGAGCATCGCGCATTGCACGGCGAGTCCGGGGTCAGTGTGATGCACCGCTTCGCCGATGCCCTTGTCGGAGAGCCCCGTCGCCCGATGAAAATCCGCCCATGACAGCGTGGTCACGTCGAGATGAATGTAAGCGTGTCCTTCGGCGCTCCTCGGCGCATCGAGCCGGCCGGTCTCGGCAAGATAGTTCGGACTACAGACAGGAACGATGATCTCGGGACACAGCAAAAGCGGGTCCTTGTCCGAACCCGGACCATGCAGGCGTATGCCGAGGTCCGCATCTTCGAGCGGTCCGTACAGGCGTCCTGCCATCACCTGCAAGCGCAGATTGATGCAGGGAAACGCACGGCGGAAAGCGGCATAACGCGGCAGCAGCCACAAAGCGGCGAAACCGCTTGCGAGCGATAGCGTGACGATCTCGCCTTGCGCATGATCGCGCTTGAGTTCATCGATGGTATCGCCGATCTGCCCGAAGCCGGATGCGACGGCGTGCTGCAATGTTGCACCGCGATCGGTCAGGGTTAGCCCTAGCTTCGTACGCTCGAAGAGTTTGAAGCCGAGCGCGTCTTCAAGCCGCGCCACCATGCGGCTCACCGCGACGGGCGTCACGTTGAGTTCGCCGGCAGCCTTGGTGAAGCTCAACAGCCGCGCGGATGTTTCGAATACGAGCAACGCCTGAAGCGAAGGAAGTCGCAGACTCATACAACACCATGTTATGGGGCATGCATCGATTTGTAATTTGACGGCGCATATTGACCTCCTTACCTTGAGTCCGACGTCACTTCATCTCGCAGGCCATGACTACTGCTTCGTCGGACCCGTTGCTTCAGCCGTTCACTCTCAAGCATCTCGTGCTCAGGAACCGTGTGATGAGCACGAGTCACGCAAGCCGTCTGACACGCGACGAATTCCCGCAGGAGGTCTATCAACGGTATCACGAGGAAAAGGCGAAAGGGGGTATCGCGCTGACGATGTTCGGCGGGTCGTCGAACGTCAGCATCGACAGTCCGAACACGTTCCAGCAGATCAACGTCGGAACCGATGCCGTGGTGCCGCATCTGCGGCGCTTCTCCGATCGCATCCATACGCACGGCGCGGCGCTGATGTGCCAGATCACGCATCTCGGGCGGCGCGGTGATGCGTACACGGAACCCTGGCTGCCGATGATCGCGCCATCGCCCGTGCGCGAAACGCTGCACCGCGCCATGCCGCAGGCGATCCATGACGCGGACATCAAACGCGTGATCCGCGACTTCGGCATCGCGGCGAAGCGTTGCCGAGATGGCGGGCTCGACGGCATCGAAACACATGCGGGCGGTCATCTCATCGGTCAGTTCATGGACCCGACCGTGAACCTGCGCACCGACAAATACGGCGGCTCGACGGCCAATCGCGTGCGCTTCGCGATCGAGATTCACGAGGAGATTCGCAAGCAGGTGAGCGATGACTTCATCGTCGGCTTTCGCTTCGCGCTCGAAGACGGATGCAGCTTCGAGGAAGGGCTGGAGATGTCGCGCATTCTGCAGGGCACGGGTCTCTTCGATTTCTTCAACGTCACGTTCGGGCGCATGGACACGAAGATGTCGCTCGCGGTCAATTCCATGCCGGGGATGTTCGTGCCGTCCGCGCCGTGGCTGCCGAAAGCCGCCGCATTCAAGCGCGCGGTCGATCTGCCCGTGTTTCACGCAGCGAAGATCGCCGATCTCGCCACCGCGCGCTACGCGATCCGCGAAGGCCTGCTCGACATGGTCGGCATGACGCGCGCGCATATCGCAGAGCCGCATCTCGTGAAGCTCGTCGAAGCGGGCAAGGAGGACGAGGCGCGGCCGTGCGTCGGCGCATCGTTCTGCCGCAATTTCCGCGCGACGTGTATCCATAATCCGGCGACATCGCGCGAGACGTATCTCACGCATGACCTGCCCGAAGCCGCGCACAAGAAGCGCGTGCTCATCGTCGGCGCGGGACCGGCGGGCCTCGAAGCCGCACGTGTGTGCGCGACGCGCGGCCATCATGTCACCGTGCTCGAAGCGAACTCGACGGCGGGCGGACAGATGCTGCTGGCGGCGACAGGAAGCTGGCGGCGCGATCTCATCGGCATCGTGGACTGGCGCGTGTCGCAGCTCGAAAAACTCGGCGTCGATGTGCGCTACAACCACTATGCCGAATTGAGCGATGTGCTCGATCATGGCGCGGATGTCGTCATCATCGCGACAGGCGGCCTGCCGAATCTCGATGCGTTGCCTGGCGGCGAGCTGTGCAAGTCGGTATTCGATGCGCTCACTGAAACGCCGCCGCGCGCAGGCAGCGTGCTCGTGTACGACGGCACCGGGCGGCACAACGCGTATCTGTGCGCGGAGCGTTATGTCGATGCGGGCCTCGATGTATCGCTTGCGCTCATCGACAGCATGCCGGCACAGGAAACCGGCGGACGCGGCGACGATCAGGTGTGGATGCGCAATATCGCGCGCTGGGACGTGCCCGTGCGCACCAACATCGAGCTGATCGAAGTGAGCGCGGCCGATAACGGCAAGCGCCGCGCCGTGTTCCGTCATCATCTGACGAACGATCTCGTGGAGATGGAAGCGGATCATGTCGTGGTCGAGCGCGGCATGCTCGCGGTCGATGATCTTTTCGAAGCGACGCGCATGTATTCCGTCAACGACGGCTACACCGATCTCGAAGCGTTCGCCACGGGCAAGCCGCAGCCCGAAGCGCAAGAGGGCGAAGAAGGACAGTTCCGTCTTTACCGTATCGGCGACGCGAGCGCGTCGCGCGATATTCACACGGCCATCTACGACGCCTACCGGCTATGTCAGACGCTGTGAAGGCCCGTTGCATCGTATTCGCCATAACATCCGCCATAACGACATGACCGAGCGAGGCTGACCATGATATTGCCGAAGGAACTCGTAGTCGCCGATCCTGGCCGCCGCAAGGCGATGAAGACGCTGGCCGCCGCGGGAGCGGCAACGCTCGTCCTGCCTGGCGCATCGACGCTCGCGTTCGCCGCGACGGAGCCTGCGCCGCAACGCGGCGGACGCATACGCGTGGCGCTGGCGAACCAGTCGCTGATGGATTCGCTCGATCCCGCGAAGGGCACGCATACCGGCGACTATTCGCGCGCGTACATGTTCTATAGCGGCCTCACCGAACTCGACGCCGACTTCAAGACGCAGAACGCGCTTGCGGAAAAGCTCGAATCCGACGACTTCGTGAAGTGGACCGTCACGCTTCGGCCCAACGTGCATTTCCACGACGGCAAGCCATTCACCTCCGACGATGTCGTGTTCTCGCTGATGCGCCACAAGGACCCCGCGACGGCATCGAAGGCGAAGTCGATCGTGGATGGTATCAGCACCGTCAAGGCGGCCGGCCCGCTGAAGGTCGAGATCACGTTGACCGAGCCGAACGTCGATCTTCCCGCGCTGCTCGCGATTCCGCATCTCGTGATCGTCGCCGCGAACACGACGGACTTCTCCAAAGGCAACGGCACGGGTCCGTTCACATGCAAGGAGTTCACGCCGGCGCAGCGCTGCATCGGCGCGCGCAATCCGAACTTCTGGAAGCCGGGACTTCCGTATCTCGACGAAGTGGAGATCATCGGCATCGGCGACGATGCGGCGCGCACCAATGCACTGCTCGCGGGCGACGTGCAGCTCATCTCGCCGCTGCCCGCGCGCGATGTCGATCGCGTGAAGCAGACCGGCAAGGTCACGGTGCTCGAAAGTCCGTCGCAGCTTTATTCGGACCTCGCATTGCGGCAGGACATGCTGCCGACGAAGAGTTCGGACTTCAACGAGGGCATCAAGTATCTGCACGACCGGCAGCGCATCGTGAACGTGATGCTGCGCGGTCACGGCACGCTCGCGAACGATCATCCGGTGCCGGAGTGGCATCCGTACTTCATGAAGGGATTGCCGCAACGCACCTTCGATCCGGACAAGGCGCAGTTCCACTTCAAGAAGGCGGGCACGCCGGGCGCGCGCGCGGAGATCATCGCGCCGCCATCGGTCGAGACCGCGCTCGATTCCGCCATGATGGTCCAGCAGGCCGCGAAGCAGGCGGGCGTCGATATCAACGTGCGCCGCGTGCCCGCCGATGGCTACTGGACGACCTACTGGATGAAGTACCCGATGACCTACGGCTCGATCCTGCCGCGCCCGACGCTCGATCTTCTCTACACGCAGTTCTTCCGTTCGAATGCGAACTGGAACGAATCGGGATGGAAGAACGAGCAGTTCGATCAGTTGCTGGTGCAGGCGCGCCGCGAGCGCGACGAAGTGAAGCGCAAGCAGATGTACGGCGACATGCAGGGCATCATCTACGAGAAGAACAGTCTCGTGATCCCCGCGTTCATCAACTTCATCGACGCGCAAAGCTCGAACCTGCGCGGCTTGAAGGGCACGCCGTCGGGGCGCGTGATGGGATATCGCTTCGCGGAATTCGCGTGGCTTGCGAAGGCGTGAACATCGGTTCCGCCGATGTCCACGCGCAAGCCGCTACCACACCGCCTGATTCGTCAGCGCGAACTGTGCGAGCGCTGCATCCGTGGAGGGCGCACCGTTCTTCGCCATCTGCTCGATGGTATCGACGAGCGGCAGCCCGAGCCCTTCGAGCCACGACGAAAGCCCGTATCGCAAGGGCGTGTCGATGCGCACGAACATGCCCGCGTTCAGCGCGAGCCAGTAGCTGATCAACGCCTTGGCGCGGCTCTGGTCCGGCGATTCCGGCGCGATCACCGGACCGATCACGTGTCCGTCGCCGAAACGCCGGAAGAGCGCGAAGCCGATCAGCTCGCCATCGCGATCGAGTGCGATGCCGCTCGCGACGTCGAGCAATTGCGGCAGCAGCGCCGTGCGATCCAGCCCGCTCGCGCGCGAGGCCAGTCCGGCGAGACGCGGCGTGTCCTTCGCGCCGATCGGACGCAGCCGCTCGCCCGGCGGCAGCGAAACCAGCGGCGGCTGGAACGCCGCGCCCTGATGCTGATGAATCGTGTCGATGCGCGTGAAGCCTTGTTCCTCGCACAGCGGCCTGCCTTCGTTCGATGCGTGAATCAGGAGCGTGCGCGCGCCGAGCGTCGCGATCAGCCGGTCGAGCAGCCCGCGCCCGATGCCCCGCCGCTGATGTTCCGGCGACACGATGAACATGCCGAGCGTCGCGGCATGCGCGCCGAACTGAAACGCGAGCGCCGTGCCGACGAGCGCGCCCGCCTCGTCGACGGCGGCGAAGCCATTGCCGAGACGCGCCGCGAAGCGCCAGTCGTCCGCGCGATGCCGCCATTTGACGGACGCCGACAGCGCGTGCGCCGCGGGAAGGTCGTCGAGCGTGAAAGCCCGGTATTCGACCACATCGTTATTGCTCGAGTCGGGCACGCCGGCCTCCTGACCTTGAAGACATTTACCGTGACTTTGACACCGCGCAGCGCGCATGGCTAGGACGATCTTCCTGTCCCGCGCGGTGCATGGGGCCATGCATGTGGTGCAACGCAAAACCGCGAGTTATCGCCGCAAGAACGCGCGTGCTGTGCTGAATCGGCAATTTTGTCGGCGAAATATGCCGGCGCTCCGGACCTACGATGAAGCCATGTCAACGCAGCATCACGGAGGAGGACTCACGCATATGGACCGGTTCGATCCTGCCAGCATCGTCATCAGGAGCGGGCATTTCATCGGCGGCGAATTGATCGATGCGGGCGCGTCGCGTATCGAGGTCGCGCGGCCGTCGGATGGCGTCGTGTATGCATCGGTGCCCGTCGCCGATGAAGCGATGATCGACTACGCCGTGCAGAACGCATACAGCGCGTTCAGGCAGAGCGACTGGGCGCGCCGCGCGCCGCGAGAACGAGCGCGGGTGCTGCGCCGGTTCGCCGATCTCGTCGCCGCCGATGCCGCCAATCTCGCGCCGCTCGAAGCGCTCGGCTCGACCCGCCCGGTGCGCGATGCGTACAACTGGGACGTGCCGTTCACCGCCGAAAGCATCCGTTTCTATGCGGAGTTCGCCGACAAGATCGGCGGCGATGTCGCGGCGACCGATCACCGGCATCTGGGCATGACGATCGCCGAGCCGTATGGCGTGATCGGCGCGATCGCACCGTGGAATTTTCCGCTCGTGATGGGCATATGGAAGACCGCGCCCGCGCTCGCGGCGGGCAACGCGGTGGTTTTGAAGCCTTCGGAGATGACGCCGTTTTCCGCGCTGCGTCTCGCCGAACTCGCACTGGAAGCGGGCGTGCCGCCGGGCATCTTCAACGTCGTTCAGGGCGATGGCCGCACGACCGGCGACGCGCTCGTGCGTCATCCGCGCATCGGCAAGGTGACCTTCACCGGATCGACGCGCACCGGCGCCGCGATCATGGCGGCGTGCGCGGAATCGGGCACGAAGCCGGTCACGCTGGAACTGGGCGGCAAGAGCCCGCAGATCGTGTTCGCCGATGCCCCGCGTATCGATGAAGTGGCGCGGCGCATCGCGGGTTCGATCACGGGCAACGCCGGACAGGTGTGCGTCGCGGGTTCGCGGCTGCTCGTGCAGCGCGCAATCGCCGGCGAACTGACCGATCGCATCGCGCAGGCCTTCGGCGAACTCAGGGCGGGCGCGACATGGGCTGCGGGCACGACCTTGCCGCCGATCATCTCCGAGCCGCAGGCGCAGCGCATCGATGCGATCGTTCAGCGCGGCATCGCGGGCGGCGCGAGCTTGCGTTGCGGCGGCAAGCGTGCGGATGCGGCGACGCCCGGCGCGTTCTATTCGCCGACCCTGCTGTGCGATGTCACGCAGGACAACGACGCCGTGCGCAGCGAAATCTTCGGCCCCGTGCTCACCGTGCAGTCTTTCGACACGGAAGAAGAAGCGCTCGAACTCGCGGCGCATCCGGAATACGGCCTCGCTGCCGGCGTGCATACGGCGGACATCGGCCGGGCGCTGCGGATGGTGCGCGGCATCGAAGCGGGCACCGTATGGGTGAACCGCTATGGCCGCACGAGCGACTTCGTGCTGCCGACGGGCGGTTACAAGCGCTCGGGCATCGGCAAGGATCTCGGGCGGCAGGCTTATGAAGCGAATCTGCGCTTCAAGAGCGTGCTCATCGATACGGAAGGATAGGAGCACGCAAGACGCACGATCGTGCGAAAAGAACGCCGCATTTTCTGCTGTGGCGATGCCTCAAAACGCATGACTTATATCGCCGCGACGCACGCATTCGACGCGCTCAGTCATTTTTGCACTGTTTAAATTTTCCTCAACACATCGCTGTTGCTTGTTTTCACCACTGAACTCCCGGACGGGTTCATCACACGACAGGACTGACACCATGATCGATTTCGAGCCGAAGTACATCACGTTCGACTGCTACGGCACGCTGACGAAATTCCGCATGGCCGATATGGCCCGCGAGATGTACGCCGACCGTCTGCAGGGCGACGACCTCGAACAATTCGTCAAGTTCTTCGCGGGCTATCGCCGCGACGAAGTGCTCGGCGCGTGGAAGCCGTATCGCGACGTGATCGTCAATTCGGTGCGCCGCGCATGTGAGCGCATGAACGTCGAATTCAACGAAGCCGAAGCCGAAAAGTATTACCTCGCCGTGCCGACGTGGGGCCCGCATCCGGACGTGCCGGAAGGCCTTTCGCGGCTTGCCACGAAATACAAGCTCGTGATTCTGTCGAACGCATCGAACGACCAGATCCAGAGCAACGTCGACAAGCTCGGCGCGCCGTTCCATCGCGTGTTCACGGCGCAGCAGGCGCAGTCGTACAAGCCGCGCATGCAGGGCTTCGAATACATGTTCGACCAGTTGAACTGCAATCCGGAAGACGTGCTGCACGTGTCGTCGAGCCTGCGTTACGACCTGATGACCGCGCACGACATGGGCATCAAGCACAAGGCGTTCGTGAAGCGCGGCCATGAGCCGGGCACGCCGTACTACGAGTATTACGAAGTGGACACCATCGGCGATCTCGCCACGCAACTCGGTCTGTAAAACAAGCCACTTCACGCGAGCAATGCCGATGAAACTCGACTCCTACTGGCTCGACACCGCGCCCGCGATGATCTCGACGTGCGAAGGCCCGGCGGACGGCCAGGCCGATGTCGCCGTGATCGGCGGCGGGTTCACGGGTTTGTCGGCGGCGCTCGCGCTGGGCAGGCGCGGCGCGAGCGTCGTCGTGCTCGATGCCGGGCGCATGGGCGGCGGCGCGTCGGGGCGTAACGGCGGCCAGTGCAATACGGGCGTCGCGCAGGACTATGCGGCGCTGCGCGCGCAACTCGGCGTCGAGCGCGCGCAAGGCTGTTATCGCGCGTATGCGGCGGCGGTGGATACCGTCGAGCGTCTGATCCGCGAAGAGAACATCGATTGCGACTATCTCGCTTCGGGCAAGCTCAAGCTCGCCGCGAAGCCGCATCATCTCGAACATATCGCGAAGACCGCCGAGCTGATCCGGCGTGAAGTCGATCCGGATATCGATCTGCTCGATCGCGAGCAGGTCCGCAACGAAGTGCAATCCGATGCCTTTCACGGCGGCTTGCTGCAACGTCATGGCGGGCAGATGCATATGGGCAAGTTCGCCGACGGACTTGCAAAAGCGGCCGTGAAGCAAGGCGCGCGTCTCTATGAGCACGCCGAAGTCACCGCGATCACGAAGGAAGGTTCCGGGTATCGGATCGATTCGAAGCGCGGCACGTTGCACGCGAAGCAGGTGCTGATCGCAACAGGCCCTTCGAAACACGGCCCGTTCTCGTGGTATCGGCGCAGGCTCGCGCCAGTCGGCTCGTTCATCATCGTGACCGAGCCGTTGCCCGAGGATCGGCTGCAAGAACTGCTGCCGAACCGGCGCTCGTACACGACGAGCCGCCTGATGCACAACTATTTTCGCGTCACGCCCGATGCGCGTCTGCTGCTCGGCGGGCGCGCACGGTTCACCGCATCCGAGCGTCCATCGGATGCGAAGAGCGGACGCATTCTGCAGGCGAATCTCGCGTCGATCTTCCCAAGCCTGGCCAATGTGGGCATCGACTATTGCTGGGGCGGTCTCGTCGATATCACCGCGGATCGTCTGCCGCGCGCGGGCCAGCACGACGGCATCTATTTCTCGATGGGCTACAGCGGCCACGGCACGCAGATGTCGACGCACATGGGCCAGATCATGGCCGACGTGATGAACGGCAACGCCGATGCGAACCCGTGGCGCGATTTCGACTGGCCCGCGATTCCGGGCCATACGGGCAAGCCCTGGTTCTTGCCGCTCGTCGGCGCGTATTACTCGATCAAAGACGTGTTCTATTGAAGCATCGAAGCAAACAAAGGCGGTCTACATCCCATAAGCAAGCCGCCGGACATTCACAGCCCCTATCGCGGAGAAGTTCATGAGCATCGACACATCGCCTGAAGCACTTGCCCATGCCGATGCCGGCAAACGGCTCGAAGAACTGACGCGCCGTGGCGCGTCGCGGCGCAACGTCCTTCGCGCGATGGCCGCGGGCGGGCTGCTGTCCATGACGGGCGCGGGGCTTCTCAGCGCGAGCGGCGCGGCTTTCGCGCAGGCGAAGCCGAAGCAGGGCGGACGCATCCGCGTGGCGACGCAGTCGTCGTCGGCCGCCGATACGCTCGATCCCGCCAAGGGCGCGCTCGGCACCGACTACGCCCGCGCGTTCATGTTCTATAGCGGCCTGACCGAACTCGACAATCATCTCGGCGCGAAGATGGCGCTCGCCGAATCGCTCGAAACGAAAGACGCGACCGTGTGGGTCGTGAAGCTTCGCAGCGGCGTGCAGTTCCATGACGGCAAATCGCTCGCGCCGCAGGATGTCATCTATTCGCTGATGCGCCATAAGGACCCGGCAGTCGGCTCGAAGGCGAAGACGCTCGCCGATCAGTTCAAGGAGATCAAGGCGACCGGCCCGAACGAACTGACCATCACGCTGACGGGCGCGAACGCGGACCTGCCGGTGATTCTCGCGGACTCGCATTTCCTCATCATCAAGGACGGCACGACGGACTTCAAGACGGCCATCGGCACGGGCCCGTTCAAGGTGAAGGAATTCGCGCCGGGCGTGCGTACCGTGGGCGTGCGCAACGAGAAGTACTGGAAGCCGGGCATGCCGCATCTGGATGAAGTGGAACTCATCGGCATCGCCGACGAGCCCGCGCGCGTGAACGCGCTCATGTCCGGCGACGTGCAGCTCATCAACGCGGTGAGCGCGCGTTCGACCGAGCGCATCAAGGGCACGCAGGGCTTCGCGGTGCTGGAAACGAAGACGGGCCAGTACACCGACCTCATCATGCGCGACGACGGCGGCATCACGGGCAACGCGGACTTCCGTCGCGGCATGACGTACCTGATGGACCGCGAGCAGATGCGCAAGACGATCTTCCGCGGCTATGGCGCGATCGGCAACGATCAGCCGATCGATCCGAGCAACAAGTACTACATGTCGGGCCTGCCGCAACGCGCGTTCGATCCCGACAAGGCGAAGTTCCACTTCCAGAAGGCGAAGCTCGGCAACGCGCCGATCCAGTTGTACGCATCGCCGGCGGCGGAAGGCTCCGTCGAAATGGCCGTGCTGATGCAGCAGGTCGCGCCGCAGGCCGGCATCAATCTGCAAGTGGTGCGCGTGCCGTCCGATGGCTATTGGTCGAACCACTGGATGAAGCATCCGCTCGGCTTCGGCAATATCAATGCGCGCCCGAGCGCGGACGTGATCTTCACGCAGTTCTTCAAGTCCGACGCGCCGTGGAACGAAGCGAACTGGAAGAGCACGCAGTTCGACCAGATGCTCGTCGCCGCGCGTGGCGAACCGGACGACGCGAAGCGCAAGAAGATCTACGGCGACATGCAGGAGCTCGTGCATACGGATGGCGGCATCGGCATTCCGATGTTCCAGAGCTCGCTCGATGCGCACACCACGAAGCTCAAGGGTCTCGGCGGCATTCCGCTCGCGGGTCTGATGGGCTGGATGTTCGCGGAGAACGTGTGGCTCGAGGCATGAACATGATGTAACGCCGGACGCGCGCCGTCTACGAAGTTGCGGCGTGCAAAGTCAACCCTTCAACGAGAGGCGATATCCGATGAAAGTTCATGCGCAACGACTCGTCGCCGCGCGCCTCGGCCTCGCGGTGCTCACGCTGTTCATCGTGTCGATGGTGGTGTTCGGCATCACCGGCCTGTTGCCGGGCGATGCCGCGCAGCAGGCGCTCGGGCAGGCGGCGACGCCCGAGCAGGTGACGGCGCTGCGGCATCAATTCGGCCTCGATCAACCCGCGGTCACGCGCTATCTGCAATGGCTCGTGCATGTGGTGACGGGCAACTTCGGCACGTCGCTGTCGAACAATCTGCCGGTCAGCGAACTGATCGCGACGCGTCTGCCGAACTCGCTCGTGCTTGCCGGATTGACCGCTCTCGTGTCGGTGCCGCTCGCGCTCGTGATCGGCATTGCATCGGCGATGTATCGCGGCTCGCTCGTCGATCGCGTGCTCAACGTGCTCACGCTCTCGACCGTCGCCGTGCCCGAGTTTCTCGTCGCGACCATCGCCGTGCTGATCTTCGCGGTGAAGCTGCGCTGGCTGCCCGCGCTGTCGTATCTGTCGGATGTATCGTCGTTCGGCGGGCTATTGCGCACCTATGCGATGCCGGTGATGACGCTCTGTTGCGTGATCGTCGCGCAGATGGCGCGCATGACGCGCGCGGCCGTGCTCGATCAGCTCAACGCGTCGTATGTGGAAATGGCCTTGCTGAAGGGCGCAACGCCCATGCGTGTCGTCCTGCGGCATGTGTTGCCGAACACCATCGGACCCATCGCCAACGCGGTCGCGCTCTCGCTGTCGTATCTGTTCGGCGGCGTGGTGATTGTCGAATCGATCTTCAACTATCCCGGTCTCGCGAGCCTGATGGTCGATGCCGTCACCAATCGCGACATGCCGCTCGTGCAGGGCTGCGTGATGGTTTTCTGCGCGGCCTATCTCGCGCTCGTGCTCATTGCCGATCTGGCCCAGATCGTCTCCAACCCGAGGCTGCGTCAACGATGAACCGGAACGTCTCTTCTCACGCCACGACCATGCTATACGAGCAGCCTCCCGCCGACGCGCCGCAGGAACAGACGCCCGTCGTCGTCAAGCGCGGTGCGTTGAAGCGCCTCGTCGATCGCTTTTCCGTGCTGGGGCTGATCGGTCTCTTCATCGTCGTGTTCTGGCTCGCGGTCGCGTTCGTCGGGCCCGTCATCGCGCCGTATAAAGGCGGCGCGTTCACGTCGACGGAAGTCTTCGGCTCGTACAGCCCGGCGCATCTGCTCGGCACCGACTATCTCGGCCGCGACATGCTGAGCCGCATTCTCTACGGCACGCAATACACGGTAGGCCTCGCGCTCGCATCGACGGTGGCGGCGAGCGTCATCGGCACGTTCTTCGGCCTCATTGCCGCCGTGTCGGGGCGCTGGGTCGATGAAGTGCTGAGCCGCCTCTTCGATGCGCTCATCTCGATCCCGAGCAAGATTCTCGCGCTCGTCGTGATCGCCGCGTTCGGCTCGTCCATCCCGATGCTGATGATGGTCGCCGCGCTCGCCTACATCCCCGGCGCGTTTCGCATTTCGCGCTCGCTCGCGGTGAACATCATGACGCTCGAATACGTGCAAGTGGCGAAGGCGCGCGGCGAAAAGCTCTTCTATATCGCGCGCGTGGAAGTGCTGCCCAACATGATTCATCCGATGCTCGCGGACTTCGGCCTGCGCTTTGTGTTCATCGTGCTGCTGCTTTCGGGCCTGAGCTTCCTCGGCCTCGGCGTGCAGCCGCCGAACGCGGACTGGGGCTCGCTCGTGCGCGAGAACATCGGCGGGCTTTCGGAAGGCGCGCCCGCGGTGCTGATGCCTGCCGTTGCGATCGCGACACTCACCGTCGGCGTGAATCTGCTCATCGACAGCTTGCGTCGTCATGGCGCGCGTTCGCATGGAGGCGCACGGTGACTACGAACATGATCGAAGTAAAAGGCCTGCGCGTGATTGCAGGCGTCGCGCCCGATCCGGTCGTCGAGATCGTGAAGGGTGTCGATTTCACCGTGAAGAAGGGCGAAGTGCTCGCGCTGATCGGCGAGTCGGGATCGGGCAAGACGACAATCGCTCTGGCGCTGCTCGGCTATGCGCGCGGCGGATGCGCGATCGCGGGCGGCTCGGTGAAGATCGGCGATACGGATGTCCTGTCGCTCGATGCCAGAGGCCGTCGCGCATTGCGTTCACGCACGGTCGCGTATGTCGCGCAGAGCGCATCGGCGGGCTTCAATCCGGCGCGCACGATCATGGATCAGGTCATCGAGCCCGCGCTGCTGCACAAGCTGATGACGCCCGCAGCCGCGCGTGAAAAAGCGGTCGGTCTTTTCCGGTCGCTGGCATTGCCGAATCCAGAGACCATCGGCGATCGTTATCCGCATCAGGTGTCGGGCGGTCAGTTGCAGCGGCTCATGGCCGCGATGGCGCTGATCACCGATCCCGCCGTCGTCGTGTTCGACGAACCGACCACCGCGCTCGACGTGACCACGCAGATCGAAGTGCTCGCCGCATTCAAGGGCGTGGTGCGCGAACTGGGCACGACGGCCGTGTACGTGTCGCACGATCTCGCGGTCGTTGCGCAGATGGCCGACCGCATCGTCGTATTGAATGGCGGACGCGTGCGCGAGAACGGCACGACCGCGCAAGTGCTCGATGCGCCCGTCGACGAATACACGCGTCAACTGCTCGCCGCGACGCGCCGCCCCGAAGCGGAACTCACGATGCCCGACGAAGCGCGCGACGTCCCGCTGCTCGAAATACGCAACCTGAGCGCGGGCTATGGCCGCATCGATGCGAACGGCGTGCCCGCCGTGCGCGTGCTCGACGATGTGAGCCTGAAGATCGAGCGCGGTTGCACGCTCGGCGTGATCGGCGAATCGGGCTCGGGCAAGACGACGCTCGCGCGCGTGATCGCGGGCCTCGTCGATCGTGCGCATGGCGAGGTGCTGCTCGACGGCAAGCCTTTGCCCGCGAAGTTGTCGGAGCGCACGCTGGAGCAATATCGTCGCGTGCAGATCGTGTTTCAGAACGCCGATACCGCGCTGAACCCGAGCCGCACCATCGCCGATATTCTCGCGCGGCCGATGAATTTCTATCACGGCCTGCGCGGCGCACCCGCGCAAAAGCGCATGCTCGAACTGCTCGATCTGGTGAAGCTGCCCGCGTCGATCGCGAAGCGTCAGCCAGGCGGCTTGTCGGGTGGACAGAAGCAGCGCGTGAATCTTGCGCGTGCGCTCGCCGCGAAACCCGAGCTCATTCTCTGCGATGAAGTGACGTCGGCGCTCGATACCGTCGTCGGTGCGGCGATCCTCGATCTGCTTGCCGAACTGCGCCGCGAGCTGAACGTGTCGTACATGTTCATCAGCCACGACATCTCGACGGTGCGCGCCATCTGCGACGAAGTCATCGTGCTCTACGCGGGCCAGTGCGTCGAAGCGGGCCAGCGCGATGCGCTTTCGCATCCGCCTTACCACCCTTATACGGGCCTGCTCGTCGATTCGGTGCCCGCGCTGCGTCCCGGCTGGCTCGATTCGCGCCGCGCGATGGCGCTCGGTGCGTTGCCCGTGCTCGGTCCGGAAAGCGATGTGCGCGAGCTGTGCAGTTTCCGTTCGCGTTGCTCGGCGCGTATAGACGGCAAATGCAATGTGACGCCGCCTGCGCGAAAGACCTTGCCATCGGGCGCGGAGATTCTGTGCCATCACAGCGCCGACGATCTCGCGCGCATGCAGTCGATGGAAACGGTGACGGCATGAGCGGACGCTTCGTGAGAGTCGCGGAGAAAGAGCGCAGAACGTTCGAGATCGTCATCGATGGCCGGCGCGCGCTCGCAGCCGCCGGCGACACGCTGATGGTCGCGCTGCTCACCTCGCAGCAGGACTTGCGCGATTCCGAATTCGGCGATGGCCGCCGTGCGGGCTTCTGCGTGATGGGCGCATGCCAGGACTGCTGGGTGTGGACTGAAGATGGCGAACGCGTGCGCGCGTGCACGACGCCGGCGGTCGAAGGCATGTCGATCGTCACGCGTCTTTCGCAAGCCGAGGAGGGCGTATGGCCGCGACTGTGATCGTGATCGGCGCGGGGCCGGCGGGCGTGCGCGCAGCAGAGGCGCTGGTCGAGGCGGGCTTGCGTCCCGTGGTGATCGATGAAGGCAGGCGCGATGGCGGGCAGATTTATCGTCGTCAGCCGGAAGGATTCACGCGCACGTACGACACCTTGTACGGGACCGAAGCAGAGCGCGCGCGTGCATTGCACGAGGCGTTCGATGCATTGCGCCCGAACATCGACTATATGCCCGATACGCTCGTGTGGAACGTCGCGCCGAATTCGGTGCATATGGTGAGCGGCACGCGTCATCGCGAGCTTGGGTTCGATGCGCTCATCGTTTGCAGCGGCGCGACCGATCGTCTGATGCCGGTGCCCGGCTGGCATCACGCGGGAACGTATAGCCTCGGCGGCGCGCAGGTTGCGTTGAAATCGCAGGGCTGCGCGATCGGTTCGCGCGTCGTGATGATGGGCACGGGTCCGCTGCTCTATCTCGTCGCCGCGCAATACGTGAAGGCGGGCGCGACGGTGAGCGCGGTGCTCGATACATCCACGTTCGCGCAACGCCTGCGCGCATTGCCGCAACTGCTCGCGATTCCATCGACGCTGAAGAAGGGCATCGCGTTGATGAAGGTTCTCAAGGATGCGCGCGTGCCCGTTCATCGCGGCATCACGCCGGTCGAGATTCGAGGCACACCGGAGCATGGCGTTCAAGGCGTGCGCGTCAAACTCGCCGATGGCGCGATGCTCGAAGTCGAATGCGATGCGGTCGCGCTCGGCTATCACTTGCGCTCCGAAACGCAACTCGCCGATCTCGCGGGCTGTGAATTCCGTTTCGATCAAGCGTTGCAGCAGTGGCTTCCTGTCGCCGATGAAGACGGCCGCAGCAACGTAAAAGGCGTCTATCTCGCAGGCGACGGCGCGCGCGTGCGCGGCGCGGATGCGGCCGAACGCGCGGGGCGGCTCGCAGCGCTCGCGGCGATGAAAGACATCGGCATGATCTCCAATGAAGATGAGGCGAACGCGTTGCGTAAGCAACTGAGCAGCTTCACGCGCTTCGCGGCTGGCTTGCGCGCGGCGTTTCCGTGGCCCGGGCGATTCGCCGCCACGTTGCCGGATGAGACCATCGTGTGCCGCTGCGAAGCGATCAGCGCAGGCGAACTCAGACGCGTCGTGAACGACATGGGTGCGAAGGAAGCGAATCGCGCAAAGGCTTTCTCGCGCGTCGGCATGGGCCGATGCCAGGGCCGCTTCTGCGCGCATGCGGGCGCGGAAGTCATCGCGGCGGAGGCACGCGTGCCGCTCGAAGCAGTCGGCCGTTTGCGCGGGCAGGCGCCCGTCAAACCGCTGCCGATGGCGCTTGCGCCGCATCAGGACATGGAGACGAGCGAATGACCGGGCGCGCCGATGTGATCGTGATCGGCGGCGGCATCGTCGGTACGTCGACTGCTTTCTTCTTACGCCGACGCAATCGTTCGGTGATTCTGCTCGAACGTGGTCTGACAGGACAGCAGGCGAGCGGGGTGAACTTCGGCGGCGTGCGTCGACAAGGCCGCGCGCTCGAACAACTTGCGATGTCGAATCGTGCGCTCGAAACCTGGCGGCGTTCGCGCGAGTTGCTCGGCGAGGACGTCGAGTTCCTGCCGTCGGGTCATACGCGTGTGTGCTATCACGCGCATGACGCGGAATACTTTCATCGCTATGCCACCGATGCGCGCGCCTGTGGTCTCGATCTCGAAGTGCTGGAAGGCGCAGCCATGTTCAGGCGTTTTCCGTTTCTCGGCCGCGATGTGCTCGCCGCATCGATCTCGCCGCTCGACGGTCACGCGAACCCGCGTCTCGCCGCGCCCGCGTTCGGTCGCGCGGCGGCGCGGCTCGGTGCGCATATCGTCGAGAACACGGAAGTGGTGCGCGTCGAAAAGGAAGCGGGCGGTTTTCGCGTGGAAACCGCAACGGGCGACGTGTATCGCGCGGAGCAAGTGCTGATTTGCGCGGGGGCGTGGGCCAGTGCGCTATCGACGCAATTCGGCGAGCCTGTGCCGCTCACCGCGCGCGGTCCGCAGATGGCCGTGACCGAACCCGTGCCCTACGTCTTCCCGTTTTCGATGGGCGTGTACACGTCGATCAAGGAAGAGAGCGTGTATTTCCGGCAGATTCCGCGCGGCAATATCGTGCTGGGTGGCGGCCCTCCTGGTCCCGCCGATGCAGGCACGCGACGCGCATCGGTCCTGCCCGCGAACACCGTCGCGCAGATGGCGCAGTTTCGCCGCATGGTGCCCGCGATGCGCGCGCTGCATGTGATCCGCGTGTGGAGCGGCGTGGAAAGCTATCTGCCGGATTCGGAGCCGGTGATCGGCCCGAGCTCGACAACCGATGGCCTTTTCTATGCGTTCGGCTTCAGCGGATCAGGCTTTCAGATCGGGCCGGGCGTCGGCGAAACGCTTGCCGAAGTGCTCGATAGCGGCAGCACGCCCATCGATCTCACATCGTTTTCCATCAGACGATTTCAGCGCGCTTCGTCGACGCACGCCGAATCGATCACCTCCGAGACTTCGCCATGAGCCAGGCCAATCTGATCGACGCGCTCGTTTATATCGAAGCCAATTTCGACAAGACCGTGAGTCTTGCGCAACTCGCTGATCTGTCGGCGCTGAGCGTATCGCGCTTCGCGACCGTGTTTCGCGAGCAATTCGGGCTTTCGCCCTACAAGTACCTGTGCGAGTTGCGCGTGCAACGCGCGCAGACCTTGCTGCTTGCGGGCGTGCCGGGCTCGGTCGTCGCGACGGAAGTCGGCTTCTTCGATCAGAGTCATCTCGCGCGGCACTTCAAGCGCTTGTGCGGCATGACGCCGAGCGCATTCGTCGAGCGCACGCGAAAAAAGGCGCGCTCAGCCGAGTTCGATGCCGGTTTGACGAAGCGCGTCGCGCAAACCCAATCGCGGGTATTTGCTCTCGACAGTGCGCATGTCGCTTAACGCTTCCTGAATAATCCATTCGCGCACGCTGGCGACGATGGGCCGCATCGGCCGGTTCGGCGGTGTGAGCAAACAGCAGCGGCGGCTCGTGACGAGCAGTTCCTCTTCGGCCGGCACGAGCGCGCCTTGCGCGAGCCAGTGCGATGTCACGTTGAGCCAGCCGAGCGCGATGCCTTGCCCGAGCAGCGCCGCCTGCACGACGATCGCGTAATCGTTGAAGCGCAGCATGCCCGCCGCATGACGCTCCTTTGAAGCGAACGCATGAAAACGCTCGTGCCAGCCGCGTTCCTCGTCATCCATGACGATGACCGTATCGCCATGTGCGCGCGCCGCTTCGGTCTGCGCGAGCTCTTGATAACGCGGATTGCACAGCGGCAGCAGCGTTTCGGGCATCACGAGCACGGCGTTCTCATCGATCTCTTCATCGTGCAGAAAGCGCATGCCGAGATCGACATCGACGAGCGGCCCGCCGATGCGCCCCGATATCAATTGAAACCGCATGTCGATCGAAGGAAACGCCTGATTCAGCCGGCTCATGCGCGGCATGAGCCAATGCGTGGTGAAACCGGTGGACACGGACAGCGTGACCGTTTCGACGCCCGTCGCGCGCGCCTCGATTTCGCGGATCGCGCTTTCGATGCCGCTGAAGCCTTCGGAGATCTTGCGATAGAGAATCTCCCCGCTTTCCGTGAGTTCGATACCGCCGCGCACGCGTTCGAAAAGCCGCACGCCGATATGGTCTTCCATGCGCGCGAGCATGCGGCTGACGGCGGGCTGGCTCACATAAAGCTCTTGCGCGGCGCGCGTGAAATTCCCGCAGCGCGCGGCCGCTTCGAACACGAAGAGCGCATTCGCGCTGGGCAGTTTCCTGCGAAGGTTTGGCATGACTTCATGTTATGCCCGATCCAACAATTTTGGAATTGCCGTCAAAAACATCGCGACTTAGTATTTTCTCAACCGCTCTCCTTTCCGACGAGATGAACGCCATGGATGCACGCGCGAAAACAGGAGTGTCGATCAGGTCCGCGACCAAGCGATACAGCGGCGTTACCGCGCTCGACGACGTATCGCTCGATATCGCACCGGGCGAGTTCGTCTCGCTGCTCGGACCTTCGGGTTCGGGCAAGACCACGCTGCTCGGAATTCTCGGCGGCTTCGTCCAGCCGACTTCGGGCAGCGTGTGGGTCGGCGAGCGAGACATTACATTCGCGCCGCCGCACAAGCGCGATATCGGCATTGTGTTTCAGAACTACGCGCTCTTTCCGCATATGAGCGTGGGCGAGAACGTCGCGTTCTCGTTGCGCGCGCGTCGCGAGCCGAAATCGACATGGGCGAAGCGCGTCGCCGAAGCGCTCGCGATGGTCGAGCTCAAGGGTTATGAAAGCCGCGGCATTCATCAGCTTTCGGGCGGACAGAAGCAACGCGTCGCACTGGCGCGCGCGATCGTGTTTCAGCCGCAACTGATTCTGATGGACGAGCCTTTGTCCGCGCTCGACAAGCAATTGCGCGAGACCATGCAGATCGAATTGCGCAGACTGCATCGGCAGCTTGGCGCGACCATCGTCAACGTGACGCACGATCAGCGCGAGGCGCTCACGATGAGCGATCGCGTCGCCGTGCTGAAGGACGGCAGGCTCGTGCAGATCGATACGCCCGAGCGTCTCTACGATCGCCCGTGCGATGCCTTCGTCGCAAGCTTCATCGGCGAAGCGACGATGCTCGATGTCACGCGCGCCGGCCACGATGCCGTGCGTCTCGGCGATACCGTGCTGCGTACCGCGCATCCGTTGCCGAGCGGTGACAAGCTGCTGCTTGCGGTGCAAACGGAAAAGCTCGTCATCGATGGCGAGAACCGTCATGCGAACGCGAATCGACTTTCATGTCGCGTGACCGAAGTGCTTTATCAAGGCGAGAGCCTGCGTGTGTTCGCCGCGCTCGCCGACGGCACCGCGATCAGCCTGCGTCAACCCGGCGGCCACGACGCGCGCAGACGCATTCCCGCGCCGGGTGCGTCGATGACCGTCGCGCTCGATCCGCAAGACACGATCGTCGTGTCGGCCTGATTCTTTTCACCGCAACCCGTAGAGGATGAAGCAATGAATCTCACCGATTTCAAGGTCCTGACGTTCGATGTCGTCGGCACGCTGATCAACTTCGAAAAGGGCGTGCTCGACTCCGTGCGCCGCCTGGGCGGCCCGAAGGCGAAGGACCTGACCGACGATCAGATTTTCGAGCCGTACATGGAAGGGCGCGCGAAGCATCCGGGCCGATCGAGTCATGAGATGGCGAACGTGTATCTACATCTCGCGAAGAAACTCGGCCTGCCCGACGATCCGCAATCCGCCGCTGCGTTTCAGCGCGACGTGCTCGAATGGCCGGCATTCGAAGATTCCGTCGCTGCGTTGAAGCGGCTGCGCAAGCACTTTCGACTCGTGGCGATGACCAATGCGGACCGCGTCGCGTTGTCGGCGTATTCGCACACGCTCGGCAATCCGTTCGACGATACCGTGTGCTGCGATGAAACCGGCGTCGCGAAACCCGATCCGCAATTCTTCGCTTATAACCGCGGACGTCAGGCCGCGTTCGGCTACAAGTTCGAGGAGATTCTGCACACGGCACAGAGCCAGTATCACGATATCGGCATCGCGACGAAGCTCGGTTATGCGACGTGCTGGATCGAGCGGCGTCAAGGGATGAAGGGCTTCGGCGCGACGCCGGTGCCCGAAGCCGTCACGACGCCGACGTGGAAGTTCGCGACGCTCGCGGCGCTCGCGGATGCCGTCGATGACGAAGTGCGCGCCGCCGCGTGACGATGCGCGCCCCGACGACACCATCGCGCCCGCAACCCGATTCGCTCTGGCGGGCGATGGCCGCGCGCGTCCCCACGATGGACGCGCCGGTCAGCACGGGTGCGCCGCTCGCACGCGACATCGGCGTGGACGTGGCGATCATCGGCGCGGGCTATTCGGGCTTGAGCGCCGCCTATGCGCTGCAAAAGCGCGGCGTCGAATGCGCGGTGCTCGATGCGAATCCGGTCGGCTGGGGTGCGAGCGGTCGCAATGGCGGCGTGGTGTCGTCGAAGTTTCGTCTCTCGTTTCCGGCGATTGCGAGCGCGCATGGCGTCGATGTGGCGAAGCGCATGCATCGGCTCGCGCATGAAGGCGTGCGCACCGTCGAGGCATTTATCGACGAGTTCAGGCTGACTCGCGCGCAGTTCGAACACACCGGCAGCTTGCGATGCGCCCATACGGAGCGCGCATTCGACTCGATACGCGCCGAAGCGGACTGGGTGCGCACGACGCTCGGCGATACGTCGATGACCGTGCTGTCGCGCGCGCAAGTGGCGCATGAAACGGGCTCGAAGGAGTTCGTCGGCGGCGTGTTGAGCGCGGATGCGGGCACGATCCTGCCGCTCGAATACGTGCGCGGCATCGCGGCGGCCCTGACCGCGCGCGGCGTGCCGATCTACGAAGCGACGCCTGTCATCGACATGTCGCGTACGCAGGAC
Organism: Caballeronia sp. EK; assembly: GCF_014384845.1. Lineage (NCBI taxonomy): Bacteria > Pseudomonadati > Pseudomonadota > Betaproteobacteria > Burkholderiales > Burkholderiaceae > Caballeronia > Caballeronia sp. EK. The sequence goes on from NZ_JACSUE010000007.1 coordinate 33,354, forward strand.
GGCCGCGTGCTGTTTAAGGCGCCCGGCGGAACGGTGCGCGCGAGGCAGGTGATCGTAGCGACCAACGCGTACTCGAATCTGACCGATGCAACCGCTTCGTATCATCGTGAGCTCGTGCCGTTCAGAAGCGCGATGATCGCGACGGCGCCGCTATCGCCCGAACTCGATTCGCAACTCATGGTGAATCGCCGCAGCTATACCGAAACGCGCCGCATGATGAAGTGGTTCCGCAAGGTCGATGGCCGCATGCTCTTCGGCGGCCGCGATGCGTTCGGCAAGGAAGGTGAGCCGACCGGCTTCGATGCGTTGCAGCGCGCGATGGTCGCGCTCTTTCCGCAACTGAAGGACGTAGCCGTGGAATATCGCTGGTCGGGTTATGTCGGCATGACGTTCAATGCGCTGCCGCACGTGGGACGCAGCGACGACGCCACCACGTTCTGTCTCGGCTACAACGGCACGGGCGTCGCGATGGCGAGCCTCATCGGCCAGCACGCTGCGGCGCTGGCGCTCGGCGACAGGCCGGAACTCGCGCTGCTCGCGCAAGACGGCTTGCGGCCCGTGCCGTTCCATGCGCTGCGCGCGCCGGGCGTGAGGCTCGTCGCCGCGTGGTATCAGTTTCTCGACGCCGTGGGTGCATGATGACGACAGCCAAACGGATTCTCCAGGACACCGCCGTGATGCAAGCCGCGACCATCGACCCTTCGGTACGCCATCAGCGTCGTGAAGATCGCACGATGCTGCTGTTGATGGCGCCCGCGCTGCTGGTGATCGTCGTGCTGCTCGTGGCGCCGCTCGTATGGCTGTCGTGGCAGTCCTTCTATCACGATGGCGTGTTCTCGCTCGTGAACTACAGGCGCGTCTTCACGGGCGCGTATCTCGACACGTTTTTGCTGACGTTCAAGCTCAGTCTCATCGTGACGGCCATCACGCTATTGCTCGGCTATCCGGTCGCGTACTTCGCGGCATCGATATCGCCGCGATGGAGCGCGCTCGTGCTCGGCATGGTGATCCTGCCGTTCTGGACCAGCGTGCTCGTGCGCACGTATGCATGGCTCGTGCTGTTGCAACGCACGGGCCTCATCAACAAGGCGCTGCTCGGTGCGGGCCTCATCGACCGGCCATTGCAGCTTTCGTATAACCAGTTCGGCACGATCATCGCGATGGTGCATATCCTTCTGCCGTTCATGGTGCTGCCGCTTTATTCCGCGATGCAGAAGATTCCGCCGAATCTCTCGCAGGCGGGCGCGAGTCTCGGCGGATCGCCCTTGCATGTGTTCTGGCGCGTGTTCCTGCCGCTGTCGATGAGCGGCGTGCTCGCGGGCGTCACGCTCGTGTTCGTGCTGTGCCTCGGCTTTTACATCACGCCGGAACTGATGGGCGGTGGCAAGTCGATGATGGTGTCGATGATCGTGAGCCGCAACGTCGAGATCTATAACAGCTGGGGTGCGGCGAGTTCGGTGAGCGTGGTGCTGCTCATCTGCGTGTTCGCGATCTTCTACGGCGTGAGCCGCGTGATTCCGCTCGAAAAGACGCTGGGGGCGAAATGAACTCGATATCGTTTGGACGCGTGACGCTGGGCGCAACGGTGATGCTGATACTCGCGTTCCTGATGATTCCGGTGATCATCGTGGTGCCGCTTTCTTTTTCCGATGCGCGCTTTCTGACGTTTCCGCCGCCGGCTTATTCGTTGCGCTGGTATCACGCGTTCTTCGATAACCCCGCGTGGATCGATGCCGCCAAGACTACCTTCGCGGCTTCGACGTGCGCGGCGCTCATCGCGACGCCGGTCGGTGTCGCGGCGGCTTATGGCATTCAGTACGGATCGCACTGGTCCTTGCGCTATCTGCGGCCGCTGCTGATGCTGCCTTTGATGGTGCCGATCATCATCGTCGCGGTGGGCGTGTTCTTCGTATTCACGCAGATGGGTTATGTGAACACGCTCGGCGGACTCATCATCGCGGATACGATGCTCGGATTGCCTTATGTGCTGATTTCCGTCGGCGCGGATTTGCGCACGTTCGATCGCACGCAGGAGATGGTCGCGCGCAGTCTCGGCATGAACCGCTTTCGCGCATTCATGGCGGTGACGCTGCCGCAGATCAAGGCCAGCGTGATTTCCGGCGCGGTGTTCGTGTTCATTCAGGCGCTCGATGAAACCGTCGTTGCGCTGTTCATTTCCGGCGGCAATAATCAGACGCTCACGCGCCGCATGTTCGTCACGTTGCGCGATGAAATCGACCCGACCATCGCCGCCATCAGCACGATGCTGACGGCGCTGACCTTGTGCCTCGTGATGATCGTCGTCGTGAGCAGGCGTTCATCGTCGGCCGCGCGGGCCTGACTCTTTCACTACGGAAAAACATGCGACATCTACAGCAGTTTTATATCGACGGCGAATGGGTCGAGCCTTTCGGCAGCACGCGTTTGCCTGTCATCGATCCATCGACGGAAGAAGTGATCGGCGAAGTCGCGCTCGGCGATGCACGCGATGTCGATCGCGCGGTGGCCGCGGCGCGGCGCGCGTTCGTATCGTTCTCGCAGACGCATGTGGAAGAACGCGTTGCGTTGCTCAAGCGCATGCTCGAAGCGTATATCGCGCGTTACGACGAGATGGCCGATGTCATCTCGCGCGAGATCGGCGCGCCGACGAAGCTCGCGCATGCATGGCAGGCCGCGCTCGGCAGGCGGCATATCGAGGAGACGCTGCGCACGGTCGAGCACTTCCCGTGGCAGCGCAGGAAGGGCACGACGCTCGTCAATCACGAACCGGTGGGCGTGGCCGCGCTCATCACGCCGTGGAACTGGCCGATCAATCAGATCGTGTGCAAGGTCGCGCCCGCGCTTGCGGCGGGATGCACGGTGGTGCTGAAGCCGAGCGAAGTATCGCCGATGAATGCCGTGCTGTTCGCCGAGATCATGGATGCGGCGGGCGTGCCCAAAGGCGTGTTCAATCTCGTGAATGGCGATGGACCGACCGTCGGCGCGGCACTGAGCGCGCATCCGGATGTCGATATGGTGTCGTTCACCGGATCGACGCGCGCGGGCATTGAAATCGCGAAACTGGCCGCGCCGACCGTGAAGCGCGTGCATCAGGAACTGGGCGGCAAGTCGGCGAACATTCTTCTCGACGATGTCGATCTCGAAGCCGCCGTGACCGCGGGCGTGAACTCGTGCTTCAGCAACAGCGGTCAATCGTGCAATGCGCCGACCCGCATGCTCGTGCCCGCATCGCGCCATGACGAGGCTGTCGAGATTGCCTTGCGCGCGGCTGGCAGGCATCGCGTGGGACCGGCCGGCGATCCGGCGACGACGATGGGCCCCGTGGTCAGCGAGGTCCAGTTCGGGCGCGTGCAGCGGCTGATCGATATTGGTATCGAAGAAGGTGCTTCGCTGGTGACGGGCGGCCCCGGACGTCCTGATGGACTCGTACACGGTTACTACGTGAAGCCGACGGTGTTCGCGAACGTGAATCCGTCGATGACGATCGCGCGCGAGGAAATCTTCGGTCCGGTGCTCGCGATCATGCCGTATCGCGATGAGGAAGAAGCGATCGCCATCGCCAACGACACGCCTTATGGATTGGCGGCTTATGTACAGTCGAAGGATCAGGAACGCGCGCGGCGTGTGGCGATGAAAATGCGCGCGGGCAGCGTCTATGTCAATTATCCGGCGTGGGATCCGGGCTCGCCGTTCGGTGGCTACAAACAGTCGGGGAATGGGCGTGAATATGGGGAGTGGGGGTTGGAGGCGTTTCTTGAGGTGAAGGGGATTGTGGGTTATGGCGAATAGTTGAGCGTGCGCGTGGCCGGTTCGCGTTTGTCATGCGCCGTGCCACGCAACACATCCGCCACGCGTTCCGCGATCATGATCGTCGGCACATTCGTGTTCGCGCACGGAATCGACGGCATCAGCGATGCATCGCACACGTGCAGACCTTCGACGCCATAGACCGCGCCGCGCGCATCGGTTACGGCCAACGGATCGTTCGACGCTCCCATGCGGCACGTCCCCGACGGATGCCAGGTGCCACCCACCGAACGCTTCACGAACGCCGTCATCGCGTGATCGTCTTCGAGCAGTTCGTCGATGGTCACGCCCTGCGTCACGACATGCTCGATCAACGGGCCGCGCAATGGTCCGGCGATATCGAGCAACGCGCTCAACGCGCCGCGCTGCACCGCGTTCCATGTACCCGGAACAGCCACCGCGGCCACGCGCGGCGAATAACTCGACGGAAAGATCGCGTCGCGATGCGCGTTCATCGATGGCGATGACAAAACGGAAGCGCCGAAGCGCAACGCAAGCTTGAGCCGTTCGAGATCGCGCGAATCGGAGAGCATGGCGAAATCGACATCGGGTTCATCGAATGCACTCGCCGATGCAAGCGTCACGCGCCCGCGCGAATACGACTTGTTGACCCAGAAGAAGATCGTGCCGAGTCGATATCCAACCGAATGCCAGCCCGAGCGCGACAGGATCGCGCCATGCATGTCGCCTTGAACGGTATTCGGCAAGCCGGAAGAGAAGCGCACGATCGCCTGCTCGTGATGTTCGTCCGCAAACGGCGTGCGCGCGGCGCGCGGCAGATACGCGGACACGGCAATCGACGGATGCTCCATCAGATTGCGCCCGACACCAGGACGATCCGCAAGCACGTCGATGCCGAGCGAGGCGAGCTCATCGGCGGGACCGATGCCGCTTCGCATCAGCAATGCAGGACTATGAATCGCACCCGCCGACACGATCACGCGATGCGCCTTCAGTTCTTCACGCGTGCCGTCCGCGTGCACGATGCGCGCGCCGGTCGCATGCTTGCCGTCGAACAGAATACGCTCGACGACTTCGCCTGTGCGTATCGTCAGGTTGCTGCGTGCGCGCGCGGCGTCGTCGAGATAACAGACGGAAGTCGGGATGCGTTCGCCCTTCGCACTGACCGCGATCGAACCGATGAACGTGCCGTCTTGCCACGGCCCGTTCTGATCGTCGTGCAACACATGACCGCTTTCGGCAAGCGCGCCAAGGACCGCGCGCACGAACGGCGATATGCGCGGCCACGGCGTTCGCTGAATACGCACGGGGCCATCGCTGCCGTGCAATGCGCCGCTGAAATCGCAATCCGTTTCGAGCGCGCGAAAGTAGGGCAGGCAAGTTCGCCAGTTCCAGCCCGACGCACCGAGCGCTTCCCATTCGTCGTAATCGGCGGGAGCGCCGCGATTGGCCATCAGTGCGTTGATGGCCGAGCCGCCGCCCAGAAGACGCGCCTGTTCGTAGCGTCGCGTGGTGGCGCTGCGGCTCATGCGCGCTTTCAATGTCTGCCAGATATTGCGCGTGTCGAGATACGCGCGGCCCGGATAACGGCTGCGAATGGCATCGGGCATCGTGTGCGCGGAGATATCGCGGCCCGCTTCGACGAGACATACGTTCGCGTGCGCATCTTCGGAAAGGCGCGCGGCCAGCACGCAACCAGCCGAGCCGCCGCCCAGAATCAGATAGTCCAACACGTGAGGCGCTTAAGGCCGCGCTACTGCATGAACTTGAGCCAGCGCGCCTTCGCCTGAATGCCCGGCTCCGATGCCCACCAGTCCTCCGACAGCAGCGCCTGCTTCGCCGCATTCGCTGGCGCGCTCGGCAATTCGGCCGCGCGTTTGTCGGTGATCTTGCCGGTCTTGAATGCGGCCGGATTGCCCGGGCCGTAGTCGATATACAGCGGCAGATTCGCCTGCAATTCCGGCGACAGGGCCGCGTTCAGGAAGCGCACGGCATCGTTCAGATTCGGCGCGTTCTTGAGGATGCAAAGCTGCGTGTTCTGCAGAATGCCGTCGTTGAACGTGAAGGCGACGTCCGGATCATCCTTCATCACGGCACTGGCGCGGCCATTCCAGATCATCGTCATATCGACTTCGCCGTCGTGCAGCAATTGCGCGGACTGTCCGCCCGAAGTCCACCATACGGTGATGTTCGGCTTGATCTCTTCGAGCTTCTTGAACGCGCGGTCCACGTCGAGCGGATAGAGTTTGTCGCGCGGCACGCCATCGGCGAGCAGCGCGGCTTCGAGCACGGTCATCGGATCGTTGCGCAGCGCGCGCGTGCCGGGGAAGTTCTTCACGTCCCAGAAGTCCTTCCAGCTTTGCGGCACCTTCTTGAGCGTCTTCTTGTTATAGCCGATGACGGTCGAATAGAACTCGTACGCGACCGAATACGGCGTGCGGTATTTCTCGGGGACCGTCGCCGCGTTGGGAATCTTCGAGAAATCGAGCTTTTCCAGCAGACCTTCGCGTCCACCGCGCAGGCAGTTGGAGGGCGGCGTATCGACGACGTCCCAGATCGGCTTGCCGGTCGCGCCTTGCGCCTTGATCTGCGGCCACGCGTCGGGAATGCTGTCCTGGTTGATCGTGATGCCGAGCTGTTTCGCGGCGGGGTCGAGAATCGCCTTGGTCTGCGCTTCCTGATACGCGCCGCCTTGCGACACGAACGTGATCTTGCCCGCCGCGAACGCGGGCGCCGCGCTTGCGATGGAGAGCAGCAAAGTCATGGCGAGCGGGCGAACGGCGAAGTGCGGACAGCGGAACCTTGCAATGTTCATCACGGCGTTTTCCTCGACACGGTTGAAGCGGATGTCTTGCGGATCGCGCGGTCCCGCATGGCTTCGACCGAAAGCGGAGACGGCGCGTGGATGACTAAAAATATATTGAGTCAAATACGCGGCGGCAACGCCGGAATTGTTGGAGTGACCATGACCTGATGTTATGTCAGTGAAATGGCCGCGTTCTGTCGCGGGTTCAGAAGATCACATAGACTTTGCGCATGGTTTCATCGACTTCCCATGTGCCTTCGGTGTTCGCGGCGAAGAAGAGCGTATCGCCGCCGGTGAAATGAATCGTGTCTTCACCGTCGGGGGTGAAGCGGCCGTTTCCCGCGAGGAAATGCATGACTTCCGCCTGTTTGACCGAACGGCGATACGTGCCGGGTGTGCATTCGAATACGCCGGTATCGATGGCCTCGCTGCCTGGGATGACTTTTTGCACGCCGGAGATTTTGATTTCCTGTGGGCCGGGAAGGCCCGCTGTGCCCCAGTTTTCTAATCCCTCAATCGCAATGCTCTGTTTGATCTGTTGAACTTTCATTGGTTCTGCCTTTGATGGTTTGGGTTTTTTTGCCGGATCCCGGAGTTTATGAAATCCTGATTTCGCGTCGGTTCATTAGCACTGCCCCTGTGCGGGGCGGCAGTCACTTTCTTTGCTGCTGCAAAGAAAGTAACCAAAGAAACAGCTATCCCCAGCCTAAGCACTTCATGCCGGCCGCGGCACAGGCGATTGGCCTAATGGCCCGGCAATAGCGAGTGCCCCCACAAGCAGACAAGGGCTTGGATCGCGCACGGTCTGACTCATCGCACCACAGAACAAACTGGTTCAGCATCAAATAGCTCCGGCCCGCTACGCGGCCGATGGGTCAATCGGGTCCGTGCGCGCTTCTTCTTCGATGGTTTCCCTCGCATACCCGACGGCAGCGCGGAGCGCAGTGCCGAAGCTATTTGGTGCTGAACCAGCGCCCTAAAACAACTGGCGCGGCAGACCGTGCGCGATCCAAGCCCGGTTGGTCCTTCGAGGGCGACACTTAGGCGAGTGCCACCGCGAGCTGGCAAGCATGGCCAACGTGCGTGTGACTGCGGGCCAGAACGAGCTGCTTTCTTTGGTTACTTTCTTTGCAGCAGCAAAGAAAGTGACCCCCGCCCCGGGGAGGGGCAGTGCTAATAGACCACCACGAACCCGGGATCCGGCGAAAACAAACTCCGCAAAATCTCTATTCCGATTGAATACGCTGTTCGATCCTGCCGAGCCGCACGACAGTCACTCCCGGACGTAATTGCCGCAATGAGGGCATGACGAGCATGCAATCGTCATAGGGCGTCTCGACAGCGGCCCCATCCGACCACCCGATCACGCTACCCGCTTCGGGAAACACTTCGAGCCCGGTGTACTCACCCGCAAAACGAAAGTCCATGCTCTTCGCGACAACGGGTTCCGTCACCCGCACGACGAGCATCTCCCGCGGCGATGCCTGAATCCACCCCGCAGGCAAATCATCCTCGTCGACGACACCGGAGAGCAGAAGAAACCGCGCAGTCACGTCGCGCGCCACGGTTACAGCGCCCGCTTCCCAGTGCTGTCCGCATTCGATAAGCAATGCATTCCTGCTGCTCGACGGATCGCCGAAGCCTTCGTAATCGCGCATGCGCCGTCCTTCGGGATGGCCTTCATCGCAGATGACGGTCGCGGGCGTGCCGAGTTGCGCCGACAATTCGATGCCTTTATCAAGCGGCCCCGCGACGATCAGCGGCTTGCTCTTCTCATGCATCGAATGAAGATCGAGCAGCAAATCGACGGTATCGATCACAGGCCGCATCGCGCGGGCGCGGCGCAGTTCGCTCGAATCGCGCGAGGTGTCATCGAGCGCTTGCGCAGTCCATACGCGATTGAAATCCTGATCGACGAAGCGCGATGCATCCGGCTTGTCCGCATCGAAGCGCGCGTATGCATCGACGTTCGCGAAGGCCAGCGTGAGCTTGCCGCGACGCGGCCTCAGTCGAGCGCGCAGCAACGCGTCGACGACGATCGCGCCGCACACTTCGTTGCCGTGCGTGAGCGCGTTGATCATCACATGCGGACCGTCGATGCCCGAGTCGAACGTATGCACATACGGCACACCCGCGTTGCCCGCTGCATGCGCGCCGATATCGGGAAACGTGATCTCGATCGGATAGGCGTTCATTCGAGTCCGCCCTGGCAGAGATATTTGATCGACAGATAATCGTCGAGGCCATACTTCGAGCCTTCGCGTCCATAACCCGATTCCTTCACGCCGCCGAACGGCGCAGCTTCGCTCGAAATCGCGCCTTCGTTGATGCCGACGAGTCCCGCTTCGAGCAGACGCGACACGCGATCGATGCGCTTCAGGTTCTGGCTATAGAAATAGGCGGCGAGGCCGAAGGGCGTATCGTTCGCGACGCGGATGGCTTCGGCTTCATCGTCGAAACGAAAGAGCGGCACGACCGGGCCGAAGGTTTCCTCGCAGCTCAATTGCATGTCGGGCGTGGCGCCGGTGAGCACGGTCGGCGCGTAATAGTTCGGGCCGAGTTCGGCGAGACGCTTGCCGCCCGTGAGCGCGCGTGCGCCGCGTTCGACTGCGTCGCTTACGTGACGTTCGATCTTCTCGACCGCGCGCGCGTTGATCATCGGGCCGATCTGCGCGTCGGGGTCCGTCGCGGGGGCGACCTTCAATGCGGCGACGCGCTTCGCCAGCAGATCGGCGAACTTGTCGTACACGGACGACTGCACGTACACGCGATTCGGGCACACGCAAGTCTGTCCGCCATTGCGGAATTTCGATGCCATCAGTCCCGCGACGGCGGCGTCGAGATCGGCGTCGTCGAATACGATGAAGGGCGCATTGCCGCCGAGTTCCAGCGACAGCTTCTTCAACGTGCCCGCCGATTCGCGTGCGAGGTACTTGCCCACCGGCGTCGAGCCCGTGAAGGTGATCTTGCGCACGCGGCCATCTTCGAGCCAGTCGCCGACGGCTTCCTGCGCATTCTCGCGCGATGCGCCGATCAGATTCAACGCACCCGCCGGCACGCCTGCTTCATGCGCGAGCAGCACCAACGCGAGCGCCGTGAGCGGCGTGTCTTCGGCAGGCTTGCCGACCACCGTGCAACCCGCCGCGAGCGCAGGCGCGATCTTGCGCGCGATCATCGCGAGCGGGAAATTCCACGGCGTGATCGCCGCGACGATGCCAACCGGCTCCTTCACCGCGCTCATGCGCTTGCCGCGCTGCTGCTGCGGAATGATGTCGCCGTAGATGCGCGTGGCTTCATCCGCGAACCATGCGACATACGACGCGCCGTACATCACTTCGCCGCGGCCTTCCGCGAACGGCTTGCCCTGTTCGAGCGAGATCAGACGCCCGAGCGCATCCGCGTTTTCGACGATCAGCGCATGCCAGCGATGCAGCACGGCCGCGCGATCTTTCGGCAGCGTATCGCGCCACGCGGGAAAGGCGCGCGCGGCGGCGTCGGTGGCGGCGCGGGCGTCGGCGGGGCCGCTGTCGGCCACTTGCGCGATGACATCGCCCGTCGCGGGATCGGTGACGGCGAAGCGCTTGCCGCTCGCGGCGGGAACCCATTTGCCGTCGATGAAATTGTCGGCGCGAATCAGATCGCTCAACTCGTATCGTTGCGTCATGATGGTCTCCGGAATGTTCAGCCGAGCAGGCGCGCAATGGCCGTGCCGACTTCCGTCGTGTTCGCGCGGCCGCCGAGATCGCCGGTATGCGGCCCTTGCTTGAGCACGGTTTCGATGGCGGAGAGCATCGCGTCGTGCGCGTCGCGTTCGCCGAGGAATTCGAGCATCATCGCCGCCGACCAGATCATCGCGACCGGATTGGCGATGTTCTTGCCCGCGATATCCGGCGCGGAACCATGCACCGGCTCGAACAGCGACGGGAAGTTGCGCTCCGGGTTCATGTTGGCCGAAGGCGCAATGCCGATCGTGCCCGTGCATGCCGGACCGAGGTCCGAAAGAATGTCGCCGAAGAGGTTCGTCGCGACGACCACATCGAAGCGATCCGGGCTCAGCACGAAGCGCGCGCACAGAATGTCGATGTGCTGCTTGTCCCACTTGATCTCGGGATACTGCGCGGCGATTTCGGCGGCGCGCGAATCCCACCACGGCATGCTGATCGAAATGCCGTTGCTCTTGGTGGCGACGGTGAGTTTCTTCTCGCGTTTTTGCGCGAGATCGAACGCGAACTTCAATACGCGTTCTGCGCCCTTTCTCGTGAAGATCGATGTCTGCGAGACGAACTCGCGTTCCGTGCCTTCGAACATCGTGCCGCCGACGGACGAATACTCGCCCTCGGTGTTTTCGCGCACGATCATGAAGTCGATGTCGCCCGCCTTGCGGTTCGCGAGCGGCGAGGGCACGCCGTCGAAAAGACGCGCGGGCCGCAGGTTGATGTACTGATCGAACTCGCGGCGAAACTTGAGAAGCGAACCCCACAGCGAGATGTGGTCCGGCACGGTGTCAGGCCAGCCGACCGCGCCGAACAGAATCGCATCGGCGTCTTGCAGTTGCGCCTTCCAGTCGTCGGGCATCATCTGGCCGTGCTGCGCGTAGTAATCGCAACTCGCCCACTCGATATGCCGGTACTCCAGTTCGATATTGAAGCGCTTGCTCACGGCATCGAGCGCGCGCAATGCTTCGGGCATCACTTCCTTGCCGATGCCGTCGCCCGGAATCACGGCAATACGATATTTGCTGGACATGTGCTACTCCGCGTGAAGATGATCGACGATAAAAAGCACGCACGTGCAAAACGCGCGTGCGTGCATTCGTTCATGAGAAGAATGAGGCGCGCGCCTCAGTGATGATGCTGCGAGAAGAGCGTTTCGAGCGGATAGTGCGTTTTCACGAACGCCGTCTTGATGATGACATAGCTGAAGTACTTTTCGATGCCGATGCCACGCTCCAGCAGTCCTTCCACAATGCTCTGGTAATGGCTTACGCTGCGCGTGACGAACTTGAGCAGATAGTCGTAGCCGCCGCTCGCGAGATGACATTCGACGATCTCGTCGACATCCTTCACGGCATTCACGAAGTTGATGAAGTCTTCGCGGCGATGATCCGCGAGCGTGACTTCGGTGAAGACCACCTGCACGTCGCCGAGCTTCTCGAGTTGAATCTGCGCGCCGTAGCCGACGATGAAACCCGCCTTTTCCAGCCGCTTCACACGAATCAGGCAAGGGCTGGGCGACAGACCGACCGCATCGGCGAGCTCCACGTTCGTGATGCGCCCGCGCTTCTGCAATTGCGAGAGGATACGCAGATCGATTCGGTCCAGCTTGCTGTCGGTGCTCATCGCGGCGGGTTCGGTCTCGCATGTCGGCGGTCGGTCGATGTTATCACGCAGCCGCGCGGGAGCTGAAGCCCGATCCGCCCTTCAACGCATCGCGTACTTCGCTCTGCGCGAGCACGTCGTCGAGCGTTTTCGTGAGGCGCTCGAACAGCATGTCGAAGTTCGCTTGCGTGTAGCACAGCGCCGGCGCGAAGCCGAGGATGTTGTCGCCGAACGCGCGAAACACGAGGCCGTTGCCATACGCGGCTGCGGCGATACGGTCGGGCAGCTTGAGCGATGCATCGAAGCCGCGCTTGCTTTCCTTGTCGGCGACGAGTTCGAGCGCGCCGAGCAAACCGCGATGACGCGAGTCACCGACGAGCGGATGTTCGAGCAATGCGTCGAGCCCTTGCGCGAAACGCGGCGCCTGCGCCTGGCCGTTCGCGAGCAGGCCGCCTTCATGATAGAGCCGCATCACTTCAAGGCCGATGGCCGCGCTCACCGGATGCGCCGAATACGTGTGGCCATGACCGATGACCGCGGACGCATCTGCGCCATCGGCGATGCCTCGATAGACCGCGTCGGACATGAGGACCGCGCCCATCGGCGCATAGCCTGCGGTCAAGCCCTTCGCGACCGTCATCAGGTCCGGCTCGACGCCTTCGCCTTCGCACGCGAAGAGCGGACCCGTTCGGCCGAAGCCGGTGATCACTTCATCGGCGACGAAGAGGATATCGAGCTTGCGGCACGCATCGCGCATCGCTTTCAGCCAGCCCGACGGCGGCACGATCACGCCGCCCGAGCCTTGAATCGGCTCGCAGAAGAATGCGGCGACGTTGTCCGCGCCGAGCTCCGCGACCTTCGCTTCGAGCGCCTGCACCGATGCTGCGATGAGCGCGGCATCGTCGGCGTAATCGTTGCGATACGCATACGGCGAAGGAATGTGATGCTGCGTCGCGAGCGGCAGATCGAAGTTGCGATGGAACGCGGGCAAGGCGGTCAGTCCCGCGCCGATCGACGACGATCCGTGATAACCGCGTTGCAGCGCGATGCAATGCTTCTTCGACGGACGCCCCGTCGCGTTGTAGTAGTGCGTGATGAAGCGCAGCGCGGAATCGACGGCATCCGAGCCGCCGAGCGTGAAGTACACGTGTTGCAGCGACGCGGGCGCGAGCTCGACGAGCTTTGCGGCCAGTTCGATCGCGGGTTCGGAGCCGAAGTGGAAATAGCTCGTGGCGTAGGGCAGTTTCGTCATCTGCTTCGCAGCGGCCTCGACGATGCTCGCGTGCCCGTAACCCGTGTTCACGCACCACAGGCCGGAGAACGCGTCGAGCAACTGTTTGCCTTCGATATCGCGCAGGAACACGCCATCGGCGGAATCGAGCACGGTGACGCCGCGTGCCTCATGCGCGCGATAGCTGACGACGGGATGAATCAGATGTTGACGGTCGGACTCGACAAGCGACTTGATCGGCATGATGCGGCTCTCTCTTCTCGAAGGGGGCGGAATGGCTCTTGACCGTTTCATACTATCGGCAGAGCCGTATCGCGCGCATCGCCAAAAAAATCGCCAAAAAGTGAATTCGCGGTTTTTTTCGGGGGGCGCGCAGCATTTTGTGCTGCGCGCCCCGGAGGACGGTTCAGTAGCCGCGCGTGCGGTCGATTGCGCCGATCATGCGTTCTCCCGCACGATGGCGGCGCAGGTTCTCCAGCACCACATCGACGGCGGTTTCCGGCCGCGTCGCGCTCGCGATATGCGGCGTCAGGCGCACGCGCGGATGCGTCCAGAACGGATGCGTCGGCGATAAAGGCTCGGGATCGGTGACGTCGAGGATCGCGGCATGGAGATGACCGCTGTCGAGCGCATCGAGCAGATCCTGCTGAATCACCTGCGGGCCGCGCCCCACGTTGATGAACGATGCGCCTTTGGGCAGCGTCTCGAACACGTGTTTGCCGATGAGGCCGCGCGTCGCATCCGTGAGCGGCAGCAGGCACACGAGGATATCGGTGCGCGCGAGGAACGTATCGAGCGATTCGACGCCCGCATGACATTCGACGCCTTCGATCTCATGCGGCGAACGGCTCCATCCGGCGCAATCGAAGCCGAAGAGACGCAGCGTTTTCAGCACCGCCGTGCCGAGCATGCCGAGCCCGAGCACGCCGACGCGCCGCGTCGAAGCGGCGCGCACGGGCATCTCGCGCCAGACGCGCTCGCGTTGCTGCGCGGCGTAATCGAAGAGATCGCGATGAATGGTGAGCACGGCCTGCGTCACGTATTCGACCATGCCTTCGACGATGCCCGGCTCGGTCATCCGCACGACGGCGACATGCGGCGGCACGCCCGACAGATCGAACTGATCGATGCCCGCGCCCACGGAGAAGATCACTTCGAGATTGGGGAATGTCTGCATGACGTCGGCGGGCGGCTGCCATGCGGCGAGATAGCGGACGGCTGCGGGATCGCCGATGTCGGGCCACACACGGAACGTCACGTCCGGCGCTTTCTGCGCGAAGTGCTGCGCCCATTGGCGGCCGCGTTCGGGATCGGCTTTATAGAGGATCGTCATGGGTATCAGCCCAGCGCCTGATTGATGATCGCGAATTGCGCGACGGACGCATCGTGCGGCGGCGTGCCGTTGCGCGCCATCTTGATGACCGTGTCCACACGTTTGAGCCCGATGCCTTCGAGCCAGTCCGACAGACCGCTTTCATCCGGCGTATCGATGCGCGTGAACGTGCCTTCGCGAGACGCGAGCGTATGCGCGATGAGCGCCTGCGCGCGGCGTTGCTGCTGTTGATCCGTGGTGACGGCAACCACCGGTCCGATCGCGTGACCGCGCCCGAACTCGCGGATGAGCGAGAAGCCGATCACTTCGCCATCGCGTTCGAGCACGACGCCGCGCGCGACGTTCAACAGCGCGGGCAGCAACGCGCTTCGGTCGAGTCCGTTCGCGCGCGATGCGAGATCGACGATGGCTTGCGTATCGCCCGGTTCGATCGCGCGCAGCCGTTCGCCTTGCGGCAGGTCGATTGCGGGTACAGCGAAATCGGCGGATTGATGCTGATGGATCGCGCCGATGCGTTTGAACCCGAGCTTCGCGTAAAGCGGTTCGCCCGCGGGCGTCGCGTGCAGCACGGTGATGCGGTTGCCGAGCGCTTCGAGCAGCAGTTCCATCAGCTTGCGGCCGATGCCCTTGCCTTGGCAGTCGGGCGCGACGATCACCATGCCGAGCGATCCGCCATCGTCGCCGTATGTCCAGAAGAGCGCGGTGCCGACCACGCGCTCGCCGTCCTGCGCGATGAAACCCGCGCCGGCGTCGAGCACGAAGCGCCAGTCGTCGGCGCGATGCGGCCATTTGACTTCGACCGAGAGCGCATGCGCCGCGGCGATGTCATCGGCGGTGAAGGGGCGATAGAGAAGAGCGGATGTTTCGGCGGCGGACACGGCATGCTCCACATGAGAGGATGCCCGCCACTTTGACACGCGGCTTAGGCGCGCGGATAGGACGATCCTGTTGCGTCAGGCGCTCGCTGTGCGCCCGCGCATCCCGAGCCATGCCAGTCCGGCCGCGCCGAGTCCCAGCGCCGCCACCGCGATCCATAACGCGATGGAAAAGGAGCCGGTGTGCGCGGCGATCGGTGCTGCGACGAGCGGTCCCGCGATCTGTCCCACGCCGTACGCGGCGGTCGCGTATCCCATCAGGCCGGCGGCGGCTTCACCGCGCAATCGGCGCGCCTCGCGCATCGCGAACAAGGTGATCGCGGTGAACGGCAAGCCCAGCAGCGCGCTGCCGATACCGAAGCCGAGCGCGCTCGGAAACACGATGCCCAGCAAGATGCCGAGCGCCTGGATCACATAGCACGCCGCCGACAAGAACCGGTTGTCCCACGACAGCGGCAGCCGCGCGGCGATCAGCGCACCTGCGATCAGCGCCAGTCCGAACGCCGGCCAGAACAGGTCGGGCCACGGCGAGCCCGGCAACGCCTGTCGCGCGATGACGGGAAGAAACGTCGCGGTGATGATGTAACCGAAGCCCGCGAGGCTGTAGAGGCCGACGAGCCCGATCGAATCGGCGCGCGCCGACGCGGGCGCCGCGCGCTCGGGCACGTGTGCGCGACCACGCGTCGATGGCGCCCGATGAGCGAGCGTCTTCCACACGATCGCGCCCGCCACGCCCGACGCGATCGCGAATCCGATCCATACCGAAGGCGCTGGCACGCCGAGCGCGGCGGCCGCCGCGCCGAGCAAACCGGTCGCCACGATGCCGACGCCGGGCCCCGCGTAGATCACGCCGCCGAGGCCGTGCGCGTCGAGTTCGGCGAGCCGCCGCAAGCCCCACTGCGACGCGAACACGAAGGCCCAGGCGCTGACGACGCCCGCCGCGAAGCGTATCGCGGCCCACAGCCAGAAGAGATGGACGACGCCCATCGCGAGCGTCAGCACGATCGTCCACGCGAGCGCGAGGCGCACCATGCGCGCGTGGTCGATGCGGATCGCCGCGCACGACAACGCGCCGATCAAGTAGCCCGCGTAATTCGCCGATGCGAGCCAGCCGCCGTGGCGGATATCGAGCGCGCCGCTTTTCAGCATCAGCGGAAGCAGCGGCGTGAAGGCGAATCGTCCGACGCCGAGCGCCACCGCGAGCACGACGGCGCACGCCAGCGCGGCATTTCGCGCGTGATGGGCGGGCAGCGACGAGGCTTGTGCGGGCGAGGAGGCCATGAGGCGATCAGCGAAGCGGTAATGAACGCATCCTAACTTGACCGATGTATCTTGAAAAATGAATAATCGAGATGCAATGAATCTTCTGGAAAGATCATGGATCTATCGGCATTGACCATTTTTCGGGCCGTCGTGCGCGAGAACGGCGTGACGCGGGCGGCGGCGAAGCTCAATCGCGTGCAGTCGAACGTGACGACGCGCATCCGTCAGCTTGAGGAGACGCTCGGCACGGACCTTTTCATTCGCGATGGCCGGCGTCTCGTGCTGACGCCGGCCGGCGAGACCTTGCTGCCCTATGCGGAACGTCTGCTCGCGCTCGCCGAGGAAGCGCGTCACGCGGTCAGCGAGAATCGTCCGCAGGGGCGTCTGCGGCTCGGGACGATGGAAAGCACGGCCGCGAGCCGCCTGCCGCGCGTGCTCGCGACTTACCATCAGCGCTGGCCGCAGGTGACGCTCGAACTGGCGACGGGCGTGACACGCGCGCTCATCGAAAGCGTGCGCACGTTCGAAGTGGACGCGGCGGTGATGGCGCGTCCGATCGAGCCCGACTCGCTTCCCCCCGAGCAGTTCGAGTTCGTGCCGGTGTTCGAGGAAGAGCTGGCGCTGGTCACGCCGCGCGGACAGCATCCGGCGACGACGGCGCGCGAGGCGGCGGGTCTGACGCTGGTGGCGTTCGAGCGCGGCTGCGCTTACCGCTCATACGCGATGCGCTGGTACGAGCAGCAGGGCATCCGACCGGCGCGGGTGCTGGAGCTGGGTTCGTATCACGCGATCGTCGCGTGCGTGGCGGCGGGAGCGGGCGTCGCGGTGGCGCCGCGTTCAGTGCTCGAACTCGCGCGGCTGGATGGCGAAGTGGATCTGCATCCGATGGGCGAACTCGGCCGCGTCGATACGCTGCTCGTGTGGCGCAAAGGGCACTTCTCGGCGGCGCTCAACGCGATGCGCGATCTGCTGGTAAGCGGGTCGAGTTGAGTTCGCACATAATCGATATCAGCGATTTGAACCCTGACGCGAGGCCGATCCATGCAACTGCAAACGGGTAACCTGTTCGGCGTCGAAGCAAAGCGCGGCGTCGAAGAGCGGATCGACATGCTCGTCACGGGGCAGCGCCTGAACGTGGAGCGGATCGTGTCGATGGGACACGCGAGTCCTGAAGGCTTCTGGTACGACGACTCGCGCGCCGAATGGGTCGTGCTGCTGTCGGGAGCGGCCACGCTCGAGTTCGAGGAGAACTCGACGCGGCACGACATGCGTCCGGGCGACTACGTGCTGATCGAGCCGCATTGCCGGCATCGCGTCGCGTGGACGGATGCCGACGAGCAAACCGTCTGGCTCGCGATCTATTTCGAACGATGAAGGCGCGTCGAGTTTCACGCGACTCGGGCTCAAAGCAGACGAGGGTCCTGCGTCGCGGGTTGCGGCGCTATCTGCAGCGGCACCGGAATGTGCAGCTCCTTCAGGAGCGCGGCAGCGCCGGGCCACGACGCCGGCAGCGTCGGCAATCCGGGAAGCGTGTTGCCGCCGCCGGGCAAGGTCACATGGGCGATGCCGCCGCGCACGGCGGACATCGCATCGCGATCGATGGTATCGGCGCGGGGCAGATCGGTGATGGTCAGAGTGGTCATGGCTGGTCTCCTGGCAAAAGTGAAGTGAATGACGACATGCAAATCGCCACTCATTCATTTGCACGCGCCATGCCAACGAGTGCGAAAGTCCCTGCCTATAAGCGTCGAGCAATTTATTCGAGCGCGCACGCGTGTCACGCGACGGCTCGCGAGCGACAGTTCGATTGCTCGATGTCGGCGCAAGGCAGACATTCGCCCGTCAGTTCATTTGCTGAACCCACTGACTTCGCCAGGCCGGTGCTTCGAATGGACTCGAAAAGTATTGGGTTTCGTGAATCACCTTGCCGTCGCGGAATTCCATGATGCTGACCGTAAAGGCCGCCTGTCCCTGATACGAGATCATGTATTCGGTGATCCAGAGATTGCCTTCTCCCTGAATCCGTTTGACATCGAAACCGGACGGCTTGTCCGGATGATGTCCCCGCAATGCCTGCAAGTTCGCCCGTCCGCGTATGCGTTCGCCTGACTGGGGATAATCGCAGATGGCATCGTCATCGTAGATGTCGTGCTCGGCGTCGAGGTCGCCGTTCGCCGATGCGAGCCAGTGCGCATTCAGCGTTTCTCGAATCTGCTCTTCACTCATGGCGTGGCTCCGGATATCGTTCGCGCCGCAATTACTGCGGGCTGCGCGGAATAAAACCGGGGCTGCCCGTCTTCACGACCTCGTTGAACCGCTGCCGCGTCTCGATCCGGTTGATCTCGTCGAACGCGTCTTCCGGAAGCGCGGATACATCGAGATTCTCGCGTGCGCGCTCCGCTGTCTTGGGCGTCGTGAGCAACGCGCCGCCGCGCTGAATCGCCCAGGCAAGCAGTACCTGCGCCGGCGTCTTGCCGATTCGCGCGGCGATTCGCGTAACGACGGGGTCTTCGAGCGGCCCTGGCCTGATGCCATGACCCAATGGCGCGAAGGCCAGAAACACGATCTGATTTTCCTTGCAGAAGTCCAGAAGCTCTGTTTCCGGAAGATACGGATGAGCCTCGACCTGTACCACTGCGGGTTTGATTCGCGCCGCTTCGTAAAGCCCTCGCAATTGGTCCAGGCCGATATCGGATAGTCCTATGGCGCGGCATTTTCCCTGATCGACGAGACGCTCCATCGCGCTCCACGTATCGCGCAGAGTCACGCCTTTATCGTAAATGACGGCGCCGTTCTGATCGCGCGGATCCTGCTCATCGCCTGGCTGAAATGCAAACGGCGTATGAATCAGATAGAGATCGAGAAACTCGACGCCGAGCCTTTCACGGCTTCCTTCGAAAGCCGCTTCGACACGCTCCGGCCGATGATTGGAATTCCATAACTTTGTCGTGACGAAGATATCTTCGCGCGCAATTCCGCCATTCGCGAGCCCTGTGCGCAGAGCCTCGCCTACTTCACGCTCGTTTCGATACCGCTCGGCGCAATCGAAGTGTCGATAGCCGGCTTCCAGTGCTTCCCGGGTGGCACGAAGAGTCGTGGCCCCATCGGGAATGAGTGTGCCGAATCCGAGCGCGGGCATAAGGCCGCTCCCGTGATTGAGCGCCAGTTTTCTGGTCCGAAAATCGCTCTGCTCGATCATGGCGATACTCCGTATTTCTTCACGATGCATTCGTGAACACCCGATACCCGAATCAGTCTATGCGCCGATTCGAGCACGTGCAACGGAAGCGGCCAGATGTTCTCGAATGCAGATATAGTGCCTCGTGATGCGCGCGTCATCTGCACGAATGTTCAGTTTGACAAATCAGGCTCAGCGAGGAGTGACGAAACTCATGATCAAGCTCGGGGTGCTCGGCGTCGGCGATCTGACCGAGAAGATGATTCGAGGATTACATCGCAGCGGCAGCGACACGACGTTTCTTCTTTCGCCCAGAAGCCGCGCAAGAGCGGAAAGTCTCGCGAAAGATATCGGCTGCACGTTGATGCGCGATAACCAGGAAGTCGCGGATGCCGCTGATGTCGTCCTCATCGGCGTTCGTCCGGGACAACTCGGCGAGCTCGCGCAGGAAATCAGCTTGAGGCCCGGCATCCCGCTCATTTCCGTTGTCAGTGGCGTGCCGGTCGGCGATTTGCAGCGGATGTTCGGCGCACGGGAATGCACGCGCGCCATGTTGTCCCTCGCTGCCGAGATCAACCGCTCGACGGTCGCGGTCTATCCCGCCGATTCAGCGATGGCGCCGTTGCTCGCCGCGCTGGGCAATCCGGTGCTGCTTGCAACCGAACGCGAATTCGAACTCGCCACGGTCGGCGCATGCATGAACGGATGGTTTTATTTCCTGCTCCACGACTTGCAGCAATGGTTCGTTCAGAAGGGCTTCGCACCCGACGATGCAAGACAACTCGTGCTCAGTGGCGTCGAAGACTGCGTGGCTTACTCGCGATACAAAGCTTCGTCGGGCATCGGCGAAATCGGTTCATCCATCGCGACGGCGGGCACCTATACGGCACAAGGTCTGGATGTGCTGGAAAGGCTCGGTGGCAACGCGGCGTGGAAAGCCGCATGCGAGCACGTGTTCGAGCAACTGACCGCGAAGGAACACGTTCATTCGAACTCGAACTCGAAGTCGCGCCGCGAGTAGAAGCGCTGGAGTTCGTGCTTCTTCGGCCGCACACCGGTAAAGACTTCGACGTACTCCGGAATGCGCATCATGCGGACGGACATGTCTTCGTGAGGCTTCGTCGAGACATAGCCGGCCTGCGTGAAATACGCGACGCGCGCGCGGACATCGGCGGCGCGCGGCTCATAGTCGAATCGCTCGAATAGCGCAGTCAGCGCCTCGATGCGCTGCGCGTCGTCCTGAGCCATGTGCTCCGCGATGTCCGGCGATTGCTGCGCCCAGTTGCGGATCGCGGCCTCGAAGCGCGAGTCGAAGATCGTGTCG
Source organism: Caballeronia sp. EK (assembly GCF_014384845.1). Taxonomy (NCBI): domain Bacteria; kingdom Pseudomonadati; phylum Pseudomonadota; class Betaproteobacteria; order Burkholderiales; family Burkholderiaceae; genus Caballeronia; species Caballeronia sp. EK. The sequence continues at coordinate 54,450 of NZ_JACSUE010000007.1, forward strand.
TCGAACCAGCAGTCGAACACGTTCAGGATCGCTTCGCACACGCTGTCCGCATACGCTTCCGTACGTTCGATCCAGTTGCCCGTGTTCTTCTGTTTCCATCGGTCGAGCAGCGCGGCCAGCAATTCTTCACGATCCTTGAAGAACCAGTAGAAACTCGTCCGCGAAAGATTCAGCTTTTTTGCGAGCGGAAGAATGCGGACCGCCTCCACGCCACCTTCCAGAAAGCCTTCATACGCCGCATCGAGCCACATGTCGGCGGAGCCGCGCACCACGTCGAGCGTCTCGTCCATTTCGTTATTTCCTCCGCTTTGACGACTCCAATGTACACCATTGTCTCCCTACTTGACACATGTGTACAGAGGTTCTACTCTTGATTCACAACAGGCGTTTCGTCCCCACTCGCTTCGATGAGGCATCCATGTCCACGGACCCGCTGCTGCAGCCGTACACGCTGAAACACCTTACTTTTCGAAACCGGATCATGACGACGTCGCATGAACCGGCGTACGCCGAGGACGGGATGCCGAAGGCGAGCTACCGCGCGTACCACGTCGAACGGGCCAGGGCGGGTCTCGCATTGACGATGACGGCGGGTTCCGCGGCGGTTTCGAAGGACAGTCCGCCGGTCTTCAACAACATCCTCGCGTACAAGGATGAAGTCGTTCCGTGGATGAAGGATCTCGTCGACGAGTGCCACGAGCACGGCGCGAAAGTGATGATCCAGTTGACGCATCTCGGCCGCCGCACGCGCTGGGACAAAGGCGACTGGCTGCCGGCCGTCTCGCCGTCGCACAACCGCGAACCCTCGCACCGCGCTTTTCCGAAGAAGCTGGAGGACTGGGATATCGAGCGCATCGTCCGCGACTTCGCCGATGCGGCGGAGCGCATGAAGGCCGCCGGGCTCGACGGGCTGGAAATCGAATCGTACGGTCACTTGATGGACCAGTTCTGGTCGCCGCTGACGAATACGCTCGAAGGTCCGTATGGCGGCTCGCTGGAAAACCGCATGCGCTTCACGTTCGACGTGCTGCGCGCGATGCGCGAGCGCGTCGGCGAGCGCTTTCTTCTCGGCATCCGCTATACGGCCGACGAAATGCTGGCAGGCGGCATCACGAAGGAGGAGGGCATCGAGATTTCGAAGCGCCTGAAAAACAGCGGTCTCGTCGATTTTCTGAACGTGGTTCGCGGCCATCTGGATACCGACGCCGGGCTCACCGATGTCATCCCCATCATGGGCATGAAGAGCGCCCCGCACCTCGATTTCGCGGGTGAAATCCGGCAGGCGACGGACTTCCCTACGTTCCATGCGGCGCGCATTCAGGACGTCGCGACCGCGCGCCATGCGATCGAGTCGGGCAAGATCGACATGGTCGGCATGACGCGCGCGCATATGACCGATCCGCATATCGTGCGAAAGATCATCGAGCGCAGGGAGGACGATATCCGGCCTTGCGTGGGCGCGAATTACTGCCTCGATCGCATCTATCAGGGCGGCATGGCGCTGTGCATCCACAACGCCGCGACGGGCCGCGAACTGGAGATGCCGCACACGATCAAGCCTGCCGCGACGAAGCGCAGGATTGTCATCGTGGGCGCGGGGCCCGCGGGTCTCGAAGCGGCGCGCGTCGCGGGCGAGCGCGGGCACGATGTCGTCGTGCTGGAAGCGATGAACGATCCCGGCGGCCAGATTCGCCTGACCGCGCAGAACGTTCGCCGCAAGGAGATGATGGGCATCGTCGACTGGCGCATGGCGCAGTGCGAAAGGCTCGGCGTGCGGTTCAGGTTCAATACGTGGGCCGACAACGAGACCGTGCTGGCGGAGAATCCGGATGTGGTGATCGTCGCGACCGGCGGCATGCCGCACACGGAAGTCTGCACCGAAGGCAACGAGCATGTCGTCTCTTCGTGGGACATCATTTCCGGCGATGTGAAGCCCGGCGCGAATGTCTTGATCTTCGACGATGCCGGCGATCACGCCGCGCTTCAGGCAGCCGAAACGATCGCGCAGGCCGGCGGCAAGGTGGAAGTGATGACGCCCGACCGCTCGTTCTCGCCCGAAGTCATGAGCATGAACCTCGTGCCCTACATGCGCTCGCTGCAGAAACTCGCGACCACATTCACGGTGACGTTCCGCCTCGAATCCGTGCGCCGCGAGGGCGGCGAACTGGTGGCGACGATCGGCAGCGATTACGGCGGCGTGAAGAAAGAGCAGCGTCACGATCAGATCGTCGTCAATCACGGCACCATTCCGATGGACGAACTGTACTTCGAGCTGAAGCCTTTGTCGTCGAACCTCGGCGCGGTCGATTACGACACGCTCATCGACGGCAAGCCGCAAGTCGTCGAACGGAATCCGGAAGGGCGCTTCCAGCTCTTCAGGATCGGAGATGCGGTGGCGGCGCGCAATACGCACGCCGCCATCTACGATGCGCTTCGTCTAGTGAAGGACCTATAAGCGTTACTTCTCGATCTGCTGATTCCAGCGCTGATCCCACTGGGCGCGATTCGCGTTGATCGTGTCCCAGTCCACCACGGTCACTTTCTTCACGAGCGCGTTCAGGTCGCCGAGATTCTTCTCCATCTCCGGCGTCATCTTCGCCTGCGTGTTGGTGGGAATCTGCTTGCCGGCTTCGGCGGCCTTCGTTTGCGCGGGCGCGGACAGGAGGAACTGCGCGAGCTTCTGCGCGAGCGCGGGATCGGGATTGTTCTTCACGACGCACACATCGACGAGCAGCAGCACCGCGCCTTCCTTCGGCGCGACATACGCAACCGGCAGACCCTTGTCCTTCAGATCGCCGATGGCGGTCGGCGTGAGCGGAAAGAGGCCGGCTTCGCCCGTCGTGATCATCTCCGAGAGCTTCGCCGAATTCGGAATGTACTCGACGACGTTCGGGCCGACCGTCGTCGCCCATTTGGAAAAGCCCGGCTCGACGTTCTTCTCGCTGCCGCCGAGGATGCGGTTGATCGCAAGGAAGCCGTGCAGGCCGAACGTGCTGCTCGACGCCGACTGGAACACCACCTTGCCCTTGTACTTCGGATCGGCGAAGTCCATCCACGAAGTCGGCGGCGCCCAGCCTTTTTCCTTGAAGAGCTTCGTGTTGTAGCCGATGCCGGTCATGCCGAGCTGCACGCCCGCGCCCATGTCGTCCTTCAGGCGCGCGAACGGATAGAGCTCCTTGAGCACGGGCGCATCGTCGAGCTTCTGGCACACGCCCATGCTGACGGCGCGCGCCATCACGCCGTCATCGAGGAACGCGACGTGGATCTGCGGACTGTTGCGGTTCGCGAGCAGTTTCGCGAGCACGTCGGACGACGTGCCCGGCACCACGACGACCTTCACGTTGTTGGCTTTCTCGAACTCGGGGAGGACCTGGCTGGTGTAGGCCTTTTCCATCGGTCCGCCGTTCATGCCGATATAGATCGTCTTGCTCTGCGACCAGGCGGACGACGTGACACCGAGCGCGACGAGCGCGGCGAGCGAAACGAGTGTGCGGGGCAGCTTCATCGTGAGTTTTCCTTGTTCTGATTTAGTGAGTGACGGGTAGAGGCATCGAACTGAACCGTCCGATCGAGAAGGCGTCGATCGGCGTGCTGGTCGCGCCCTGCGTGACCAGTTCGGCGAGCACTTCGCCGACGCCGGGCGCGAGCAGAAAGCCGCCGCCCGAAAAACCGAAGGCATGCAGAAGACGCGGCGTGGTGCGGCTCGGCCCAATGATCGGATTGCTGTCGGGCGTCTCGCCTTCCACGCCGCTCCATGTGCGGATCAGGAGCGCATCGCGCAGGGCGGGCAACAGCGCGCAGGCGTCGCGCATCACGGCGCGCGTCGTGGCCGTCGATGGCTGCGCGTACTCGCCATCGCCATGTCCGCGTCCGCCGCCGATCACGCAGTTGCCGCGTTCGACCTGACGCGCGTAGATGCCGCCGCCGACCACGCCGAGACTGTGCCCGATAAAAAGCGGCAGCGGCTCGGTCACCCACATGTTCGGATAGATGGGCTTCATCGGCGCGCTTTCGCCGAAGCTGCCCGCGATGCGGTTCGCCCACGCGCCCGCGCTGTTGACGAGCCAGTCGGAACTGATGCGCTCGTTGCCCGCGCGCATCTGAAAGCGCGTGCCGTCGAAGGTGATGTCGGCGAGCTCGGTCTGCTCGCGCACGTCGGCGCCCGCGCGCCGGGCGGCATGCGCGAAACCCGGCGAGACGAGACGCGGATTCGCGTGGCCGTCGCTCGGGCAGAGCGAGCCGCCGATCGCCGCCGTTCCGAGCCACGGATAGCGCTTGCGGAATGCGGCGCCGCTCATCACCTGCGATTGAACGCCGTGTTCGCGCGCCATCGCGGACCATCGATCGAGCACGTCGAGATCGGCTTCGTAGCGCGCGAGACGCAGATGACCCGACATGACCATCTCGCCGTCGATGCCGATCAGCTCGGGCAGGCGGCCATACACGCGCCGCGCGCGCACGGCGAGCGGCAACTGTTCTTCCGTGCGTCCCTGCGTGCGCACGCCGCCGTAGTTCACGCCGCTCGCCTGCGCGCCGCAGAAGCGCCGTTCGATCAGCGCGACGCGCATGCCCGCTTTGGCGAGCGCAAGCGCCGTCGACGAGCCGACGAGCCCGCCGCCCGCGATCACCACATCGTAATGACTCACACCCGGACGCGCGTCACTCATCGTGGGCTTCCTCGGGCTGCACCTGCACGCCGTCGTCGTAGAGCATCGGTGTGATCGGGATGGGTTTGATGGGCGCCTGGCTGCGCAGACGGCCGACCTCGGCGAGCGGCTTGCCGGTTTCGGCGGCGAGGAGCGCAATGGCGGATTCGCCGCACATGCGGCCCTGACAGCGGCCCATGCCGATGCGCGTGAGCGCCTTCAGCCGGTTGACTTCCGTGGCGAGGCCGCTGCGGATGCACGCGCGCATCGTGCCGGCGGTGACTTCCTCGCAGCGGCACACGATCATGTCGTCGGGCCAGTCCTGCGCGGCGTTCGCGGGCGGCGCGAACGCATGCTCGATGCCCGCGCGGAAAACGGCGATGCGTTCGAGTTCGCGTTCGAGCTTCGCTGCATCGGGCTGAGCGCGTTCGTGCGCCATGATGCCGATGTCTTCGATCAGCGCGAGCGCGGCGCGCCGTCCCGCGAGCTCGGCGGCGTCCGCACCGGCGATGCCCGCGCCGTCGCCGGCGAGATACACGTTGCGTTCCGAGCTGCGGCCCGCTGCGTCGCGCTCGGGAAGCCAGCAGCGATTGAGCGCGTCGAAGCGGAAGCGGCATCCGGCGAGATCCGCGAGTTGCGTTTCGGGGCGCAGGCCGAAGCCCATGCCGACGGCATCGCAGTCGAGCGTGCGTGGCTCGCCGCGATGCGTGCGCCAGCGGATGCCGCGCACGGCATCGTCGCCGTCGATGTTATCGAGCGTCACGCCACGTTCGATACGCACGCCATGCGCCTGCAGCCATGCGACGTAATACAGGCCCTTGGCGAACGTCGCAGGCTGGTTCAAGAGGCGCGGCGCGGCGGCGGCCTGACGCGAGAACGGGCTGGTGTCGAGCACGGCAGCGACCCGCGCGCCTGCTTTCGCGTATTGATAGGCGACGAGATACAGGAGCGGCCCGGTGCCCGCGAACACGACGCGCGAACCGATCGCGCAGCCTTGCGCTTTCAACGCGACCTGCGCGCCGCCGAGCGTGAAGACGCCCGCGAGCGTCCAGCCGAGCAGCGGCACGATGCGATCCGTCGCGCCGCTCGCGATGATCAGATGCGTGAACGGCACGCTCGCCTCGCGTCCCGCGTGAAGCGTGTCGAGGCGGCTCTGCTCGCACGCCCACGCGAGCGTGTCGGGGCGATAGTCGATCTTCGGCAGCAGCTTCGCCATCGCGCCGTGCACGGCTTCGGCCTTCTTCGCCTCGAAGCCGTAGAGCGTCGCCGCGCTGCGTTTGAAGCCCGCGTCGGCGGGCGGCTGCCGATAGATCTGTCCGCCCCAGCGCGCGTTTTCATCGATGACGACCGGTCGCAATCCCGCCGCGACGAGCGTCTCCGCCGCGCGAATGCCGGCCGGTCCGGCACCGACGATCACCACACGATGCGCGCCGTTCATCGCACGTCCTCCGTGACGACACGCATGCCCGCTTCGATGCGCGTCGAACATGCGCGCATGCGCTTGCCGTCCTCGCCGCGCACCCAGCAGTCCTGACACGCGCCGATCAGGCAGAAGCCCGCGCGCGGCTTGCCGCTGAATTCGCTGTGCCGCACATGCCTTTGATGCATGAGGATGGCGGTCAAAAGCGTATCGCCCGCGAGCGCTTCGGCCGGCACGCCATCGAGAACGAAGGGAATGCGTGCGCGCTCGGTCTCATTGAGACGAACGAACTGCGGCGCATGATGAATCGTTGCGGTGCTCATGAGAGTGGGTTCAGTGCTGGCCGATCAGAATGCGGTTGAGCCCGTACACGCGGTCGAGAATCAGCATCGCGCCCGCGGTGATGAAGATGACGAGCGCCGAGACGGACGCCATCATCGGATCGATCGATTCGGTCGCGTACATGTACATGCGCACCGGCAGCGTCACCGTTTGCGGCGACGTGACGAAGACCGACATCGTCAGCTCGTCGAAGCTGTTGATGAACGCGAGCAGCCAGCCGCCGGTGATGCCGGGCAGGATCATCGGCAGCGTGACGCGGCGGAAGGTCGTCCACGAACTTGCGCCGAGCGACGATGCGGCGTGCTCGATGCTGCGGTCCATGCCGCTCACCGACGCGAGCACGAGCCGCATCACGAACGGCGTGATGATGACCATGTGCGCGAGGATCAGCCACGCGAACGAGCCGGTTGCGCCGATCAGCGCGAAGAAGCGCAGCATCGCGATGCCGAGCACGAGGCCGGGAATCACGAGCGGCGAGAGCAGCAGCCCGTTCAGGAAGCCGCGTCCCGGAAAGCGCGCGCGGCCGATCGCGAGTCCGGCGGGCAACGCGATCACGAGCGACAGCGTCGCCGATGCGAATGCGAGCTTCACGCTGTTGAAGAACGCCGAGATGAAGTCGGGATAATCGAGAATCGCGCGGAACCAGCGCAGCGAGAGGCCGTGCGTGGGAAGCGTCAGCGTTTCTTCGGGCGTGAACGCGACGAGCATGACGATGACGAGCGGCGCCAGCACGAACAGGATCACGATCGTATGGAACGCCAGCGCGACGGGACCGTTTTTGCGCATGATGGATCGCCTCGTTCAGCCCATGCTGCGCGTATAGCGCCGCTCGAGCACGCGATAATAAGTGAGCATCACCACCAGATTGGCGATGAGCAGCAGCACCGCGATGGTGGCGCCGAGCGGCCAGTTCATCGAACTGAGGAACTGGTCGTAGACGGTGGTGGCCGCGACCTTCAGGCGGCGTCCGCCGAGCAGTCCCGGAATCGCGAAGGCGCTCGCGGACAGACCGAACACCATCAGACTGCCCGACAAAATCCCCGGCACGAGTTGCGGCAATACGATGCGCCGCAGCGTGACGGCGGGCGAGGCCATCAGCGAGAGCGCGGCGTTTTCCGTCTGCGGATCGATACGTTGCAGCGCGGTCCACACCGGAATCACCATGAACGGCAGCATCACGTGAACCAGCGCGATGACGATCGCGAACGTCGTATAGAGCAGCTTGTACGGACCGAAGCCGAACGCGCCGAGCAACTGGTTCACGAGCCCGTTCACGTTGAGCAGCATGCTCCAGCCGAACGCGCGCACGACGACCGAGACGAGCAGCGGAGCGAGAATCACCAGCAGGAAGATGGAGCGCCACGGATCGCCCATGCGCGACAGGATGTACGCCTCGGGCGTGCCGATCACGACACAGAGCAACGTCACCAGCGCGGCGATGCCGAACGTGCGCGCGAAGATCGTGTGGAAGTACGACGAGCCGAGCACTTCGGCGTAGTTATGCAGATCGAACGCGGCGACGGAGCCGATCGCGGGATCGAATCGGTAGAAGGTGAGCGCGAGCGTCATCGCGAGCGGCACGATCACGAGCACCGCAAAAAGCAGCAGCGCGGGCGCGCTCATCATCCAGAGCGGCAGATACGCATGCCACGGCGCGCGCCGGGCGCTGTTCGATGCCGCCGCCGAAGCAGGCTCGGAAGAACGCAGCGTGCTATCCACGGGCGGCCTCCTGCTGGATGAAGCGGATCGATTCCGTGTTCCAGTCGATGCCGACTTGCGCGCCTTCTTCGAGCGGCTCGTCGCCGTGATTCTGGCAGCACACGAGCATTTCGCCCGCGCGGCTGTCGAGCCGGTAAAGCCACTGGCTGCCGAGAAAGAAGCGGCTCGTCACGCGGCCCGGCAGACGTCCGCTGCCCGCCGCGCCGAGCCTCAGTTTCTCCGGGCGGATGCACACGGTGACCGCATCGCCGACGCCGATCGCGCGCTCGCGCTCCGGAAGCTGCGAGGTCGAGCCCGTCTCCGCGAGATCGTGGCCGAGATCGATGCGAATGGCGTCGCCGTCACGCGCGACGATCGTGCCGCGCAGCATGTTGGCCTTGCCGATGAACTGCGACACGAAGCTCGTCTCGGGACGCTCATACGCGCGATAGGGCGTATCGACCTGCGTGATGCGGCCCGCTTCCATCACGACGACGCGATCGCTGATCGACAGCGCTTCGGACTGATCGTGCGTGACCATGATCGTCGTCGTGCCGATCTTGCGCTGAATGCCGCGCAACTCGAACTGCATGTCCTCGCGCAGCTTCGCGTCGAGGTTGGACATCGGCTCGTCGAGCAGCAGCACGGGCGGCGCGATGACGATCGCGCGCGCGAGCGCCACGCGCTGACGTTGCCCGCCCGACAACTCGCGCGGAAAGCGATGCGCGAACTTGTCGAGCCGCACGAGCGACAGCGCGTCGCGCACGCGCTCGCGGCGCTCGCTCTTGTCGATGTTGCGCATCTCCAGCCCGAAGCTCACGTTCTGCTCGACGCTCATGTGCGGAAAGAGCGCGTAGCTCTGAAACACGATGCCGAGGCCGCGCCGGTTCGGGCGCATGTGCGTGATGTCGCGGCCGTCGAGCATGATGCGCCCGCGCGTCGCTTCGATGAAGCCCGCGATCATCTGCAAGGTCGTGGTCTTGCCGCAGCCCGATGGTCCGAGCAGCGAGACGAATTCGCCTTTCTCGACCGACAGATTGACGTCGGCGACGGCGTGCAGATCGCCGAACGATTTCGACAGATCGGTCAATGTGAGGAACGACATGGCCTGCCCCTTCGGCGCGTCGCGCGCCGCCTGTGTGCGACTGATTCCGATGGACCGACTCTAGCTAGCCAAATTTCGGTGCGTCAATTTGAAATTCCAGTGAATGAGTGAAACTTGCTTATGGATTTCGAACAATGGAATTTATCTCGCTTGCACGGAGAATTTATTTCGATGAGCGTGATTTGGGTTATCCCTTAGATTGCGCTATGCGGCTGAATCGGGTCGAATAGGGGCGGAGAATTGCGTAGCGCGGACATTCCGTTGAATGGAATACACGAGGCGAAGATGAAGGCTTCTGACGAAGAAAACGGAACGCAGCCGCCGGACGCGCCGGGCGTCGGCATGCTCCAGCGTGCGTTCGCCGTGATTCGCGCGCTCGGCGAGGACCAGGCCGAAGGCAGCCGTGTCACCGCGCTCGCGAAGGCGGTGGGACTGACGCAGGCCACCGTGCATCGCATCCTGCATGCGCTGATCGCGGAAGGGGTCGTCGAACAGGACGAGGGGAGCAAGCGTTATCGGCTGAGCGTGGATTTCTTTTCGCTGGCGGCGCAGGCGGGCAACCCGAGCCGCATGCGCACGCTGTGCCGGCCCGCGTTGCTGCGGCTATGCGCGAGTCTCGGCGACACCATCTTCCTGCTCGTGAAGAGCAGCTTCGATGCAGTGTGTCTCGACATGTGCGAAGGCCCGTTCCCGATCCGCTCGTTCACCGGCGATGTGGGCGGGCGCGTGGCGCTGGGCGTCGGGCAGGGCAGCCTCGCGATTCTCGCGTTTCAACCCGAGGAAGAGCGCGAGGAGATCATCCGCTTCAACGTGCCGCGGCTGCATAACTATGGCGTGTTCGACGAGGTCTATCTGCGCACCGAGATCGAGCGCGTGCGCGCGCAAGGCTACGCGGGGCGCAACAGCGGATTGATCGATGGCATGGCGGGCGTCGCGGTGCCGATACTCGATCGTGGGGGGCTTGCGGTCGGCGCGTTGAGCGTCGGCACGCTATCGACGCGTCTCGGCGAAGACCGTCTGCCCATGGTGGTCGAGTTGCTGAAGCGTCAGGCCGCGACGATCGGTCCGCAGATCAATCCGTTCGATGTGGCCGTGCGTCGCCCGGTCCACGGTCTCACGCGCGCGATGGCGACCAGGCCGTTGTCCGGCCCGGAGCAGTAGCGCTCAGTCGCTCAACCGGCTGACCTTGGTGCCTTCGAGCGACACGCCGGCCATGAGTCCGGCATTCGTCAGCACGAAGACTTCGACAGGGTTGGTGGCTGTCGTCGTATCGAGCTGGCCGTTGGCGCCGAGCCTCATGACCGCGACGGTCGCGTCGGTGCCGACCGCCCAGCCGTCGCGCTTGCGGAATTGGGCGAGCGCGTCGTCGGTCAGGAACACGTAGATGAGCGCTTTCGACTGAGCGCCGATCTGCAAGCCGAACGAACCGCCTGCCGTGCTGTAGTAGCCGTCGGTTCGGCCATCCACGCGCAGCGCGCCTTCGCCGTACTGTGCGCCGAGCCAGAAGCCCGCCGATATCACGCGTGGAAAGACGAGCACGCCGCGCGCCTTGTTCACGAGTTCGCGCGAGCCGTTCACGGAGGCATAGAGCCGCTGGAGCGTCGCATCGACGGCGGCGTCGATGGCGCGATCGCGATCGGCCGTGCCGGCCGCTGTCTCACCGGACGATGGTCCTGTGGTCGTGCATCCGCTCAACGCCAGCGCTGCCGCTGCAATGCCGCCGGCCAACAAGAGACGCCTTTTCTTCTTCTGGTTCATAGGGTTCCCGAGATCCACAGTTCTTAGGCTCTCGCACTATACAAGCTGTCGTCCGGTGTGTGTGGAGATCGGAGGGCCAGCGTATTGAGCAGAGGGAAATGGAGCGATCCGTGCTACTACGAAGCAGTCGGGACGTCGAGTTCGAGAGGAAAGGAACATGAAGCGGCTTCGGGCATTCGTATGCGTGATCCTGTCGTGCAGTCTGAGCACGGCGTATGCGGCTTCCGCGAGCGAGCATCACGCGAAGACCACGTCCGCTCATGAACGCAATCTCGATCGCTCCGGGAAGCCGCGCAAGGGCAAGGCTTCGTACTACGGCCACAAGTTCTACAAGAAGAAGATGGCGGACGGCACGCCGATGAATCCGCAGTCCGATTCCGCCGCGAGCAAGACGCTTCCGCTCGGCACCAAAGCACGGGTCACGAATCTCGAGAATGGCAACAGCGAAGTGGTGCAGATTCGCGATCGCGGGCCGTATGTGAAGGACAGGATCGTCGATGTTTCGCCTAAGACGGCCGATAAGCTCGGGCTCAAGAAGGATGGCACGGCGCCGGTCGAGGTCAAGCCGATCGAGGTTCCGCAGCCTGATGGCACTGTTAAGTCGGGCGCGGGGGCGCCCTAGTGTGCATGAAGAAATTTCCTGACGCGGTACGAGCCCGCGACATCCGAAGCCCGTTCCGTCAGAGCTGCGCCATGACCTGAAAACCGAGCGTCACGCGCGAGGTCGACATCGCCGATGGTTTGTAGAGCGGCGTGCCCGCGAAGAACTCATAACTCAGTCCGCCATACTTCGAGGCGATGCCGCCGCGCAGACCGATCACCGCGCCGACGAGTTGCGTGCCCGCGAGAAATGCCGTGCTCGGGCCGAACACGCGTCCGTAGTCGATGCCCGCATAGAGCGATTGGCGTGACTGCCCGAGCGGCGCTTGCAACTCGTTGCGCCAGTAAAATCCGCGCTCGCCCGCGAGCATTTGCTCGCCGTCGAAGCCGCGCACCGTGTATCGGCTGCCGATCGTGAGATCGTCGACGTAGAAGAGCGTATCGGGCGAATACTGGCCATGAAACGTCGACACGTACCGGAACGGCTGACGCGCCACGGCGAACGGCGCCGAGAGGTTGAAATCGGCCACCGCCATACGATAGCGATAGGTCGGCCTGGTCGTGGGCATCGGCGTGGGCGGATAGGGTCCGGGCGACGGGTCGGGCGTCGCGCCGAGGCCGCCGATCCCTTGCCGAAAGCCGAGCGTGCCGTCGATCTGCGCGCCGCCGATGTAGTGCCGATCCGTGAGCCCCGCCTCGATAAAAGTGTTGTTGCGCCGCTGAATCTCGATCTCGGTATCGTCGATAAAGCTCGCCCCGAACCGTTTCGAGAGTTGCACATAGGCGCTGAGCACGTCGCTCTGACTGCGGCGTAGCACGCGCGCGAGCTTGACGCCCGCCGTCTGCGTGTTACCGCTCGACGCGAACGTTTGATTGACCCCCGCGATCTGCTGATAGTACGTGCTCGTGTAGCCGAAGAGCGAGCCCGTCCAGTAGCCCCACGGTACCGCGTAAGAGCCGTTGAAGCCGTGCGAGCCGAGCCCCTTGTCGTCGAAATACAGATCCTGATTGGCGCCGAGGCTCAACACGTCATTCAGGCCGAGCGGATTGTCGAGGCCGAGGCTTAGGCTCCCTTGTAGCTTGCCCGTCGCGCGGCTACCCGAGTTGTCGACCGAGGCGACGAGCGTCCAAGGCTTCGCGCGCTTGAGCGAGACGACGACATCGCTCTCGCCCGGTGCGCCGGTCGGCTCGATCTTCATGTCGGCGTCCTGGCTTGAGGGCCGCTTCATTTGTTCGATGCCTTGCTCGAGGTCGCGCAGGTTGAGCACGTCGCCGGGCCGCGTCGGAAAGGCAGAGCGCCACGATGCCCACGTCACGGGCTCGGCGAAGCGGACATCGCGAATCACGCCGGGCACGAGCGCGAACGAGAGCGTACCGCTCGCGATGTCCTGCTCGGGCACGAGGACGCGCGTCGTCACGTAGCCGCGACTTAGCACGGCTTGCTGGATGCCTTTGGCGAGTATCGCGACGCCTTCGCGGCCGATGCATTGCCCGCGATAGTGATCGAGCCATTCGCTAGCGAAGGCGAAGCGATCGAGCGGCAGCGCCGAGGTGCCTTGCTCGCGGATCGCGTTGGGCAGCGTCGCCGGGACAGTAAGCGCGAAGGTGTCGACGCGGAAACATGGCTGCTCGTTTGGCAGCGCCGGAAAAGTGCCATCGGTCGGCACCGTCGAGCGCACGACGGGTGCTTGTACAGTCGCCTCGCGCTGCCCGGCGTCGCGTTGCTGTTGTACCTGTTGATTTCGTAGCGCGTTGGCGCGAGCGGCGGCGGCTTCGTCGGCGATTGTCGGTGCTGGCTGTGCGTGAGCGGCGAGCGTTAAGGCGGTTGAGAGTGGCAGGGCCGCTAGCTTTACTCTTTTCATATGCCACCATTCGCAGAACCACACACCTCGTCGGACTGGTCATCAAACGTCTTCCGCCCTTTAAAGATTGACCATGCGCCTGCGATTGATAGACCGCCCGTAAGTATCGGGAAAGTCGACGGGCTTGCGAAAAATGCGAGGGCGCTCAATAGTGCGCTCAACAGGAACATCCCCAGCGCCACGCGCCAAACGAGCTTGGTACAACGATCCAGGCATCGCGCGAGTAACAAATAACCTAGCGCCAAACACAGCGAGGTCGCCGCCGCTGACGCAATGAAGGAAACGCGCTGCATGAGCGATGCTTGCACGTCAATGGGTAAAGGTATCGCGCCCGTGAGGAACAAGAGCGCAGATAAGGCGCTCTGTCCGGCAAATATGTAAAGTGCCACCTGAGCGACCGCGAAAGGATCATCGCGCAGGGCTGGTGATCTGTTTGTCATTTTGAGTCCGTCCTTTCTTATTCAATGCCGATAATTATTCAATAATTTGATACGTTATCCATACAAATGCGATTGCCCTTGAATATGCGATCAATGCCCGAAGAACTAGCCTTTGGCAACTTCGCTGATGCACGTCGTTCAGGAAGGTATACGCGTGCGCCCTTCCTCGCGCATCCGACGCTCGACGCCTTAGCCGCACTTCCCGCAGTTCACCCTTGCCAGGCGATGGCTTGAGCGCGCCGGATTTGAACCACGATAGCGCGTCAGAGTGCAGGGCGAACACGGCGGGCTCGTCATCACGCCGGCTTGAACTGCTGCACGGACGACAAACTCGACTACGGCCGGGTTTGTTGTTTCAGGATTTGTCTTGCTCCTCGTCCTTCACTTCGTAGCTCTTGCGTGCTTTTTTATAGCTGTTGTCGAAGGGTTTTATTTTCAGTAGGCGAGCACGGCTGCTCAAACCACCGATAGCGATAAGCGAGAACCCGAACAGCGATAGAAACACGCTCCAGATCGAAGGAGGCGCGTATTTGAGCGTTGCATACGATATCCCAATACCCACCACAATTAAGGCGGTACACACCCAACCGGTAAAGATGCCATCTTCGATATACTTCATTTCTTTGTCGGTTGGTTACTGATGCGATTCCACGAAGAGTTTATGAAGTCTTGAACAGACTGCGAAAAGCTACTGCTGTTGAACTTATTCGTCGCCTCATTTATCACGGGACTAGCAAGCGGATTCGCTGTTGCGAAACGATCCGAAATCATCGCACTGCCGCTACTGGTCCAATATTGGCCCACATCCGGCTTCACGATCTGCGCCACCGCATCTGCTGCAATTTCCACAACCGTAGCAGCATAGGACGCTGCTGAGAACCCAGCCGAATATGGCGAAGGAACTGCTGCCGCCGCAGCCGTCGCCCGTTCCCGTCACGCGGCCGCTGATGCCGCACACGGCTAAAGACGAGTTTGTGAATACCCTTGTTCATGCTTATTATGTAGGAATGAATCAGCGATTATGATTCGCTATGCAATCCTAAATAGTGGATCTATTTCGATGTCTACATCGCGTCTGAGCGTGAAACGTCCTCATATATTGCTCAAATAAAAAGAACGGTTCGTTCGCACGAGGAAAGACCACACGAGTCCTCGGCGTCGACGAAAAAAGGCGCAACGTTGTGAAGCAAGGCGCACCAAGGCGCTCTTGCGAAGAACAATTAAAGAGGAGAGTCCGCTTCGCACAAGCGAGGCGGCGAGGGTCCGTTCGTACTATTGCGGCCGCTCAAATCACCAGGCGTGATTTGAGCAGGAGCTGATAGCGCTAGTCAAGAGTCCAAAATTCCCCGAGTCGTGCAATATGAACGACAGGTCGCGCTTTGTCCAACTTTTTCGTTTTGCGGCGCGTGCGAGCGGAGCGAATTAGAAACGCAATGCAAAAAGTAGAGTCAAACGAGCCCGCCATTTCGCGCGGGGCTCGCTTCGAACAAACACGTTTTAGTCAAAGATCATTTCGCTTCTGTCGATAGTATCGACTACTAATAAAGAATTCCTAATATATTTAGCGTTGTGTAGCGAATTGATTGAGTGTGCGATTTAAAGAAATAGACCTGTTAAAGATCGGAAGTGGCAGTTGATAGATAAATTCAATAAAAAGCAAACCGGCTTAACCGCATGCCAATCGTTTGCTGCCGGTTTACCCTCTCTCAAGTAGAAATTACCTCTGTCGTTACCCTTCTTAGAGTAGTGTGAAGTACAAATGTCCGGATCGCAGGATGGGTTAGTCATGCTTATGATTTTTGAATCAACACGGCGCATTGTTTCAGATCGCTTCGGCCGCCACGATGCCTGGTCGATTACCCAAGCGCGCCATAAGGATCCCGCAATGCCCTACAGGCGATCTCGCGCTCAGGCTCCCCTCCCTCATCGGAAGTGAGATGCGCTCCAGTTTCGCGTACCCCCGAACGGCGTGTCGCTGCATGCCGTGCATTCCAGTTGTCACCGTGAAGTTGAGGAGAGTCAAATGAAGTTTTATTTTGCCAGCAGACGCAGGGCATTAACCGCCGATGCATCGTCCCAAATCAGCACGACCGGGAATACCCATGCCCAGGACGAGGCGCGAGAGTGGGCGGACATGAAAGGGCAACTGGCTGCAATCAGTAAGGCTCAGGCGGTCATCGAGTTCACGCTCGATGGGCGGGTGCTGACCGCCAATGACAATTTTCTGAGGACACTGGGCTATTCGCTCGACGAGATCAAAGGGCAGCACCACAGTCTGTTTGTCGATCCCGCGCATCGCGCCGACGTCGAGTATCGATTGTTCTGGGAGAAGCTCGCCCGAGGTGAATACGACGCCGGTCAGTACAAACGTATCTGCAAGGGCGGCAAGGAAGTATGGATTCAAGCGTCCTACAACCCGATCATGGACACGGGCGGGAAGCCGTTCAAAGTCGTCAAGTACGCCACCGACATTACCGAGGCGAAGCTGAAGGCGGCCGACTTCGAGGGGCAACTGGCCGCGATCGGCAAGGCGCAGGCTGTGATCGAATTCGCACTGGACGGGCGGATTCTCAACGCGAACGAAAACTTCCTGAGAGCGTTGGGATACATGCTCGACGAGATAAAGGGCCAACATCACAGCCTGTTCGTCGATCCCGATCAACGCGCCACGATCGAGTACCGGATGTTCTGGGAGAAGCTCGCACGGGGCGAGTACGACTCGGGCCGCTACAAGCGCATCGGCAAGGGCGGTCGTGAGGTATGGATCCAGGCCTCCTATAACCCGATCATGGATATGAACGGCAAGCCGTTCAAAGTCGTGAAGTACGCATCCGATGTCACCGAGCAGGTGCGCGCGGCGAAGGTGCTCGAGCTGGCAGTGGAACAAACGCAGGCCGTCACCGCGGCTGCCAAGGAGGGTGACCTGACGCCGCGTGTGCCGCTCGAAGGCAAGCATGGTTCGGTCGAAGCCCTTTGTTCCGGCGTCAATGCGTTGCTCGATAACATGGCCTCCGTAGTGGGCCAGATCAAGGAAGCGACGGAGTCGATCAGCACGGCATCCAGGCAAATCGCCGCGGGCAACACCGATTTGTCCAGCCGCACGGAGCAACAGGCGTCTTCGCTACAGGAGACCGCGAGTTCGATGGAAGAACTGACGAGCACCGTGCGTCAGAACGCCGAAAACGCCCGTCAAGCCAATCAACTTTCGGCCTGCGCCACAGATATTGCGATCAAAGGGGGCGATGTCGTTGGCAAGGTGGTCACGACAATGGGCGAGATCAATGCAAGCTCGAAGAAGATCGCCGACATCATCAGCGTCATTGACGGGATCGCGTTCCAGACCAATATCCTGGCGTTGAACGCGGCCGTCGAAGCGGCACGCGCGGGAGAACAAGGGCGAGGCTTTGCCGTGGTGGCGACGGAAGTCCGCAATCTCGCACAACGATCAGCCGGGGCTGCCAAGGAGATCAAGACGCTGATCGAAAATTCGGTGGCCAAGGTGGAAGCGGGCTCGAAGCTCGTCGACCAGGCTGGCCAAACCATGGGAGAAGTGGTGAGCAGCGTCAAGCGGGTCACGGACATCATGGCCGAGATCACCTCGGCGAGCCAGGAGCAAAGCGCCGGTATCGAGCAGGTGAATGTCGCCATCACACAGATGGACGAAGTGACGCAACAGAACGCCGCGCTCGTCGAGCAGGCAGCAGCGGCGGCGGCCAGCCTCGAAGAACAGGCGTTCGAACTTCAGCGTACGGTCGAAACCTTTCGCCTCGACGAGCATCCGTCGAGGACCGAAGCGAGGACCGAAGCAAGGACGATAAGGGCGGTCGCGAGTCCGGCGCGGTCAGGCGTCGCCAACGGTGCCCCTGCTGTCGCGAAGCCGCGATCCGATGCGTTCGGACCGAAGAAGGTAGTCGCGGCTGCCGGAGGCTGGGAGCAATTCTGAGCGGGCTTATTTCCATGCGCGAGGGGTGACCGGAGGATGGGCAGTGGGTGCCGCCTCCCGGTCTCAGATAAACAAGTTACAGGATTCTAAGCAGGAGGGGCCGTGCAAGACATGGATTGCGATACCAGTGCTGACGACGCATATGCAGGGTCCGAGATCTACCTTGGACGACAACCGATCTTCACGCGCGACGGCACCTTGAGCGCCTATGAGTTGCTGTTTCGCGACAGCGCGGAGAACAGCGCGTCCGTGGGAGATGCAGACCGGGCGACCGCACATGTACTGTGCGGCGCACTTGGCGACTTTGGCGTCGGGAAAGTGCTGCGAAACCGCACGGGCTTTGTCAACGTCAGTCGGAGCTTTTTGATGAGTGATGCAATCGAGACCATTCCGTTCGAGCGCTTCGTACTCGAAATCCTTGAGGATATCGAATTTGATGGGGCCGTCATTGCACGATGTCACTCGCTGCACGCGGCCGGCTACCGGCTCGCACTGGATGATGTATCGACAGAGCTGCACGTTCCCCCGCAACTGCTCGCGGCGATCGATATCGTCAAGGTCGACATGCGGAGCACCTCGGGCGAACAGTTCGCCAACGTTGTCGGCTATTTCCTCGAGGCGGGGAAGACCGTGCTCGCAGAAAAAGTGGAAACCCATGACGACTTCGATGTCGCGTCGCGCGCAGGTTGCCAACTCTTCCAGGGCTATTTCTTCGCACGCGCGCAGGTACTGCGTCAGCGCAAGGCCAACCATTGCCCGGCAACGCTTCTCCGACTGCTGGGCGTGCTATCGACCGACCCCGATCCGAAGCAACTCGAAGAAGCACTGAAGGCCAATGCCGACATCGTGGTGCATCTCTTGCGGCTAGCCAATGCAAACAGGATGGCAGACTGGCAGCGCGAGATTACCTCGGTACGTGAGGCCATCCTCGTGGTCGGCGTCGCGCGCATGACCCGATGGATTCATTTGCTGACTTACGCGAACGGAATCAATCCGTCTACCGCGCTGGACGTTAGTCCGATGGTCCAACTTGTAGGGGTCCGCGCCAGATTCATGGAGTTGATGGCGCAGCGCATCGCCGAGCATCAAACGGTGCCGGATGATTTCGCGGACATGGCGTCGCTCACCGGCATGCTCTCGCTGATGAATGTCATATTCGAGTTGCCGTTTTCCGAACTGATGGAACAACTGCATGTTCATCCCTTGATCCAGGCCGCCATCGAAAGCCATGACGGTCCGCTCGGTACGCTGCTCGCTGCGGCCGAAGCAATCGAGATTCAGGATGAGGCCGTGCTCAAGCAAACGATCGAGCGGTGGCCATCGCTCGAGCGATCGACGCTTGCCGAGCTGCAGATGAGCGCCGAGCGATGGATCGACCGATGGACAGCAGACCATCACCGGCCAGGTATCGGTATTCAGACATGAATTTATTGCGCATCCCTTTATTGCGACGGCTTTTATCGTTGAGCGGTGAGTCGAACCCGAGTGACGAACTCTCGCGCTGTCAGTTCGAAGCTTTCGCGAGGCAATTGCCGCTGTTACACGTCATTCTGATCATCAACACTGTCGCGGTGGCAATTACGCATATCGGAACTGCCCCGGCCTGGTTAGCTCGTGACGTTCCGATCTCGCTGTGCGCGGTTTGTCTGATGCGGCTCGCGACGTGGCTAAGACGGCAGAAGCGCCGGCATACGCTCACGGATGCCCAGATTGCCGCACGTATGCGCACCACGCTCGTGTTGATCGGCGTGCTGGGGGTGTTGTTCACAACCTGGGGCCTGGCGCTTTATCCTTATGGTGACGCTTACGCCCGCGTCCACGTTGCGTTCTACATGTCGATTACCGTCATCGGGTGCGTATTTTGTCTGATGCACACGCGAGCGGCAGCGCTATTGCTGACGGCTATCGTGGTCGTACCGTTTTCGCTGTTTTTCGCTTTGACGCACAACGTGGTTCTGATGGCGATCGCGGCCAACATGTTGCTCGTTGCGGTTGCGATGGTGCTCATCCTGCTGTCCTACTACCGGGATTTTGCGCGCCTGGTCGAGTCACGGCGATCATTGCGAGCTCGCCAGGCCGAACTGCTGCGCCTCAGTGAGGAGAACTCCTCGCTGGCGAATCTCGACAGTCTGACTGGCTTGCCGAATCGGCGACGCTTTTTCGGTGAGCTCAACGCGCTCGTGCCTCGCGACAATCCCGGCTCGCTGAGATATGCCGTCGGGGTAATCGATCTGGACGGATTCAAACAGATAAACGATCTGTACGGCCACGCGGCGGGCGATCGCGTCCTTGAGGAAGCGGGCTGCCGTTTGCTGGCGCTGTCGGGACCACACATTACCCTGGCCCGCCTGGGCGGCGACGAGTTTGGTCTTCTGATACGCGATCTGACGGACGTACAGGAACTCGTGCTGTTGGGCACGGCGATCTGTGAAGCGCTTCGCAGACCCTACGTCTGGCTCGGAGCCACGTTATCGCTGTCCGGTTCGATCGGTCTCGCGATCTTTCCGGAAGGAGGGGAGACGCCCGACCAGTTGTTCGAGCATGCGGACTATGCGCTCTATTTTGCAAAGACTCATCGGCGCGGGGGCATTACCATTTTCTCGCACGAACATGAGAGCCAGATTCGCAAGTTCGGCGAGATCGAGCAGGCTTTGCGCCACGCTGATCTCGAGCTGGAAATGTCACTCCATTTCCAGCCTATCGTTGATGTGACGACTGCACGCATCATCTCCTTCGAGGCCTTGGCGCGGTGGCAGAGTCCCATTCTCGGCGCGGTTCCGCCCTCTCTTTTCATCAAGGTGGCCGAGCGCAGCCATCTGATTCACACGCTCACCGAAGTGCTGCTGGGAAAAGCACTGAGGATCATGAAAGCCGGTGCTGTCGAAGCGCGCGTGTCCTTCAATCTCTCCGCGCTCGATCTGGCGTCGCCCGATGCCCTCGAGCGACTCATCAGCATGATTCGCAAAAGTGGTGTTGCACCCGATCGCCTCACGTTTGAAGTCACCGAAACGGCTGTCATCAACGATTTCGAGCAGGCGCAACAGGCGTTGAAAGCGCTTAAAACGCTGGGGGCGCACATCTCGCTCGACGATTTCGGAACGGGATTTTCGAGCCTGAACTGCATCCACCGATTACCGCTGGACAAGATCAAGGTCGACCGCAGTTTCATCGCGGACATTGAAACCAACGTAGGCGCGCGCGATATCGTGCGCAGTATTGTTGATCTGTGCCGCAGTCTGAGCCTGGCGTGCGTCATCGAGGGCGTGGAAACGCCCGCGCAGGTCGAAGTGCTTCGGCAGTTGGGCTGCGAGGTGATGCAGGGTTTTCATTTTGGCAGGCCCGCGGCTGCGGACGGAAAGGACGGCCTGGATCCTTTGACAAGATTTGATATTTCCGCCTATTGCGGCGTTGGATCCACCGAAAAAAATAGTTAGGTAACCTTCATAAAGCAAATGCCTCTACCGTAAAAGAAGAGATCTTCCACTGTTATTCAAACGAGGAGCCGTACACCGTGAACCATGCACAGGACGATATCGAGCAGCGAGTCCAGCTCGCGGGCAGCAACATGTTTGAGCTTCTGCTTTTCAAGGTGGGCCACGCGCGAGATTCCGGGGAGCGCGAGCGCTACGGCATCAACGTATTCAAGGTGCGTGAGATTGTCGAAATGCCAACGATCACGTGCGTGGCAGGTGCGAAGCCGGAAATTCTCGGTGTGGTGGATATCCGCGGCCAGATCATTCCCGTGATCGACCTCGCCCGTGTGATCGGATGTCAAGCAAGGAGTGGCTCGAAAATCCTGCTGGTGACCGAGTTCGCCCGCACGACGCAGGGCTTTGCCGTCGAAGAAGTGGACGACATCGTGCGGCTGGAGTGGAATCAGATCCTCTCTGCCGAGTCGTGCACGCGCGGCAACACGGTCACGAGCTTTGCACGGCTGGACGGAAACTTCGATGGATCGAGCCTCGCGCAGGTGCTGGACGTCGAGCAGATTTTGCGAGACGTGCTGCCGGGGAGCACCCAGGAAATCAGTGCGGAGAAAACCGGACAGCTTCTATTGAAACCGGGCGCGAAAGTACTTGCCGCGGACGACTCTGGCGTCGCGCGCAGCCTGATTGAGCAGAGTCTGACGGCGATGGGCGTCCCCTACGTGATGACCAAAACGGGCCGAGAGGCGTGGGAGATGCTGGAGCGGCTCGATCGCGAAGCGCAATCCACTGGCGCGTCCGTCGACGACCAGATCGGGATGGTCTTGACCGATCTGGAGATGCCCGAGATGGATGGTTTCACGCTCACTCGCCGCATTAAAGACACCGCTTCGCTGCGCCACATTCCGGTCGTGATCCACTCGTCCTTGTCCGGTTCCGCTAACGTGGAACACGTGCGCAAAGTCGGCGCGAATGGTTATGTCGCGAAGTTCGAACCGAGCGAACTTGCCTCCGTGATGCGAAAGGCCCTCATCGCAAAGGCCGTTTGATAATCGAAAAACTCATGAAGGGCCGTGACATGGAGTTAGTCGAGCGCGTCGAGGCACTGATGCGCATCGTCGAGTGATGCGCGCAACGACGTTGGGTTCGACGGGCGAAGCGCAAACAATCGAGAGACAGGAGTGGGCAAGATGGATCGAAACATGAAGATTCTGGTAGTCGACGACTTTTCGACGATGCGCCGTATCGTACGCAATTTGCTGAAGGAAAGCGGCTACGTGAACATCGATGAGGCGGAAGACGGGGCAGCGGCGCTCGCGCGCCTGCGAGCCGGTCGCTACGATTTTGTCATTTCCGATTGGAACATGCCGATTCTGGATGGTCTGTCGATGCTCCAGGAAATCCGCGCTGACGCGAGTCTGTCGCGTCTGCCCGTGTTGATGGTCACGGCCGAAGCCAAGCGGGAAAATGTTATTGCGGCGGCGCAGGCAGGCGCAAATGGTTACGTAGTCAAGCCATTCACGGCCGCAACGCTTGAAGAAAAGATGACCAGCATACTTGAGAAGATCGTCAACGCGAGGGGGTGATTGCGAACGATCTGTAAATCACAGACTTAAAAAGCCTTGAACTTAATCTCGGCAACAGCTTCTTAGGCGAGTGCCACGGGCGGCTGGCAAGCATGGCCAAACTACGTGTGACCGCGGGCTTGAACGAGCTGCTTTCTTTGGTTACTTTCTTTGCAGCAGCAAAGAAAGTGACTGCCGCCCCGCACAGGGGCAGAGCCAATAGACCGACACGCTAACGGGATCCGGCGGAGCCATAAAAGCCCGAAAGCAATCAATCAATCCTCCCGCTCCGCCTGAACATCCCTCGCTGAGATATTGAACTGCCGCAGCTTGTGATAAAGCGTCTTCCGCGGCATACCGAGCGCGTCACTCGCCGCCCCGACATTGCCATTGTGCCGGCGCAGCATATCCTCGATCAGCACGCGCTCGATATACGCGAGTTGCTCGTTGAGCGGCGCCCCGCCGCGCGGCCGATCATCGGAAGGAATCAACTGATCGCCGGAAAGGCCCAGCACAAAACGATCGGCCACGTTCTGCAGTTCGCGCACATTCCCCGGCCATTGATGAGCAGTCAGCTCCGACACCTGCGCAGCGGTGACCATCGGCGCATCCTGGCCGAAGCGCTGCGCCGCCGCGAGCACGAAATGCTCGAACAGCAGCGGCACATCTTCGCGACGCTCCCGCAAGGGCGGAAGATCGATCAGCGCGACGTTCAGCCGATACAGCAGGTCGGCGCGAAAGCGTCCCTCGGACGAGAGCAGGGCGAGATCGGCCTTGGACGCCGCGACCACACGGCAATCGACGGCAATCGATTCATTCGTGCCGAGCCGCTCGATGCGCCGCTCCTGCAACACGCGCAACAGCTTGATCTGCAACGCGACCGGCATGGTTTCGATCTCGTCGAGAAAGAGCGTGCCGCCGTCGCTCCATTCGATCTTGCCGATGCGGTTCTTCGTCGCCCCGGTGAACGCGCCGGCCTCGTGCCCGAAAAGCTCGCTCTCGAAAAGCTGCTCGGGCAGGCCGCCGCAATTGAGCGCGACGAAGTGATGCTCGCGCCGGCGGCCATAGTCATGCAGCGCCCTCGCGATGAGTTCCTTGCCGGTGCCCGTCTCGCCCGTGATGAGCACCGACACCGATGTATCCGCGAGCCGCAAAATCTTCTTGCGCACATCCGCGATGGCGGGCGACTTGCCGAGCACGAGCGCCTCGATGCCGCGTCCGTTTTGCAGCGCGGCGCGCAGGCCTTCGACCTCCAGCGTGAGCCGGCGCTTCTCGACAGCCCGCGCGACGCACCCGGCAATGTGCTCCGACGAGAACGGTTTCTCGATGAAATCGTAGGCGCCGACGCGCATCGCACCGACGGCCGTCGAGATGTCCGCATGGCCGCTGATGAGCACCACGGGAATCTGCGCATCGACGGCGAGCACGTGCTGGAGCAGTTGCATGCCGTCCATGCCCGGCATGCGCAGGTCGGAAACGAACACCACAGGCGAGCCGGGCACGGCCGCTGCCAGCGCACTCGCCGCCGATGCGTGCGATTCCACCGGAAAGCCCGCGAGCGCTACCGCCTGTTCGACGCCGAGGCGCACGTTCTCGTCGTCCTCGACGATCACCACGCGGATGTCATCGCTTGCCTGCCGGATCGGGCTTTTAGTCACTGTCAGCGCTCCTGCCGTTCGCCGCTACGAATTCGATGGTGAATTGTGCGCCACCGCCTTCGAGATTGACAGCCGCGATCCGTGCGCCGAAGCCCTCGACGATGCGCGACGTGATCGCGAGCCCGAGGCCCAGGCCATGACCGCGCGGCTTGGTCGTCACGAACGGCTCGAACAGATGCGCGAGCACGTGCGGATCGATGCCGGGCCCGTTGTCGGCGATGTAGAAGATCACGCGAGCGGGATCATCGCCCCGGCTTGCGCCGATGCGGATGCGCGCCGCTTCACATCCGGCGAGCGCATCGAGCGCGTTACCCAGCAGGTTGACGATCACCTGTTGCAGACGTCCCGGCTCGGCTTCCACGATAGCGTCCGGCGCGATGTCGATATCGAGCTGGACGCGTTCGTCGCGTATGCGCGCGTCGTACATGAGCCGCGCATGCGCAAGCGCATCGCCGAGCGCGACCGGCACGGTGTTCGCCTCGGGCTTTCTCGCGAAGGCCTTCAGTTCCGCCGTGAGCTGCGCCATGTTCTCGACGAGTTTGCCCACGCGCTCCAGATTGGCGATGGCCTGCGCGGGCTGGCCGCGCTCGAAGAACGTGCGCGCGTTGTCGCACAGCGTGCGGATGGCGACGAGCGGCTGATTGATTTCGTGCGTCAGGCCGGCCGCCATCTGGCCGAGCACGGCGAGCTTGCCCGCATGGACGACTTCCTGTTGCGAATCGCGCAGCTTGTGTTCGGTGAGCACGCGTTCCTCGATCTCCTGTTGCAACGCCGCCGTGCGCTGCTGCACGGTTTCTTCGAGACGGTCGTTCGCGCGCTGCAAGGCGTCCTGCGCCCTGAGCCGCTCGACGATCACGCGACGTCGCTGCACGGCGTAGAGACCATAGAGTCCCGCGATCAGAAACGCGAGCGTCACGAACGCGAAGGCGAGTTGTTGCTGGCGCCGCGCGGTCGAGAGATCGAGCGCCACCATGATCGCGTCGCCCGCTTGCGGCGCGCTGCGCGACATCACGAGATAGCGCCGCGTGCGGCCGGGATGCGACCAGTCGGGCAGGCGCGCGAACCACGCGCCGTTGCGCCAGTCGTCGAGCCGTTCGTAGCCGAGGTTATCGACCTTGCGGCCCGCATACTGGCGCGATGCCTGAATCTGCTCCTGCTTGTGCGCGGCGATGGGCGCGAGCGCGGTGAACTTCCACGCGGGCACGGTCGAGATCACGACCACGCCGTTGCCATCGACGACCATCGCGGCTTCGTTCGGCACGCGCCACGCGGCTTCGAGCGGATCGACGCTCAGCTTGACGGCCGTCGCGCCGAGCACCTTGCCCGCGCCGCGCACCGCGCTCGCGAAATACAGGCCCGGCTCGCCCGTGTTCGTGCCGATGCCGAAGAAGCGGCCGCTGCCGCCCGAGATCGAATCGGTGAAGTACGGGCGATACGCGACGTTCGTGCCGACGAAGCTCACCCGCTGATTCCAGTTGCTCGCGGCGATGACGTCGCCGTTCAGGTCGATGACATCCACCGCGACGCTGCCCGCGTCCTTGTTGACCGCTTCGAGATAATCGTCGACGGCGGGGAGCAGCGCGCGCCGCGCGTCGGGCGGCGCTTCGAGCAAGGTCTTGATGCTGTCCTGGCGCGCCGCGATCGCGGGAAGGATCTCATAGCGGCCCAGTTCGCTCTTGAGGCTCGCGGCGTACAGATCCAGCCGGTGCGCGCCCGCTTCGGTCAGTGCGTCGAGTCCGCGATGCCAGGCCACTTCCACGGCGGCGGCGGCCGCGGCGAGATAGAGCACCGCGCTTGCCGCCACTGCCCACAGAGGAACGCCCAACATCGTCATACACGGTCATCCGAAATGCGCCAGCACCAGCAAGGTCAGCGTGACGACGATCGCACCGCCGATGCGCGTCGCGATCTGCGCAAAGGGCATCAGCGTCATCCGGTTGGCGGCCGTCAGGATCGCCACGTCGCCCGTGCCGCCCTGGCCGCTGTGGCATGCGTTCACGATCGCGGTGTCGATAGGGTACATCTTCATCAGCCGTCCGACCACGAAGCCCGTGCCCATCAGGGTCGCGACCGTGATCACGATCGTCACGATGTTCGCCACCGTGAACGCCGCCATCAGCTTGTCCCACGGCGTCATCGCCACGCCGATCGCGAACAGCAGCGGATAGGTCACCGCCGTCGAGAAGAACTTGTACACCACGAACGCGCCTTCCTGAAGCTGCGGCGACACCGCCCGCGCGAGCTTCACCAGCACCGCCAGAAACAGCATCGCCACCGGCGCCGGCAGGCCGAAGATGTTTCTGCACATCAGGCCGAGCAGATACAGCGTGATCGCCGTGATGCCCGCCGCCGCGATGTGCGTCACGTCGATATGTGCGGTGATTTCTTCCTTCACCGGGTCCATCTCGTCCTGCTCGCCGACCTGCAAACGACCCTGGCCCGTCAGATGCGGAAAGCGGCGGCCGATCATGTCGAGCACGCCGGACAGCACGATCGCGGTGAGACTGCCGAGCATCACGGGCGGCAAGACCTGCGCGAAAAGTTCGCCCTGCGGCAGATGCATGATCTCCGAATAGCCGATCGAAAGCGGAATGGCGCCTTCGCCGACGCCGCCCGCCATGATCGGCACGACGATATAGAGCAGCGTGTGACGCGCGCCGAGCCCGAGCGCCGTACCGACCAGCGTGCCGACGATCGCCGCCGCGATCGAGCCGACCGCGAGCGGAATGAAGATCTTGATGAAGCCCTTGATCAGCACGCGCCGGTCCATGCTCAGAATGCTGCCGACGATGATCGACGCGATGAAGAGATACAGGAAGTTCGTCTGCTTGGTGAACTCGGTCGTGAGATTCAGGATCGGCTTCGGCAGCAGGTGATAGTAGGTGAGCGCCGACGGAATGAAGGTCGCGAAGATCGCCGCCGCGCCGATGTTGCGCACGAGCGGCATGCGCTTGCCGATCTCGGCGCACGTGAAGCCGAAGAAGGCGAGCACGGCGATCGCCATCGAGATTTCGCCGGGCACCTTGCCCGTCACCGCGAATCCCGTGATCAGCCCGAGCAGCAGCAGGTACACCGGCAGCGGAATGATGCCGATGCGCGTTTCCATCAGCTTCCACCAGCCCTCGGGCCAGAAGCGTTCCTTGTTCGTCGATGCCGGCTGCGCGTCGTCGTGCTGCGCGCTTTGAGATGTGATCTGCACGTATGTCTCCTTGCTGTTTGGGCGATGCATGTGCTGCAATCCGAACGGCGGGCGTGTGTGTCCCACGCCGCGTGTGGCGGATGATTCGGGATGTGTCGGGGAAAGCGGGGGCGGCCGGTTACCGGAAGAATGCGCGTGCGCGCCGGGGCAATGGCAGGGTCAAGATGTCGTCTCCGTTGTTGGCTGGCCCTGAGCGGCGAAGCGCGTTCGCGGCGGGGTCTATGCCTATGACAAGGCAAGGCCCGTGCCAACGAACACGCGCGGATGCGACATGCCAAGCCACTGATTTGATGTGGATTTTTTTGAGACGACAGCGGACGGCCGCGCGGCGTTCTGAAATTTCAGAATCGGGCCGTTTTGATGGCTGAGGTTTTAGACTGTGAGCTCATTCTTTTCAATGCAACCGGAGTTCCTTCACGCATGACGAGAACCAACGAGTATGGGCAGCCCATCGGCGAAGCGGTGGCGGATTGGACGGCGCGCGAGCGGCCCGCGCGCATCGGCATCGACGGCAGGCATTGCCGCATCGAGCCGCTCGACGTGGAGCGCCACGCGGCGGATCTTTTCGACGCCTATGGACAGGCTCCGGATGGCAGCGACTGGACGTATCTCTTCGTCGGACCGTTCACCGACTTCGACGCCTTCCGCGACTATCTGACCAAGGCCGCTGCGTCCACCGATCCGCTGCACTACACCGTCGTCGATTCCGCGAGCGGGAAGGCGGTCGGGACGCTGGCGCTGATGCGTATCGAGCCGGTTCATGGCGTCATCGAGATGGGCAGCGTCACCTTTTCGCCGCTGCTCAAGCAGACGCGCATATCGACGGAAGCGCAATATCTGTTGATGCGCCATGTCTTCGACGACCTGGGTTATCGGCGCTACGAATGGAAGTGCGACAGCCTGAACGCGCCTTCGCGCAAGACCGCGCTGCGGCTCGGCTTCGAATTCGAGGGGATTTTCAGGCAGGCGATCGTCTACAAGGGACGCAATCGCGATACGGCCTGGTACGCGATCATCGACAAGGACTGGCCGCGCATTCGACACGCCTTCGAGCGCTGGCTCGCCGACGACAACTTCGACGCGAACGGCAAGCAACGCGCATCGCTCGCGCAATTGCGGGGCGAAGGCGGCGAGTGAATCGAACGCGCCTTCGCCAGCGGGCTTACTTCTGGATGCCGAGCAGTTCGACTTCGAACGTCAGGTCGCTGTTCGGCGGGATCGCGCCCACGCCGCGATCGCCGTAAGCGGTTGCGGCGGGGCATGTCAGCTTCGCCTTGCCGCCGACCTTGATCTTCTGCACGCCCTGCGTCCAGCACGGAATCACCCGGTTGAGCGGGAAGGTCGCGGGGCCGCCGTGCTTGCCCGAACTGTCGAATTCGGTGCCGTTGGCGAGCGTGCCGCGATAGTTGACGCTCACCACGTCGTCGGCTTTCGGTTGCGGGCCCGTGCCCTGTGTGAGGTGCTCGACGACGACACCCGACGGCAATTTGTCGACGGCGTTGGCGGCGAATGCGCTCGATGCGATGGCCGATGCTGCAAGCAAAGCGATGACTGATTTCATGCGATAACCTCGTTGGACGGAACGCCGATTATATCGGGAGCCTTTGCGCGTCAATCCGCCCGCGCCTCTGGACACTCCGCCCGATACCAGCGATCGACCTGGCGCTGCGCCGCGTGGAGATCGTCGGGATAGTACGGATCGTAGAACTTCGACGGGTCGTAGCCCGCCCGCTCCAGCGCCGCCAGCTCGCTCATGTTGCGCTCGCGCGTGGGCGGCGCGTGGTTTCTGAGCGCGGTGAGGTCGCGGCATTGCGCTGCGCTCAGGTTCGTTGCGCTTTGCTGCATGCCGCTCGCGGCGCATCCGGCCAGCGTGATCGCCAGCGCCGGGACCATCGAGCGGATTTTCAGTGGCTTTCTCATGTCGCGTCCTCCTTCTGCCCGTGGCTGAACATTACTGCATGCGCGGGGCGTCCATTCGAAGTATCCCTAGTTGGAGCGAAATCCGCTCGGTCCGTCTCGTCCGAACCCGGCGACGACTGCACTTCCGCCATTGTTTGCATTTCGCAAATGACGCGTTCGCCCTTTCGGCAGTTCTTTTCAAACGGCGTCTGGGTCACTCTCTGTTCCGTCGGCGAGGCCGCACTGCGACGAACCCGCCGGCGATTCTGACTCAGGAGACAGAGATGACCTCGAAACGGTGGGATACGTCCTACGAATGGAAAGCCGTGACGCTGCTTGCGCTCGGATTCGGCCTCGTCGGCCTCGACCGGTGGCTGATCGCGCCGCTCTTCCCGGCGATCATGAAGGACCTGCATCTCACCGCGCAGGACGTCGGCAACTGCATCGGCATACTGGGTCTCTCGTGGGGCGTGTTCGCCGCGCTGATGGGCGGCATCTCCGACAAGATCGGGCGGCGCAAGGTGCTGATTCCCGCGATCATCGCTTTCTCGCTGCTATCCGGTTTCTCCGGCGTCGCGGGCGGTCTAGCCAGTCTGCTCGCCGTGCGCGCGCTGATGGGCGTCGCCGAAGGCTCGTTCTGTCCGACGAGCTTCGCCGCGACCGCGGACGCTTCTCATCCGAAGCGGCGCGGTTTCAATCTCGGGCTTCAGCAAAGTGGATTCGCGCTTTTTGGGCTCGCGCTTTCGCCGATCATCGCGACGCAATTGCTCGGCGTGGTCTCGTGGCGCTGGGTCTTCGCGCTCGTCTCGATTCCCGGCCTGATTCTCGGGCTGCTGATGTTCTTCGTGATTCGCGAGCCGCGATCCACCGAGTTGCCGGCCGTGGAACAGAAGACGCCGGCCGCACAGGGCAACTGGCGCGACGTGCTGAAGCGTCGCAACATTCCTGTCGCCATGGTCGCGCTGTTCTGTGCGATGACGGGCGTCTTCGTGCTCGGCGCGATGCTGCCGCTTTATCTCACCGACTACCTCGCGCTGGACACGCAGCGCATGGGCATCGTGGTGTCGGCGATCGGCTTCGGCGGCTTCGTCGGGCAGTTCGGTTTGCCGGGGCTGTCCGATCTCGTCGGCCGGCGGCTCGCGAGCATCGCCGGTTTCACGGGAACGGCGGTCATGCTGTACGTGTTTCGCGGACTCGGCGCGCAGCCGCTGATCCTGTTCATCGTGCTGTTCGTCGCGTCCTTCTTCACGCTGGGTCTCGTCGCGCTGCTTTCCGGGCCGGTCGCGACGGAGGCGGCGCCCGTGGGCATGGTGTCGACTGCCATCGGGATCGTCGTCGGCGCGGGCGAGATTTTCGGCGGCGGCGTGGCGCCGGCGCTCGCGGGGTTCGTCGCGACACGCTTCGGTATCCAGAATATTCTCTGGCTGCCGATCTGCGCGGTGCTGCTCGGTATCGGCGTGAGCCTGCTGCTCGAAGAAACCGCGCCCGCGAAAGTGCGCCGGAATTCGGGGACGGTGGAGTTCACCGGCGTCGAGCAGCCGGAGTAAAACAGCTGTTTCGGAGCGTCGCGCGCTTTGGATACACTGACATGCTGGACACGACCGAAAGGGACCGGCATGGATCGTTTTCTCAGCATCGAGGCCTTCGTGCGGGTTGCGGAGACCAGCAGCTTCGCGGAGGCGGCGCGCCAGCTCGGAGTGGCCAGTTCGGTGGTCACCACGCGCATCCAGCAACTGGAGAAGTTTCTCAACGTGCCGCTGTTTCACCGCAGCACGCGGCACGTGCGGCTTTCCGATGTCGGCGAGGCGTTCTATCGGGACTGCGCGGAGGTCGTGGGGCGCGTCAACGAACTGACCGACCAGATGCGCGAGTTGCGCGCGACCCCGACCGGGCGCCTGCGGATTCAGATGCTGCCGGGCTTCGCGCTCGGTCACTTCGGCGCGTCGCTTGCAGAATTCAATCGACGTTATCCCGGCATCCAGCTCGACGTGATCGTCAATGATCGTGTCGTCGATCCGATCGAGGAGGGCTTCGACGTCGCGTTCCAGATTTTTCCGGCGATCTCCGAATCGCTGATCGAGCGGCGTCTCTTCACCGTCCGGCGATTGTTCTGCGCCGCGCCTTCGTATCTCCAGGAGCACGGCGCGCCGCGCCATCCGCGCGAACTGCTGGATCACAGGACGGCGCTCTACTCGGGCTATCCGTCGCGCAATCGCTGGACGATGACACGCGGCGACGAGGTCGTGGAAATCGAATTGCCCGGCATCATCCGTTCCAATTCCGTCCATTTGCTCCATGACTACGCGCTGACGGGCGGCGGAGTCGTGTGCCTGCCGACGCTGGTGGCGAGCGCGTCGCTGCTCGATGGCTCGCTCGTGCCGATTCTCGCGGACTACGCGCTCTCGCCGATGAACTTCGCCGCCGTCTATCCGGCGACGCAACGTCAGGGCCTGAAGGTGAAGGCGCTGGTCGAGTTTCTCGCCGAGCGGCTGGGCCCGGAGCCGGTGTGGGACGTGCCGCTCATCGAGCGCGGATGGGTGAAATAGCAACGCAACTAATCGTCTGCCGCTCCAAGAACCTATAAACCCGGCGGCTATCGCCGCTGCGGGCCGAACATCCGCGACAACGCCCGCGCGAGTTCCTTGACGACGGTATCCGCGGTCGGACGATGCAGCAACGCGATATCCATCGTCTCGATGGCCGGCAGCCCGTTCTTCGCCGTCAGCACGACGTGATCCGGCGAAACGGCCCGCGCCGG
The DNA here is from genome assembly GCF_014384845.1 of Caballeronia sp. EK. Taxonomy (NCBI): domain Bacteria; kingdom Pseudomonadati; phylum Pseudomonadota; class Betaproteobacteria; order Burkholderiales; family Burkholderiaceae; genus Caballeronia; species Caballeronia sp. EK. The sequence continues at coordinate 86,768 of NZ_JACSUE010000007.1, forward strand.
AAGCAGGCTGATCCCCAGACCATCGGCGACGGCCGCCTGAATGCCGCTCAGACTCGAACTGATGAAGCTCAGCCGCCAGCGTCGCCCGATGCTTTCGATCGCGTTGGTCATGTCGTCGCGATAAAGCCCGCGCGGCGGAAACGCGACGAGCGGAATCGGGTTCAGGCCGAACGAGGGATTCTTCGCGCTGTCGATCCATCGAAGCTGCTCCGGCCAGCTCGCGACCGCCTCGCGGCTATTGCGGCGCTGCTTCACGAGAACCAGGTCGAGGTCGCCGCGATCGTAGCTGGCGCTGATGTCGCGGCTCAGCCCGCTCGTCACTTCGAGCTTCACCTGCGGATGCTTGCGATTGAACGCGGCCAGCATATGCGTGGTCGGCCCGCCGACGAAGTCTTCCGGCACGCCGAGACGCACTGTCAGGCCCACGTTCGCGCCCGATAGCGCCTCGATCATTTCATCGTTGAGCGCGAGCATCCGGCGTGCGTACGCAAGCAGGGTTTCTCCGGCGTCGGTCGGACGAACGTCGCGGCTGCCGCGTTCGAGCAGCTTGTGTCCCGCCAACTCCTCCAGTCGACGCACCTTCTGGCTCACGGTCGATTGCGTCGAATGAAGCCGTGCGGACGCCGCGGTGAAGGTGCCGCAATCCGCCACCATGACGATGGCTTTCAGCAGATCCAGATCGAAGAGCGGGGTGCGTGCTTGGGGAACGTGTTTCATCGACCCAGTTGATCGTTGAATTCGGACTCTGACTTCTATCACGCGTGACCGGCACTGGCAATCGCGCAGCCGCCGCGTGTCGTGCGGTATTCGTTTTTCAACTGACACCCATTAGAACATTTAATTTTTGAATACAAGGCGAGATGGATAACATCAGCCGACGTTGATGCGAATGGCTAGCCATCACCCTTCGACGTCAGACAAAAAGGCTCGAACGCAGGCGAAAAACCGCGTGACGAGCATATGCCCGGAGACAAGGATGAAGAAAGCGCAAGTGAACACCTGGAGGATATCGCTCGTGGCGGCCGGTACCGGCATGGTGCTGGCAGGCACGGCGGGCGCGCAATCGAGCGTCGTGCTGTACGGCATCGTCGATGGCGGCATCACGTACACGAATAACCAGCAAGGCCATTCGGCATGGCAGGCGACGGGCGGTAACGAGTCGGGACCGCGCTGGGGCCTGCTCGGATCGGAAGATCTGGGCGGCGGCCTGAAAGCGAATTTCAAGCTGGAGAACGGCTTCAACGTCATGAACGGCACGGCGATGCAGGCCGGCCGGATGTTCGGCCGGCAGGCCTGGGTCGGCATGAGCAGCGAGAAGCTCGGCGCGCTCACGCTGGGCCGCCAGTACAACACGGTCCAGGACATTCTCGGTTCGATCCAGATCAGCAATACGCTCGCTCAGTATTCGACCCATCCGTTCGACAACGACGACATCAACAACACGTTCCGCACGAACAACGCCGTCAAGTATGTCTCGCCGATCATCGCGGGATTGCAGGCGAACGCGATGTACGGCTTTTCGAATTCCACCGGCTTCGCGGCCAACAATAGCTGGAGCGCGGGTCTCAGTTACACGAGCGGGCCGGTCAATCTCGGCGCGGCCTACGCGCGCATGAATCAGCCCGCGAGCAGTGCCGTGGGCGCGGTCGCATCCGACAACTACTACGCGCCGAGCGCCGCGGTCTTCGGAACACGTCTCGTCGACGCGACCCGTCAGCAGATCTGGGGCGCGGGCGGCACCTACACATTCGGTCCCGCGACGCTCGGGCTGCTCTACACGGGCTCGGACTTCAACATGGCCTCGGGCGGCGCGCTGCGCTTCGGGAACTACGAAGGCAGCGTACGCTATTCGCTGTCGCCGGCGCTGATCGCGGCTGTCGGCTATACCTACACGCAGGCGTCGCAAGGCGATACGAGCGGGCACTATCATCAGGTCTCGGGCGGTCTGCAGTATCTGTTGTCCAAGCGCACGGACGTCTATGTGAACGGCTTTTATCAGAAGGCGACGGCTGGCATCGGTCATGCATGGATCGATGGAATCGCCGCGCCGTCGTCGACGACTTCACAACTGGCGTTCGTCGCCGGTCTGCGTCAGAAGTTCTGACAGGTCATGCGAGGAACCTCATGAAACTCCGCATTCTTCTTGCCGCGCTGCCGTTCATCGGCCTCTACTCGGGCGGCTCGCTCGCCGCGCATACGCCGCTTCTCTTCGGCGTGCCTTTTCTGCTGGTGTGGAATCTCTTCTGGATGGCGGCGACGGCTGCGATCCTTGCGCTCATCTATTGCCTCGACAGCCGCGACGAAGCGGCGGATTCGAGCGCACGCGCGGGAGGATCGCAATGAACGCGTCGCTGATCATCATCGTTCTGTTCGCGATCTTCGCGCTGGCCGTGGGCCTGTACGCGCGTCGCGGAAAAAAGCAGCTCAGCCTGGAGCAATGGGCGGTCGGCGGACGCGGCTTCGGTTCGCTGCTGACCTTCCTGCTGATGGCGGGCGAGGCCTTCTCGACATTCTCGTTCCTCGGCGCGAGCGGCTGGACCTATAGCAAGGGCGTGCCGGCGTTCTATATCCTGTCGTACGGGTGCCTCGCGTATGTGCTCGGCTACTGGATGCTGCCCGCCATCTGGCGCTATGCGAAGGACCGCAACCTCGTATCGTTCGCCGATTACTTCGCATCGAAGTACGACAGCCGCGCGATCGGCGTGCTGGTTTCGATCGTGGCCGTGCTCGCGATGGTGTCGCTCCTGATCATCCAGTTGCGCGGGCTCGGGATCATCGTCTCCGAGATGTCGTATGGACTGATCTCGCAGAACACCGCTATCTGGATCAGCGCGGTGCTGATGGTCGCGTACATGACGGTCTCGGGCATTCACGGCTCGGCTAGCATCGCGATCTTCAAGGATGTGCTGATTCTCGGCCTCGCGATCTTTCTCGGCACCTATCTGCCGCTGCATTACTTCGGCGGCTTCGGCGAAATGTTCGCGCGCATCGATGCCGTGCATCCGGAACTGCTGCGCATGCCCGAGCATGGCTTCAATCTGAGCTGGTACAACTCGACGCTGCTGCTCACGTCGCTCGGCTACTACCTGTATCCGCACGGCTTCACGGCGGTCTATGTGGCGCGCGATGCATCGGCGCTGCGCAAGAACGTCGTCCTGATGCCGATCTATCAGGTGCTCATCGCATTCCTGTTCCTCGTCGGCTTCGCTGCCGTGCTCACCGTGCACGGGCTCGAAGGCGCGCAAACCGATCTCGCGCTGCTGCGGCTCGTCAAGCAGACTTTCCCGGCGTGGTTCGTGGGCATCGTCGGCGGGGCGGGGCTGCTCACCGCGCTGGTGCCGGGCTCGCTCATCATGCTCAATGCATCGACGACGATCGCGCGTAACATCTATCGCGAAGGCTTCGCGCCGCAGGCGACCGACAGGGAAGTGGCCCGCGTCGCCCGTATCGCGCTGCCGCTGTTCACGCTGGTCGTCGTCTTTTTCGTGTTGCGCGGCGGTGCGACCTTCGTGGCACTCGCGATCTTCTCGTCGAGCCTGCTCACGCAACTGGTGCCGATGCTCGCGTCGAGTTTTCTCAAGCGGCCTTTCGGCACGCGCGAAGCGGCGTTCGGCGGCATCGCGGCAGGCGGCGTCGTGCTCGGGCTGTCGAGTTGGGGCGGCATGACGCTTGCGACCGCCTTTCCCGGCGCGCCGCTCGCGTTCACGTCGATCAACATGGGGCTCGTCGCGCTGTTCGCGAACGCCGTGGTCTTCGTTGCAATCAGCGCCGCACAACGTTTGCTGCGGGCGCGTATCGATACTGCCGTAGGATCGGCATGACAAACATGACTCGCTCTCTCTATCTTTCCAATGTCCGGCTGGCCGATGGCCAGACCGTCTCCGTCTCGGTCGTCGATGGCCGTATCGAAGCGCTCGGCGCGAATGTCTCGGCGCCCCCCGGCGCGCATGTCGAAGATGTCGGCGGCGCGCTGCTGCTGCCGGGTTTCGTCGAAGGCCACACGCACATCGACAAGAGCAACTGGGGCCGTCCGTGGTATCGCAATGAAGTCGGCCCGCTGCTCACCGATCGCATCAGCAACGAACGCGAGTGGCGCAGGACATCGGGACACGATGCCGCCGCGCAATCGCTCGCGCTGTCGCGCGCATTCGTGCAGGCGGGCACCACGCGTCTGCGCACGCATGTCGATATCGACACCGATGCGCGCCTGCGCTACCTCGAAGGCGTGCTCGCGACGCGGCAGACGATGCGCGACACGCTGGAGATGCAGATCGTCGCGTTTCCGCAGTCGGGCATGCTGATTCGTCCCGGCACGGTCGAATTGCTCGGCAGCGCGCTCGCGGAAGGCGCGGATGTTCTCGGTGCGCTCGATCCCGCGTTGATCGACGGCGATCCCGTTGCATCGCTCGATGCGACTTTCGCGCTCGCGGAACGTCATGGCAAGCCGATCGATATCCATCTGCACGAGCCCGGCGAAGTCGGCGCATTCACGCTGAGACTGCTGCTCGACCGCGTCGAGACGATGGGCATGCAGGGCAGGGTGGTCGTCAGTCACGGCTTTTGTCTTGGCGCGTTGCCGGAGCGCGAACGCGATGCGCTGCTGGATCGAATCGCACGGTTGCGCGTGGCGCTGCTGACGAGCGCGCCGCCTTCGCGCACGGTTCCGCCGCTCAAGCTTTGTCGCGAGAAGGGCATCACGATGTTCGGCGGCAACGACGGCATTCGCGACACCTGGTCGCCATACGGCGTTCCCGACATGCTCGAACGCGCGATGCTGATCGGCATGCGCTACGACCTGCGTCGCGACGACGATCTCATGATCGCGTTCGATTGCGTCAGCGAGGCTGCTGCGCGCGGTTGCGGTTTCACCGACTACGGCCTGCACGCGGGCGCGCGCGCGGACCTCGTGCTGGTCGATGCGCAGACCGTCGCGCATGCGGTGGCGTCGCGGCCGGTGCGCAAGCTCGTCGTGGCCAACGGCCGCATCGTGGCGCGTGACGGAGCGCTCACGTGATGAACGAACATGAACACGTCGACATACTGATCGAGCACGGCTGCGTCATCACGATGGATCCGTCGCGCCGTGTCATCGATGACGGCGCGGTGGCGGTGAAGGGCGATCGCATCGTCGCTGTCGGCGAAACGAGCGAGCTCGCGCGGCGATACCGGGCAGCGCGTGTGATCGATGCACGCCGCAAGGCCGTATTGCCCGGCCTGATCGATGCGCACGCCCATGCAGGGCACGCGATGCTCAGAACGATCGGCGGCGCGGACGGCGATGCATGGACGGCGGCATGCGAGGCGATCTACACACGCGCTTCCGACGAAGCCTTCTGGGAAACGGAGTCGCATCTCGCGGCGCTCGAACGTCTGAAGGCGGGCGTGACGACAGGCGTCTCGCTACTGGGAGGCGGCGATTCGATCATGCGTGTCGATGATCCCGTGTATGCACGGCGTCATTGCGATGCGGTGGTCAGGACGGGCACGCGATCGATCGTCGCGGTCGGTCCGTCGCGTCCGCCCGCGCCTCGTCCTTATACGCGGCACGGCGCGGGCGGAAACAGCGAAACATACGACGTAGATTTCGAACGCATGTTCGACGTATGCAAGGACATCGTCGATGCATGTCACGGCGATGCCGATGGCCGCATTCAGATCGCGTTGATGTTGCCCGTGTTCGCGCCGGAGCATTATCCCGAGGTCGCGCAATATGAAGGCGACTATCGGCGTGAAGCGCAGCGCTACATGTCGATGGCGCGCGAACGGAACCTGAGCTTCACGCAGGATGGTCATCGCGCGGGCACGCTCGATTTCGCGCATCGCGAGCTAGGATTGCTGAACGCGAAGTCGTTCATGTCGCACGCGATCGATCTGACGGAGGCGGACATCGCGGCGTGCGTGGAGACGGGCGCTTCGATCGTGCATAACCCGAGCGCGATCATGTCGATCATCGGACGCTGCCCGGTGCCCGAACTGATCGATGCGGGCGTGACGGTGGCGATCGGCTCCGACGGCGCTGCGCCCGATAGAGGCTATGATATGTTCCGCCATATGTGGCAGTGCATGCATTACCATCGGCGGCACTTCCGCGATCCGGATGTGCTTCCGCATGGCAAGGTGCTCGAGATGGTCACCATCGACGCGGCTCGCGCCTTGTCACTCGACCATGAACTGGGTTCGCTCGAAGCGGGCAAGCAGGCCGACATCATTCTCGTCGACCTGTTCAAGCCGCATCTGATGCCGATGAACATGCCGGTCTATCGCGTCACGTGCTTCGCGAATGCGGGCGACGTGTGCATGACGATGGTCGGCGGGAAGGTCCTGATGGAGGATTACCGGGTGCTGTCGGTCGATGAAGGGGAGATACTCGACCGCGTCTCGCAGGTTGCGGATAGCACGTTCGAGCGCGCGGGCTTGCGTCATCTGCTCGACGCGCCGCGCACGTTGTGGGGGCACAGCCACTACTGAAGCCGGACCCTTGCGGCACGCCTGAGCAGCAGGGCGTGCCGCATCGCGACGATCAACGCGGCGCGTTGAGCGTCAGCTTCATGTGCCGGTTGACGTCCTTGTACAGCAGATAGCGGAAGCGGCTCGGCCCGCCCGCATAACACGCTTGCGGACAGAATGCGCGCAGCCACATGAAGTCGCCTGCTTCCACTTCGACCCAGTCCTGATTCAGCCGATACACCGCCTTGCCTTCCAGCACGTAGAGACCGTGTTCCATCACGTGCGTTTCCGCGAACGGGATGACGCCGCCGGGCTGGAACGTGACGATGTTCACGTGCATGTCGTGACGCATGTCGCTGGAATCGACGAAGCGCGTCGTCACCCAGCGTCCTTCGGTGCCGGGCATGGCGATCGGCTCGATGTCCTGCTCGTTCGTCACGAAGGCTTCGGGAAGCGGCACGCCATCCACGGCTTCATAGTGCTTGCGGACCCAGTGGAAGCGGGCAGTATCCTTATGACGATTGCGCAACTGCCAGTTCGTGCCAGGCGGAATGAACGCATAGCCGCCGGTCTTCAGCACGTGCAACTTGCCTTGCAGCGTCACTTCGATTTCGCCTTCGACGACGAACAGCACGCCTTCCGCGTTCGGGTCCTGTTCAGGCTTTTCGCTGCCGCCGCCGGACGCCACTTCCATGATGTATTGCGAGAACGTCTCGGCAAACCCGGTCAGAGGCCGCGCCAGCACCCAGAGACGCGTCTTGTCCCAGAACGGCAGATGACTCGTGACGATATCGCGCATCACGCCTTTGGGGATGACGGCATACGCTTCGGTGAACATCGCGCGATCGGTCAGCAGCTCTGTCTGCGGTGGATGACCGCCGTGAGGCGCGTAGTAGGTATTCGTTGACATACGTAAGTCTCCGTTGATGTTCACGCCGCCGTGCTGATCGCGACGCCGTGGTGGTGTCCGGCTAGACCGGACTCGAATTGCAGTCGGGACGTATCGCCCCAGAACTTTCCGCTGCGCACGATCGTGCGCTCCGCCGGCACGGCCGCGACGGCTGCGGCCGCATTGGCCGCCTTCATGATGACGAACGTCGCGTCGTGACCGGCCTTCAAACCGTAAGCGTCGTGCCCGAGCACCGCGGCGCCGGCGTCGGTCGACATGTGCAGCGCGACGCGCAGTTCATCATCAGTATAGAAACCTGAGCGATAACCGATCAGCATCGCGCGTTGCAGCATGTCGCCATTGCCGTACGGCCACCATGCATCCTGGATGTTGTCGTTGCCGGTGAAGACGCGCACGCCTGCCGCGCGCAATCGCAGGATCGGCGGGAACGCGCGATCGCCGGGGGCGTTGGTCATGATCGATACGCCTGCATCCGCGAGCGCCGACGCGACACGGTCGACCACGTCGGGCGCGACATCGCCCAAAGCGTAGGCGTGGCTGACGGTCACGCGGCCATGCAGTCCGGATGCCTTCGTGCGCGCGGCGATCCGGTGCAATTGGTCGATCCCTTGCTGATCGGCTTCGTGCAGATGGATATCGATTTTCACGCCACGCTTTTCGGCGATGCCGAAGACGATATCGAGCTGGCCGTCGGCGTCGCCGTCGAGTGTCGTCGGATCGATGCCGCCGACGACCTGAGCGCCTTCACGCGCCGCTGCATCGAGAATGTCCGCGGTGCCCGGACAGGACACGACGCCCGCCTGGGGAAACGCGACGAGTTCGATATCGACGAGGCCGCGCCATTTTTCGCGCGCTTCCATGACGGCGTGGAGATTCGTGAGACCCGTGGTGGCGTCGACATCGACATGACTGCGCATGGCAATGGTGCCGAACGATGCGGCCTGACGAATCAGCGCGTCCGCGCGCTCGGCGATGGGACGTGCGCGCGCGAGTTCCTGTTTTTCGATGGCGAGACGCTCGCGCAGGCTCGCGGCGGAGCGATGAGGGCGCCAGCCATCGCCCACGAAGCTCTTGTCGAGATGGATGTGGCCATCGACGAAGCCGGGCAGGACGAGATGGCCTTTGAGATCGATGACTTCTTCGGCGCGCGCTTCGATGCGTTGCGAGCCGATGCTGGCGAAGCGGCCGTCTTTTACCGCGAGATTCAATGGATTGCCATCGGCGTCGATGGCATTGACGAAGACGCGGTCGAACATGCTTGTGCCTCAGTGATTCGGGACCTTTTCAACGCGTCCTGAACCGGTTGCGGCGTTGGGTTGTGGGTCCTCGGTGGGGTGGACCTGTACAAAATATCGGAGACGGGTGATATCGACAAATTAAATGTTTGAATGTGGGGTATTTGATTTTTGAATGGATTTTGGAAATGCCGCTTTCAGACAAACCTCGTTGGCTTATCACTTCACCTTTGGCATTCTCATTTCCTCGGCGGATAACAATAAGTTAGCCGAATTAAACCTGTTCATTCGAGAAGGATGTGAGTGATGCCGATTCCGGCTTATATGTGGCTCAAGGACGACGGTGGTTCAGCCATTAAAGGCAGCGTTACGGTGCAGGGACGAGAGGGGAGTGTCGAGATTATTGGCTTCGGTCACGGACTAACGCTTCCAGTCGACGGCAACGCCGGCAAGATCACCGGCACGCGCATTCACGCGCCGATGGCAATCGAGAAGGAGTTCGATGCCGCCAGTCCGTATCTCTATCAAGCCGTTGCTAAAGGGCAGACGCTTGAAAGTGCCGAAATCAAGTTCTATCGCATCAACGACGCCGGGCGCGAAGAGAATTACTTCACGATACTGCTTGAGGGCGTGAAGGTCGCGGGTGTCAATTCCGGTTTCGCAAACACGAAGATCGCAAGCCTGAGCCAACTGAATCACACGGAATCAGTGTCGCTCATGTATGACAACATCACCTGGCACTACCTGGACGGCAACATCCGATTCTCCGACGCGTGGACAGAGCGCTAAGCGCGGGAGAACGAAAATGGCTCTGCAGGGTAGATTCGTGGTTGACAATGCGCCGACGTTGACCCTTGTGATGGCGGGTGTCGGTGCATTTCTCGCGTTTTCCGGCAATGATAGTTACCGGAACCGTGGAGGCTGCACCGCAGTGGCCGGAGCAGGGCCGATCCCGGCCGGCAAATACTGGATTGTGGACCGTCCGACTGGCGGGATCAAATCTCAAATGCAAGCGTGGCTAAAGGACTCTTGGAATTCTGCAACTGGCAATCCATCTCACCACTACGAATGGTTCGCCCTTTACCGCGACGACGGACTAATCGACGATTGGACTTGGATAGATGGAGTCGAGCGAGGTAACTTCCGTCTTCATCCGATTGGTGGGCAGGGCGTTTCATTCGGGTGCATCACGTTGAAGAGCGTGGCGGATTTTCAAAGACTTCGACAGATGCTTTTACAGACAGCAACAATCGCGGCGGGTACGTCCGGCCTTCGCGCGTATGGCTGGATTGAGGTGATCACGGTTGGCGACACTTGTCCGTAAGTTATTCAAGATAGCGCTGTTCATCGGCCTGTTCTTCCTGGCGGTGCGTTACGTGCATACGTACCCGCTGCCAATGACTGAACCGCAGCAGCATGTGCTCTTCGTAATTTCCGATGCCTTTGGCGTCGAGGATGTGGAGATGCTCTATATATTGTCGATGACGGCAATCGATCTGATGGTGGCCATCATCGCTTACAAGGTCATATTGAAACTCTGGCGGCGCTACCGGATGCGTCGCGGGTCCGTGCGTGTCTGACGATGAAGGGCACGGCTTGTGCGGGAGTTCGTGAATCGACGATTATTGTCGTGTCAAAAAGTGTGATCATAAAGATTATGTCAATTTATAAAATTCCATAAAGCTCGGTGCAAACGCGATACGGACGATCACGGCGCATCGCCAGGCCGGTGATCGACACGCAATCCGAGCGCGTCGAGATAGATGCCCATCGACCGCTGGACCGATTCGGCGATCAACCGGGAAATGCCCGCATAGTCGTTGCTCACGCAAGCCTCGTCCAGCGAACCGCAATACGCCGCGCGATCTTCGTTCCGGATAACGGCCGGGGGATAACCGGATTTCATCAACTCGACATTTAAGAGCAGGCGCCCCGTTCTGCCGTTTCCGTCCATAAATGGATGGATCTTGACGAACCGCGTATGAAGCTCGGCGGCCCGCGCGACAGGATGCATATGCTCCCCGCTCGCATGCCACTCGATGAGCGCGGCCAATTCGGCCGGCAGATCCAGAAAATCCGGCGGAGTCGTACGCGCGCCGGCTATCGTTACATTCACATGTCGATAGCGGCAGGCTTCCTCACCGACGCGGCCTTTCAACACCACGTTGTGGATGTTCCGGATCTGCCACGCGGACAAGGGCTCATTCTTCGCGACGATCGTATCGAGATAACGCATCGCGCCGCGACGGCCCATCGTTTCGCAGTGCTGCGGCAGCGATTTGCCGTCCATCGTCATGCTGTCGAGCACGATCTGAGTCTCGTGCTGCGAGCGTGTGTGGTGCTCGATTGCACGCGCATCAGGCGTCCATTCCAGTCTCAGCCTTTTACGCAGCGAAGCCAGAGCCGGAGGCGAAAGCGGACGCACCGCGTCCAGTTTCGCTTTGTCGGCATCGATCGCTTCGAGCATCCGTTGCAGAGACGAATCCATGACTCCGATCCGATGTCGCCGGGAATCGCGGTGAACGTTCCGGCTTGCGTCGACTGGCCGTGCGAATCGAGGAAGCGCTCATCCGTACAGCGGCGATTCTCAGTCATCCTTAAGTTTTTAAACGCTTCTGAAAAACGGCACCCGGAACCACTGACGGACTCAGCCTCGGCGCGGTGACTGGGAACACGAATCGCCGCGCCGGCTGCGCTCAGTCCCTGCTTGGGAAGATGCCGTTTATGCAGATTGCAAAGTTCATCGGCGGATAAGGCTTTCCGTTTGCGTCGCCACCGGCCACCGGCATTGGCGTTATATTGGGCAACTGGAACGTCGTTGCCCCATCCCCACCGTAGAAATTGCCAATCAATGCAAACAGCGCCTGGAATTGCGCGATGTGCAGCGTCTGGCCCTGACACAGCATCCAGCCCTTGGGTGCCCAGCCGAAGCTGAACATGCGGATTTCACCGATATACGCGTCTCCCATTGAACTTCTCCTTGGTTGTCATCGATCGAAGGAACGACACCTGCTCCAGGCTGCTCCTGGCCCTACACGGACGTTACTGTTCGATTTGCCACGCAAGTACCGGCTGACAATCCAGTTGAGGTCGGCACCGGTGTTCGGGAGCCAAGGCGGCCTGTCGCTTCTCCCGTTACCTCGATATTCCAGAGACGTTGTCGAAGATCGTGAGACCATTATAGGCCGCTCGATTGTTCGGAAATTTTTCGGTGACGCGAGCGTACGCATCAGGCAGGGACGAACTTCGCCATTACCATCGACCTTGCTAGACTCAGGTTCTAGAAGCGGTTTCCCCTTGCCGTGGAAAGGTAAGGAGGAAAGCGCGGGCGCTGATCGGCACGAAGCGCACGGTTCGAAATCGAACGCCGAACAGGAGAGTTGTTTCGTGAAGAACTGCCTTCTCTGCGTGCTGTCCTTCATGTGGGCTAGCGCGGCCTGCGCCGCCGCTCCTCTCTGCTTCCCGGTCGGGACGACCATGACGCTTCGCGGCACGCCCGTGCAGGACGTCATGGAAACGGACGGCGGCTCCCGACAACCCGTATCGCTGCTGGCGATGGACCCACCGCTGTGCGTGATCGACAAGCGTTATTCTCAAGACGCGCAAGGTCGGGTCATGGTCCCCCGGGTACTCATCATCGGGCCACCGCTTCCGACCGGCGTGACGCTCTCGGTCACCGGCACGCTGATGCGACGCAGCGCACCGCCCTACTACATGGTGCCGACCGCAGCCTGGGTCGTTCCGCCCACGATGGTTCCACCGCGCCAATAGGGGCTTCGCGGCGACACACGCGGCGCATCGGCCAGCTTATCCGCAAATGAGATTGCGAGCCAGGCGTCAGTTCACGCACTTCAACTCGCCTTCAGGCCGCGCGGCAAGCGGCATAACCGCTACTGGCGAAGGTTAGCCATTGTCGCCTGCATGATCGCAATCACCCTATGCTCGTCCCCGACTCCGGAAAACGCACGGACTTCACCCGTGCACACGGTAAGGGTCTTGCCCGCGTTCTGTACTCGTCCGATAGCCAGAAAGCGCTCGCCAACAGCTGGCCGCAAGAGATTAATCTTGAACTCTGCTGTGACCACATCAAAATCAGGCGCTAACTTCGTCAGCGCTGCATATCCGCATGCGCTGTCTAGAATGCTCGACGTAGCGCCCGCATGAAGATAGCCTTGTTGCTGAGATAGATGACTTGAAAATGGCAGGCCGATGTGCACTTCCCCGTCTTCAACGAGGAGAAGCTGTGCGCCGAGTGTCAGCATTAAGCCCTGCGCGTTGAAGCTGTTGGCAATTCGCGTGTGAAGATCGGCCATTGTCGTCGGTAGAAAAGTGGTTCGATGAACAGCGACTCAGCGACACTCAAATGATATCGACTGCTCAGGCACGGAGAACAGTCCTCGGATTCGACAGGCACTTCGCATAATTGGCGGTGTACGTCGATATCAACGAAGCCGTGAAGCTGCTACAGCCACGTGCCGAGCCCTTCAGCAGATTGAAGCTGCCAGCAGCAACTCGCGACAAGCTGCGATCTTGCGTGCCCAGTCGTCGATCATTGCGGCGAAGCGCTCGCCTTCGTAACCTTCGAGCGCCTGTTCGCCCGCAGCGTTCAGCGCTGTGAGCTCGTAGCTTACCCATACTTCGGTGCGCGCCTCGTCGAGTGCGACACAACGCACCTCGACAAGACCGGTGCGCGAGGCCGGCGTGCAGCGCGAATAGCATGATCGGTGTGCCTTGCGGTCGAAGTCAGTCAGGGTCCAGATGGTCAGCTCATCGCCGTGACCGGTGGTGAACACCATACCGGACTCTGTGCGGCCGTCGCGGGGATAGACGTAGACTGGCGTCCAACCGTCGACCCAAAGCTCCTCGCCGGCCGGCGTGAAGAACATGAAGGCCTGGTCGATCGCAGCGTCGACCACGATCCTGTGGCTGGCGTTCAGCCGGTGCGTCATGGCTTGATCCTCCGATGGTCATACGATGAGCTGGCCAAGCTGCCATAACCCGAGTCCAGCCAGCAGCGCGGCAGAGCACAGATTGACGGCGCGTTGCCAACGTTCGTCGAAGCGGTTGCGCAACCGACCCACACCGGCCGACAGGATCAACCACCATAGCGCCGAGCCCACCAGCACGCCGACGACCATCACCCAAGGCGATGCCGAGGGCGAACGGCCTGCCAGTGCACCGAACACGGCCATGAACGAAAGGATGGTTGTCGGGTTCGACATCGTCAGCACGAACGTGCCGGCCATATAGCGCAGTAGCGTGCTGGTCGGCTGCGAGGCATTCATGCTGCGCACTGCCGGCTTCGTGGCGATGCGCCAGGCAAGCCACAGCAGAAAGCCGCCACCGAACAGGCCGAGCCATAGCCTCAGGCTCAGCAACCAGCCGATCAATCCGGTGACGCCAAACGCGCCGATGGCGCCGTATACCGCGTCGGCGAGTGCCGCCCCCAATCCAGTGGCGAGCCCCGCAGGGCGGCCATGATCCAGCGTGCGCTGGATGGCCAGCAATCCAATCTGCCCGACCGGCGCAGCGATCGACAGCCCGATCAGTAGCGATTGGCCGAACAGCACGGGGATGGGTGACGACAGAATGAGATCCATGTCGAAGATTATCCGACGGCATCGAAGGCTTGCACAGAATAAAACACCAACCGAAAATCCAGTTCATCTTCGATTTTTCAGGTGGAAGCCCGTCATGACCGAAGCACTTCAACTCGACGCCAAAGCCTGGGCGCTTCTGATGGCGCTACAGGAGGATGGGCGCGCGCCCTTGAAGGCCCTGGCCCTTGCCGCGGGTTTGTCGGTGCCTGCAACGGTGGAACGACTCAAGCGCCTGAAGGACGCCGGCGTGGTGCGCTCTGTAGGCGCCGACCTGGATCCCGTGCAGCTCGGCTATGCCGTACGCGCCATTGTCGGCATCACCGTGCAGCAGCCCGGCAAAAAGACGTTTCTCGACAAGCTGCGCCGCGCGCCCGAGGTGCTGGAATGCCATCACGTCGCCGGCGCCGATTCCTACATCGTGACCGTGGTATCTCCGAGCCTCGAACAGCTGGAGCGCTTTCTCGCCACCATCAACAGCTACGGTGAGACGCGGACCTCGATCGTCTTCTCCACCCCCATTCCGCGTCGCGGTCTGGTGGCGCCGGGTGCGTCGCGCTAGACGCGTTCGACGCTGTCGGCGAGCGCGCGCAACAAGGCCGCGCCATCGCCGTGCCAGGCGCTGCCGTGCATGCAGGCCAGCGTTGTCGGCTGCAATGCAGCAAGGCGTTCAAGCATTGAGCGGGCGTTCCTGGTGTGTGAGAAGTAATCCATCTCGTGACGGAACGCCTCGCTGGGTTCGAGGATATCGCCCTCGGTAAGCGGCGGGAGGTGCGAACCGCCTTGGGTGAACAAGTCGCCACAGAGCAGCGTCGCCGACGCGGTCTCCATGAGAAAGCCGCATTCCCACGCGTGCGGTAGATGCGGCGTATCGAGCCAGCGCACGCTGTGCCGCCCGAGCGAAATCGTCTCGTCATCATCCATCGCGCGTGGCGGCCGGTCGGCATAATCGCTGACCGAGACCATGGCCGCGACCTGGCCGCACAACGGCTCCGCATGCGGCGCGGCCGCGAGAAACTCGTTGAGCGCGCCGCATTCGTCGGACTCGAAATGAGAGAAGCCGATATAGCGCAGACGATCGATCGATATGATGCGTTCGACTGCTTCACGCACGACCGGAAACAGCCTGCGCAGACCGGTATGGAATAGCAGGGGCTCGTCGTCGTCGATCAGATACTGGTTGAACGAAAAGCCACCGCCACCGGGGATCTCGACCGGCGTGGAGATGCGATAGATGCGTTCCGCAATCTCGTCGATGGTTGTACCGCTCGAAAGGGATAGGGTCGGCATGATGCGCTCCTTTCTTGGACAACTTACGTAATCCAGGCTCGGTCAGATCGTCGATGCACGTGCGCCGATTTTCGGCGATCCGGGTATCGATGTCCATTGCTTCTCGATCGATCACCGGCGGCGAGGCCACATCGTATTACACCAATGGAGCCGCAAGCCCTTCCGTTTCGATCACGCGCTGGATCGCAGCTCGCGCTAGCATCCGTTGCAAATACTGACCGAGCAGTGGCCATTCGCGCGCGGGTTTCGTGAAACCCCTCGTCCACCGGCAGAGCATGAATGCGTAGGGATCGAGCATCGTATATTGGCTCCCCAGTAACCAGGGGCCTTCGCTCGATTGAAGTTGCGACTCCAGTTGTTCAAGCAATATGCCGATCTTCAATTCAGCATGAGTCTGCACTTGCTTCGCGCTCGGCGCGTTGCCGGCATCCACCCAACGCTCGGGATAAAAATAGACGATCAACGCTGCTTGCAGTGTGTTCGTCAACCACATGAGCCACTTGTAAAACTCGGCCCGCTCTGTCGTTGCCAGTGCGGGCGCCATGCCGCTTCCTGGATGCGTGTCGGCCAGATGCAGGCAAATGGCAGCCGTCTCGTACAGCACCATGTCGCCATCAACCAATACGGGAATCAATCCGTTGGGATTCAGTCTTAGATAGTCTGCCGACTTATGCTCATCCTGCGTGCGATCTACAAGTACTAACTCGAAAGGCTGGCCGATTTCTTCCAGAACGATGTGGGGGGCCATGCTTGCGTTGCTGGGGTAATAGAAGAGTTTTTTGGCGGTCATGTTTAACGTCGATTGCTTATGCCAAGGGCAATTGTTGACGATTTACGCGCCTATGTCGATTGGCTGCTTATGGCTCGTCCCTCGCCGACGTCCTTTCTAACTCCCGCATCGCGACCTTAGCCGATTGTCGGATTCACCACCGAGACGTTCGGGCCTGACGGCATCCAGTCGCCCAGATACCAGTTCTCCTTCCACACCGGATTCGTGCTCGTGATCGCGCCCGTCACGATGTAGCCGCTCGGTTCCAGGCCGCCGACACTGAACGGACCATCGGTCTGACTGTTGTCGATATGGTTCGTGATCTGAATATCGACGGTCTTGGCGACCGGTCCCGCGAGCGATCCCAGATCGATCTGGATGCCCGGGCCCGCGCAGCCCAGCGTCTTCGGGCTGACGATCCTGATCGCCCGGAACACCGCCGTGTTGTCATTCGGCTCGATATCGAGCCCCGCCTGCGGCGCCGTTCCGCCTATGTTCTGCCAGACAGGATGGTCGAAGGTGATGGTGTCGCCCGAAATGATCGTCACACCCTGGCGACGACAGCCGTCCGCGAGATGATTGGTGATCGTCACGGCCTTGCTCGTCACACCATCCTCGATATAGCTGTTCGCGATGTAAATGCCGTCGCCCCAGCAGTCGATGGTCGTCGGCGACGTAATCGTGACATTCGAGCTGCCGGCGATCGAGATGCCCATACCCCACTCCCCCGACGTAGCCGCATTGAGCGACTTGCTGCCGTCGAGGTACGGCGACTCGATGTTCACGTTGCTCACGTCCCAAATGCGCATCATCTGATACGAATCGGTATTGTGAGCCAGCAGCTTGATCGAAGCGCCCTGCGCGAAGCGTATGTGGGTGTTCGAGCGCAGCGTGAGGCCCGTGGTATCGATCCGGCTTTGCCCGGTGATCAGGAGAATCTGCCCGACCGATCCGTCGATCGCGGCCTGCAGTGCAACGCGATCGTTCGTGGTTCCGTCGCCCTTCACGCCGAAGGACGTGTCGATGAGGACGCCGTTCGGGCCGGTGTCGCTTACGCCGTGAGTGCCGCTGGCCATGCCTGGACTGGCATCGCTCGCGCTCTGCGAACCGGCGGCCGTACTTGGCGTGGGTTCGCTCGTGTCTTGCGAGCCGGTGCTCGTGCTCGTGCTCGTGTTCGGGCTCGTCTTGGTCGACGAATCGGCCGCATTCGACGAATTCGCGCCGCCGCCTCCACAAGCGGACAGCGCAAGGGAGCCAGCGCCGAAGACGAGCGTCGAAAGGAATTTGCGACGCATCGCGCTGGGAATATCGGAGCGAGTCGAGGCCATGAAAAATTCCCTCGAATGACAAGTGCGCGACCGGGCGGAGTCGGATTGATTTGCGCCTCAGGAAGATGAAGCGACAGGCGACGAGCGATTCGCTTCGGCGCTTGCTTGGTTTACGGCGCGAAGAGCAAAGTCCTTAGTGAAAAGGCCGTGGGAGCGTCGATTTTCCCCGTCGCGGTCCGCGATGGATCGGCAACGGAAGGTACGTTGTGGTATCTGAAGCTACACATGGCTGTGGTGCTTGTCGCGCGAGCAAAGCTTCAAGACTGGCGTTCGCTATCCAAACGCGCGACCAGCGCTTCACATAGACACACTGAGACGGACGACTGCTCAAGCGTGCCGAGCTTAGCCGCACGACGGGAGAGTTCCGATATGCGCCCTGCCAAGTCCAATACCGTTGCGCTGCTGAGCCTCGCCAACCCGAGATGGCCGATCGCCTTCCGCGCAGCATTGAGCCTCGGCATCCCGCTATTGCTTTCGTGGCTGATCAATGGCGACCTCTCCGCCGGGCTTGTTGCGACGCTGGGTTCATTCACGTCGCTCTATGCATCGGATCGGCCCTATCGTAATCGTGCGCTCGTGCTTGCCGGTATCGCGATAACTTTCGCCGCAGCGGTGACGGCCGGCGTCGCGGTACAAGGTCTGCCGCATGCAGCGGTTCCGTTGGTCGTCGGCATCGCGATGCTTGCAAGCTTTTTCTCGGCTTCGTTGAAGATCGGTCCCCCAGGCGCCTATATGATCGTTCTCGCCTGCGCCGCCGCGACCGCGATGCCCGTGACCAGTCTTCCCCTGAGCCATGTTTTTCTTCTCATTCTCGCCGGAGGCGCGATCTCATGGCTAACCCACATGGCCGGCGCGTTGGTCGCGCCGAGAGGTCCGGAACGCGCCGCGCTCGTGAATGCAGCGAATGCCACTGCGCACCTGCTCGCGACGGCCGATGAACCCGCGCGGGAGATCGCACGCCACTCGGCTGCACTTGCCTTGCATGAAATGTGGATTGCACTGGTGAACCGTCAACCCAGGGATGTTCCAGACGACGGGACAATAACTACGCTCCGTGCTCTCGGGCTCGAGTTGCATCTGATCTTTGCCCGTTGCAACTGCTCGCGTGACGGAACCGCCGAGCAAGACCGTGTCCGACAGATCGCTTCCCTGGCGTGCACGCAAACGACCCTCGATACCACCATGTCACGCCTTCCACTAGGACAGCTTCGCGCGGTGGAGCGAATCGCAAGGGACGCGCGCTTTGGAACGAGGGCATGGAACATCGCGTTGCGGGTCGGCATTGCAGTGGCGATTGCAGGCTCGCTGGGCGAAATGCTCGGGCTCACGCGCGCTTATTGGGCAATGGCCGCCGCCACGCTAGTACTGCATCAGGGGTTGAATCTTCAGGCGTCTTTGCGAAGAAGCATCGATCGAACCGTAGGCACGCTCGTCGGTATCGGCCTTGCGGCACTCGTGCTCGTCCTGCATCCCACCGGGCTGTCGCTCATTGCGACGCTCATGGCGCTGCAGTTCATCGTCGAACTGCTAGTGGTGCGCAAGTATGCTTTTGCCGTCATATTCGTGACCGCGATAGCCCTCACGATCGCGACGGGCGGTCATGCGATCAAAAACCCTGAAGCACTGTTGATCGCGCGCGGCGTCGATACTCTGGTCGGTTGTGCAGTGGGTCTACTCGTGTGTGCTGCGTCAAACATCGGAGGGCGTACGCGATCATCGCTCGCCGCGATGCTTTCGCTGATTGCATGCATGCGTCCCGTGCTGGGCTACCTTCAGACAGCAACAGTTACAAGCGACGAAGCCTTGCGTTCGCGCCAAAGTTTGCAGGACGAAGCATTCTCGGTAATGATCGCGCTGGACGTGCATCCGGAGATCGAATCCGTTGTCATGCGCGCGCAAGAACTGGCGTATCTGATTTCCGGTGCGGCGTGGCTCGTGCAAATGCGCGAAATCGAACCGGCACGCATTCAATGTACGGAACTGCAACGCACCGACACCATTCTGGCCGCGATTCTCACTGACCCACCTGCCACGCTCGATGAGTCGGTCAGTATTGAACTTGCGCGTGCCGCCGAGTCTATCGAAGCATGGCTGGACAACGAGACGAAGCGATACTCCTCTTGAACGTTCCGTTCATATCGGGCGCGCGTCATCTCTATCTTCCCGACCGCACGGCACTCATACAGTACAGCGACCGCGGGCGACATCGGAAGCGTCATGGCAAGCGCATAACGGCCGGCGTCGACAACGAGTTCCTGCGCGAGCGAACTCTGTGTCAACTCACCCATAGCGTCTCCAAAGCAAAATGCAGTCTTTAGCTGGCGCTTTCAACTGCACCCGACACGAGCATTCGCTTGACGATAAGCGCAAGCGGAACAGTGAAACAGAAATGAGACATGAAGCCGCCAATGATGACGATCGGGTCCAGATAGTTCGGGTGATTGTCCGACGCGATCGCGATGGCGACGTGCATCACAATCCAGGCGAAGATTGCGTAAAAGAGCGCGACGAAAGTGGCCTCATAGCCACGTCGACGGAAGTACGGCCATATCGCGGCGAACAACACGCCCCAACCGATTGCGAAGACAAAATGAATCGCGGTGCCGATGACGTAGGCCCAGATGCCGATCGATTCTTGAAAAGCCTTACCAAAAACTAGCCCTGTCGCGTTCCGGGGAATGCCGGCGAGCGGCATGAGGTGCTGCACGCCCACCCAGATCAGCGCTTCGTAGATCCAGATAACAATCGCGCCCGCCAATCCACCCGCCGCACCGGCGTGGATGATGCGAGAAAGCGGTGGCCTGGCCGCCGCGTTATTTTGCGAACGTCGGTCCAGTTCCTTGCCTCTTACATCAATGTTACTGCTCATGTTCCATCTCCTTGGCTGCGCAGATTAATCCAGAACTCTCGTCATGCTAGAAAGAGCTCCGCACAGGCTGAAGACGGGGTTAACCAGATATTGGAACTCGAAGCGGAGTTTTCTGTCGCGATCCAGGCTGCTCGCATCGCTGAAGACCGAGTCTCGATAAGGCTCCGAAGCCGTATTGCGAACATCCGGAGCGTCAATGTCCGCGAACCCGGCTAGAAACATCGATAAATAAAACAGATGGCGAAGACAACGATTCGCAATGATCGAGCGTGCGAAAACCCAGCGTACCCCGGAGGGAATCTACTTCCCGCCAGGCTGGCAACGACGCTGGCGTCCGTGGCGTCGTTGATCTTCGCGGCGTCGATGCTTGCCACTTATCTTCTGGCAAGGCCGATCAGGCAATTCGCCGAAGAGCTTCGTCGGAGAGGAGGCGATCTGCGAGCCGGGCCCGTGCGTGAAGCGGGTCCAAAAGAGTTGCGTGCAGAACAACGCATTCAACGCGCTGCAGGCGCAACGCCGAAATTTCGTCGATGACCGCACGCCGATGCTCGCCGCCATTTCGCACGATCTTGCGGACGCCTCTGACCAAAATCCGCTTGCGAGGCGAGTTCATCGAAGACGAAGAACAGCGGCTGCGCCTCTTCCGCGACGTCGATGATCTGCAGGCAATGGCGGACTCTGCGCTCTCGTTGATCGAGGCTGTTTAAAGAAAGGCCGTCGAGATCCAGGGAATAAAAGCAATGGCTATCAGCCCGAGAAGCAGCATGCCCAGATAGATCCAGATCCGCCTGAGCCCCGCTTCCGGCGATACCTCTCCGATGATGCACGCCGCGTAATAACACAAGCCGAACGGCGGCGCGAAGACGCCGAGTCCCATCGCGAGCACGACGACCATCGCATAGTGCACCTCGTGGATGCCAAGCTGATGTGCGACCGGAAACAGCAGCGGCCCGAACAGGACGATGGCCGGAATGCCCTCCAGCACGCTGCCGAGCACGATGAACGCAACGATCGATACCAGCATGAAGCCGGCAGCACCGCCCGGAACCCTCGTCATCATGTTCGCAAGATCGTGCGAGAAGCCGGATTGCGTCAGCGCCCAGCCCATCGCACTCGCCGCCCCGACGATGAACAGAATCGCGCCGGACAATGCCGCCGTCTGCAGCAGCATCGGCATGATCGCTTTCCACTTGAGGCCGCCGCGATAGATCAGAAGGCCGATCACGAGCGAATACGCGATGCCGATCGTCGATACTTCCGTCGCCGTCGCGATGCCTTCGACAACCGCGCTGCGAATCAGAAACGGCAGCAGTAGCGCCGGCAGCGCGATGACGAACGTGCGGCGCACTTGCGACCACGGCGCCCTCACCGCGCCCGCGCGGCTCGCGTCCGTTTTTTCGTCGCGTCCCGCACGCCACCACGCGACGACACCGAGCACGAGAGCAAGTACGATCGCGGGCAGAATGCCCGCGGTAAAAAGCGCCGCAATCGAAATACCCGTCACCGACGCGATCGCGATCAGCACGAGCGACGGCGGAATCGTTTCGCTCATCGCACCGGACGCCGCGAGCAGCGATACCAGCTCGCCGTCCTTCATCCCGCGCTTGCGCATCTCGGGGAAAAGCACGGGCGCAACCGCCGCCATGTCGGCCGTCTTCGATCCGGAGATACCCGAGATCAGCAGCATCGCCCCGAGCAGCACATACGACATGCCGCCCCGAACATGACCGAGCAGCGAAGCGAGAAATGCGACCATCACGCGCGCCACGCCCGTCACATGCACGAGTTGCCCGAGCAGCACGAACATCGGCACGGCGAGCAGGATCAGCGTGCTCATGCCTTCATCCATGCGCCCGACCACGACGCTGAGCGGCGTCGACGTGGTCGTCAGTAAATAGGCGCTCGTCGCGAGCGAGAACGCGAAGGCGATCGGCACGCCGGCCATCACCGCCGTGCCGAGCACGCCGACAAAGAACACGAGCAGCGCGCCCTGCCCCATGTTCGTCAATGGCGCCTTGGCGAGATAGCAGCCGAGCGCGATCAGCAGGATGAGCCCCAGCGCACCGAGGATATGCCGCCGGTCATGCCGTGCAAGACGCAGGCCGCAACTGATCAATGCCGCCGCGCAGCCGAATGGAATCGCCAGTGCTCTCACCGAGCCCGACCAGCCGAGTGCCGGTGTTTCGACGAATGCCTGATCCTGCACATAGTCGAACGCGGGATGCATCACGAGCGCGAAGAAAGCCGCCGCCGCAGCGACCGCCAGTGTCTCGGCCCACGCTTGCGCGCGCGGCGTCATGTGCGATACGAAGAAGGTCAGGCGCATGTGACATGAACGCTGCACCGCGAGCGCACTGCCCAGCATTGCAAGCCACAGGAACAGGATGGACGCGAGTTCGTCCGACCAGATGAGCGGGTGATGAAACACCGCACGCGCCACGATGCCGACGAACAACAGCGCCACCTCGCCGACGACCGCCGCTGCCGCGAGCACCTCGATGCCACGGCGCAACCACCGTTCGATGCCGCTCTCGCCGTGATGATCGCGTACGAGCGATGGCCCAGGCACCTCCAGATTGTGTGCCGCGCTCATGATATTTTCCCCGTTACCGCTTCGAGGGCGCTCCAGGGACCGGCGCCGAACTTGTCGCGCCACTGCGCATAGAAGCCGGATTTCGTGAGCGCTGCGCGAAACGCGTCCCTGTCCGCAGGAACGAAGGTCAGGCCTTTACCGGAGAGCTGCGACTTCAGCGACGTGTTCAAGCGCGCGACATCCGCACGCTGCTCGACACTCGCACGGTCGAATTCGCGCCTCACGATCGTCTTGAGATCGTCGGGCAGTGCGTTGAATGCACGCGGGTTGCCGAGCAGCCAGAACGGATCCCAGATGTGATTGGTCTCGGCCACGTACTTTTGCACTTCATAGAGCTTGCCCGCTTCGATCGTGACGAGGCCGTTTTCCTGGCCGTCCACGAGATGCGTCTGCAACGCGGTGTAGAGCTCGTTGAAGTTGATCGACGTAGGGTTCGCCCCAAGCGTCTGGAAGAGCGACGTGAACATCGGCGAGACCGGCACGCGAATGCGGTATCCGCGCAAGTCGTCGGGTGCCTTGATGGGTTTCGTGGTGGACGTGATCTGCCGGAAGCCGTTGTCCGCCGCCTTCGAAACCGACACGAACCCGCTCTTGTCGATCTGCGCGCGAATGATCTTGCCGAGATCGCCATCGACGCCGCGCCAGACCTGATCGTAGTCCGAGAACGCGAAGCCGAGATTGGTGATGGCCGCGAGCGGGATCACCGTCGACGCGACCGAGCCCGAGATGTTGAGGAACTCGACAGCGCCCGAGCGCGTCTGCGATAGCAGGTCGGTGTCCGAGCCGAGTTGCGATGCAGGGAAGAAGCGGATCTCGAGCCTGCCGCTGCTCGCCTCGCGTATGCGGTCGATGGCTTCCTTGAGACGCGTATTGATCGGCTGATTAAGGGATTGCCCGGTAGCGAGCTTGTAGGTGAATTCGGCGGCGCGTGCGGGCCGGGTCCATATCGTTACCAGCGGAAGGGCTGCCGCAGCCTTCAACACCGCGCGTCGCGAAATGCGTCGCGGCGAGTTCGACGTGCTCATGATGCTGTCTCCTGTTATATGAACTTCCGTGTTCACGCGCCACTTGTCTGCATGGCGTCGCGGGCACGTGGTGACACTTGTTCGACTCTTGTCGAGGCGCCGCCGGTCCTGCGTGTGCAAAATATAAGAGGCTTGTTGGTGAAGGACAATTCAATTATTTTGCGCAAAGGTGTAGCCAATCTAAAGGGTGATCATGTATCTGCCATTGCGGGCCATCAGTGTTTTTCATGCTGCGGCGAGTTCGGGGAGCATCTCTCGCGCGGCCGCGGAGCTGAACGTCACACCATCGGCCGTCAGCCAGCAAATCCAGTCTCTGGAGACACATCTGGGCACGGCGTTGATGACGAAGGTCGGACGTGGTGTGGCATTGACCGAAGCAGGCGAACGCTACTTCGCGATGATTTCAGAAGAGATCGACCGCATCGCCGACGCGACTCAGCGTATACGCGGGTTGCGCTCCGTCACGCTCCTGACCGTGCGCGCGACGCCAACGCTGTCCACCAAGTTTCTCCTGCCGCGCCTGCGCTCGTTCCTCGACGGTCATCCCGATCTCGAAGTGCGTCTCAACGGCACCAATGAAATGACCGACTTCGCACAGGAATCCGTCGATATCGAGATCCGTCATGGCACCGGGCAATGGCCGGGCTTGTATGTCGAGCCGCTGACCGAGGAATCGTTTCTGCCGGTCTGCTCGCCCGCGTACTGCGCACCGTCGAGTCTCGATGCCGCCGACCTGCGGCGTAATCGGCTCATCTATTCGATCAAGTCGCAGGTCCAGTGGCCGCACTGGTTCTCGGTGGCGCACGCAGACCCGCTCGATCCGGGGCAGCGCGTGTTGTTTGACCGCAGCCATATGGCGATCGATGCCGCCGTCGACGGCATGGGCATCGCCCTAGAAAGCACGCTCATGATGTGGCGCGAGCTGCGCGACGGCACGTTGATCTGCCCTGTGCGCGAGCCTCCGGAGATCCGGCTGACGACGCAGTGGATCGTCTGTCCGTTCGAGCATCTGCACAAGAAGAAAGTGATCCTGTTCCTCGATTGGCTGCGCGCCGAGCGTGCCGCCTGGCAAGCCGCTTCTCAGCTTGCCGCCGCCCGCTGACGTTGAAGCCTGGCTAACAAATCGCCTCGGAAATGTTAATTGTTCTGGCTGAACCCCCTGACTACACTTGCTCGCAAGTAAGGCGCACCGCTGTCATGCCTTCGATCACGCCTCCCCGGCCACTCACCGCGCGCCGCGCTCGCGGCCACGATCCATAGTCTCGACCACAAAGGATTGCAAATGAATCTCTCCAGTCTGCTCCAGGCACGCAACGCTTCCGGGCGCCCCGTACGCGTCGGCCTGATCGGCGCCGGCAAGTTCGGCTCGATGGTGCTGTCGCAGGCACGTCATATCGAAGGGCTGCACGTGGTGGGCGTCGCCGATCTCGATGTCGGCAAGGCACGTGCATCGCTCGCGCGAGTCGGCTGGTCGGCCGAGCAATATGGCGCGCGCACGCTCGCCGATGCCATGAAGACCGGCGCCACCTGCGTTCTCGACGATGCCGCCGCACTCGCCGCCTGCGATGAGATCGAATGCATCATCGAGGCGACGGGCCATCCGATCGCCGGCGTGCGTCACGCACTCGCTGCGATCGAAGGCAACAAGCATGTGGTGATGGTCAACGTCGAGGCCGACGCGATGTGCGGCCCGCTGCTCGCCGCCCGCGCTCGCGAGCGCGGTCTCGTCTACAGCATGGCATACGGCGACCAGCCCGCGATCATCTGCGAACTGGTGGACTGGGTGCGCTCTTGCGGCTTCGAGCTGACCTCGGCCGGCAAGGGCATGAATTTCGAGCCGCGCTATCGCTATTCGACACCGGACACGGTATGGGGCTTCTTCGGCTGGACCGAGGAAGAAGTGGCCAAGGGCGACTTCAACCCGAAGATGTACAACTCGTTCACCGACGGCACCAAAGCCGCAATCGAAATGGCGGCGGTCGCGAACGGCACGGGCCTCGATTGCCCGGACAATGGCCTCGCCTTCCCTCCTGCCGGCCTGCATGATCTGGCGCGCGTCTTCCGGCCAGCGGAAGATGGCGGACGTCTTTCGCGCAGTGGTCTCGTGGACATCGCCGCGAGCCAGGAACCGGACGGACGCGAAGTGTTCAACAACATCCGCTACGGCGTGTTCGTCACGTTCAAGGCGCCAAACGAATACGCGCGTGCCTGCTTCAAGCAGTACGGCCTGCTCGTCGATCCGACCGGCTGGTATGGCTCGATGTGGCGCCCGTTCCACATGATCGGCCTCGAAACCAGCGTGAGCGTGCTGTCGGCCGTGCTTCGCGGCGAGGCGACGGGTTCGTCGAAGGAATTCCGCGGCGACGCCGTGGCGACCGCCAAGCGCGACCTCAAGCCAGGCGAGATGCTCGACGGCGAAGGCGGTTACGCGGTCTGGGCCAATGCGATCCCGGCATCGAAGAGCCTTGCCATAGGCGGCTTGCCGATCGGGCTCGCGCATAACGTCAGGCTCAAGCGCCCGGTCGCCAAGGACACCATCGTACGCTTCGAGGATGTCGAGCTCGAACGCGATCTCGATGTGGTCGCGCTGCGTCGCGAGATGGAGCAAAGTGCGCTCGGCAAGCCCGCAAAGGCGGCGTGAAGGACACACGTCATGGCATCGGATGGAGCATTTCAGCATGCATAGCGCAACGCAAGCCTTCGTGGTCGTCGCGGAGTTCGAAGTGAAGGCCGAGTGCGTTCGCGACTTCCTCGCGCTCGCACGCGACGACGCGCGGCACTCGCTCGCCGACGAGCCCGGTTGCCGGCAGTTCGACATCGTGCAGATCGAGGAAACGCCGGAGCGCGTCATGTTCTACGAGGTCTACGACGATCGCGCCGCGTTCGATGCGCACTTGCGGACGCCGCACCTCGACCGCTTCCGTGCCGGCTTTCCGGCGCTGATCGTGACGGAGCGCCCGGTGCGTTTCGGCTGGCGCGAGTTTGCATGATGCGCGCCGGCCTCGCGGTAGGCTTCATCGGCACGGGCATCATGGGCTCGCCGATGGCGCGGCGCATCGTCGGCGCCGGCTACCGGGTCGCGGCGTGGAACCGCACCCCGGACAAGGCGGCGCCGCTCGCGTCGGCGGGCATCGAGGTGGTCGGTCACGCAAGCGAAACTGCGCGCGATGCGGATGTCGTCATCTGCATGCTGAGCTCGGGCTCCGCGTGCGACGACATCCTGCTCGGCGACGACGGGATCATCGCCAGGATGCGTGCGGGCAGCGTGCTGATCGTGATGAGCTCGATTCCTGTCGATACCGCGCAGCGCCATGCGCGGGCCGCGGCGGAACGCGGCATCGGCTATCTCGACGCGCCCGTGTCCGGCGGCGAGAAAGGCGCGCAGGACGGCACGCTCGCGATCATGGCGGGCGGCGACGCGGAGGTATTCGAACGCGCGCGCGGCGTGCTACAGACGATGGGCCGTCCGACGCGCATCGGCCCGGCGGGCACGGGCCAGCTCGCGAAGCTCGTCAACCAGATGATGGTCGCGAGCACGATCGCCACCGTCGCCGAAGCGATGCTGCTCGCTGAACGCGGCGGCGCCGATCCCGCGCAGGTCCGCGCGGCGCTGCTCGGCGGATTCGCCGACTCGACGATCCTGCGGCAGCATGCTGCACGCATGATCGCGCGGGATTTCGAGCCGGGCGGCCCGGCCAAGTATCAAATCAAGGATACGAAGACGGCGCTCGGTTTTGCGCAGAGCGTGGGGCTGGAGTTGCCGGTGCTTGGGCTCGTCGACGGCCTCTTCACCGACATGGTCGAACACGGCGACGGTGAGCTGGATCACAGCGCCTTGATCCGCGAACTACGCAGGCGTAATGGCTTGCCGGTGTCGTGACGCTGGGAGCTCGTCGAGCGAACGCGTGCCTCACGCCTTTGCAGCGGCATATGGTGAGGCACTCGTCTAATCCCTACGCCAATCGCAGATCCCACAACACATCGAGTACATGTTGAGTGGCACGCTCGACGTGCCCTGCACGGTGTGCAATGCCCAGTCGACGCCACAACGCCGGACGCAGCGGACGCATGACGATGCGCTTGTCGGGTAAAGGCGTCGTGGCCTCGTGGGGCAAGAGCGCCGCGCCGTAACCTGCCGCCACCAGACTTTTGATCGCGTCGTTGTAGTTGAGCTGAATGCGCGGCGCAGGATGATGCCCCGCGGTCGCAAACCACTCCGTCGTCAGGCGCGAGAGACGCGTAGTCGCGTCATTGAGAATGAGAGGCCGAGCCGCGAGCCATTGAGGCGTTACACGAGCCGGGCATCGCCAATGTGCCGGCACGAAAGCCATTACGGGGTCGCGGCGCCAAGGCTTTATCACGAGTCCAGCCACTGGCGGCTGTGGCAGCGCGACCAGCCCGATATCCAGCGTCCCATCCGCCAATCGGGACAGCGTTTCTTGCGACGTGAGCACCGCAAGCTGAATATCGATCGCGGGATTGCGCTGGCGCAGCACCTCGAGCGCTTGCGGCAACAAGTACGCGATCACACCGGTCGACGCACCGAGCCGCACGCGCCCTTCGAGCCCCTGCACCTGGCGTTGGATATCGTCCAGCGCCTGCTCCGCATCGGCCAGCAGTCGACGCGCACGCTCCACCAGCACCTCTCCTATCGCCGACGGCTTTACCTGCCCGCGCTTCCGTGACAGGAGCGGCGCTCCAACGCGGTCTTCGAGTTCAGCGATATGGAGGCTGACCGTCGGAGGCGCGAGATTCAACGCGCGCGCTGCATCGGCAAATGAGCCACGCTCGGTAATCGCGATCAGAGTGCGCAAGCGGTCCAGGCTGATCTCTCGCATGTCGTCGTCCAGGTTCAGAAAAACTGAATGTTCAGGTCATGAAATTCAACTTTCCCTATTCTAGCGATTCGGTGAACATGGGCACTCCTTCAACCCGGCACAACCACTCGGAGAATTGGCGTATGAGCGCTCCCGTTGTTTTCATCGATGGCGATCAGGGCACCACCGGACTGCAAATCCACGAACGGCTGCGCAATCGGACCGACATCACGCTGCTCACGCTTCCAGCCGCAGAACGCAAGGATGCGCGCCGTCGCGCCGAAGCCATCAACGCCTGCGATATCGCCATTCTCTGTTTGCCCGATGCCGCGGCACGCGAGGCGGTAGACGCTATCGTCAATCCTGCCGTCAGAGTCATCGACGCAAGTTCGGCCCACCGCACACAGCCGGGCTGGACATACGGCTTTCCGGAGATGACGCCGGGACAGGCCGAGCGCATCGCGAGCGCGCGTCGGGTCACCAATCCCGGCTGCTACCCGACGGGGGCGATCGGCTTGCTGCGTCCCCTGTTGCAGGCTGGGCTCATACCGGGCAACTACCCCGTCAGCATTCATGCGGTGTCCGGCTACTCCGGACGCGGTCGTGCCGGCGTGGAGGAACACGAAGGGCAAGATGCCGTCAACGCCCCTTCGTTCCAGGTATATGGCCTGGGACTCGCGCACAAGCACGCCCCGGAAATTCAGGCGCACGCCGGACTCGCGCAGCGGCCCATCTTCGTCCCTGCATATGGTGCGTTTCGTCAGGGCATTGTGTTGACGGTGCCGCTGGCGTTGCGGCTGCTCGCTCCCGACGTAGACGCCGCCGCGTTGCACGCATGCCTTGCACGCCACTATGCGGACGCAGCGCACGTGCGTGTCTTGCCGATGCATGAGGCGGGTGTCCTGACGCACCTCGATCCGCAAGCGCTGAACGGTACGAACGACATGCGCTTGAGCGTGTTTTCTAACATGGAACACGGGCATGTCTTGTTGTCCGCGGTTTTCGACAATCTCGGCAAAGGCGCATCCGGCGCTGCAGTTCAGAACCTGAACTTGATGCTCGCGCGCGAATAATGGCCGTGAAGGCGGCCTTTGCGAAGCCGCAATGAGCAAGCGATCCTCAAGGATGAGTCACGCCACGGCTTTGAGAATGTCCTCCACCATCTTCTTCGCTTCAGCGACGCGGCCTCAACCATCAGCGGCAATTTCCTCGAGTGCGAGCGCAATGAATGCCCGTGCTGCCGCGCTTCGATACGCGCCTTTGCGCAGCAGCAACGCAGCGGTTCTCTGCGGCAGCGCCGGCTTCAGGTCCACGAGATTCAAGTCGCGGTGCTCGCGCGCTATCGCCGCTGGCAGCAGCGTTGCGAGCGTGCTGCGACGCACGAGCTCGATGACCGCACTGATCGAATTAACCTCCATCGCAATGCGCGGCGCAACGCCGTGTTGCCTGCAATACCGATCGATGTATTGTCGCGTCGCAAATTCCTCGTTGAGCAACACGAGCGCTTCGCTTTCGAACTCGCGAAGTGTCAGCGGAACGCGCTTCTTCGCATAGCGATGCGACTTACCAACCACCATCGCCAAAGCCTCGACGAAAAGCACCTGTGTCTCGATCTCGGGTGAGTGCGTATCGCTGAACGCAATGCCGACATCGAGCGCATCTTCATTCAACAACGCCTCCATGCGCTCTTGCGGCATTTCGTGGATGTCGAGCGTGATGTTCGGATAGCGGTGGTTGTACTTCCGCAGCAACGGACCGATCAGGTAGGCCGTGAACGTCGGAGTCATCGCGAGGCGCAGTGAGCCGCGAGTCAGATCCTGCACGTCATGGATGGCCCGCTTGCCCGCCTCCAGATCCTGCAGCGCACGCTGCGCGTAGCGCACATAGGCAGCGCCGGCGTCGGTCAACTGAATCGTCCGGCCGGACCGGTCGAGCAATTGCGCGTCGAGTGCATCCTCGAGTTGCCTGATCTGTTGCGACAACGTCGGCTGCGACACGTGCAGCGCCTCGGCCGCCCGCGTGAAGTTGCGGTGTTCCGCGACCGCCAGAAAATAACGGATGTGCCGGAGCAACATGGGCCCCTCCAAACTATTGGCGCTGCCTATAGGGAGAATAAGAAACCGGTCTTGGACACTATATCTCGCCCGGCGCATTCTTCGTCCATCGGTGCTCAACACGCAGACCCAGATGGAGCGAAACATGCAGGACATCATCGACGGCTTCCTGAAATTCCAGCGCGACGCGTTCCCGCAGCGGTCCGAGCTTTTCAGGCGGCTGGCCACCAGCCAGAACCCGCGTACCTTGTTCATTTCCTGTTCGGATAGCCGGCTCGTGCCGGAACTCGTCACGCAGCGCGAACCCGGCGACCTGTTCGTGATCCGCAATGCCGGCAATATCGTGCCGTCGTATGGTCCGGAACCGGGCGGCGTGACCGCTACCGTTGAATACGCCGTCGCCGCGCTCGGCGTGACCGATGTGGTGATTTGCGGCCACTCCGACTGCGGCGCGATGACCGCCATCGCCACATGCAAGTGCATGGACCACATGCCGGCCGTGCGCAACTGGCTGCGCTATGCGGACTCCGCGAAGGTCGTCAACGAGGCGCGCGAGCATAAGAGCGAACGCGACAGGATCGACTCGATGGTCCGCGAAAACGTGATCGCCCAGCTCGCCAACATCAAGACGCATCCTTCGGTGCGGCTCGCACTCGAACAAGGACATCTGGCCCTGCATGGATGGGTGTACGACATCGAAAGCGGCTCGATCGATACGCTCGACAGTGCGACCAACCGGTTCGTTTCCCTGGCTCAACATCCACACACATGTGCAACGCCGGCTCGACTCAATCTCGCGGCCTGATCCACTGCTTTTCTTCCAACATCGACTCAATCGCAAGGAGCATCATCATGACGCAATCCCTGTCCAGCCAGGCCCCCCGTGAAGCACTGACCGACGCCATCATCGACGCTAAGGTTCGCCAAGGCCTGACGTTCGAACAGATCAATGAAGGCACGGGCTTGAGTCTCGCTTTCGTCACCGCCGCACTGCTCGGCCAGCACCCGCTGCCTGCAGGCGCTGCGCAAGTCGTGGCCGACAAACTCGAGCTCGGCGAAGACGCCGTTCGCTTGCTGCAAGCGATTCCCGTACGCGGCAGCATTCCCGGCGGCGTGCCGACCGATCCGACGATCTACCGGTTCTACGAAATCGTGCAGATCTACGGTTCAACGTTAAAGGCGCTGGTTCACGAAAAGTTCGGCGACGGCATCATCAGCGCGATCAACTTCAAGCTGGACATCAAGAAAGTCGACGATCCGGAAGGCGGCTCGCGCGCCGTGATCACGCTCGACGGAAAGTATCTGCCGACCAAGCCGTTCTGATGCGCCGGGGGAAATCACTGTTCGATGTGGAGATTTCCCCTTCGAGAACACCCGCCATCACATCTGAAAGCGGTCACGCGTCGTCACATAGTCGCTCGCGCCGAAACGACCTACCGGAAAGTAATGCTCCAGGCGCACGCGCCATGTATCGATATCGATGAGTTCGTCACGCGCATGAAGCATCAGCACGCGGCCGATGAAGATGTGGCGGCTCGCCGTTTCGAGCGTTTCCCACAACGCGCACTCGAACGCGACGGGCGCCTCGGCGATACGCGGCGGCTTCACGCGTGTCGAGGCGAGCGCGCTCAGGCCCACCTGTTCGAGCTCGGAGACATCCGCGGCGAAGCTTTCACCGCAGCGATGCATCTGCTGCGCGATGGCTTCATCGGCAAGATGCACGACGAATTCCTTTTCGCGCGGGACATTCACCGCGGTGTCCTTCAACGTGCCGTCTGCCAGCCGGTTGATGCTGATCATGACGATGGGCGGCTCTTCGCCCAGCATATTGAACATCGAGAACGGCGCGGCGTTCACGGTGCCGTCCGCGCCGAGCGTGGTGACGAGCGCGATGGGCCGCGGCACGATGAGACTCGCCATCAGCTTGTAACGCTGATACTCGGTAATCGCTTCGAAATCGATTTCCATGTCACTCCACTGCGGTTCGTTGCGCGGGATCGATGCCGAGCAGATGCGCGAGCCCGTTTGCGCCCGGCATGCGCGATGTCTCGATGCGCGCCTCCAGGCTGCGCAGATGCGCCATCATGTGCGCGATCGCGCCCGCGGCATCGCGCGCTTCGAGGCAATCGAGGATGGCGGTGTGCTCGTCGTGCTCGCACGGCGCGTTGCCGGCCGGCTCGTAAGCGCCGACGATCAACGAGCAGCGCGAGACCAGTTCGCTCAGATAGTGTTCGAGGATCGCATTGCCCGCAAGCGCCGCGATACGCAGATGAAATGCGCTCGCAAGCCGCGCCCACGATGGCTGATCGAAGCGATGCATCGCCTCGTGTTCCTCGTCGAGCTGTCCGCGCAACGCGGCGATATCGGCGGCGCTCGCGCGCTCCGCCGCGAGTTCGACGAGCGCACGCTCGACCGAACGCCGTGCCTCGAAAATCGCGCGCGTCTCCTCGCGGGTCGGCTGCGCGATCACCGCGCCCTTGTTCGGACGCAGCACGACGATGCCGTCGTACGCGAGCTTTTCCAGCGCGCGCCGCACCGCCGCGCGGCCCACGCCGAACAGCGCACATAGCTCGGGCTCGGGCAGTTTCGTGCCGGGCGCGAGCCTGCGATTGAGCACGCCCTCGAAGATCGACCGATAGACGCGCGCGTCCGCGCTTTCCTTCCCGCTCTTCATGCGGCCTGCGCCGGCACGGGCACGGCTTCTTCGGCATGACGCGCGATCGCGCCGGGCGTCGCGAGCCAGATGTCCTCGCGCGACGCTGCGATATGCGCCAGCGCACGCCGCAAATGCCGCAACCGGTACGGCTGCCCGACGATATACGGATGCAGCGCGATGCCCATCACGAGTGCTTGCGGCGTGCGCGCGCGCAGCGTCTGTTCGAGCATCTCGTCGAACTGATCGATGATCATGTCCGCGAAGTCGCGCATGTCCATGTGACGCGCCATGATCATCGGCAGATCGTTCAGCTCCTGCGGATACGGAATCGACCAGAGCGGGCCGCCGCGCGTGTTCATGCGCACGGGCCGGTCGTCGTGACACCAGTTGAGCGTGTAGCGGAAGCCGGTCTCGGCGAGCAGGTCCGGCGTGCGATGCGATTCGGAGATCCACGGCGAGAGCCATCCCGAAGGCGCCGCGCCGGAACATTCGAGCATGCGTGCGCGGCAGTGCGCGAGCAGCGCGCGTTCGCCGTCTTCGTCGAGATCGCTCTGACGCTGCGCGTTCGTGTGCCCGTGCGCGATGAGTTCGTCGCCACGCGCGGCGCATGCTTCGACGAGCGCGGGACAGTGATCATAGAGCGACGTATTGATGAGCGTGCCCGCGGGCAAATCGAGCGCATCGAACAGTTCGATGCAACGCCACGCGCCCACGCGGTTGCCGTACTCGCGCCAGCTGTAGTTGAGCACATCGGGCTGCGGCGACAGCGGCCCGAGCGCCGCGCCCAGCCCCTCGCCGAACGCGAAGTGTTCAAGGTTGAAGCCGAGATAGACCGCGAGGCCCGCGCCGTTCGGCCAGCGATAACCATCGCTTTCGTGGATCGGCCGATAGTCGAAGCGTCCATGCGTCTTCAACGGAGCGAAGTCGTTCATTGTCGAATGTGATGAACCGGTTTGGTTAGGTCATGCCCCATAGCGGACGTGATCCGCACCTCGATTGCACACGCCAGGTGTCTAGAAATGCTGACGATCGGGGTCCGCGATCGTGTGCAATATGCGCGCCAATTCGTCGACACCTGCTGTCAGCGTATTCGGCAGCGTTCTGGACGTGCGACTCGGCCGTGCGGCCGGACACGAATGGCATATGTCTTGCAATGGCTTGCCCGCTGTACTCCATCAGCGTCTTCAACAGGACAAGCCTTCATGGTTCAACCGGCATCCACGGTGGTTCGCGCGAGCCCGGCCGATATCGAGCTCGTGCATGTTTCGAAGCGCTATGGCGATGCGCTCGCCGTCGACGCCATCGATCTGCGCATTCCCGGCGGCGCGTATTGCTGTCTGCTCGGGCCGTCCGGTTGCGGCAAGACGTCGACGCTGCGCATGATCGCGGGCCACGAGTGGGTGTCCGAAGGCGATGTGCTGATCGGCGGGCGCAATGTCACGCGCGAGCAGCCGGTCGCGCGCGGCACGGCGATGGTGTTTCAGAGCTATGCGCTCTTCCCGCATCTCTCTGCGCTCGACAACGTCGCGTTCAGCCTCAAGGTGCGCGGCGTCGCGAAGGAAGCGCGCAGGAAGCGCGCGGGCGAACTGCTGGAACTCGTCGCGATGTCGGCCTACGCGAGCCGCAAGCCTGCGCAGCTTTCGGGCGGACAGCAGCAGCGTATTGCACTTGCGCGAGCGCTCCTCAACGAGCCGCGCTGCCTGCTGCTCGACGAGCCGCTCTCCGCGCTCGATCCGTTCCTGCGCGTGCAGATGCGCGCTGAACTCAAGCGCTGGCAGAAGGAACTCGGCATCACTTTCGTGCACGTCACGCATTCGCAGGAGGAAGCGATGGCGCTCGCCGATCTCGTAGTGGTGATGAGTCACGGTCATATCGAGCAGAGCGGCACGCCTTTCGACGTATTCAACCGGCCGCGCACGGAATTCGTCGCGCGCTTTCTGGGCGGTCATAACGTGCTCGGCTCGAACGGGCGGCTCTTCACGGTGCGCGCGGATCATCTGCGCATCGCGCCGCATGGCGTCGCGCCCGGCACGAGCGCGGGCGACAGCGGTCTTCTGCGCATCGGCGGACTCGCGTGCACGGTGCGCGAAGCCGAGTATCAGGGCACGCATCTGCGCATGACGCTCGATCCGCTCGACGGCTCTCCCGAGCTCGTCTCGATGATCAGCGACGCCGACTACGACGCGCAACGCGCCGGCCCCGGCGCGCGCGTGACGGTGTGGTGGGACGAGCAGAACGCGCATCCGCTCGCCGCGTGAGATCAGGCAATCACAACTTCAAATTCGAGGAGAGTCCATGAACGACGAACAAGCCAACGCACGCGAAGCAGACACCACGAACGCAGGCATTTCACGCCGCACGTTCATCAAGGGCGCGGTGGCGGCGGCGGGCATCGCCGGGTTTCCGTATGTGCACGCGCAGGAGAAGATCACATTGCGCTATCTCGGCACCGCGGTGAACCAGAGTGCGGAGATCGCGAAGAAGTTCAAGGAAGATACGGGCATCGAGATTCAATACATTCCCGTCACGACCGACGATGTGACCAAGCGCATCATCACGCAACCGAATTCGTTCGATATCGTCGATACCGAATACTTCTCGCTCAAGAAGCTGATTCCCGCCGGCACGCTCGCGGGCATGGATGCGAAGCGCATCAAACTCGCGGACAAGATCACGCCCGTATTGACCAAGGGCGAGGTGAACGGCAAGAAGATCGGCGATCAGGGCACCGCGCCGAAGAAGGTGATGTTCCTCAAGGGCGCGCGTTCGACGGAGTTCAGCGCGACGCCAACCGAATGGATGACGCTCATCCCCACGACGTACAACGCGGACACGCTCGGCATCCGCCCGGACCTCATCTCGCGGCCCGTGACGACATGGGCCGACCTGCTCGATCCGCAGTTCAAGGGGAAAGCGGCGCTGCTCAACATTCCGGCCATCGGCATCATGGATGCGGCCATGGCGATCGAAGCGACGGGTCACGTCAAGTACGGCGACAAGGGCAACATGACGAAGGCGGAGATCGACCAGACCATCAAGGTGCTGATCGAAGCGAAGCGCGCCGGACAGTTCCGCGCGTTCTGGCGCGACTTCAACGAGAGCGTGAACCTGATGGCCTCGGGCGAAGTGGTGATCCAGTCGATGTGGTCGCCCGCCGTTACCAAGGTCCGCACGATGGGCATCGCGTGCAAGTTCCAGCCGCTCAAGGAAGGCTATCGCTCGTGGGCCTCGGGCTTCGGCTTTCCGCGCTCGCTGCAGGGCAGGAAACTCGATGCCGCGTATGAGTTCGTCAACTGGTTCCAGGACGGCTGGGCGGGCGCGTATCTGATGCGCCAGGGTTATTACCCCGGCGTGACCGAAACGGCCAAGTCGCACATGCAGGCCTACGAGTGGGACTACTGGATGGAAGGCAAGCCCGCCGCGCAGGACATCAAGGCGCCCGACGGCCAGTTGCTGGAGAAGGCCGGCACCGTGCGCGACGGCGGCTCGTACACCCAGCGCATGGGCGCGATCGCCTGCTGGAACGCGGTGATGGACGAGAACATCTACATGGTCCAGAAATGGAACGAGTTCATCGCCGCATAAGGGAGCGCCGCTCACGATGGCTTCGGTCGAATATCTCCAGCAGGCAAAGCAGACGCCGGTGCGTCACCGCCGCGTGAGCGCGTGGCTGCAAGCGACGCCGCTCACGCTGACCTTCCTGCTGTTCTTCATCGTGCCGCTCGTGATCACACTGATCGTGAGCTTCTGGGACTTCAACGAATATCAGATCATCCCCGCCTTCACGCTGAAGAACTACGCGGCGATATTCGACGGCTGCGGTTCGTTCACGGACGTCTGCGTGACCTTCAAGACGTACTGGTCGACGCTCAGGTTCTGCGCGATCGTGTGGGCGGTGACGCTCGTGCTCGGCTTCGCGATCGCGTACTTCCTCGCC
Organism: Caballeronia sp. EK; assembly: GCF_014384845.1. Taxonomy (NCBI): domain Bacteria; kingdom Pseudomonadati; phylum Pseudomonadota; class Betaproteobacteria; order Burkholderiales; family Burkholderiaceae; genus Caballeronia; species Caballeronia sp. EK. The sequence goes on from NZ_JACSUE010000007.1 coordinate 124,295, forward strand.
TTTCACGTGCGCACCACCGCGATGCAGACCGTGCTGTTTCTCGTCTGCACCATTCCGTTCTGGACCTCGAACGTGATCCGCATGATTTCGTGGATTCCACTTCTCGGGCGCAACGGCCTCGTGAATCAGGCGCTGATGTCGGCGCATCTCGTCGAGCGGCCCATAGAATGGCTGCTGTACTCGAACTTCTCGGTCGTGCTCGCGTTCGTGCATCTCTATACGTTCTTCATGATCGTGCCGATCTTCAACGCGATGATGCGCATCGACCGCGCGCTGCTCGAAGCGGCGCGCGACGCCGGCGCAAGCGGCTGGCAGGTCATTCGCGACGTGGTGTTGCCGCTATCGAAGACGGGCATCGTGATCGGCTCGATCTTCGTCGTCACCATCGTGATGGGCGACTTCCTCACCGTCGGCGTGATGGGCGGACAGCAAATCGCCTCGGTGGGCAAGATCATCCAGGTGCAGACCGGCTATCTGCAGTTTCCCGCCGCGGCGGCCAACGCGATCATCCTGCTCGCCGTCGTGCTGATGATCGTATGGGCGCTGACGCGCGTCGTCGATATCAGAAAGGAGCTGTGACATGGCGGGTGCAATCGCGCATCGGGAACATCGGCCCGCGAGCTTCTACTGGCTCGCGCTCCTCTTCGGGCTATTCGTGCTGTTCCTGTACGGACCGGTCATCACGATCTTCATTCTGTCCTTCCAGGGTCCGGAAGGCGGTCTCACCTTCCCGATGCGCGGCGTCTCGCTGCACTGGTTCGCCGCGTTGCGCGACGGCGTCGGCGATATCGACATCTGGGCCGCGTTCGGACGCTCCGTGAAACTCGCGCTCGCGGTGACAGTGCTGACCGTGCTGTTTTCACTGAGCGCGGGCCTTGCGTTCAGGCGGCGCTTTCGCGGCGATACCGCGGTGTTCTATGTTTCCGTGGCGAGCCTCATCATGCCGTCGATCATCGTGTCGCTCGGTATCGGCCTCACCTTTCGCCTGCTCGATACGCTCATCAAATATCTGGCGAACGAATGGGGCTTTCAGTCGTTCGCGGATGGCTGGACCACGTCGATGGGTCTCTTCACCTCGGCGCTCGGCGCGCATCTCACGTGGACGCTGCCGTTCGGCCTGCTCGTGATGTTCGCCGTGTTCAACCGTTTCAATCCGGCGTACGAGGAAGCGGCGCGCGATCTTGGCGCGTCGCCGTGGCAGTCGTTCAAACATGTGGTGCTGCCGATCATCGGGCCTTCCGTGATCGGCGTCGGCATGTTCGGCTTCACGCTCTCGTGGGATGAGATCGCGCGAACCTCGCAAGCGATAGGCGATCAGAACACGCTGCCGCTCGAATTGCAGGGCTTGACGACATCGGTGACCACGCCCGTCATCTACGCGCTCGGCACGGTGACGACGCTGATGTCGCTTGCGGTGATGGTCGGCGGCCTGTTGATCGTGAGATCGATTGCCAGGCGTCGAAAGCTCGTCAACTGAAGGGCTTACGTCAGTTCGAGCACACGCTCTCCGGCAAGGAACGCGCGCACCAGTTCATGCGCCTGCGACTTGTGCGCGGCCTGCCATGACGGCGCGAGCATGTCGGTATCGAACATCCGCGAGATCGTGTACGCGTTCGACTTGTGAAAATAAGCGAGGCTCACGAGCGTCACGTACAGATGCAGCGGATCGATGCCGCGACGCAAGGTGCCCGCGGTTTCGCCGCGCCTGATGAGCGTGCGCAACTTGTCGAGCACGGGCGATGACATCGCCTGAATCACTTTCGAGCGCTTCAGAAAGCGCGCGCGATTCAGGTTCTCCCACGACAGCAGGCACAGCAATTCCGGATGCGCGGCGAAATGGCCTTCGGTGAAATCGTAGAGCTGCAGAATGCCGGCCGCGGGATCGACGCTTCGCACGTCGAGCGTCACCGCGAGTTCCGCTTCGCGCAACCGCGCGAGCACATGTTCGAGCACTTCGACATACAGCGCTTCCTTGCCGCCGAAGTAGTGGTAAATCATGCGGATGTTCACCTTCGCGCGGCTCGCGATCGTCTCGACGCGCGCGCCGCTGAAGCCCTTGTCGGCGAACTCCCGGATGGCGATTCTGAAGATGCGCTCGCGCGTTTTGGCGGCGAGCTGCTGGCGGCGTGTGGGCTCGTCTTTCTTGTTCTTCGCGGGAACAGCGGTACGTGGCATGAATTCGATCGATGAGTTGAACACGGCGCGACGAAACACGATGGTACTCCGTCGCACCGCCGCCGCTAGCGTTTGAACGGCTGCGTGAGCGCGGGCGGTGCGGTCTGCCGGCCGATCAGCCCCGCTACCGCGACCAGCGCGAGCAGGTACGGCAGCATGATGAGCAACGCCGTCGGCACGTGCAGGCCGAACATCGGCAACTGGAACTGCATGGCGGTGGCCGCGCCGAACAGCAGGCAAGCGAGCGCCGTGCGGCCGATCTTCCAGTTGCCGAAGATGATCGCCGCAATCGCGAGATAACCCGTGCCGTTGGTCATGCCTTCGGTGAACGTGTGAATGTCGCCGATAGAGATGAAGCATCCCGCCGCCGCCGACATCACGCCGGAGAACAGCACCGCGCCGTAACGGATGCGCGCGACGGGCAGGCCCGACTGATCGACCGCGCGCGGCGCGACGCCCGTTGCATGCAGCGCGACGCCGAGCGCTGTGCGGCGCATGATGACCGAGGTCGCGAGCAGCACCGCGAGCCCCGCATAGAGCAGCCACACTTGCCCGAACACGGGTTCGCCGATCAGCGGCAATTTTCCGAGCACGGGCGGCGACCAGTGCGCGAGTCCCGGAATCGCGGCGCTCGATCTTTCACCGAAGATCTCGCGATAAGCGAGCGTCGTGCCGCCGAGCGCAAGAATGTTGATGCCGATGCCCGTCACGATCTGATTCGCGCGCAGCGTCACGCTCAGGAACGCCTGCAGCAGCGCGAGCGGAATCACGCCGAGCACGCCGCACAGCAGACCGATCGACGGATTGCCGGTGAGCCATGAAAACGTCGCGCCGAGAAACGCGCCGGTGAGCATCATGCCTTCGACGCTCATGTTGAGCACGCCCGCGCGCTCGCTCACGAGTTCGCCGGTTGCGGCGAGCATCATCGGTGCGGAGAGACGAATGGATGCGCCCGCGAAGACCGCGAGAAGTTCGAGATTCATCGCCGTGCCTCTCCCTTGTCGAGCCACAACGCGCCGCCCGCGAGCGCTATCGTGACGATGCCCTGCACGATCAGCACGAGCGCCGAAGGCACCTGCGCGACCATCTCCATGTTGATGCCGCCCGAGCGCAGAAAGCCGAACAGCAGCGCCGCCGCGAACACGCCGGTAATCGAACCGCGCGCGAGCAGGCCGACCACGAGTCCATCGAAACCATAGCCCGACGAGAAACCCGCCTTGAGCGAGTATTGATCGCCTTGCAGCATCAGCGCGCCGGCGAGTCCGCTGAACGCGCCCGCGAGCGCGAGCGCGCCGACCAGCGATGACGTGATCGGCAAGCCCGCGCGTTTCGCCGCGATGGCGTTGAGCCCGGCGGCGCGCAGCGCGAGACCGAAGCGCGTGCGCGCGAGCAGGATCGCGGATGCGATGGCGAGCACGATAGTGACCGGCAAGCCGATGTTCAGGTTCATGCCGCTCGCGGCGAGGATCGCGGGAAGCTTGGTCGGATCGGGAATTTCGAGCGATTCGGGCAAGGTGGCGCCGTTCGTCATCGGCTGGCGCAGCAGCGCTTCGCTCTGCACGCACCAGTAGAGCAGCCACACCGCGATGAACGAGAGCAGCAACGTGCTGATCACTTCGTTGGTGCCGGCCTTCGCCTTCAGCACGCCCGGCACGCCGCCCCACACCGCGCCCGCCGCGGCCGCGCACAGCATCGGCACGACGAACGACAGACCGAAGGGCAGATGCGCGCAACCGCCATAGAGACTCATCGCGGTCGCGACGATGCCGCCGATCGCGAGCTGCCCTTCTCCGCCGACGTTCGTGAGCTTCGCGCGGTTCGCGATGACGAAGCCCGTGCCGACGAGCGCGAACGCGAGACTGCGATTGATCGACGCACCGATCGCATAAGGCGAGCCCCACGCGCCATCGGCGAAAGCGGCGAGCGCCTCGGCGATGGAAACGTGCATCAGCGCGATCAACGCGAGCGCGGCGAGCATCGCGAACGCGACGGCCGCCGCAATCACGCATGCCACGCGCAAGTGCGGCCAGCGCGCGCGCCAGCTTTGCGTGCCAGGCGCGGACGCGAGCGGTGTTTGCAGCTTCATGTGCGGATTCATGCAGTCTCTCCCGCGCCAGCCATCCACGCGCCGATGCGTCCGCGATTGCTCGCATCGGGCGTACAAGTGCCCATGATGCGTCCGCGATACAGCACGACGATGCGATCGGCGACGCTCATCAGCTCGTCGAGTTCGGAGGAAACAAGCAGCACGCCCACGCCGCGATCGCGCGCCGCGCGGATGTGCGAATACACGGCGGCGACCGCGCCGACATCGAGACCGCGCGTCGGCTGCGCGGCGAGCAGAAAGATCAGCGGATCGAGCGTCAGTTCGCGCGCGAGCACGGCCTTTTGCTGATTGCCGCCCGAAAGTCCGCCGAAGAGCGCATCGGGACCGCTTGCGCGCACATCGAAACGCTGCATCAGTTCGAGCGCCGCGGCGCGCATCGCACGGCGCTTCAGAAAGCCGCCGCGCGTGTAGCGGTCGAGATGATTGAGCAGCAGATTGTCGGCGAGGCTCATGCCGGTGACGCAGCCGACCGCGTGCCGGTCTTCCGGCACGATGCCCACGCCCGCTTGCGTGAGTTCGCGCGGGCTCGCCTGAGTCATGTCGCGCCCGGCAATGAAAAAGCGCCCTGCCGATGCGCCCGACATGCCCGCGAGCACCGCGCCGAGTTCGCTCTGTCCATTGCCCTCCACGCCCGCAATGCCGACGATCTCGCCGCGATTCACGACGAGCGTGCAGTCGCTCAAGCGCGCGACGCCCTCGGCATCGCGCGCGCTGAGTCCATCGATCTGCAGCACTTCGTCCTGCAACGGGCGCGAGTATGGCGAGGCGCTTTTCACGAGCGACAGACGCCCGGCGAGATCGTCGGGGGTGTCGTCGCCTTCGCGATGGATCATCGCGTGTACGAGCCGGTCGATCTCCGTCGCGGGCGATGCCGAACGCGCCACCACGCGGCCCGATTGCAGCACGGTCGCATGCGTGGCGATGCGGCTGATCTCCTTCAGCTTGTGCGTGACGAGCACCACCGCACAGCCGCGCGCGGCCACGCGCTCGCAGGTGTCGAGCAAAGCGTCGATTTCGGCGGGCAGGAGCACGGCGGTCGGTTCATCGAGCAGCAGGAGACGCGGCTCGCGCATCAGGCACTTCACGATCTCCACGCGCTGCCGCTCGCCGACGGAAAGATCCGCCACCTTCGCTTCGAGCGCCAGTTCCAGCCCGACGCTCGCGAGCACGGCGCGCACGCGTTCGGCTTCGCGCTGCCGATGAAGCCATCCGCGCGCCTGTCCGAGCAACAGATTGTCGAGCACGCTGGCGTCGTCGACGAGACTGAAATGCTGATGCACCATCGCGATGCCGTGCGCGAGCGCCTCGCGCGGATTGCGCGGACGATACGGCGCGCCGTTCACGCGCATGGCGCCGGAATCCGGCTGATGCACGCCGAAGATGACGTTGCACAGCGTCGACTTGCCCGCGCCGTTTTCGCCGAGCAGGCAATGCACATCGCCCGGCATCAGGTCGAGTGAGACGCCTTCGAGCGCGGTGAACGTGCCGAAGCGCTTGCCGATGTCCGTGAGCGCGAGGATCGGCGCGGCATCGAGCGAAGGAGAAGGCAGCGTGCTCATCCCTCGGACACCTTGATCTTGCCGCTCAGGATGTCGTCTTCGATCTGCTTGAGCTTCGCGTCCATCGCAGGCGTCGACTTGCAGACGACCATGCCCGACGCCTTCGGTCCCATCGCGAGGCCGAACGCCTTGTAGCCGGGCTGCCACTGCCCTTTCTCCAGTTGTTCGATCGCGTATTGCGCCTGATAACCCACGCCCGTGATGCTGTACGCGATATAGAGCGGATCGCTTCCGCAGCGGTCCGTATAGCTGCCGATGATATGCGTGTCCTTCTCCTTGGCGGCCTGTTCGAGTCCGCGCAAGCCGAGGTTCAGGATGTGGTAGTGCACGTCGGCGCCCTGCGCGATGGCCGCCGCCGTCGCTTCGCGCGACTTCGCGACGTTGTCGAAGTCGCCGGTATAGCTCTCGAAGTATTTGATCTTCGGATTGACGTAGCGCGCGCCGTTGCCGAACTCCTTGCCCGCGTTGACGATCGACGGAATCTCCATGCCGCCGACATAACTCACCGCGCCGTTCTTCGACAGCATCGCGGCCGCCGCGCCCGCGACGAACGCGATCTCGGCCTGCTTCACGTCATAGCCCGCAACATTGGCCGGCATGTTCTCGCCCTTGTTGCCGCCGACGACGGAGAACTTCACGTTCGGAAAGCGCTTCGCGATCTTGAGCACGGCCGCCTGCGTCTGCCCGCCGATGCCGATCACGAGCTGATTCTTCGTCGCGAGATTGGTGAGCGCCTGCTCCATGTCCGCGTAGTTGATGTTCTCGATGATCTGCGTCTTGAGCTTCGGCCCGAACTCCTTCTGCGCGGCGAGCACGCCGTCGTAGCCCGATTCCATCCAGCCCTTGTCCGTCTTCGAGCCGGGAATCAGCACGCCGACGCGCATCGCGTCATCGGCGGCGTGCGCATCGGAGAGAAAGAACGCGGGCGCGGCGAGCGCGACGACACCGGCCGTCACGACGAGGCGCGACACGAGACGACGGCGCAATTTTTCGCGAGAAGCCTGTTGCAAGCTCGACATCACTGGCACTCCTTTTGCGTTGACTTTCGGTAAGTAGGTTATTCATGACTGAAACGCTCATTGCAACTTCGATGCCAATGCGCCTTCGGTGCGATGAAGAACCGCTTCGTCGATGCCACGCAGAACGCCGACGGATGACGCGCTTGCGCCGCGTCTCCGATGCACTCGTACTCCATTGATCCAACGCTTCGGAGAACCCGATGGACCACGCTTCAAACCCAGACCGGACAACGGCGGGCGGCCCGCTCGGCGCCTTTGCGCAGACCCGCTGGCACGCCACGGATGCGCTCGTCGACATGGCCGTGCAAGCGCCCGCGCCGCGCATCGCGATACTCGATTCCGCGCCGCAGAAAGTGCGCTTCGACATCGAAAAAACGGCGCTCGTCATCATCGACATGCAGAACGACTTCTGCACCAAAGGCGGGTGGGTGGACCATATCGGGGGCGATTACGGTGCGGACCGCGCGCCGATTGCACCACTGCAGCGCCTGCTGCCGATCGCGCGCAAGAGCGGCGTGCCGGTGATCTGGGTCAACTGGGGCAATCGGCCTGATCTCGCCAACATGCCGCCGAACCAGCTTCATCTGTACAAGCCGAAGGGCACGGGCATCGGGCTCGGCGAGGCGCTGCCGGAACACGGCGCGCGCGTGCTGGAAAAGGACTCGTGGGCGGCCGCCGTCGTCGATGAACTGATGATCGAGCCGCAGGACATTCGCGTGGACAAGTACCGCATCAGCGGCTTCTGGGACACGCCGCTCGACAGCATCCTGCGCAATCTCGGCGCGCGCACGCTCTTCTTCGCGGGCGTGAACACGGATCAATGCGTGATGCACACACTCACCGACGCCAACTTCCTCGGCTACGGCTGCGTGATGCTGACCGACTGCTGCGCGACGTCATCGCCCGCGTTCTGCACCGAGGCGAGCATCTGGAACGTGAAGAAGTGCTATGGCTTCGTCGCGGACTCGCTTCAGTTCGCCGATGCGTTGAGGGGAGCGAATCAATGAGCGCCTTCGTTCCCGGCCCGCGCGTACATGTCGCCGCAACTTCGGGCGGTGCGCTCGATGGTCTGCGCTTTGCCGTCAAGGATCTGATCGACGTGGCCGGCGTCACGACGGGCGGCGGCAATCCCGACTGGCTCGCCACGCATGAACCCGCCGCGCGCCATGCGCCTTGTGTCGCGAAACTGCTGGCCGCCGGCGCGAGCTTGGACGGCAAGACCATCACCGATGAACTCGCCTACAGCCTCGAAGGCGTGAACGCGCATTACGGCACGCCGGTCAATCCGCGCTGGCCGCACGCATTGCCGGGCGGATCGTCGAGCGGCTCGGCATCTGCGGTTGCGAATGGCGATGTCGACTTCGCGCTCGGCACCGATACCGGCGGTTCCGTACGCGTGCCCGCCGCGTTCTGCGGCCTGTGGGGCATTCGCCCGACGCACGACGACGCCGCGCTCGACGGCGTGCTGCCCTTCGCGCCCTGCTTCGATACGGTGGGCTGGTTCGCGCGTTCGGGCGAATTGCTCGCGCGCGTCGCCGACGTCATGCTCGATGACGTCGCCGCACTCGACGCGCCCGCATCGTTCGTGCTCTTCAAGGAAGCATTCGATACGCGCGCCGAGCGCGAGCCGGACGATGCGCAGCGCCTGCGCGAACTGTCGATGGCGCATGACGAGATCGAGATCTTCGCGGGCGATCGCGCACGCTGGCTGCACGTGTATCAGCACTTGCAGGACGATGCCATTCGCGCCTCGCTCGGCGCTTGGATCGATGCGCATGCGCCGCGCTTCGGCGCGGACATCGCCACGCGTTTTGCGCGGATGAAGTCGCTCGACGACGCCGAAGTCGAACGCTGCCGCGCGATGCGTACGACGCTCGCCGCGCATGTGGACGACATCGTGGCGAACGCGCTGATCGTGCTGCCGACGACGCCACGCGCACTGCTCGACAAGAACGAGCCGCCTGACGGCATCGGCGCGTTCTATCGCGATGCGCTCACCATGAACGCGGTCGCCGCGTTCGGCGGCTTGCCGCAAGTCACCGTGCCGGTCGTGAACGGACCCGACAGGCCGCTCGCGCTGTCTTTCATCGGTCCGCGCGGCAGCGATCGCGCGCTGATCGCCCGCGTGCGCCAAATATTTCCCAATGTTTCGTGAGCATGAACCCCATGTCCTCTTCCATCGACGCCTATGTCGAAGCCGCGCTCGCGTTGCATTTTCCGGCGCTTTCCGACGAAGCCGCCGCGCGCGTGAAAGCGCAATTCGCGCGCATCGCGCAGCTCGCCGCGCCCGTGCTCGCGTATCACGTCGATGCCAACGACGAACCCGCGCCGGTATATCGCCCATGACGACATCGAACCATTTCCCGTATGGCGCACTCGCCATCGCGCGCGCCTATGCCAATGGCGACTTCAGCGCACGCGAACTGATCGAGGCGACGCTTGCGCGCATCGACGCCTACGACGCACAGGTCAACGCATTCACTGCCATCACACGCGAACGCGCGCTCGTCGAAGCGGACGCGCTCGATGCCCGTCGCGCGCGTGGCGACACGTTGCCGCCGCTCGCGGGCGTGCCGTTCGCCGCGAAGAATCTCTTCGATATCGAGGGCATCGCGACGTTGGCCGGTTCGCGCGTGCTCGGGGACGCGCCGGCCGCCGCCCGCGATGCGGCGCTCGTGACGCGTCTCACCGGTCAGGGCGCGATCATGATCGGCGCGCTCAACATGGACGAGTTCGCCTATGGATTCACGACCGAGAATCACCATGCGGGGCCGTGCCGCAATCCGCACGATCTGACGCGCTCGGCGGGCGGATCGTCGGGCGGAAGTGCGGCCGCGGTCGCCGCAGGCTTCGTACCCATCACGCTCGGCACGGACACGAACGGGTCGGTGCGCGTGCCCGCGTCGCTGTGCGGCGTGTTCGGCGTGAAGCCGACTTATGGACGCCTGTCGCGCCACGGCACCTATCCGTTCGTCACGAGCCTGGATCACATGGGCGCTTTTGCGCGCAGCGTCGATGATCTCGCCGCCACCTACGACGCATTGCAGTTCGCCGATCCGCTCGATCCGGCGTGCGCGCAACGGGCCTTCGAATCCGCGAATGCGAAGCACGGCGGATTGCGAGTCGCGCGGCTAGGCGGCTATTTCGATGAACACGCGAACGACGACGCGCGCCATGCATCGCATGCGGCGGCAGAGGCGCTGGGCGCATCGGAGACCGTCGACTATCCCGATGCCGAAGCCGCTCGCGGCGCGGCGTTTCTCATCACGGCGGCCGAGGGCGGTCAGTTGCACATGGCGAACCTGCGTGCGCGATACGACGAGCGCGAACCGTTGTCGCGCGATCGCCTGATCGCGGGCGCGCTGCTGCCCGCGGCGTGGGTGGTGCAGGCGCAGCGCGTGCGCGCGGCGTTGAGAACCCGCGTGCTCGAATTGTTCGAACGCTACGACGTGCTCGTCGCGCCGGCGACGCCGATGGTCGCGCCGCGCATCGGCGACGAGTTCATGGACATCAACGGCGAGCGGCTCGCCGTGCGGCCGAATCTGGGGCTCTTGACGCAGCCGGTGTCGTGCCTCGGACTGCCGGTCGTCGCCGCGCCGATGCGCACGAGAAGCGGGTTGCCTATCGCCGTGCAACTGATCGCACCGCCGTGGCGCGAGGATCTCGCGTTCGAAGCGGCGCGCCGGCTGGAGACGGCCCAGGTCGCGCATTGCCCGCCGCCGCCCGTGTTCGACGAGGCGCTTCTTTTGCCGGGAGCGGACGCATGAACGAGATCAATCGGCCCGACGTGCTCGCCGAAGTCGATGCGGCTTTCGACGCGTACGAGCAAGCGCTCGTCACTAATGACGTCGCCATGCTCGACACGCTGTTCTTCGACTCACCGCATACGCTGCGCTATGGCGCGACGGAAAACCTCTACGGCTATGATGCGATCCGCGCGTTTCGCGCTGCGCGGCCGGGCCAAGGCCTCGCGCGGGAGATCACGGCGCGCGTCGTGACGACATACGGCGACGCATTCGCCGTCGCCAATATCGAGTTTCGGCGCGATGGCGAGCCGCGCATCGGCAGACAGAGTCAGACGTGGGTGAAGATGCCCGACGGCTGGCGCGTGGTGAGCGCGCATGTGAGCTGGATGGGCGCGTAGACGCTGTGCGGTTCGACGAATGGCTCAGCACGAATCGAGCGCAGCCTTGAATCCATCTTCCGTAAGCGGCTTGAGATATGCCCCGTCAAAATGATCCGACAGCTCGTCCACGTGACGCGCGTCACCTGTTACCGCGACGACACATGCGAGCTTGCTCGGCCCCGCTGCCCGCAAGCGCCTGCACAGATCGCGGCCGTCCACATCCGGCAAGCCGATGTCCAGAAAGATGGTGTCGTATCGGGTCTCGCGCGTGAGCAGCATCGCCTGATGCCCGTCATAGGCGACATCCGCGTCGTGCCCCAGAGACCTCGCCAGATCTCGGAACGCCTCGCAGAGGCGCATATCATTTTCTACAAAGAGGACGCGCATAGTTGAGTCACCGAGGCGTTGTTCGTCATGCCTCAGGTCGACTCAAGGGCTTTTGAGATCAGACCGTCCTGAAGCTGTTGTCTATTGAGCAAGATGCAGGCCAACCTCGAAAGGGCTCATTCCCGCCCCATTCTTTGGCGGGATGTTTGCGCCGATCGCTTCTCGATTTTTATTCAGCCGACGACAGGCCAAATCGCGGCGTGGCCGCTATGTAGCGTTCCAGAAAGTGATGAAGGTCTGCGGGCGTCGGACGTGTTCCCCATCCGTCGCCATGATTCAGCGAAGCGAGCGCCATCCAGGAATCCGGCGGGTGCAACGCATCGATGACCTCGCTACCCTCCATCACAAGCAAGCGTCCCGTCGACGGCTGAAATTCTGCCGAAACCTCGCGAGCGGCAAATCGCACGACAGCAATCACGGATTGCGTCTTCATGAATTCCCCTCGTCGTGATGGGCGTCATGGTGCATTGCAACACAAAACTTTTAGTAGCGTACTGGCCCCTTGCATCCCGACGCTTTGCCGCGCCGTCAGGCAAACGAAGGACTCAGGCATGGACGATGCAGAGACGACCGCATCGGTTACGACTTCCAGAGACAAAGCCATGTCCGCCACGCACGCCGCCACCAGACATCCATCGAGGATCGCTCCGGCCATCTTCGAACTCATGAATCCCATCCCTTATGGACTCTTTGTCGGCGCGCTGATCTTCGACATCACGTATATGAGCACGCGTAACGTGTTCTGGGGCAAGGGCGCCGCGTGGCTCGTCACGGCAGGGCTGATCGTCGCCGTCATTCCCCGTCTGCTCAACCTCGGTCATGTATGGATGCAACGGCGGCGCGCGGTATCGCGAATCGAGAGGATGGACTTCTGGCTCAATTTGCTTGCCATCGTCGCGGCGATCGTCAATGCATTCGTACATAGCCGCGATGCTTATGCGATGGTGCCGGAGAACGTCGTTCTCTCTGTCATCACCGTCGTGCTGCTGAGCACAGCGCATATCGCCATGGCGATGAACCGGCTCGATTTCGCGGAGGCGGCTCATGAATAAGTACACCGCGGCATACGCGCTCGTGATCGCCGTTTCGGGGTTGATGAGTGGATGCAACGAACATGCGCAGTACGACGCGGCGCATCAGGCGGGAGCCAATCCGCCAATGCCCGAGGCGCGCAACTTCTTCGCGCCGCCAATGCAGGTGCCGAAACATGTGGGGTGGAAAGACGGCGCCGCGCCCAAGGTCGCCGACGGTCTGAAGATCGAAAAGATTGCATCGGGACTCGTGCATCCTCGGCAGGTCTACGCTCTTCCCAATGGTGACGTTCTCGTGGCTGAATCGAATAGCCCGGACGAAGAGGCCGTGACTACGCCGAAGCAGCTTATCGCGGGACTGATCGAGAGCAAGTCCGGAAAGAAAGCCAAGGGCGCGAATCGCATCACGCTGCTGAGAAAGTCAGCCAACGGCAGCGGCGAATGGGAGCGGCATGTGTTCATCGACAATCTGCATTCCCCATTCGGCATGCAGCTTATCGGAGATACCCTCTATGTCGCCGATACCGATGCGATCCTGAAGTTTCCCTATAAGACGGGCGAAACGAGCATCAACGAACGCGGCGTCGAGCTCGCCGATCTCCCCGATACGATCAACCATCACTGGACCAAATCGTTGCTGGCGAGTCGTGACGGCAAGAAGCTCTATGTGGGAGTCGGCTCGAACAGCAATGTCGGCGAGAACGGCCTGGACGTCGAGTATCGGCGCGCGGACGTGCTCGAAGTCGATGCGGCGACGGGCGCAAGCCGCATTTACGCGGCAGGCATTCGTAATCCCACCGGGTTGCAATGGGAACCGAAGACAGGCCAGTTGTGGGCAGTCGCGAACGAACGCGACGAAATCGGTGCGGACCTCGTGCCCGACTATCTGACCTCGGTGAAGGAGAATGCCTTCTATGGGTGGCCTTATAGCTATTACGGCCAGCATGTCGATCCGCGCGCACAGCCGCAACGTCCCGACCTCGTCGCCAAGGCGATTCCTCCAGACTTCGCGATAGGTTCGCATGTCGCGCCGCTGGGACTGATGTTCTATACCGGCAACAGTCTTCCGGCGCAGTATCGCGGCGGTGCCTTCATTGGTGAGCACGGCAGTTGGGATCGCTCGCCATTGAGCGGCTATGTGGTCTCCTACGTGGCATTCGAGAACGGCAAGCCTGTCGGTGCGCCAAAGGATGTCGTCACGGGCTTTACATCGGCGGATCAGAAGGAACTGTACGGCGCGCCTGTGGGCGTCGCGCAGGACCGCGAAGGTGGTCTGTTGATCGCCGATGACGTCGGCAACGCGGTGTGGCGTGTTACGGGCGCGGGCGGGTAATGCGTACTAGCCCGCTCCGCTGAAAGAACTGGGTTTGAGCTTTCTCGCGACGTCAACCATTCAGCGTGGCCGCATGTGTGGTCGCGAGAAAAGCGAAAGCGCTACAACTGGATTGGATACGGCAGCAATTCGCCGCTTTCATAGCGCTTCGGCAGATCAGGCGTGGCGTTCTCCCACACGAGCAGCATCGAACGCTTCTGCGAATAACCTTTGTGACGGATGTCGGCGGGCATTGCCGCGATGTCGCCCGCGTTCATCGTGATGCGCGCGCGCGGCTCACCGCTATCCTTGTCAGCAATGTCCCAGATGATCTTGTCCGAGAGCTGCAGAAACCATTCGACGCGATCGTTGCCATGAAACACCGGCAACATGAATTCCTCCGTGGTCGGGCAAAAGAGACTTTGCTGACACACCGAGGTAACCGAAGGATTCCATGTCACGTCCGAACGCGACAGATACTTGAACAGGCTGAATGCGTGCAACTCCTGTTCGAAGCCAGGCTCGGCGTGAACCTCGGGCTCGTCCTGCTCGACATCTGCAAAGTGGCGATTAACCGGAAGGTCGTCGCGCAATGGTGAATCGCCCTCGATGCCCGGCATGCGCTTCGTCGCAATGCGAAAGCGCTCTATTGCCTCGAGGTTATCGCCATTCTTATCGCCAAAAGCAGAACCGGTTTCCCCGGGCGCCGCGAACGGGTCGAAGCCTTCATTGACCCAATCCTTGAGGATCTCCTTGAACGTCGCCATGATTAGCGGCGTGTCGAACTGCTGCACGTAATCGATCCCCGCTTCCTTGAAGTTCGCGTTGTACGTGCCAGCATACAGATCGACCTTGCCGTAATGGTTGCGGGTCCCAAGGACGTGATCGAAGTTGACCCAGCCGTAGAAGAATCCCCATGCGACATCGCGCATCATGGCGCGCAGAAAGTCGTCGACCGGAATCTGATGCGTACGGGTTTGCCCTTTCGACGGCCACTTCACCGTGGCGAAATACGAGTCCCGACTGAATTCGAAATCGCCAAGCCGGAATGCACGATATCCGGTTACTGCGTCCGCATCACTCGCGGAGACGGATTTCTGATTGCTTCTGTTTTCCATATGAACTCCGAAACTGGCTTGTCGTAAAGGTGAATCAACGCACACAGATATCAGCCCACTTTTCGACCGAATGCCGACCACGAATAGTTTGAAGAAGAAGTACCCCCGTGGTCGCCGCGTCGAAACGATATGCGGCGCAAGCGGGCAACAGTGCCTGGTGGCCTCGGCGCAACCGTACGCGTCCCATGCGCTGCCCCGCCGGATCCTTATCGAGAAGAACGCTGCCTTCAACGGCCGCGTCGACGAGCGGCCCGTCTGATGGCTTGACGAAATGCACATCGATTTCGCCATCGATCGCCACGACGAATTCATCGTGCGACGCACAGAACCAGGGCGAAGCGCCTTCCGCACGAATGGTTTCGATCACATACTTGAGATTCTTTCCAACGACAATTTTTTCGTATGGCCTGGCAGCGCCAGCAACCTCGAAAACATTCGACATCGCGTAATGCTCAGCCTTGCCGCTAATGATCTCGATGGATCCCTTCTTAAAGCTATTCAAGCTTCCAAACAACGTCTCTTGCATTTCTGCCTCCGTTTGATTCCGTGAACTGTTGCGTGACTGAAGATTAGACGGAGGTTATGAGTTCATCAATGCGCGGAACGTTCTGGAATCGCGAACATCGAGTCTTTGGATAAGATGTCAGGATTTCTACCTAGCATCATGCCGTTAAGGGAATGCGCTAGATGCCGTCCGTGTGACAACGCGAAGCAGCATGGCGACACGAATCGCCATGCCGTGCGACGCTAAAGGCTTCCAATTCCAATCCAATTCAAACTCCGCTCACGCGAAGCATGTCATTTCGAATTGCCAGTCAATCGCTTTGCAATCGTCGCGACGTGTTCTCCCTGGAACCGGGCGATCTGAAGCTCGTTGTCGCTGGGCTGACGCGAACCATCCGCTCCCGCCAGGGTCGACGCTCCATACGGCGTTCCGCCCGATACTTCGCTCATGTTGACGAGACGTTGCTCCGAGTACGGAACGCCGACGATCACCATCCCGTGATGAAGAAGGGTCGTGTGAAAGCTGGTGATCGTCGTTTCCTGGCCACCGTGTTGCGACGCAGTGCTCGTGAAGACGCTGCCGACCTTCCCGATCAGTCCCCCCGACATCCATAGCCCGCCTGTTTGATCGAGAAAATTGCGCATCTGCGAGCACATGTTGCCGAACCGCGTCGGTGTACCGAAGATGATCGCGTCCGCTTCCGCCAGCACCTCCGGCGTCGCGAAAGGAATACTGGCGAACGCGGCGCGATAGCCTTTGACGCCGCTTTTGACCAAGACATCTTCGGGTACCAGTTCGGGCACCTGCAATAGCGTGACTTCGGTGTCTCCGACTGCCCGCGCACCGGCCGCAATAGCCTCGGCCATCTTGTAGATATGGCCATACGAGCTATAGAAAACGATCTGAATTTTGGTCGTCATGTCTCTTCCTGAGTTAGTGTCTGTGCCTGAAGGCAATATGACCGATGGAATGCACTCCATAGTCCTGTGGCGGATTGCAACCGATCCGGCTCACGATCCGTCTGCCACTTTCAGCATAAGCAGGACCATTAAACAAGACAACCGCGTCACCGTTCGGGTTTCACGAACGATCCGATTGGCATATCCGCACGGTGCGTTCCGTCGACATCGAAGGGCTTCAGACGCCAAAGCGTCGACATTAAAATCGTGTCAACCGGATTTACCCTCTCGATTCACCAGAATGACGGCACAAAAACCAGATCAGACTGTTCTGGATTGGCAAACCACTTCGCATTGCTTCCGTAAATCCTGTTGGTTACGCTTGATTCAACTGTTCCGGCCACCCGCAGTCCGACGCGCAGGTGGCGGGACATTCCCCGCATAAGCACATCAATAGGAGACAAGACATGGAAACGTTAGACGGCGTGGTGGTCATCGGTGGCGGTCCCGTTGGACTGCTCACCGCCCTGAAGCTCGGCAAGGCAGGCGTGCGGGTTATCGTGCTCGAGGCGGAGCCGGGTGTTTCGCCCTCACCGCGAGCCGTAGCCTATATGCCACCCACCGCCGCCGCGCTGGATCGCTTCGGCCTGCTCGATGACATCCGCAAACGTGCAGTGTGGTGTCCGGACTTCGCCTATCGGCACGGTGACGGCTCGCTCATCGCGACAATGGACTGGAGCGTCCTCGCTCACGACACGGACTACCCATACATGCTGCTGCTTGGACAGAACCACGTGTCCAACGTCATCGTGCAGCACTTGCGCACCCTGCCCAATGTGGATATCCGCTGGAATCATCGCGTCGAGACCATCGATCAGGATGCTTCGTGGGTCACGCTCCAGACCCGTGGCCCCGGTGGCACGACACGGTTGCGCACGCGCTGGGTCGCTGCAACCGATGGCGCACGCAGCACGGTGCGCGAGAAGGTCGGCCTTACCTTCGACGGCGTCACGTGGGCCGAGCGCCTCGTGGCCACCAACGTCTTCTATGATTTCTCGCTGCACGGCTATTCACGCGCCAATTTCGTCCACGATCCCGTCGACTGGGCGGTCGTCGTCCAGCTCGATCAAAGTGGCTTGTGGCGGGTCTGCTACGGAGAAGATCCGTCGATATCAGAGGCCGAAGTCCGTCAGCGCCTGCCCGAGCGCTTCAAACGTCTGCTGCCTGGAGCGCCGACGCCTGACCAATACCGGGTTGACCATCTCAACCCATATCGCGTTCACCAGCGATGCGCGCCCGAGTTCCGTCGTGGCCGTGTGATCCTGGCAGGTGATGCCGCTCACGCAACCAATCCAATGGGTGGCCTTGGACTGTCGGGCGGCGTACTCGACGCGGAGCATCTCGCCGAGGCCCTGATCCCGGTGATCAAGGAGGGCGCGTCGCTCAAGCTGCTCGATGAATATGCGATCGATCGCCGCAAGGTCTTTCTCGAATTCACCTCTCCCACGGCTACGGCCAACTTCACCTGGATGAAGGAGAGCGACCCGGCACAACGCGCGCGCGACACCGCCATGCTCGAACACGCCGGCACCGATCGAGCCGTCATGCGCAAGATCCTCCTCGATTTCGAAAAGCTGAATGGACGAAGGTTTATCGAGCCGCAACTCCTCGCTGCATGACATGACGACATCCGACGGTCTGACAGAGACAAGCACTCTCAGGCCGCTCTTCGGTAGATGTCGAAGACGTCCTTAAAACGAGTATCGATCCGATCAGGCCGAACCGCATGACGCGAGAAACAGAATTTCTCGCGGCATCGGAGATCGTCTGCGCCTCCGCTTTTCAGAATTGAACGGAAGGGAAAGATGAAGAAAGCTGGTTTTATCGCAGCGAGCTTGTTCACGGTCGCGCCGTGCGCTTACGCTCAAAATAGCGTCGTCATGTTTGGACTCGTCGATGCGGGTATTTCATACATAAGCAATCGCGGGGGTTCGTCGTCGTGGAAGATGGACGATGGAATCGGCGTCCCTAATCTCTTTGGATTACAAGGCAGCGAGGATATCGACGCGAGCACCAAAGCCGTGTTCAGACTCGTCGCGCAGTACATGCTCGGCACGGGTTCGATCGTTGGATTCAAGAGTAATGCGGATCAGGCAAGCGGCCTGCTGTTTTCTCGAGAAGCGTTTGTTGGCCTGGCGGACGATCATCTCGGCACCTTGACCTTCGGTCGCCAGCAAGACTTCATGGTCGACACGCTCCTCGGCGATGTCGATGCGGACGCTGCCGCCTACGTGGGCGGCTTCTACAACTTTCGTGATGGCCCGTTCGGCAAACTCGCACTCCCGGACTCACCTCCCGGCGAGGCATATGACTTCGATCACATGAGTGGAAGTCAGCCGTTATCGAATTCGATAAAGTACAAGTCTCCGACATTCGCCGGGATGTCGGTAGGCTATCTTTTCGCGTTCGGAAATACAGCCGGCAACTTCAGACAAAATAGCGCCTCGAGCGCGGGTGGCAGTTTTGCCGCGGGTCCGTTCGCCATTGGCGCCGCCTATACGTCCGTACGATATGCGGAGCTGGGAGGCGGAGCCATCCAGAACATCGGTGCCGGGGTGCGATATAAGATTGGAACCAGTCAGATATCTGCTCTTTTCACGAACACCCGGAACACCGCAAATGGAGCAACAGTCAATATGGTTCAGGCGGGCGGCCTTTATCGATTCACGTCTTCAATTGCGTTCGGCGCGGACTACATGTACATGTGGGGGAATGAGGTGGTCGATCGAAACCATGCGCACCAGGTGACGGCCGTTGCTCAATATATTCTGTCCAAGCGGACAACGACGTATGTCGACGTTGTCTACCAGATCGCAAACTCTGGTGCGACGGCATCTATCAACGGAACCTTCGGACCTTCGAGCAGCCGTTCTCAATGTATAGGGCGCGTAGGGATTCAAACGCGCTTTTGATCAGAGTCTGCCCGTCAAACGAACGATGCGGCAGGCCACAGGATGGACATCGAACCAATTAGCCTGTCCGGCACGATCACTCGCTTTTTTCGTGGGCCAAACCGAGCAACCTGTCCCATTCCGGTTCCATCGAAAACGTCGAAGAGAGAAGATCAAGGAACAGCTTGACCTTGGCCGTGGTGCGATGTGAGGTTGGATAGACCGCAGAAAAATAAGGCACATCGGTCTCGAAATCGGGAAGAACGCGAACGAGATGCCCTTCCAACAGATCACGGTAGACCACCATGGTTGGCAAATAGGCGATCCCCACCTCTCTACGAGCAAACTCCTGAATCAGATGTACGCTGTTGGAACGCAGCGTGGGAACCAGCGAAATCTCGCTATGCTGTGAGCCGTTATCGAGCGACCAACGGTTACGCCACGGGTAGTATCGGTAACAGGCGAAATCGTGGCCGCAAAGATCATCCGGAGTGGAAATAGGTGACTTCTCTTTGAGATATCCCGGGGTAGCCACGAACACGCCGCGCATTCTGAATAGGCGCCGCTCAATCAGAGATTCCGACGCGGGCGGAAAGATCTGCAGTACAACATCGTATCCTTCCTGAACAGGATCGACGACCTGGTCGTTGGCAAAGACGTCGAAATCGATATGCGGATAGTTCTTTCGAAAGGTCGCAATCACGTCCGGGAGATGCTCCAGCGCAAATCCGTTCAAGGCCGCGATTCTTAGAGTGCCGGTTAGCGCAGTCGTTGTATCGCGGGAGCGCTGCGAAAGGGCTTGCATCCTGCCGATAAGATCATGACACTCGGAGTAGTACGAAGCGCCGAACTCCGACAGTTTCACCGCCCTGCTCGAGCGATGAAACAGAGACACCTCGAGATGCTCCTCAAGTTGCTGAACCCGCGTGCTGATGACGGATTTGGCGACACCGATCTGCCTCGCTGCGGCCGCAAAGCTACCGGACTCCGCGACGCGTACGAATGCTTCTATGCTTAGGTAAATATCCACGAGACGTCTCCGGCTTCTTGTGCACTCGTTGCGTGCGCTTCGGCCATCCTGCGTTGCTACGCTGTCAGGTCGGTCAGCGCGAAGGTAACGCACAAGATGGGTTCGAAACAATACCACCTCGGATTTTCAGGAACTAGGGTGGAATTCCCGTAACCCGAACCTATGATGCAACGCCGCGGGTAGCCTCCAACCGGCCACAGATATCAAAACCAGATCAGACTGTTCTGGATTGGCAAACCACTTCGCATTGCTTCCAAAGATCCTGTTGGTCACTTTTGATTCAACGGTCCCGGCCACCCCGCATTCCGACGCGCAGGTGGTGACTGTCGGCCGGCGTACTCGCCGCAGAGCATCTCGCCGAGGCCGTGATCTCGGTGATCAAGGAGGGGGTGTCGCTCTAGCCGGTTCTATCCGCTCGATCTCGGATCATCGATTTTCTCCCTCGCGGCCTCCTCCCATCTCCGTGGAAATTTTCCTTAGATACTTAAACGTATGCGAATACTTTATGGTATCTTAGTGGCTGGTCAGTATTTCCCCCACCAAATTTGGGAGTCGCCAGCCATGAAATTTCGTTTCGCGCTCTACCTCTCGGTAGTTTTCTCTGTGATCCCCCTTTCTGCGACTGCGCAGAGCACTGACACATTCAATCGTGTGCAGGCGCGCGCAGAACTTGCAGAACTCGAGCAGCAGGGTTACAACCCCGGCGATTGGGTCCACTACCCGCAAAGTTTGCGCATCGCGGAAGATCGTCGAACGCAGACAGCGAACCAACCGAAGCCGGTTCAAGCGTCGCGAGCGGAATGAGTTAATCAAAAAACGCGGCACAAGAAGATTAGTAGTGCATTTAAAGTGCTGCGACCTGATTTCAAGTCCAAATTTCGAGCGTTCGTTCAACGCTCGCGGCGTCCCCTAAAACATGCTGGAAGATCGAGATGTGTTTGAAACGTACAGTGCGAGCTTCGTTATCCGTAGTCGCGCTTTTGGGCCTGGCCGCGTGCAGCGTGGGACCGGATTTCCGATCGCCTGAAGTAACGCCGCCACCTCGATCGCTTTCGATGAACGCGAACGATGTCCCCAGCCGCCTGACGGATCAGCGCCTGAATCCAGCGTGGTGGACGCTGCTCAACGACCCGCTGCTTACCTCGCTCGAGGCCCGCGCGGCGGCACAAAACCTGGACTTGCAATCAGCACAAGCGCGGATAGGTCAAAGCCGGGCCCGGCTGCGGATCGCGGGCGCGGACCTTTACCCGACAATCAGCGCAAACGCATCTGAGCTGCGCGAGCGAGCCAGCCCAAACGGAATATTGAAGTTGAGTGGACCATCGAGCCCGGTCAGCGCCACAGCGGCAAACGGCGCGGACCCGTACGGAACGAGTTCTTTGGGCGGAACCGGTGGCGCCGCACCCTACAACCTCTGGCAATACGGTTTCGACGCGAGCTGGGAGCTAGACCTCTGGGGCCGAGTACGCCGAACACGAGAATCCGCGCTGGCCACCGCAGAGGCCGCAGAGCTGGAAGCCGAAGGCGTGAGAGTGTCTGTTTCTGCGGAGGTTGCACGGACGTATCTCGAACTTCGCGGTGTCCAGAGCACACTCGGCATCGCACGTAAAAATCAGGATATCGCTCGTGCCAGTCTTCGTCTTGCAAAACACCGCGAAGACGAAGGCGTTGCAACGCACTACGATAGTGCGAGCGCCGCTGCGCAAATGGCAACGGTCAGTGCGTCGATACCAGAACTCGAAAGGCAGGTGTCCGCGCTCATGAATGGGTTGGCGCTTCTCGTAGACGAGGCTCCCCATGCGCTCGATGACGAACTCGCGAAGACGGCGGACGTTCCAGCCCCACCCGATAGCGTGCCCGTTGGACTCCCTTCCGAACTCGCGCATCGCCGACCGGATATCTTGCGCGCCGAGGCGGAGTTGCACGCTGCAACTGCGGACATCGGCGCGGCCAAAGCGAACTTCTATCCGACCGTCAGTTTGACGGGCAGTTTCGGCATTCAGGCTTTGAAGTTCAGCGAAGCAGGTGACTGGAGCGCGCGACAATTCGCGTTCGGTCCTGTCTTGCATCTTCCAATTTTTGAAGGCGGCCGCCTCGTGGGGACGCTCGCGTTGACCAAAGCAAGGCAGCAAGAAGCAGCAATCGAGTATCAACGCACGGTGCTCGGTGCGTGGCACGAAGTAGACGACGCCATCACCGCGTATCGCAGCGACCAGCTTCGAAATATGCAACTCAGCATCGCCGTCGATGAAAACCGTATCGCATTCGAAACGGCGAAGAATCGCTACGGTCAGGGCGCATCGACTTTCCTGTCCGTGCTCATCGCTCAGCGTGACCTGCTAGCCAGCGAAACCGCACTTTCGCAAAGCCAGACGAACGTTTCGGTCTCGCTCGTAAAGCTCTATAAG
The DNA here is from genome assembly GCF_014384845.1 of Caballeronia sp. EK. Classification (NCBI taxonomy): domain Bacteria; kingdom Pseudomonadati; phylum Pseudomonadota; class Betaproteobacteria; order Burkholderiales; family Burkholderiaceae; genus Caballeronia; species Caballeronia sp. EK. The sequence goes on from NZ_JACSUE010000007.1 coordinate 146,922, forward strand.
GCCCTTGGCGGTGGCTGGGACGCGCCCGAAGGCGGCAGCGGCTCATACGCCCGCGCGACAATCGAACGTCCGGTGTCCGTCAGGCGGGCGGCAGGAGGTTAGCCAATCGATCTCGAAAGCTTTTCAGCGGCAAGGTCCGCAGCGAGTCGAGCTTCTGCAAGGCTATCGGCCGCACCTGATCCCGCCTCACCTGTTCCGCTGAATGTCTCGATTTCCCAGCGCCATTGACCATCCAGCTCGTCCTGCCAGACATATAGCCTGCGATGGCCGACGCTGAACAGGTTTGCATCGAGATCGCGCACCCACGCAACCGACTCTGATTCGATAACTTCATGCCATTCGGACACGCAAGTATTCATGTGTTCGTCCTTTGAAATACGTCATAGTATTACGATACTTTATAGTATGCTAAATCCGATAGCAAACAGGTCGATGCAGCATGTCGCCCCGTCGCAACCAACACCGGCCGCACCGCACCCGTTCGACGGCCGGATCTTGATGGGCGTCCTGGGAGTCTTTGCCGCTGCAATGATGTCGGGTTTGAACAGTCGAATCGGCGGCTTATCTCTCATCGACGTCAAAACAGCATTTGGTGTCGGCTCCGACGAAGGCAGCTGGATCGGCAGTCTGTACTCGGCTTTCGAGCTTGCGGCAATGCCCTTCGCGACCTGGTTCGCTGTAACGTTTTCGTTCAGACGGTTTCACGTGTCCGTCGTTATTGCCTTCAGCGTGTTTGGGCTGCTAACACCACTTGCGCCCAGCTTCGAAGCACTGTTGGCGCTGCGATGCCTGCAAGGGTTCTTCGGCGGACTGCTCATTCCTGTGCTGATGGCGGCCGCGCTGCGCTTCTTCCCTCTTTCGCTAAGGCTGTACGGACTGGCGCTGTATGCAATGACCGCGACTTTCTCCCCGAACGTCGCCACCTGGCTCTCCGCGACGTACACCGACACGTTGTCCAACTGGCATCTGACATTCTGGCAAATCGTTCCGCTTGCACTCTTTTCGGGCTGGGCCGTTGCGTGGGGAATCCCGCAGGATCCTGTCCGCCTGAAGCGACTCAAGAACCTGGACTGGATTGGCTTGATCAGCGGCGTCTGTGGTCTCGTGTGTATCGGCCTTGGATTGACGCAGGGCGAGCGCTACGACTGGTTCAATGACGCACTCATTAGCTGGCTCTTTTGCGTCGGCGCGCTCTTGCTCGTTGTATTCGTGCTTGCCGAGTGGTTTCATCCTCTTCCATTCATCAAGCTCCAATTGCTTCATCGCCGAAACCTCGGCCTCGGTTTCACGATCTTTATCGGGCTGGTTGTTGTCCTGCTATCCGGCTCGCTCCTGCCCGCTCAATATCTGGCGGAGGTGCACGGGTTTCGGACGCCGTACATCGCAGGGATCGGACTATCGGTGGGGCTGCCGCAGATCCTCTGCGGCCCGGCCGTCTCATTTCTTCTCTACAAGCGATGGATCGATGCGCGACACGTCTTTGCGCTCGGCCTCGCATGTCTCGCGGCGTCATGTCTGGTGAACGCATATGTGACATCAGAATGGATCGTGCACGAGTTCCTGATCGGTCAAGCGCTACAGGCAGTGGGACAGGCGATGGCCGTCATCTCCTTGCTTTTCCTTGCGACCAGCGTCGTCCAACCGATGGAAGGGCCAGTCGTATCGGGGATTATCAATATGTTTCGCGCCTTCGGAACATTGCTGGGAGATGCCTTGCTCGAACGCGTCTTTACCCTTCGGGAAAAGATGCACGCCAACATCATTCTGGATTACGCGGCCGGGAACGGAATGATCAGGTTGGAACATCACACTACCGCTACCGAAGCGCTCGGCGATCTTGCAGAACGCATTTCACGGCAGTCGTTCGTTCTGACGATTGCCGACGCTTACCTGATTCTGGGGACACTCTCTGTGTTGCTGATTCCATTTGTCTTGAAGCTCCAGTACATCAAGCCGCCCATATTGAACAATCCTTCCAAGTGACCGTTATGTCTCTTCCACGACCCGCAAAAATAGCCATGGCAATCATGCTCGCGTCCGCCGCCGCAGCTAGCCTGTATCTGTACAACCACGACGAAGGGCGATCGTCGGAGCAGACCACGACTGACGCCTACGTAACGACCGACTCCACCTTCGTTGCGCCGAAAGTCGCCGGCAATATCTCGAGCGTCCTCGTGGAGGACAACGAGACTGTGCACAAAGGACAGTTACTTGCCGTGATCGACGACCGCGACTTCGCGGTGGCCTTGGCCAGTGCAAAGGCCGAAGTTGAAAACGCGCAGGCGGACGTAGCCAGGCTCGAGGCAAGCGCCATTCAGCAGCATAGCCTGATCCAGCAGGCTAACGCTGCGATCGTCGGCGACGTTGCCTCCGTGAATTTCGCTGCGGCGAATTCCCGCCGCTACTTGAATCTGGCGAAAGACGGCTCGGGCACGATTCAGGAGCAGCAGCAAGCCGAATCCGCCTTGCAGATCGCGAGCGCTCGCCAGTCACAAGATATCGCCGCACGCGACGCGGCCCAACATCAGTTGAACGTCCTGCTTGCTCAGGAACGGCAAGCTGCAGCGAACGTCGAGAAGGCGAAGGCAGCACTGCATGCCGCAGAGTTGAATCTGTCCTATACGCGGATCGTCGCGCCAATCGACGGCATCGTGGGACAACGCACCGTCCGCATCGGCGCGTACGTGCACGTTGGCGCACCGCTGCTCGCAGTCGTCCCATTGCAGCAAGCTTATGTAGAGGCCAATTTCCGTGAAACTCAACTGCGGCATGTTCAGCCTGGGCAAGCAGTTACAATCAAGATCGACATGTTGTCTGGAACGGTCATCCACGGCCACGTCAACAGTCTTGCCCCTGCCAGCGGGATCGCGTTCTCACCGATTGCACCTGACAACGCGACAGGCAACTTTACGAAAGTGGTTCAGCGACTCCCGGTCAAGATCTCTATCGATCCGGGCCAGCCAGCCGCAAGCCGACTTCGCGTTGGAATGTCTGTCGTTCCTACCGTGCATATCGATTCCGCCAGTGCCGCCCGGACATAATGCTGCATATTTTCAGAAGGGATCCCCGGAATGCCCAGGTTGACGAGAGAAGAGAGCCGAACACAGACGCGAGAGAAACTGATGCTCGCTGCCGCCAAGGTGTTTGCGCGTGAAGGACTGGGCGGCGCGTCCATCGACCGGATCGCCGACGAAGCGGGCTTCACGAAAGGCGCGTTCTACTCAAACTTCGAATCGAAAGAAGATATCTTTTTGCAACTGGTGGAAACGACCACCCAGCAAAACATAGAAAAGATCCAGGCGGCGCTTGCCGGTGTGTCTACCCCCGAGGAAATCATCGAAGCCGTCTGCGCGTGGGCTGACACTCATCCGCACGAACCGGATATGCGGCCTTTGGTCCTTGATTTGATTCGGCACGCAAAGCAAGACGCGGCGCTCACGAAAAGACACACGGAGCTTTTCAGCAAGCAATGGACGATCGTGGGCAAGTTGATCCTCCGGGCCTTTCCAAAGGGACGCGCACCCGCCACGGCACTTGAACTCGGCGCGTTGGTGATGGAGTTGACTTACGGCACCGCCGTTCAGTTTCACGCAGGACCAACGGGAGGCGCACTCGTCCGAATCGCGCTTAACGGATTGATGGCGGCAGCACAGGTGCCACGGAAAACGAAATAAGCGGCAGGAGCTTTCGTCCAATCCGATTGAGAGAGTTAAACAACCCGTCCTTGCGCGGAATAACCGGCATCTCTCTTCAAATAAGACACGCAACGGAGGCATGCGGCCCATGTCCAGACGGGCCAATCAGTTGAATCGAACGACAAGGATGTTATGGATACGCTTGAAAGTATGCGCGTCTTTGCGCGAGTCGTAACGGACGGCGGGTTTTCCGCCGCCGGACGACAGATGAACATGACGACGGGTCAGATCTCACGTGCTGTTTCGCATCTGGAAACCCATTTGCGCACTCGCCTGCTGAACAGGACGACGCGCAAGGTTGCGCTAACGGAGGCGGGTGAACGTTACCTCGATCATTGCCACAAGATACTTTCTCAGATCGATCTGGCGGAGGCCGAAGCAAGCGATGCGCAAGTGAGTCCCGCAGGAACGCTGAAAATCCATTCGATGTCCAACTTCGGGCAGCATCACATTGTCCCGTCGCTTCTGCGCTTCCATACGCGTTATCCTTCAGTGAAAGTTGACCTCACGTTTTCACAATCCGTACCGGACCTTCTCGACGACGGTTATGACGCATCTCTCATTCTTGCACCGAGCCTTCCGGATTCAGGGCTGATTGCGCATCGCCTTGGCACGGTCGCAGGTGTCGTGTGTGCCTCACCAACGTACATCCGAAAGTTCGGCGCGCCAGTCGACCTCGAAGATCTGCGAAAGCATACCTGCCTTCAGCTAACGAATCCTGTGTTTCCAAACGGCAAATGGATATTCGACGGCCCCAATGGTCCGAGAGCGGTGTCCCCCGGCCCTTCAGTGTTTTCGGTCAATCTTTCGGACGCTATGGAAGTACTCATCCGGCAGGGCCTGGGGATTGGATTGTTACCCGCGGCGTCCGCACTACCTGGATTGCAATCCGGCGAGTTGATCCGCGTGCTACCTCAATTTTCTCTTCAGAGCCTGAATGTGTATGCGCGATATCTTTCCCGCCAATACATTGATGCGAAGATTCGCATGTGGGTCGACTTTATGCGAGAAGACATGCCACCGACTCTCGAAGCCGATGTAGCTGCTTTGGCGGCACATAATTAGTATGGAGTGAGACGTGGAAATGCAATCCTGAAGCCCTCCCGCCGTCCGTGCAGCGCCCGGACCGCCTTCAACAACGATTCCTCTTCGAACCCGTTTCGATAGTCGAAGTCGACATGTGCGAAGACGACGATGCCCTCCGTGTCGATCAGATAAGTCGCCGGAACAGGGACCAGAAAATCTCCGCGTTTCCTTGGCTTGGGCGGCTTGTAGCCAAGCTCAAGATAATGGTCTCGAAGACTCTCAGGCAGATCGAACGTCAGACCGAACACCCTTGCAAGGCGAAGGTCCGTATCAACGAGCTCGGCCATCGGCAATCTGTCATGTTGATGCATCGATGTGTCGGGTGGAGCAACGGCAACAGCCGTCGCCCCCTCCGAGCCAATGCGCTCGTGCATTGCAAAGAAGCGCGCGAGACGCTCTTCACCAAACGAGCACCACGAGCCGCGCAAAAAATTGAGCACGACAGGACCCGAATGCAGTAGCTCATCCAGCGCAACGCGATTGCCGTTCCTGTCGGACAACACAAACCGAGGCGCGAGAGCGCCTGCGTGCAGCGCATGGGTGACGGCGACCGAGACCGATGCCATCGCGAGTTCAGCCATCGCATCGACACTCGAGCCTGCTACGCCAGCGTCGTTCGTCATGGTCGACATTCCTCGCGGTCGAAACGTCGCGGCGCTTCGTTAAGCCGTCTCGGCGCTTTCGTCTCGCACGGCACGAAGCGCTTCTTGCTGCACTTCGTACGTCGGGAAATCCGAGTAGTTCTCTTCGCTTCCACCCCAGAATGCGGCACGAACATAAGGCGTCAGCGGCAGATCGTGTGCAAGACGGTGCGGAAGGTCGGGGTTCGACGAGAAGTGACGTCCGAAAGCAACCAGATCGGCAACGCCGGACTCGACGATATCGATTGCACTCTCGCGATCAAATCCGCCTGCGACGATGATCGGGCCGGAAAAGTATGGACGCAGATAGGCAGCGGCGACGACGGGATGACCATGATGCAGCGTGTCGTCACCCTTGACCCGCGGCTCGATGACATGGAGATAAGCGATCCCGTACGAATCCAGCACCTTCGCGACGTAACTGAACGTCGCTTCGGGGTTGCTGTCCGAGACGCCGCCCCATTCACCCGAGGGCGAAATGCGCACACCGACACGATCCGCACCGAACACGGAGATCAACGCTTCGAGCGTTTCGCGCAGGAAACGCACACGGTTTTCAATGGGGCCACCGTATTCGTCCGTGCGTCTGTTCGTGCCATCCTGAATGAACTGGTCGACCAGATAGCCATTTGCGCCGTGCAATTCGACGCCATCAAAGCCCGCCTTCTTCGCCCTTTGCGCAGCCTGCCGGAAGTCTTCGACAATTCCCGCGATCTCTTCGGTTTTCAGCGCACGGTGCGGCGATACGGGCACGAAGCCATCTCTCGTCAGTGCGACGCCGTCGAACGGCACGAATGATGGAGCGACGGGGTCCGCGCCGTCATTGACCTCGACATGGCTCTGACGGCCTCCGTGGATGAGTTGCAGGACCGCGCGGCCACCCTTGGCATGCACAGCGTCCGCAATCGCCTTCCAGCCCGCGTCCTGGCCATCGTGATAGATGCTTGCGGCGCCGAGATAAGAGCGCGCCTGCGTCGAAATGCTCGCGGCTTCGATGATCACAAGGCCGCCTTCGGAAGCGCGCTGGCCGTAAAAGTCGGCCATCATCGGGCTCGGAATGTCGTCGGGCTGAATGGTGCGCAGACGCGTCATCGGGGCAAGGACGACACGATGTTCGAGGGCGAATGCGCCGACTTTCGTCGAAGTGAACAGCTTGGCCATGATGGTACCTTTGAGAGTGAGTTGAGCACCGTGGGAAGCGGTGCGTCACGCGATGCGTTGAGATGAAATGTAGAGAATCCTGGGCGCGTGAAATAGCCGCCTGCGAGGATGAGGCCTATTCCAGATCTGCATAAGTCCGCGTGAGTCGCCGCGCGGGATCGCTGCACGCCGCCCGACATGTGGGGTACGCTATGACCAAACCACAACGCTCGTGTGGCTCAGGAGAATGCCGATGGATCGCCTTGCAGCGTTCGAAATCTTTATTCGCGTCGTCGACGCAGGCTCGTTTTCGGCGGCGGCAAGACACTTCGATATCGGTCAGCCAGCCGTGTCGAAAGCCGTGGCGCAACTGGAGGATTGGCTCGGCGTCAAATTACTGTTGCGTTCAACGCGCGCATTGACGCCGACCGAGGCGGGGCAGAATTTCTACGCGCGTGCGAAGCGCGCAGTCGAGGAGTCGGGAGAAGCCGTGGTCGCTGCAAGGGGCACCGCCGCCGCTCTGACAGGAAAGCTCCGTGTGTCGGCTGCAGTGTGTTTTGCAAGGCTGCACATCGTTCCGAAGTTACCCGAGTTTTTGACCCAGCATCCCGATCTCGACGTCGACCTTGTACTTGATGATCGCAATATCGATCTGGTCGAAGAAGGCGTCGATCTCGCCCTGCGTATGGGCAATCTGGCCGATTCCAATATGACCGCGAGACGCATCGGCGAGGCCCGGCGTCGTGTGCTCGCGACGCCCTCGTACTTTGCAAGATGCGGCAAACCGTCGACACCTGTGGACCTGCTCGAGCATCACGCGATAGTCTATTCACGCGACATGGGCGGTGGCGAGGACTGGACGTTCCGAAGGGACACCGTCGAACAATCGATCAAGCTGCAAAGCCGCGTGAAGATATCCGCAACGGAAGGGTTGCGCGCCGCGGTGTTCGCAGATATGGGGCTTGCCGTTGCATCCGAATGGGCATTCGCGCCGGAATTGAAGTCGGGACTTGTCGTCGCTGTAATGGATGACTGGAACCTGCCGGGCATCGCGCTATCGGCGCTCTATCCGACTGGGCGCATGGCGAGCAGCAAGGCACGACAGTTCGCCACTTTCGTCGAGGAATGTCTCTCGCCCGAATTCGCCCCGACCCTGCTCTCCGCGTGAAGGCCGAGCCGCGCCCCTTCAAATCCCATAAACCCGCGCCGTATTATCATAAAAAAGCCGTAGCCGATCCTCGACCGAATACCCCCGCACGATCGACTTGAATCCATCGAAGATATCGGTCATGCGATCCACGACACCATCGACCGGATAGTTGCTGGCAAACGAGCAACGCTGCGCACCGAACACGTCGATGGCAGTGCGCACCACGGCCCCATTCGACTCGACGCTCCAGCGCTTCCCCGGGATGCAGATTCCCGAAATCTTGAGATGCACATTCGGCTCGCGCGCGACACATTCGAGCGCCTCGCGCCATGCGTGCAAGGCCTCTTCCGATCTATCGGACGGCAACCCGGTGTGATTGATCACGATCTGCGTGTCGGGAAAATCGCGCGCCAGTTCCGCGGCTTCGATCAAATGCCACCAGAACACCTGCAGCTCGAACAGTAATCCATGAGCGTGCAGCTTCGCGTAACCATCGCGCCATTTCGGATCGCGCATCGATCCCGGCGCAACGAAGTCGTCCCGATGCTCGGCGCGCGGCACGGCGGCAGGCTTGTGCCGGATGCCTCTGACCATCGGATGACGGCCATAGACAGCGAGGACTTCATCCACGTCTTCGCGATCGAGCCACGCCTGAGCGCTCATCGCGTGCGGAAAGCCCTGTTCGCGCTTCAGCGTTTCGACCCAGCGCAATTCGCCCAGCGGATCGGCCGGATTCCACTCGCCTTCGATAAGCACCGTCTTCACGACCTTGTGATGCCCCGCCGCACGAAAGTAGTCATCGGGCAGAAACGTGCGCCGGATGTTGTCGTAATTGCCGTAGCGAAAATTCTTCACCGGCTTGTCCGCAAGCCAGGGATAGTAATTGCGCTCGACATCGAAGAAATGCTGATGCGCATCGACGATAGGCAAATCGTCGTCCGCACCGCTTTCGAGGAATCGGCGGCGAAGTTCCATAACATCTGACATAGGCGAGTCTCTAAACGGTCATGCGATAGAACTGCAACGCGTTGCGGTAGAAGATCTTTTCCAACGCTTCGCGCCCGAGCGGTTCGAGCATCCTTCTCATGCTATCGACGAGAACGTCATAGCTCACTCTCAAACCCGCCACCGGAAAATTGCTCGCGAACATGCAGCGGTCCGCGCCGAAGATCGACACCGCATCGAGGACGATCTGTCGATTGTCGTCGTGCTTCCAGGGCGCATCCTTCAGGCCGAATTCCGATAGCTTCACGAACACGTTCGGCTGCCTCGCGAGCAGTTCCATTCCCCGTCGCCAGCGCGTAAGTCCTTCCTCGCTGCGATCCCATGGAAAGCCCGTGTGATTCAACGCGATCTTCGTATTCGGAAACGCGTTCGCCACTTCAGCCGCATCGGCGAGATGCCACGGCGGCACGCGCAAGTCCCACGAGAAGTTGAATCTGTCGAGCAGCGAGAATCCTCGCAGCCACGCCGGGTCTCGCATCGTTCCGCGAAGATCGTCGAGTGGCTCGTGTGGACCGCGCGATGTCACCGGCTTCGAGCGAATGCCACGCACGAGCGGATAGGCGGCGTGTTGCGCAAGAATCTCCTCCGTGTCAGGACGATCGAACCAGGCGTGCGCGATCACGGCGTCTGGAAAACCGTATCTGTCGTGCACTTCGTGAAGCCAGCGCGTCTCCGCGACCTGCTCATCACGCGCCCGTTCCGCCTCGACATGCACGGTGCCTATGACCGGTTGCGCGCTGACCGTCGCAAGATAGTCCTCGGGCAGAAAATCTCGGCAAATGCTGCGATAGTCGCCAAGAAAAAATGCCTCGTGATAATCGTCCTGCAACCACGGATAGCGTCCCGCTGAAAGATCCCACAGATGATGATGCGCATCGATGATCGGAATCTCGTCCGGCGCGATGTCTTTCATGTGCATACGTCGATCGCCAGTCAATTCGCGGGAAGAAAGCCCGTGGAAATCCACGGCACAGCGACGAGCACCAGCAACGCGACGACGAGCGCGCCGAGATACGGCCACACGCGTTTCATCGCGCCATCCGGATCGACCTTCGCAATCGCGCACGCCGCATAAAAGCCCACGCCGAAAGGCGGCGCGAAGAGGCCGAGTCCCATCGCGAAGATGGCGACCATCGCGTAATGAACCTCGTTGATGCCGAGCGAACGCGCCACCGGAAAGAGCAGCGGGCCGAACAGCACGATCGCGGGAATGCCTTCCAGGAAGCTGCCGAGCAACACGAACGCCGCCGCCGATATCAGCAGGAAGCCCATCGAGCCGCCGGGCGCCGTCGACATCAGTTGCGCGAGCTGACGCGAGAAGCCCGATTGCGTCAACGCCCAAGCCATCGCGGTCGCGCAGCCGATGATGATCAGAATCGCCCCCGACAGCGAAGCCGTGCCGACGATGATCGGATAAAGGCGATTCCATTTGAACGAGCGATAAAACACGAGGCCGACGACGAATGTATAAGCCACGCCCACCGATGCCACTTCGGTTGCCGTCGCAATTCCCTCGACGACCGCCGCGCGAATCACGAACGGCAACGCCAGCGCGGGCAGCGCGAACAGAAACGCCCTGCCGACTTCACGCGGCTTCGCGCGTTCGACTTCCTTCAGCTCGCGCTTGCGGTTCTTTATCCAGATGACCGCGATCATCGCGAGCGCGCCCACGACAGCCGGCATGAAACCGCCCGTGAACAACGCGGAAATCGATACGCCCGTCACCGAGCCGATGGTGATCAGCACGAGACTCGGCGGAATGGTCTCCGACATAGCACCCGATGCGCTCAACATCGCGACCAGCTCGTTCTCGTCCTCGCCGCGCTTCTTCATCTCCGGAAAGAGCGCCGGCGCGACGGCGGCCATATCCGCGGCCTTGGAACCCGAGATGCCGCTGACGAGATAGATCGCGCCGATGAGCACATACGACAGCCCGCCCTTGAAATGCCCGATCAGCGATGCGAGAAAGCGGATCATCGCCTGCGCCATGCCCATCGCTTCGATGAGCGCGCCGAGAAACACGAACAACGGAATCGCGAGCAGGATCAGACTCGACATGCCCTCGTCGATACGGCCCAGCACGACGAGCATCGGCGTCAGCGTCACCGTGCTCAGGTACGCGACGGTCGAGAGCCCGAACGCGACCATGATCGGCACGCCGATCACCACCATGAACACGACCGCGACGACGAAGAAGATCACGAGGTTCCAGTTGCCGAGCGCGGTCATCGCGATCTTGAACGTCATCAGCACGGCCGCGATGCCGCCGACCACCGCCGCCGAGATCACAAAGTGCATCGGACGCGCCTGCTCCATGAGACGCGCGACGGAAATCGCGAGCATCAGCGTGAGGCCGACGGCGAGCGCGGCAACGCGATAACCATTGGAGATTTCCAGCGCCGCGCTCGTGATGGCCCACTCTTCCGACACGTACTCCCACGCCGGCGACAACAGCACCATGATGAACGCGATGACGATCACGGCCCCGAACGTATCGACGAAAGCACGCCTCGACGGACTCAGATGCGCGATGAACGTCGTGAGCCTCATGTGCTCGTGGCGTCGCAACGCGATGACCGCGCCGAGCATCGCGAGCCAGATGAACAGCAGCGTCGCCAGTTCGTCACCCCAGATCAGCGGATCGTGCAGCACGTATCGAAAGAACACGTTGGCGAACAGCAGGACCACTTCGGCGACCACCAGCGCCGCCGCGCAGAGTTCAGTCGACCAGCGGATGCACGTATCGAGGACATGTCCCGCTTTCGCAACCGGGCCGGAAGGCTTGCTCGCAACCGCAACGGGCATGGTCCCGAGAGAAACGTCAGTGCTCATGATCCGCTCCTTGCTCACGAAAGCTGCCCGGAATACTTCTCGAGAAGTCCCCATGCCGCATCGCCGTACTTCTTCTTCCATTCGGCGTAGAAGCCCTTTTGCTGCAGGTCGGCGCGGAATGCCTGTTGATCCACCTTGTTGAACGTGACGCCTTTGGCCGTGAGCATCGGTTCGAGACTCTGATTCAGGCGGATAACTTCCTCGCGCTGCTTCAGCGCCGCTTCGTTGATGTTGCGCGCGACGATATCCTGCACATCTTTCGGCAGCTTCGGCCAGGTCTTGCCGCTCGCGAGCAGCCAGAAACCATTCCAGATATGACCCGTCAGCGAGCAGTACTTCTGCACCTCGTAGAAGCGCGCCGACTGCACCACGACGAGCGGATTCTCCTGACCTTCGACGACTTTCGTCTGCAACGCGGAGTACGTTTCGTTGATGCTGATGCCCGTGGGCGCCGCGCCGAAGGTCTTGAACATCGATGTCCATAGCGGACTGACCAGCACGCGGATCTTGAAGCCCTTGAGATCGGCCGGCGTCATGATGGGACGCGTCGAACTGGTGATCTGCCTGAAGCCGTTGTTCCAGACCTTGTCCATCGCGATGAGGCCGGCTTTCGCGGCCTGCTCGCGCACGTGCTTGCCGAGATCGCCATCCATCGCGGCCCATACCGCGTCGTAGTTCTTGAACGCGAAGGGCACGCTTTCGATCGACGCAACCGGCACGAGCGTCGACAGGATCGCACCCGGCAACGGAATGAAATCGACGCCGCCCGCGCGGACCTGCGAGAGCATGTCGGTGTCGCCGCCCATTTGCGCGTTCGCGAAGACCTGAAGATCGACGCGGCCATTCGTCTCCTTCTTGATTGACGCCGAGGCCTCGCGCATATGCGCGTTGAGCGGATGACTGTCCGGCAGGCTGCTCGCGTATTTGAGGACGATGGGCGCGGTTTGCGCGAATGCGCGCTTCGACAGGCTCAGGCCCGTCGCGGTCGCGGCTACGGCGAGTCCCGCCGTCGTCAGGAAGTCCCGACGCGTGATGATTCCACTCATGTTTGTCTCCTGAACTCTGTCATGCGCGATTGATCGCGTCTTTACTGCGCCAGCGCTACTACGGCCTTCTCTTCGATCAGCCGATCGACATCTGTTGCCGAATAGCCCGACTCCATCAACACTTCTCTCGTGTGCTCGCCGAGCAACGGCGCGGGACGATTTCCGGCGCGCTTCGCATCGGAAAAATGAATCGGCAGACCGAGGCCTCGGACCTTGCCGGCCAGCGGATGATCGGTTTCGACGACCATCTCGCGCGCGATCGTCTGCGGATGCGCGAGCGCCGCCGCGATATCGAGCACCGGGCCAGCGGGCAGACCGATGCGGTCGAACTGCGCCATCCATTCATCCGTGCTTCGGCGCACGAGCAGTTCATTGAGGATCGCAACCAGCGCCTCGCGATGTTGAAGCCGCAGCGCGTTCGTCGCGAAGCGCGGGTCGCTTGCGAGTTGGGGCGCATCGAGCACGTCGAGCAGGCGCTCGTAATTGCTCTGGTTGGCAGCGCCGATGTTGATCCAACCATCGCTCGTTTTGAAGACCTGATACGGCGCGCTCGTCGAATTCGCGGAACCCATCTTCGGCAGAATCGTGCCGTCGGCGAGATAGCTCGCGGCGGGCCAGAACATCTGCTGAAGTCCCGCTTCGAAGAGCGACGTGTCGACCATCTGGCCGCGTCCGGTGCGCAGCTTCTGCACATACGCCGCCGCGATGCCGAGCGCCGCGAGAATGCCCGAGTTGATGTCGGCCACGGGCGAACCGGCCTTGACGGGCTCGCGTCCCTCTTCGCCCGTCATGCTCATCATGCCGCTCATGCCTTGCGCGATAAGATCGAAACCGCCCTTCTCGCCGAACGGACCCGTGCGGCCGAAACCCGAGATCGCGCAATAGATGAGTCCCGAATTGAGTTCCTTGAGCGTGTCATAGCCGAGACCGAATTTCTCCATCGTTCCGGCGCGATAGTTTTCGGTGACGACATCCGCATCGGATAACAATCGCTTCAATACTTCGCGGCCGCCTTCGCTCTTCAAATTGAGGCCGATGCCGCGCTTGTTGCGATTGACGATCATGAACGACGCGGACTCACCGCTCGGCAGGATCGGTGAAAAGCGGCGGGAATCGTCGCCGTCGGGCACTTTCTCCACCTTGACGACATCCGCGCCCATGTCGGCGAGCATCATGCCGCACACCGGGCCGGACATGATATGCGCCAGTTCAACCACTTTCATTCCACTCAGCGGACCCATTTCACTTTCCCTTGAAGACTGGCTTCTGTTTTGCATTGAATGCAGCGGCGCCGATGCGAAAGTCTTCGGTGTCGAAGCAATCGAAGGCGGATTCGATATCGGCGTCGCTGAGCGCGGTCGATGGCGTCAGCCTGTTCGACGCCGCCTTGTGCCAGCGCGCGACGAGCGGCGCGCCGCGTGCGATGCGCCGCGCGGTGGCGATGGTTTCTTCCTCGACGGCATCGTCGGCGACGACGCGCGAAGTAAGTCCCTTCGCAAGCGCTTCCCGCGCATCGAAGATGCGTCCTTCGAGCACGATCTCCATCGCGACCGGTCGGCCCGCGAGACGAATCAGCGCGCCGAGTTCGGCGTAGGACATCGTGAGGCCGAGTTGTCCGACGGGCGCGCCGAAGCGGCTCGATTCGCCGCAAATGCGGATATCGCAGAGCGACGCGATTTCAAGCCCGCCGCCGACGCATACGCCATGAATCATCGCGACTACGGGATGACGGCAATGCTCGATAGCTTCCATCGCATTGGTCGTGACTTCCGCATAGGCGCGCGCCTGCTCGCGATTCGATCGAAGCGCCGCGAACTCGCCGATATCCGCACCCGCTGCGAACGCCTTCGTTCCCGCGCCACGCAGGATCACGCATCGAACGTCGTCATCGTCCGATAGCTGCGTCATTGCATCGCCGAGATCGCGCCACATCGAGAGCGTGAGCGCATTCATCTTCTCGGGGTTATCTAGCGTGACGATGGCGATATCGCCATTTCGCTCGATCGTGATCTTGTCTCCCATGTCTTCCTCAGTTCAGAACGACGCTTCGAGCATCGCGTGATAATCGCTTTCGGATGCGTCGCGCGGATTGGTTTTATGACTGTGGTCCTTCAACGCGCCCTTCACGATGCCGGGGAACATGTCGTGTGTGACGCCGACGCCCGATAGCGTCGCGGGAAGGCCCAGGCGCTGGGTCATCTCCCTGATGGAAGGCCCGACGTTCGCGGGATTTTCGAGGCCCATCGCCTGCGCGAGCCGCGCGAGCTTGCCTTCTTCCCGAACTGTCGGCGCGTCCTCGTTGAACGCGATCACGGCGGGCAGAAAGATCGCGTTGAGCGTTCCGTGATGCAGACGCGGATTGATGCCGCCGAGCGAATGACTGAGGCTGTGCACGCATCCCAAACCCTTCTGAAACGCGAGCGCGCCCTGCATCGATGCGCTCATCATGTTCAGGCGCGCGGTCTTGTCGTCGGGATGTGTCGTCGCGCGCTCGATGTGACGCCACGCGCGCCACAGGCCGTCGAGCGCGATGCCGTCGGCCGCGGGGTTGAACGCGGGCGCCATGAACGTTTCTATGCAGTGCGCGATCGCGTCCATGCCGGTTGCGGCCGTCATCGTCGCGGGCAGTTTCAGCGTGAGTTCGGGGTCGCAGATCGCGGACTTCGGCACCACGAAGGGCGATATCACGCCGACCTTTCTGCCGTCGTCGAGAATCAGGATCGCGCCGCGTCCGACTTCGCTGCCGGTGCCCGCCGTCGTCGGAATTGCGACGACGGGCGCGGTCGCCGACGTGATGCGCGTCGCGCCGCCTTCGATCACGGCGAAGCTCTGCAACGGGCCGTCGTGCGTCGCGCATACCGCGACGCCCTTCGCGAGATCGATCGACGATCCCCCGCCCACCGCGATGATCCCATCGCATCGTTCATCGACGAACACGGCGACCGCATCGCGCACCGCCGCTTCGTTCGGATTGGGCGGCGTGCCGTCATAGACCGGCACGTCGTAGTCCGCACCCAATGCCGAAAGCACCTTGTCGACGATGCCCGCCGCCTTGATGCCGCGATCCGTCACGACGAGCGGCCGCTTGATTCCAACCCTTTCGCATTCGCTCTTCAGCAACCGCAAGGCGCCGAATTCGAACTGTATCTGCGTGATGTAATTGATGAGAGCCATGTTGATCGACAGTTATAGATTCATGAAAACCCGAACAGCAGGAACCCTGATCGCTGCGGGTTAACGTTAGGCCCGGAGCTTTGCGCAATGCGGGTTTGATGGGGCAGTATAGGCAGCGGCCGAAACGGCCGGAATTGACAATAATGAATACGGGTATAACTATTCCTCAACTCGCGCGATGACTCCTTCTCTCAACTCGATCATTTCCCGGCTGCACCTGAAGCAGTTGCGTTTGCTCATCGCGCTCGCGGATCATGGTTCGCTTCTCAGTGCGGCCAAACAGGTTTCGCTCACGCAGCCGGGCGCGAGCAAGGCGCTGCACGAAATCGAAACGACCTTCGGCACGGCGCTTTTCAACCGGACGAGCCGGGGGCTCGAACCGAACGACATCGGGCATTGCGTGATCCGCTATGCGCGGCTCATTCATACCGACGTCGCGCATTTGCGCGAGGAAATCGTCGGCATCATGCGAGGTCATGGAGGACGCGTGTCGGTGGGCGTCATCATGGGCGCGGTGCCGCGCGTGATCGAAGCGATTTCTTCGCTCGTCACGAAGCATCCGGAGATGTCGATAGAAATCGTGGAAGATACGAGCGCCGCGTTGCTGAGCCTGATCGACGCAGGACGCCTCGATCTCGCCGTGTGTAGAACGACGATCAGCCAGACGCCGTTTCTCTACGACAGCGTCAATCTGCAGGAAGAGACGCTTGCGGTTATCGCGAATCTGAGTCATCCGTTTCAGAACGCGCGCAAGCTGCGGCTGAAAGATCTCGCGGACGTGCGATGGGTCGTCTATCGCGCCAACATGCCGATGCGCATGCTGCTCGAACGCGAGTTCCGCGAAGCCGAGATACGCTTTCCACGGCATCTCGTCGAGACCACGTCGGCGTTTGCCACGCTCTCGCTGTTGCAAAGCAATCCGACTTTCGTCGCGCTCGTGTCGATCGATGTCGCCGAGTTCTTCACGCGACATGGCATGACGGGCATGCTTCCGCTCAAACTGTCATCGAAGAGCGAACCTTATGAACTCGTCACACGGCGCGGCGCGCCGGTGTCCGCGGGCGCGCGCGTCCTGATGGAAGAACTGCTCGCACAGCACGATCAGGCCGAGGATTTATCGTGAGCCATGAGCGCGGGTTATAAGCGTAGTCGCAACTCTCAGTATTCCGTCGTGAACGTCTTGTCTACACTCCGCCGCAGCCGAATAGAACGGCCGATAACATCAACGGAGACAGCTTCATGGACGAGACTTATCTGCGCAGGCACTTCTTCAAGAACATCGCGGCGCTGTCGGCCGGCGCGCTGGCGACATCCATCATCCCGAGCGGCGTGTCGGCGCAGACGCAATCGCCTGCCGAGTGCGAAGCGGGCGTGATCGCGGCAGGCGGCCCCGATCTGCAACGCAGATACATCAGAACGCCCACGGGTTATTTCATGGTGCTGCGCATGGGCGATAACGTATTCGAGCAACTGACGACGTTCGCGCTGGCGGAAAACATTCCGGCGGTCAGTCTCACTGGCATCGGCTTCGGCCATCCGACGTTCGGCTTCTGGAACGCCGCGAAGAAGGACTTCGATGCGAAGACCTTCCGCAATGTCGAGATGGGCAGCCTGACCGGATCGGTCGCATGGAAGGAAGGCAAGCCGTCGATCCATATGCACGGCATGGCGGGCGACAGCAACTTCAACGCTTACGGCGGCCATCTATTGAATCTCGAAGTGGGCACCGGCTCGATGGAAATCACGCTGATCGTTCACCAGAAGCGGCTCGAACGCGCGATCGATCCGTGCATCGGCGCGAATGTGCTGGGCATAGGCTGACGCCTTATCGGCGGCCCGTCAGCGCGAATTCAGTGGACTTCACGGCTTCGGCAAGATAGTCGACGAACGATGCGATGCGCGCGGAGATCGCCGTGTTGCGATAGTAGACGGCGTTGATCGGTTGCCGCACTTCCTGGGTGTGACGCGCGAGAATCTGCACGAGCGTGCCCTCGCGCCGATCGCGCAGCGTCATGAAATCTGACAGGCACACGATGCCCGCGCTTTCGAGCGCGAGATGCCGCAGCGTCTCGCCGCTCGACGAAGCGATGCTCGGCTTGATCCGGTACGGCTCGTCGTCTCGCCCCGCAAGCGGCCAGACATTGAGCGATTCCGGCTGCGTGAAGCCGAGCAGCGAGTGATTCGCGAGTTCGTCGACGCGCTTCGGAAGTCCGTGTGTCTCCAGATATTGCGGCGTCGCGAGCACGCGAATGCGGCTGCTGCCGATCGGGCGGCTGTGCAGCGTCGAATCCTTCAGCCTGCCGATGCGAATGGCGACATCCGTACGGCGTTCCAGCAGATCGATCACGCCTTCGTTGCTGTTCAATTCGAGCTCGACATGCGGATAGCGCTCCCGATATCCCGCGACGAGCGGCACGATCACGTGCAGCATGAACGGCGTCGCGGCATCCACGCGCAACAGCCCGGAAGGCCGCTCGCGCCGGGCGGCGATCTGTTCCTCCGCGCTTTCCACCGCGCCGATGATCTCGCGCGCGTTCTGCAGAAAGCTCTTGCCCTCCTCCGTCAGCTCCAGGCGCCGCGTTGTCCTGCGCAAGAGCGTCGTCTGGAGCTTCTCTTCGAGCCGTCCGAGCGTGCGGCTCGCGCCCGACACCGTCTGGTCCAGTTGTTCCGCCGCCTTGGTGATGGAGCCCGTGTCGACTACCGTCGCAAAAGTCTGAAGCTCGTCGAGAGTGATTTTCATAGTTGATTTTAATTCAAGAGTATTTCCTTTATAGCCCGGTTTTTGCGCAAGATTAAAGCCGGCATACTGTGTTCGTCCACTCAGCCATTGGAGAACACGTTCCATGAATCGCATTCCCGCTTTCGGCCTCGGCACGTTCCGCCTGAAAGATCAGGTCGTCATGGATTCGGTGCGCAACGGCCTCGAACTCGGCTACGGCGCCATCGATACCGCGCAGATCTACGGCAACGAAGCCGAAGTCGGCGAAGCGATCGCCGCATCGGGCGTGCCCCGCTCCGACATCTTTCTGACCACGAAAATCTGGACCGAGAACGCCTCGCGCGGCAAGCTCGTTCCGAGCCTCAAAGAGAGCCTGACGAAGCTGCGCGTCGATGAAGTGGATCTCACGCTGATCCACTGGCCCGCGCCGGAGCACGGCACGCCGCTCGAAGAATTCATGAGCGCGCTCGCCGATGCGAAGACGCAAGGTCTCACGAAGCAGATCGGCATCTCCAACTTCAACATCGAATTGACGAAGCAGGCGATCGATGTCGTCGGCCGCGAGAACATCGCGACCAATCAGATCGAACTGAGCCCTTATCTGCAGAATCGCAAGCTCGTCGCGTTCCTGCGCGAGCAAGGCATTCAGGTCACGTCGTATATGACGCTCGCCTACGGCAAGGTGCTGAAGGATCAGGTCATCGGCGAGATCGCGAAACGGCATCACGCGACGCCCGCGCAAGTCACGCTCGCATGGGCACTGCAACTCGGCTATGCGGTGATTCCGTCATCGACGAAACGCGAGAACCTCGCGAGCAATTTGCTCTCGCAGCAACTCAGGCTGACCGCCGAAGACATGGCGCAGATCGCGGAACTCGAACGCAATGGCCGTGAAGTCAGCCCGGAAGGCCTCGCGCCGATATGGGACTGAAGCGCGGTTTGATGCGATGCAACGAAGCGCCCTCGACGAATAGGCACTTTCAGCCAAAGCGTCGTTCGCATAAGACGCGCGCCTTGCCGAGTGACCCGCAAGAAACTAAGACATACTGAGCGAGCACTTGCGGCGTCACGACGGAAGGGGTGCATCATGGGCAAGAACATCGTTTTCTGCGCGGACGGAACATGGAACGGTCCGAACACCGACCACGACAACGACGGCATTCCGGACACCACCAACGTACTGAAGGCGTTCCTTCTGTTATCAGGCGAGCCGGACCCCGCCTCGACGCTTCTCGCCTCCGAGCAGGAGATCGCGGAGCCCGGACCTGACGGACAGGTCGCCAAGTATCTGCATGGCGTGGGCGATTCGCGCAACGTCATCAGGAGGCTGGTGGGCGGAGCATTCGGCGACGGCATCATCGCGCGCATCGTGCGCGGCTATACCTTCATATCGCGCAACTACAAACCCGGCGATCACATCGTTCTGATGGGCTTCAGCCGCGGCGCGTACACGGCGCGTGCGCTCGGCGGAATGATCGCGAACGTCGGCCTGCTCGACACCAGCAAATACGACAGCAACGACAAGGCGCTCGCGTATCGCATGGGCATTCTCGCGTGGCGCAAGTATCGCGAGTCGAGACCGACGGCAGGCGCGAGCGGTGGCGGCTTGAAGGGCCTGCTGGAGAAGATCGTCAATTTCGAGCCATCGCTCGCGTTCACGAGGTTGCAGCCCGGCGACACGATTGCCGTCGATGAAATCCGCGCTATCGGCGTATGGGACACGGTCGGCGCGCTCGGCATTCCGCTCTATCTCGACAGCGAGGACTCGACGGTCGATCTCTTCCGCTTCGCCGACACCGCGCTCAGCCCGAAGGTGAAATTCGGCGTTCACGCGATCAGTCTCGACGAGCAGCGCGGAGATTTCACGCCGACGCTCTGGGACACCCGCGCGGGCGTCACGCAGGTGCTGTTCGCCGGCGCGCACGCCGATGTCGGAGGCGGCTATTCGAACGATGAATCGGGCCTCTCGGATATCGCCTGCGAATGGATGCTGAACCGTCTGGCCGATCCGTCCATCGGCGTGCGTCTCAAGGCGCAACCGTGGACCTTGCAGCCGGACTTTCTCGGCGCGGCGCATTCGCCGTGGAAGGAGCCGCCCTTCTCACTGCGCCCGTCCGGCCCGCGCGGGCCGTTCGCCTTTCCGCAGGATATCGGCGCGCATGTTTCCGTCGCCCAGCGCCTCGGTCTCGTGACCGTGGACGGAAGGCCGGTGCCCGTTCCCAATCCGTATTTGCCGACCGTTCTCGGCCCGGCCTTCACCACGCACACCAACTGGGTCATGTCCTGAAACGATTCGGGCCCAGGACTTTCGTTCCCGGGCCCGCCTTGCTGCTACCACTTCGCGCTCTTGTGGCGATTGCGTCCGATCGTGTCCCACAGCTTGCGCGCCTGCTTCTGCACCGACTTCGCGTGTTCCTCGTGGTGAGGCTCCGTGTCACCGGCATGAGCAGCCGTGGCGCCGCGTTTCGGGCGCTTGAACATTTCGGCGAATCTCATCGCAACCTCCTTTCGCGGCTAGCACACCGCAAAAATAGTCTACTCCGGCTGGCGCTTCGCGGCACGGCCTTTCATGCCGCCGATGCCGTGTGTCGCGGCTGCGTCAGCATCGCCGGTTGCAGGATTTCGTCGAGCTGCAACTGGCTCAACAGGCCCTTTTCGATGACGATCTGCGCGACGCTCTTGCCGGACGCGAGCGCTTCCTTCGCGACTTCCGTCGAGTGCGTATAGCCGATATACGGATTGAGCGCCGTGACGATGCCGATCGAGCTTTCCACGATCATGCGCAGACGCTCGCGATTCGCGGTGATGCCATCGACACATTTCGACGCGAGCGTGAGGCACCCCGCGCGCAAATGAGCGACGCTCTTGAACAGGCTGTGCGCGATGATCGGTTCGAACGCGTTGAGCTGAAGCTGTCCCGCCTCGGCGGCGAAGGTCACGGTCACGTCATTGCCGATGACCTCGAACGCGATCTGATTGACGGCCTCCGGAATCACCGGATTCACCTTGCCCGGCATGATGCTCGAACCGGCCTGCACCGGCGGCAGGTTGATTTCGCCGAGGCCCGCGCGCGGCCCGCTCGAGAGCAGCCGGAGATCGTTGCAGGTCTTTGAGAGCTTGACCGCGACGCGCTTCAGCACGCCGGAAAGCTGCACGAACGCGCCGACATCCTGAGTTGCCTCGACGAGATTCGGCGATGTCGTGAGCGCGATGCCGGTCACCTCGCTCAGATGCCTGCATGCGAGTTGCGCGTATTCCGGATGCGTGTTGATGCCCGTGCCGATCGCCGTCGCGCCGAGATTGATCTCGCAGATCAGCCGGGCCGCTTCCCTGAGCCGCTCTTCGTCCTCGCCGAGCATCACAGCGAACGTGCTGAATTCCTGACCGAGCGTCATCGGCACGGCGTCCTGGAGTTGCGTGCGGCCCATCTTCAGATCGTTGCCGAACTCCAGCGCCTTGCGTTCGAACGACGCGCGCAGCACGCCCATCGCGTCGATCAACTGCATGATGCCCGTGTACGTGGCGATCTTCAGCGCGGTCGGATAGACATCGTTGGTGCTCTGGCCGAGATTCACGTCTTCGTTCGGATGCAGCACGCCGTATTCGCCGCGCTGATGCCCGAGATGTTCGAGCGCGAGATTGGCGATGACTTCGTTCGCGTTCATGTTCGTCGACGTGCCCGCGCCGCCCTGAATCACATCGACGACGAAGTGCTCGTGCGCCGTGCCCGAGCGCACTTGCCTGCATGCCTGCACGATGGCCTGCGTCTTCACTTCGTTCAGCAGCCCGAGGCCGTGGTTCGCGAGCGCCGCCGCTTCCTTGACGCTCGCCAGCGCGTTGACGAGATTCGGGTAAGCGGAGATCGGAATGCCGGTGATGGGAAAGTTCTCCAGCGCGCGCAGCGTGTGCACGCCGTAGTACGCGGTGGCGGGCACGGCGAGATCGCCAAGAAGGTCGTGTTCGATGCGTTCGGTAGGTGCAAGCATGGGTTCCTCTTCAGGTTCTGAATATGACGGGCGAACGAAGTCATCCGGCACACGTCGTGTGCGGGTTCGTCGCGTGGATGAGTTGATGCGGTTCTGGTTATTGCGGCGGCTTCATCGCATGGGCGACGCATTCCTTCGAGAGCACATCGGTCGGATCGATGATGCTCACGCGCGCGCCGTTCGTGCCGATGACGTGCGCCTCGCGCAACAGAAGCGGCAGTTCCGTGCAGCCGAGGATGACGACCTCGACGCCAGCGGCAATCAGCCCGTCGATCGCGGCGGCGATGTCCTCTTGACATCGCCCGGTCGTGAAGCCGGCTTTCACGCCTTCCTTGCCGTAGATCGCTTCCATCACGCGCGCCTGCAATGCGGGTTCCGGCACGACCTGCCGCAAGCCTTGCGATTCGAGCGCCTTCTCGTAGACGCCGCTCGCGATCGTGCCGGACGTCGCGAGCACGCCCACGGAACGCACCGACGGAAACGCCTCGCGCAGATGGCGCACGGTTGTCGTCAGCATGTTCACGATGGGTATGCCGAGATAAGGCTGAATGCGCTCGACGAACGCATGCGCCGTGTTGCACGGAATCGCGATGAGATCGGCCCCGCCCGTCTCCAGCTTCTTGCAGGTCGCATAGAGCGAGATGGTCGGATCGGGTCCGTCGCCGATCAGATTCTCCGTGCGGTCCGGAATCTGCGGGTTCTGTTCGACGAGCAGCTTGATATGGTCCTGATCGCGCGTAGCGGGTGTCGCACGCACGATCTTGTGAATGAAATCGACGGTGGCCGCCGGTCCGACGCCGCCCACTACGCCGACCTTGAAGATCGTCTCGGGCGAATGGTACTGGCCCGACACGACGTACTGCGCGTAAGCGAGATTCGAATCGACGAGCGGCACGCGCAATGCGCCCAGCTCCTCCGCGACGAGCGCGATCTCCGTGAGCCCCGGCACGATGACGTTGACGCCCTGCGCGATGAGATCCTCGCAAGCCGCGCGCAGCAACTCGACCGGACGGCCGCGAAGGTTGCCGCTCTTCACGCCGTCCGTGCCGTAGATGGCTTCGGTGACGAGATCGACGCCTTCGCTCGCGCGCGGATGAATCACCTCGAACTCGGGCGCCGCGAAATACTTCTCGAACAACTGCTTGCGCCGCGTATGAGCGGACGCGAGCACGCCGACGCGCCGAACCGCCGGGAACTTTCTGCGCACATGACTGCGCACGGCTTCGATCATGTCGACGATCTGCAGCGGCGAGTTGGCCTTCAACTCGTCGATGAACGTGTGGCTCAGAAAGCACGGCAGCACGACCGTCGTGACGCCGCGCTTTTCGAAGCTCGCGATCAGATCGAAGATATAGAGCTTGCGCTGCGTCAGCGTCTCGCTGTCCGCGTCCGCGCTGCGAAACGGCTGCTGCTCGAAGATCGCGTCGAAGTGCTCGGCGTCGCGCGTGGCGGGCGTCGACTTGATCAGCTTGAAGAAGACGTCCGCGCTCGCGAGCGGACCGAGCCCGCCGACCACGCCGAACTTGCGAGCGGGCGCCGTGTCCTTGCCATTCATTTCGTGTCGCCTTCGAGTTGACCGAACGAAGGCGTGCTCATCGCCGCGCGGCGTTCCTGCCTTGCGACGCGTTTGCCTTCCCACTTCGCGATGGCCGCCGTCGCGATGCTGTTGCCGATCACGTTGGTCGCCGTGCGCCCCATGTCGAGAATCTGGTCGATCGCGAGCACCAGCACGACGCCCGACGGCGGCAGATGAAACATCGGCGCCACGGCGGCGACGACCACCACCGAGCCGCGCGCGACGCCGGCCATGCCCTTGCTGCTCAGCATGAGCACGAGCAGCATCACGATCTGCGTGCCGATCGGCATGTCGATGCCGAATGCCTGCGCGATGAAGATCGCCGCGAAAGCCTGATACATCATCGAGCCGTCGAGATTGAACGCGTAACCGAGCGGCAACGTGAAGCCGACCACTTTCTTATCGACGCCGAATTCCTCCAGCTTCTCCGTCAGACGCGGATACGCGGCCTCGCTGCTCGCGGTGGAAAAGGCCAGCATCGCGGGCTCGCGGATCGCCTTGAGCAACGCCCAGATCGGCTTGCCGAGAAACGCGTAGCCGGCGAGGATCAGCGCGGCCCACAAGAGCCCGAGCCCGGCGTAGAAGCTCGCGACGAGCTTGCCGTACGTAGTGAGCACATCGAGCCCGTGCACCGTGATCGCGGATGCGAGCGCGCCGAACACGCCGAGGGGCGCGAGACGCATCACGTAGTCGGTCAGCTTGAGCATCGCGGGCACGAGACCCTCTACGCCCGCGATCAGCGGGCTCACGCGCGGGTCCGACTTGATCACGCTGAGCACGATCCCGAACATCACGGAGAAAACGAGAATCTGGAGGATGTCGTTGCGCGCCATCGCATCGAGCAGGCTCGTGGGAAACGCGTGCGTCACGAAGTCCTTGAAGTTCAGGCCCGCGGTGTTGAGGCCGGTGGCGACGTCGGCGCTCGTCTGGGTCATGTGCAGGCCCGCGCCCGGTTGAAACAGGTTGGCGAGCACGAGTCCGAGCGCGAGCGAAAAGAGCGATGCGCACACGAACCACGCGATCGAGCGCAGGCCGATTCTGCGCACATCGCTCGTGCCTTCCATGCCGGCGAGCCCCGACACGAGCGTCGCGAAGACGAGCGGTGCGATGATCATCTTCACGAGCCGCAGGAAGATATCCGTGACGATGGAAAAGTAGCCGGCGATGACCTTCGCTTGCTCGGCATCCGCCGCCATGCGATGACAGACATAGCCGACGGCCACGCCGAGCACCATGCCGGCGAGGATATAGAGGGTGAGGCGATTCTTCATGTGTCTCCGTCCTGGGATGGCGCACGAACGGTCGGTCGCGACCGGCGTGCGCTCGGGGAATGGCAAGCGCATCGAAGATCGAAGCGCCGCGCTTTCTTGTGTCAGGACGGAATCTTAGGGAAGGCAGAAAAAACGTGAATGCTAGTGCTGCATATGGCTATGCAATTTTCGCATAGCGTCGAAAATCGCTACTCGGCAGGTCCGAAGGACGCGCGAAGATGACGCCAGAGCGTGTCGAGCAATTCGCTGCGATTGGCGAGATCGCGATACACGCGCAACTCGAGCGCCAGTTGCCATTCGGACTGGCCGGCGGCCACGAGTTCGCCGGCATCCAGTTCGGCGGTAATCGAACTCTTCGGCAGCCACGCGACGCCCTCGCCTTCGAGCACGAGCTTCTTCACGACCTCGGCCATGTCGGACTCGTAATGCAGACGTAAAGCGGGCGATACTTTCGATTGCGCCATCAACAACGCGAAGCAGCGTCCGAAGTAACTCGTGTCCGTGTACGCGATGTACGGCATCGGGCGATCTTTCGCGCCGGGCAGGCGGTGCGTGGGCGCGAGCCTTTGATTGGGCTTGCAGACCGGCATGAAGGTATCGACGCCGACAGTCACGTACTCGTACTTCTGCGGATCGAGATGCAGCGGCAACTGCGGATGATGATAGGCGAACATCAACTCGCAATTGCCGTTGACGAGCATGAGAATCGAATCGTGGACGTTCGCCGGAATCACCCGCGCGCGCACTTCGCCGACATGCGTCGCGAGCGTTCGCAGCCACGCGGGCAAGAAGTTGAGCGCGATGGTATGGCCCGCTGCGATCTGCAGACTCTTGCCCGCGATGCGCTGCTCGGTGCGGATGATCGCGCGCGTGTCGAAGAGCTTGTCGAGAATGTCTTCGGCCGCGTCGCGAAAGAGTTGCCCTGCGGGTGTGAGCGTCGGCGGAAAGCCGCTGCGATCGACGAGATCGGCACCGACCCATTGCTCCAGCGACTGGATGCGTCTGCTGAACCCGGACTGCGTGACGTTGCGAAACTCCGCCGCGCGCGAAAAGCTTTGATAGCGGGCGAGCGCGATGAAATCCTCGATCCACTTGATTTCCATGAGCCATCCGTCTCCGGTCAGGCGACGAATGGGCTCGCCGCCACGCGCCGGAGATTCTACGCCCGGCCCTGCTTCATTCGATCTGCGCGATGCGCAGCAGATTGGTCGTGCCCGGCGTGCCGAACGGCATGCCCGCTGAAATCACGACCGTATCGCCTGTCGTGCCGAAGCCTTCCGCGCGCACGGTTTCGCATGCAAGCTCGCTCACTTCGAGCACGTCGACCACTTCCTTGCACACGACCGGATGCACGCCCCAGACGAGCGCGAGACGGCGCGCCGTGCCGATCTGCGGCGTCATGCCGACGATCGGCGCGCCCGGCCGTTCGCGCGCCATGCGTAGCGCCGAGTAACCGGAGCACGTATAAGCGACGGTAGCGGCTGCATCGAGCAGGCCCGACACGTGGCGCATCGCATAGCCGATCGCATCCGATGTATTCGCGCGCGGCGCGGCGTGCGACGCGGCGATCACTTCGCGGTAGTACGGATCGCGTTCGGTCTGCGCGATGATGAGGTCCATCGTGCGCACGGCTTCCACGGGATACTTGCCGCTCGCCGACTCCGCCGACAGCATCACCGCGTCCGCGCCGTCGTAGATGGCGGTCGCGACGTCCGATGCTTCGGCGCGCGTGGGCACCGGCGCGCTCACCATCGATTCGAGCATCTGCGTGGCGACGATCACCGGCTTGCCGGCCTTGCGGCACGCGCGCACGATGCGCTTCTGAATGGCGGGCACCTGCTCCGCGGGCATCTCGACGCCGAGGTCGCCGCGCGCGACCATCACGGCATCGGCTTCATCGACGATCGCATCGAGACTGCCGATCGCGGCGGGCTTCTCCAGCTTCGCGACGATGCCCACGCGGTCCCCGACGATCTTTCGCACGTCGCGAATGTCCTCGACGCGCTGCACGAAAGACAGCGCGAGCCAGTCGATGCCGAGCGTCATGCCGAATTCCAGATCGCGTCGATCCTTCTCCGTCATGGCCGAAAGCGGCAGCACGACATCGGGGACATTGACGCCCTTGCGCTCGGAAAGCGGACCGCCGACGATGACCGTCGTTTCCGCGAAGTCGGGCCCGCAGCGCTCGACGCGCAGTTGCACGCGGCCATCGTCGAGCAAGAGGTTCGTGCGGGCTTCGAGCGCCGCGAAGATTTCAGGGTGAGGAAGCGCGACGCGCGTGAGATCGCCGGGCGTCGCCGCGTCGAGATCGAGCCGAAAAGACGCGCCTTTCTCCAGCGTGACCGGACCATTCGCAAAGGTGCCGATCCGCAGTTTCGGGCCCTGCAGATCGAGCAATACGCCGATGGGCCGGCCCGCGTCCTTCTCGATGGCGCGAATGACTTCGAGCCGCCGTTGATGGTCCTCGTGCGTGCCGTGGCTGAAGTTCAGCCGGAACACGTCCGCGCCCGCCTTGTACAGCGCTTCGATGGTCTCGCGGCTGGTGCTCGCCGGTCCCAGCGTAGCGACGATCTTTGCATTTCGAGTGCGGCGCATGCTTTTCAGCTCCTTTCAGGCGGCGTGGGCGGCTTTCGTGCCGATCAGCGCGCACACGGCGGCGGTCACTTGCGCGGTGGTCGCCTTGCCGCCGAGATCGCCCGTGTGCAGCGACTTGTCGGAGGTCACGGCTTCGATCGCCTGCATGACGCGCTTCGCGGCGTCGAACTCGCCGAGATGTTCGAGCAGCATCACGACCGACCAGAACGTGCCGACCGGATTCGCCAGACCCTTGCCCATGATGTCGAACGCGGAGCCGTGGATCGGCTCGAACATCGACGGATAGCGGTGCTCCGGATCGATATTGCCCGTCGGCGCGATGCCGAGGCTGCCCGCGAGCGCGGCGGCGAGGTCGCTGAGAATGTCGGCGTGCAGATTGGTCGCGACGATCGTATCCAGCGTCTCGGGACGATTGACCATGCGCGCGGTCGATGCATCGACGAGTTCCTTGTCCCACTTCACGTCCGGAAATTCCTTCGAGATTTCCAGCGCGATCTCGTCCCACATTACCATCGCGTGACGTTGCGCGTTGCTCTTCGTGATGACCGTCAGCAGCTTACGGGGACGCGACTGCGCGAGTTTGAATGCAAAACGCATAATGCGTTCGACACCGGCGCGCGTGAGGATCGATACATCGGTTGCGGCTTCGATCGGATGGCCCTGATGCACGCGGCCGCCGACGCCCGAATACTCGCCTTCCGAGTTCTCGCGCACGATCACCCAGTTCAAATCCTCCGGCTTGCAGCGCTTGAGCGGCGCGTCGATGCCCGGCAGGATGCGCGTCGGGCGCACGTTGGCGTACTGGTCGAATCCCTGGCAGATCTTGAGACGCAGGCCCCACAGCGTGATGTGATCGGGAACGTCGGGATCGCCCGCCGAGCCGAACAGAATCGCGTCCTTGTCGCGGATCGCGTCGAGGCCATCGGCGGGCATCATCACGCCGTGCTCACGGTAATAGTCGGCGCCCCAGTCGAAATTCTCGAACTGGAATTCAAAATTTTGCGTGTTGCGTGCCAGCGCTTCGAGCACTTGCTGTCCTGCCGGAACGACTTCCTTGCCGATGCCGTCGCCGGGAATGGTCGCGATGCGATAGGTCTTCATGTCTCCGTCCTCCAGATGTGTGTGTGACTGCACTTTACCCACATCCCGGCGCGGAAACCGGCGTCAAACTTAATGCATTATTAAGTTTTATGCACGAATGGCGCTACCAGTTCGAACTGACGCGCGTCGGGCCGTCGGCATGCTGGCCCAGATAGTCGCGCAGGTGATCGACGAAGCACGCGACCTTCGCGGACAGGTTCAGGCGTTCGGGATAAACGGCGTAGATGTCGGCGGGCGGCGTGTCGTAGTCGTCGAGAACCTGCACCAGACGGCCGCTGCGAAGATACTTCGCGATGTCCCATTCCGCGCGCATCAAGATGCCGTGGCCTTCGAGCGCCCAGTTGAGCGCCACTTCGCCGTCGTTGGTGCTCAGCTTGCCGTGCACCTTGATCGTCTCCGTGCGCCCGCCGCGGCTCAGCCGCCAGTTGCCATAGGCCGAATCGTTCTGCCGCAGCACGATGCACTGATGATGCGTCAGGTCATGCGGATGAACGGGCTGACCCGCGCCACGCAGATAACCCGGCGACGCAACCAGCAGCCGCCGGTTGGACGCGATCTTCTTCGCGATGAGTCGCGAATCCGGCATCTCGCCGAACCGCACGGAGACGTCGATGCTCTCGTCGGGCAGGCTGACGGGCCGGTCGGTGAGATGCAACTGCACTTCGACATCGGGAAAACGCTGACTGAACACCGAAATCGATGGCCCGATATAGGAGCGCCCGAATCCCAGCGGCGCGTTGACGCGCAACAGTCCTTTCGGCGCTGCGCGGCTGCTGGAGACGAGCTGCTCCATATCGTCGATGTCGCTCAGGATGCGCTGCGCATTCGAGAAGTACACCTCGCCTTCGCTCGTCAGGCTGATGCGCCGCGTCGTGCGGTTGAGCAGGCGCACGCCGAGACGATCTTCCATCGCCGAAAGCCGGCGCGAAACCGCCGGCGGCGTCAGATTCAGTTCGCGCGCGGTGGCCGCGAGACTGCCCTGCTTCACGAGCAGGCAGAAGAAACCCAGTTCCGAGTCCATGTTCATTCGTGAATTTTTTGCAACGATGTATTTAGTTTAGTTCGATTCATACGCGATTCCATCGGTTTTAACCTTGGTCCTGGCTAGTACGAAGCCGCACAAGACGGCTGACACCTTCGATTGATCGTCGGAACAAGGAGACATTCCATGGACATGGATCTGGAAAAACGCACCCTGCGCAAAATCAGCTGGCGCATCGTGCCGTTCATCATGCTGCTGTACTTCATCGCTTATATCGACCGCGTCAA
The DNA here is from genome assembly GCF_014384845.1 of Caballeronia sp. EK. Lineage (NCBI taxonomy): Bacteria > Pseudomonadati > Pseudomonadota > Betaproteobacteria > Burkholderiales > Burkholderiaceae > Caballeronia > Caballeronia sp. EK. Next base: position 177,208 of record NZ_JACSUE010000007.1, read on the forward strand.
CATCGGCTTCGCGTCGATCACGATGAAGACCGATCTCGGCTTCACCTCCTCGATGCTCGGCTTCGGCGCGGGCATCTTCTTCTGGGGCTACTTCATGTTCGAAGTGCCCTCCAACATCGTGCTTCACAAGGTCGGCGCGCGGCTTTGGATAGCCCGCGTGATGGTCACGTGGGGCATCATTTCCGCGATGATGGCCTTCGTCCAAGGGCCGACGAGCTTCTACGTCATACGCTTTCTGCTCGGCGCGGCGGAAGCGGGCTTCTTCCCCGGCATCATCCTGTATCTCAGCTACTGGTTCCCGGCGCGGCACCGGGCGGGCGTGACGGCTTTCTTCATGGCCGCCGCGCCGATCTCCACGGCGCTCGGCTCGCCGCTCTCCGCCGCATTGCTCGAAATGAACGGCGTGATGGGTCTGCGCGGCTGGCAATGGATGTTCATTCTCGAAGCCATTCCCGCGCTCATTCTGGGCGTCGTCGTGTTCTTCTACATGACCGACAAGCCCGAAAAGGCGAAATGGCTGAAGGACGACGAACGCGCATGGCTCGTCAACGTGATGAACGTGGAGACCGCCAGCCGCGCGACGTCGGGCGCGAAGCACGGCATCATCAGCGGCCTCGCGAATCCGCGAGTGCTGGCCCTGTCGCTGATCTACTTCGGCACGTCGGCGGGCCTCTATACGCTCGGCATCTGGGCGCCGCAGATCATCCGCCAGCTCGGCGTTTCGTCGATGACGACGGGCCTCCTCAACGCAATTCCGCCGATCGTCTCCGTGGTCGCGATGATCTTCTGGTCGCGCCATTCCGACCGCACCGGCGAGCGCACCTGGCACGTCGTGCTGGCGTGTGTCGCGGCGGCGATCGGTCTCGTGGTGGCCGCGATGGCCAACAGCGTCGTCGGGCTCATCGCTGCGCTGACGCTCGTGAATATCGGCATCAGTTGCGCGAAGCCGCCCCTGTGGACCATGCCGACGATGTTCCTCTCCGGCGCCGCAGCCGCGACAGGCATCGCCACGATCAATTCGATCGGCAATCTCGGCGGCTTCGCCGGCCCGGCGATGATCGGCTGGGTGAAGGATCAGACCGGCAGCTTCGCGGGCGGGCTCTATTTCGTTGCGGGCCTGCTCGTGCTGTCCGCCGTGCTCACGCTCTTGCTGGCCCGCACCCAGAAAGCGCCGGTCACGCCCGGCAATGCGGCCGTGCACTGAAACCCGACGCCTCTCCCCCAATCACCACGATACGTCGTCAGAGGAATGCAACATGGATAAGGAACTCGCCATTCAGTCCGTCACGGACACGATGGCCAAATTCACCGCTTACATCGGCAAGCGTCTGCCCAGGGATGTGAAGGCGAAGCTCGCGGAATTGCGCACGATGGAAACGAATCCGCTCGCCAAGTCGATCTACGACTCGATGGACGGCAATCAGGAAGCCGCCGACAAGCTGAATCGCCCGAGTTGTCAGGACACGGGCGTGATCCAGTATTTCGTCGAGGCCGGCGCGAACTTTCCGCTGCTCGGCGAGCTCGAGGAAATCCTGCGCGAAGCCACCGCGGGCGCGACCCGGATGGGACCGCTGCGCCACAACGCCGTGGAAACCTTCGACGAAAAGAACACCGGCACCAACACGGGCACACAGATTCCGTGGCTCGACTGGCGCATCGTGCCGGAGAAGGATAGCTGCACCATCGACGTCTATATGGCCGGCGGCGGCTGTACGCTGCCGGGCGCGGCCAAGGTGCTGATGCCCGGACAAGGCTACGAAGGCGTAGCCGAATTCGTGATGGACGTGATCACGGAGCGCGGCGTCAACGCGTGTCCGCCGCTCCTGGTCGGTATCGGCGTATCGACGTCGGTCGAGACCGCCGCGCGCCTTTCCAAGCTGGCGATCCTGCGCCCCGTCGATTCGAAGAGCGACAACCCGCGCGCCGCGTTGATGGAAGAACTGCTGGAAGACGGGCTCAACGAGCTCGGCATCGGCCCGCAAGGTCTGAAGGGCAACAACAGCGTGATGGGCGTGAACATCGAGTCGTCGGCGCGGCATCCGTCGACCATCGGCGTCGCTGTCAATACCGGCTGCTGGGCGCATCGGCGCGGCAAGATCCGCATCCATGCCGACCTGTCCTACGAAGTCCTTTCCCACGAAGGAGTGGTGCTGTGAAAAAGATTCTGACGACCCCCATCAAGAGCGAAGATCTCGAGGATTTGAAGGTCGGCGACGTCGTCTACCTGACGGGGCGCCTCGTGACGTGCCGCGATGTCGCACATCGGCGGCTGATCGAACAAGGCCGGCAACTGCCTGTCGATCTCGAAGGCGGCGCGATCTTTCACGCGGGTCCGATCGTGCGCAAGAAGGACGACGGCGGTTTCGAAATGGTGTCCATCGGCCCGACGACGAGCATGCACATGGAGAAGTTCGAGCGCGAGTTCATCGAACAGACCGGCGTGAAGCTGATCGTCGGCAAAGGCGGAATGGGCCCGGAAACGGCCGCGGGCTGCGAGGAGCACAAGGCCGTGCACGCGATCTTTCCGGGCGGCTGCGCGGTGCTGGCCGCGACGCTCGTCGAGGAGATCGAAGGGGCGGAGTGGCAGGATCTCGGCATGCCGGAAACCCTGTGGATCAATCGCGTGCGGGAGTTCGGGCCGCTGATCATTTCCATCGACACGAAGGGCAACAACCTGATTCAGCAGAACAAGGCCGTGTTCAACGAGAAGAAGAAGCCCATTCTCGACAGGATCAGCGCGCAGCTCGGCTTCATCAGGTAAGCCGCGCGCCGCCTAGCTGGCCGGACGCAGATACGCGAGCAACATGTCGAGCTGCATGGCGGCAATCGACGCCTGATGGCGTTGCTCGACGTAATTGCGGCCGACGAATACATCGATGGTGTAGCGGTTCGACACGATGTAATAGCCCATGCCGACGAGCGTCACGTAGAAGTCGAGCGGATCGACGCCCTGACGGAACTGCCCCGCTGCCGCGCCGCGTTCGAGCGTGACGCGCAGCAGGTCGACCACCGGCGAGATGGTTTCGCGCAGGTGGCTCGAACGCTCCAGATAGCGCCCCTCATGCAGATTCTCGTTATTGATGAGACTCAGCCACTGGGGGTTTTCCCGCAAATGCGTCCAGATGGATTGCGCCAGTTCGCGGATTGCATCGGCGGGCTGAAGGCCGGAAAGGTCGAGGCGCTGCTCCCGCTCCGCGAACTGCGCGTACATGGATTCGAGCACGGCGACGTACAGCCCTTCCTTGCTTGCGAAGTAGTAGTAGAGCATGCGTTCGTTCGTGCCCGCCGCCGTGGCGATGGCGTCGACCCGCGCGCCGGCGAGGCCGAACTTCGTGAACTGCTCGGTCGCGGCTTCCAGAATGCGCCGTCGCGTGCCTTCCGGGTCTCGTTTTGCTCGTTGTTCGCTCATGGTTTGCGGCCCCCGATCGAATTACAACTGTTAATTGATGTCTGACATTATGCCGACCGTAACAGGCGCGGGGTTAGCTCCGAGTATAGGCATTGTTGCCGCCTTGACGACGAGAAAATGAAGCGCTAACAAAATAGGCCGCCGCTGCCTCCAGCGTGCTCAAGGATCGCGGACAAACGCCGTTAACTGCGGCACAGACCGTTTCCGCCATCACTGACCTGGAGCGCTCAGCAATGAGTCGTAACCCAATCGTTACGTTTGTCCACGGCGACGCGGATGGCAGTTTCATCGGCAAATCGCCGGCGTTTCGTCAGCTCGTGCGCATGATCGACCGGATCGCGCCGACCGTGCATCCCGTGCTCATCTTCGGGCCTACGGGCTCCGGCAAGGAGCTGGTTGCGCGCCGCGTTCACGCGGGCAGCGAGCAGCGCGATCACCCGTTCGTCGATATCAATTGCGGCGCGATTCCCGAGCATCTCGTCGAAGCCGAATTGTTCGGGCATGTCAAAGGCGCATTCACCGGCGCGGGCGAAACGCGTCAGGGCCTCTTTCAGCAAGTCGGCAAAGGCACGCTGCTGCTCGATGAAATCGGCGAACTGCCGCTCGCATTGCAGCCGAAACTGCTGCGCGTGCTGGAAACGCGCACCTTCCGCCCGGTCGGTTCGTCGACGAATCTGCGCTTCGAAGGGCGCATCGTCGCGGCGACGCATCGCGATTTGCGCGAGCTCGCGAACGAAGGGCGCTTTCGCGAAGACCTCTACTATCGTCTCGCCGTTTTCGTGCTGGCCGTGCCCGGCCTCGATCAGCGTGTCGAGGACATTCCGTCGCTGCTCACGCACTTCGCCGGACAACATCCGCGCAAGCTCGAATTCTCCGCCGCCGCAATCAGGCAGCTCTGCGCGCATCCGTGGCCCGGACACATCCGCCAGTTGCGCAATCTCGTCAGCCAGTTGAGCGTGCTCGCGGAAAGCACGACGATCGACGCCGACGCACTCGCGCCGTTTCTCGCCAACGAGAAGGCCGAGCGCGTCTCGCGCGCGAATCTCGCCGACATGCTTCTGCAACTGGAAGGCCGCGACAAGCTCGCCGCTGCCGAAGATCTGCTCGTCGACCGCGCGCTCGAACGCAGCGGCGGCAACAAGAGCGCGGCGGCCGTCCTGCTCGGGGTCGGGCGAAAGACCATCGAACGTCGGCTCAAGGCGCGGGAGCAGCATCATCGAAACGCACGCACCGATCTGGCGCGCGCGAATGCGCTCATCGACGATGCCCGTTTCGCGGAAGCCACGCCGCTTCTGCGCCGCTGTCTGGAAACGCTGCAGGCGAATGGCGAGGAGGACGTGCGGCGTCTGCAGTTCGATGCGTATCGTCTGTTGGGCATGAGTCTGCGCAGCGTGCACGGCTGGCTGCACGCCGAAGCGACCGCGTGCTATGCGGCCGCGCTGAAGATCGGCGAGGGACTCTGCGATGCGCGCGAAATCGCGATGATCCAGTTCGGCATCTGGACGACACAGCTCACCACGCTGCAACTCAAGCACGCGCGCGCGACGGCGCAGGACATGCTGCAACGCGCGCAAAACAGCGGCGATTCCATCGCGCTGGACGAAGCGCATGTCGCGCTGACCAACACGCTGTTCTGGCTCGGCGATAGCGAGGAAGCGCTGGCCTGCCTTGCGCGCGGCAATCTTTCCGGCATCGGACGGCACGATGCGCGCACCGGTTCGCAAGGCATCGATCTGGCTGCGCTGGCATTGACGTTCGAAGGGCTATCGGCCTTTCACACCGGCGCTTTCGATCGGGCGCGCCACGCGATGGACATGCTGATCGAGCGCGCATCCGACACGGGCGGACATGCGTTCGCGCACGCGATCAACCTGCAGGGCGCGGCGTGGCTCGCGTGTCTCTTCGACGACATGGAACGGCTCGGCCGGCTCGCGAGCGAACTGGAAGGCATCTCGATCAGACACGGCTTCGCGTTTTATCGCGGCGTGGGACAGGTGCTGCGCGGCTGTTACGTCGCGTCGCTTGACCGCATCGATGAAGCCGAAGCCGTCATGCTGGATGGCTTCGACAACCATATGATGAGCAACGGCGGCGCGCTGTTCTTCTCGTTCAAAGCTTGGCAGCACGGCGAACTGCTCTTGCGCGCGGGCCGCGCCGCGGATTGCAAGGCCATGCTCGCCGGCGCGATCGAAGAAACGCTCGCGCGCCAGGAGCGGGTCTATATGGGCGAACTGCTCGTCACGCAGGCGCGCGCGCAATGGGCGCTCGGCGATGCGGGCGCCGCGGAATCGGGATTGCGCACGGCGCTTTCGACGGCGCTCGCGCTCGGTTCCGTGCCCGCGCGCGTGGACGCCGCGCGTCATCTCGCCGGGTTGCTGCGTGCATCGGGGCGTATCGACGAGGGCATCGATACGCTCGAACGTGCGTTGCGCACGCTCGTTCCGGGCGCAACGCCGCGCGTGGATGCCGCGATGGATCTGCTGGCCGAACTTCGCGAGGAATCGGGCTCGCCCATGCTCACGGACCGACGCGTTCGCGCCGGGTGAACTGGACGGAATCGTCCACATCGGCTCGTTCGCGCGGACGCGACTGACCGTTTTCTCGCCTCTATCCGCGCCGACGGATCGGGCGGCGCACGGACAGCATGCATTGGCACGGCGGTTGCTACATCACGCCTTCCACCCGAACGCGTTCGTGCGCCTCAGTCATGCTTCAATTCATCATCGAAAGAGACCTGCTGCATCTCGAGCGCGTCGTCGAACAGGCTTGCGACGGCACGTTCCCGTTCGCGTACTGGCATGCGCGCATCGATTCGCTCAGAGGTCCGACCCTGGCGTTGCCACTCGCGCAACGCATCGATCGTCTGAAGCGCAAGTTGTCCATGCTCGAATCGACACAGCGATGAAGCCAGTCAATGCAGCTTGACTCGCGGCGCGAGCAGGCGTCCGAGTCCATGCGCCGCGAGTCCGAACACAGTCCGACGCAAGCCCGATACGGCAACGAGATGCTTTCGATAAAGCGCCGCGTACATCAGCTTCGCGATGAATCCTTCGACGAAGAACTTCCCGGTGCTGGTGATGCCGGCCACGCTGCCTACCGCGGTCGGCGAACCCAGCGACACGAGCGAGCCGTGATCCTTGTACATGAACGCACCGATCGCGCGCCCTTCGATGCGCGCGACGAGCGCCTTGCATAAGAACATCGCTTGCTGGTGCGCGGCCTGGGCTCTCGGCGGCACGAGTACGTCCGCCGTCCACGCGCAACTCGCGCAATCGCCCAGCGCGAAGATGTTCGCGTCGGTTTCGCTCTGCAGCGAAGGCGTGACCTTGACCTGGTTGATGTGATTCACCGCGATGCCGTCGAGCGATGCGAGAACGCCCGGCGCCCTGATGCCGGCGGCCCAGATCGTGATGTCGGCGGGAATCGATACGCCGCCCGCAACCTCGACGCTTTCCGGCCGCACGCTCGTCACGGATGTCGATACCTTCACCGCGATATTCATCTTTTCGAGCGTGTCGCGCGTGGTATCGGACACCCTTTGCGCAAGCGCGGGCAACACGCGATCGCCTCGTTCCAGCAGCGAGATGCGCATGGCCGCGCGAGGGCTTTCGGAGAGCAGCCTGAACTGCTTCAGCGTGTGCTCCATGCGCCTGAGTTCCGCCGCAAGCTCGACGCCCGTCGCGCCCCCGCCGATGATGGCGATGTCCACCGCCTCGTTCGTTTCCGTCGTCCCGTGCGCGCGCTTTCTCAGGCACACCTGAAGCAGACGCTTGCGCAAGCGCTCCGCCTGTTCGAGCGTATCCAGCGCGATGGCGTGTTCTTCCGCGCCCGGCACGCCGAAGAAATGCGTCCGGCTGCCGAGGGCGAGCACCAGGGTATCGTATTCGAGGCCACGAGGCGGCAGCACTTCGGCATCGCTGTCATCGGATTCGAACATCGGACCGATCTTCACGGAACGGCTCGCGCGGTCAAGCGCGGTCATCTCGCCATGCACGAACGTGAAGCCGTTCCAGTGAGCGTGGGCCGCATAGGCAATTTCGTGGGCGTGAGTATCGAGGCTGCCGGCGGCGACTTCATGCAATAGCGGCTTCCATACATGCACGGCGCAACGATCGACCAGTGTCACGTGCGCGCGTCCCGCCTTGCCTAACCGGTTGCCGAGCCGGGTGGCGAGTTCGAGACCGCCCGCGCCGCCCCCTACGATTACGATCCGATGCATCGGCTGCCCTCGCGTTCAGTTGTAGCCCAGAATGGCGGCCGAATTGGCGTCCGCGCGTTCTGGGACATTGCCGGCCATGATCGCAACGGGTCCTTCCAGCAGCTTCGAATATGACGAACTGCGCGCCTTGTCGATGACATGCTTCGACGTGGGAAAATGACCTTTCAGGAAAGCCTGGAAAGAAAATGCGTCGTCGTCGATAGAGTGGTTCATGTTTTGGATAAGAACGTCCGGTTCATAAAGCGGTGATGTCGGATCGATTCTCATGGCACCATTAATGGCCTGCAAACGAAAAAAATACTCAACGTTGTGCGTAACGGGAAGGATGTGTGAGACGCAAGATACCGAGCATCGATGCTTTGATCGCCTTCGAGGCGGCAGCCCGACATCTGAGCTTCACTCGCACGGCCGAAGAGCTGTCGCTGACACAGAGCGCGGTGGGACGTCAGGTCGCGAGCCTGGAGGAATATCTGGGGACGCCGCTTTTCAACCGCTTCAAGCGAAGAATCAGTCTCACCGAAGCGGGCGAAATCTACGCGAAGCGCGTGCGCGAGAACCTGGAGCGCCTCGAACGCGACACGCTGGCCGCGATGGCGCACCGTAGCGCGGGCGGCATTCTCGAACTCGCGGTCATCCCGACATTCGCCACGCGCTGGCTGATTCCGAGGCTTCCCGAGTTCTATGCGGCGCACGATGACATCGTCGTGAATCTGACCACGCGAGCCGCGCCGTTTCTGTTCAAGGACACGCCATTCGATGCCGCGATTCATTTCGGCGATCCGGTGTGGCCCGGTTCAGTCGCGAAGTATTTGTTCGGAGAGGAGATCACCGCCGTGTGCAGCCCGCGATTGCTTGCGGGCAGAGCGAAACTCGCGCCGCGGGATGTCGCCGGCTTCACGTTGCTGCATCAGTCGGCGCGTCCGGATGCGTGGCGGCAGTGGCTCGCTCAGGCGGCCATGCATGACGTCGACAGCATGAAGGGTCAGCGATACGAGCTGTTCTCGATGCTCGTCGAAGCGGCGAAAGCGGGTCTCGGCATCGCACTGGTGCCGAGGTTCCTGGTCGCGCATGAGCTTCGCGCTCACGAACTGGTGCGGCCTTTCGAGTTGTCCTTGCCGAGCGACAAGGGCTATTACCTCGTCTATCCCGAGCGCAAGCAGAACTCGCCGCTGCTGCGAACATTCGAACACTGGCTGCTGATCGCGGCGCAGTCATACATCGAGACCGAGGAGTGAGCGCCATCATGCAAGCCGATAACCCATCATCCAGTCGACGACTCGAACAGGCTCGCCGCCTGCTCGCACTCGCGCAAACAGGACTGCACTACACGACCGGCGTCTTCGACAAGGAGCGTTACGAGGAAATAGCGGCGATCGCTCATGCGCAAATCGCCGATATCGCCTCGATGGAAACAGGCAAGGTGGCCGAACTCTTCGCGTTCGAGTCGGGCTATGCGAACCCGAAACTCGACGTCCGATGCGCCGTGTTCAACGACGCCGGACAGATCCTGCTCGTGCGCGAGGCCGCCGATGGACTGTGGTCGCTTCCCGGCGGCTGGGCCGACGTGGGGCTCTCACCCGCCGAAAACGCCGCCAAGGAAGCGCGCGAGGAAAGCGGCTATACGGTCGAGATCGTTCGCCTGCTCGCGGCCTGGGATACGGCGAAGCATCCTCATCCGCCTTCAGTGTTTCATATCTGGAAGCTCGTTTTCCTCGGTGAGATCGTGCGAGCGGGCGACGTGATCGGCGCGGAAACAGATGCCGTCGCATTCTTCGATCTCGATCGCCTCCCATCGCTGTCGCTGGGGCGGATCATGCCCGCGCAGATTCGACGGCTGGACGAACTGCGGCGCGGCAGCATGGTGGACTTCGACTGACGGCAATTACTCGATGGCGAAGCTGTGAACGGTGGCATAAAACACTGACGGTTAGTTGCATCATACTGATAGTTAGTCATCCGATCCAATTCGATCCGACACGCAGGCTACTTATCGAGCAACGCCTCGCGATGCGCGTTTGCCAATTCCGCCATGCTGTTGAATCGGAAGTCGATTTTCGGCTGAGCGCCCGGGTCCATCGTCGCGCCGAAACCGGGCTGCGAATGACGGCGATAAATCCAGCACGATGCGAGGCCGAATCCGTTCGCGGGTTTGTGATCGTGGAAAAGGCTTTCGGCGGTATGCAGAATGGTTTCTTTCCGGATACCGCGCTCGCCCAGCTTTTCCAGCATGTATTCGAAATTGCGCGGCGAAGGCTTGTACGATCCGGTATCTTCCGCCGTCATGATCGCGTCGAATTCCACCTGTAGCCTTGCATTGCTATGGGCAAAGCTCTCGTTGTCGACATTCGACAGAATCACGAGCTTGTAATGCTGCTTCAGATACCGGAGCGCATCCGCGGAATCCGGGAAAGCCGGCCAATCGCGAATCGAGCGGCCATAAGCGATGCAATCGTCCTGCGTGAAGGACACGCCCCATTCTTCAGCAAGCCGCTTATAGACGATAGCCAGAAGCTCCTGATAGCGCTTGCCCGGCGTGTACTTCTGCTGCGATGACTCGTGACGCGCATGCGCCTCCAGAACCTGATCGCGCGTCAATGCCGGTTCGACGCGATCCAGCAACGGGCGCAGCGCCTCGAAAATCCCTGTTTCCCAGTCGATCAGCGTGCCGTAGCAGTCGAACGTCAGCGTGTCGAAGTCGGTCAGTTTCACAGTCGCTCCTGTCAGTCGATAAGGATGATATGGATCACGGCATCGCGCTCGCCGTCATGTTACAAAACCGTGCGTTCCGGAGTATTCATTGCATCGAGTTGGTGTATTGTCAGTCCACTGCTTGCGCTCAAAGCGCGTGGAATACATCAGCAATATAATCCTATGAATCTTCAGGTTGCCCTTATCGCAGTCTTGATCCGCATCGGAGGAACAGATGGAATCTGCCTTTGACGTTTATGCGGGATTCGAAATCTCAGTTGCGACGCGGCGCAACGAACGCGGCGCATGGGTGGCCGACCTGTCCGTGAATCGCGATGGCAAGGCCGCGCTCGCTCCCTGGCCCGAAACCGTTCAGCCGGAATGGCGCACCCAGGACGAGGCGATACGCGACGGCATCGAACGGGCGCGGCGCGTGATCAGGCAACATCTCACCGATCACGCCAATCATTCCTGGGTTGCAACACGCCGGCACGCGCAAACGTGGTTCACCACCGAAACGGAACGGCTTTCCGGGCACACTTTCACGCCCGGTAAATAGACCATTTCGTCGATTCCGGAACGCGCCTGGAATATCACAGGGATCATTCGCGCGCCGCTTTTGAAAAGCGCGGGCATCCGTCGTGATTTGCCGATCGATTCGATCAACCGCTTCATGCAATCGAACTCTTCAGATGCCCAACAACACACCCGAACCACAAGCAGTCTGTAATCCGATTTCCCGAAGCGCGATCTTCATCGTCGCAACCGTGGCACACGGCGAAGACAAAGCCGATGTCGTGCGCTCATGGTGCGGCGATATCGCGGCGCTGGTCCGCGCGGTCGGCACCCGTGCGCCCACAGCAAACTTGTCCTGCGTATGCGGCTTCGGCGCCGATGCGTGGGATCGGCTCTTCGGCGCGCCGCGCCCCGTTTCGCTGCATCCGTTTCGCGAGTTCGGCCAGGGCGATCGCCGCGCGATCGCCACGCCCGGCGACATGCTTCTGCATATCCGCGCCGATCACATGGACCTGTGCTTCGAGCTCGCATCGCAGATGCTCAACAAGCTCGGCGATGCGGTCACGGTCGTCGATGAAGTGCATGGCTTTCGCTATTTCGATTTGCGCGACATGGTGGGCTTCGTCGACGGCACCGAAAATCCGAGCGGCACGAGCGCCGCACGCTACACGATCATCGATGAAGAAGATCCGGATTTCGCGGGCGGCAGCTATGTGATCGTGCAGAAGTATCTGCATAACCTGGATGCGTGGAATGGCCTCACCGTCGAACAGCAGGAGAAGATCATCGGGCGCGAAAAGTTATCCGATGTCGAGCTCGACGAATCGATCAAGCCTTCCTGTTCGCACAGCTCGCTCACGACGATCGACGATAACGGCAAGGAAGTGAAGATTCTCCGGCACAACATGGCTTTCGGCCGTCCGGGCGCGAAGGAGTTCGGCACGTATTTCATCGGCTATGCGCGCACGCCCGCGCCGATCGAGCAGATGATGGAGAACATGTTCGTTGGCAGGCCGCCGGGCAACTACGACCGGCTGCTCGACTACAGCCGCGCGGTAACGGGCGGCCTTTTCTTCGTGCCGTCGAACGATCTGCTCGACGAGCTGCCCGACCGGAATCCGAACGCAGCGCCAACCTCCATCGGCGATAGCCAGCAAGAGAACGAAAGCGAAGGCACATTGAACATCGGCTCACTCAAAGGAACGTCACAAGATGAATAACCTGCATCGAGAGCTTGCGCCGATCTCCGGCGCCGCATGGTCGCAGATCGAAGCGGAAGTCGCCCGCACCTTCAAGCGCGCCCTCGCGGGCCGCCGTGTCGTCGACGTGAAGAGTCCCGGCGGCGTCGCGCTATCGGGCATCGGCACGGGACATCAGACGAAGATCGCAGCGCCGAAGCAAGGTGTCCTGGCGAACCTGTACGACGTGAAGCAGCTCGTGCAGCTCACCGTGCCGTTCACGCTGCAGCGTGAAGCCATCGACAGCGTGGAGCGCGGCTCGAACGACGGCGACTGGCAGCCCGCCAAAACCGCCGCGAACGAGCTCGCGCTCGCCGAAGACAGCGCGATCTTCGACGGCTTCGCGGCCGCCGGCATCACCGGCATTCGCGAAGGCAGTTCGAACGCGCCCACGTTTCTGCCCGCCGACGTCGCCGACTATCCCGCCGCGATCAGCCAGGCGCTGGAAAAGCTGCGCCTCGCCGGCGTCGATGGTCCCTACTCCGTGCTGCTCGGCGCGGATGCCTATACCGCGCTCGCCGAAGCGAGCGATCAGGGCTATCCGGTCATCCAGCACATCAAGCGCATCGTGAGCGGCGATCTCGTATGGGCGCCCGCGCTTCAGGGCGGCTGCGTGCTGTCCACGCGCGGCGGCGACTACGAACTGCATATCGGACAGGATTTGTCGATCGGCTATACGAGCCATACCGACACAGCCGTACAGCTCTATCTGCGCGAAACGCTCACGTTCCTGATGTTGACGAGCGAGGCTTCCGTTTCCATCGCGGCCGGCGAGTAGCCGCATCAGAAGAATTGCCGATAAGAAAACCTATGAGGGGAATGCACTGCTCATCTGGCGGTGGTGCGGCCTGAGTTGACGATTGCATCGTAGGGCGCGTGATCGTTCGGGCCGGGCATCGACCGCCCTGAACATGGAGATAACGATCATGGCTGCCCTTTGCGAAATTTGTCATGCCCGGCCCGCGGTTGCACAAGTGACCGTCGTGCAGAACGGCCAACGCAAGTCGATGTCGATCTGCGAATACGACTACCGCCAGTTGATGCGGCATCAAAGCATGTTGAATCCGTTCGATTCGCTGTTGGGCGGCGGCGGGCTGTCGCGCCTGATGGGCGGTATGCCCGATGCCGGCGATGAGAACGACGAAGACGACATGGTGGCCTCGGTGCCGCGCGATTCCGTCGATGTCACCGATGCCTTCAGCGAGCAGACGATGGAACTGCTGCAGCGTGCCGCGGAAAAAGCCCACGAACTGCAGAAGACCGAGCTCGACACCGAACAGGTGCTGTACGTGCTCGCCGATACCGACGTCGTTCAGGCGCTGTTCAAGGAATTGAAGCTTTCGCCCGACGACATCAAGCGCTATATCGACGAGCACGCGCAGAAAGGCAAGGCGGAACCCGACGCGCCGGTCGAGAAGATGACGATTTCGCCGCGTCTCAAGAAGGCGTTCCAGTACGCGTTCCAGGCGTCGCGCGAACTCGGTCATTCTTATGTCGGTCCCGAGCATGTGCTGATCGGTCTCGCTTCCGTGCCCGACAGCATCGCGGGCACGCTCCTGAAGAAATACGGCGTCACGTCCGAGGCCTTGCGCCAGAAGGTGGTGAAAGTCGTCGGCAAGGGCGCGGAAGACGGGCGCGTCGATACACCCACCGGCACGCCGACACTCGACAAGTTCGGCCGCGATCTCACCGCGATGGCGCGGCAAGGCAAGCTCGATCCTGTGCTCGGGCGCGCGCAGGAAATTGAGAGCACGATCGAAGTGCTCGCGCGGCGCAAGAAGAACAACCCTGTCCTGATCGGCGAGCCGGGCGTCGGCAAGACGGCGATCGTCGAAGGACTCGCGCAGCGCATCGTCAATGACGACGTGCCCGAGGATCTGCGCAACAAGCGGCTCGTCGAGATCAACATCAATTCGATGGTCGCGGGCGCGAAGTATCGCGGTGAATTCGAAGAGCGCGCCAAGCAGCTCATCGACGAGATTTCCGCGAAGCAGGACGAGTTGATCGTGTTCATCGACGAGCTGCATACGATCGTCGGCGCGGGTCAGGGCGGCGGCGAAGGCGGACTGGATATCGCAAACGTGCTGAAGCCCGCGCTCGCACGCGGCGAGCTGAGCCTGATCGGCGCGACCACGCTCAACGAGTATCAAAAGTACATCGAGAAGGACGCGGCGCTGGAACGGCGCTTTCAGCCGGTGCTCGTGCCCGAGCCGACAGTCGAGCAGACCATCGTCATTCTGCGCGGCTTGCGCGACAAGCTCGAAGCACATCATCAGGTGACCTTCGCCGACGATGCGTTCGTCGCGGCGGCGGAGTTATCGGATCGATACATCACATCGCGTTATCTGCCGGACAAGGCTATCGATCTTATCGATCAGGCGGCGGCGCGGGTACGCATCCGTTCGAAGTCGCGTCCGCCCGAGATTCAGGAACTCGAGGCGGAGATCACGCAATTGAAGCGCGAGCAGGATTACGCGTCGTCGCGCAAGCGCTTCGATCAGGCGAAGGGCTTCGAGGAACGCATCAACGAGAAGCAGGCGAAGCTCGATGAACTGACCGAAGCGTGGCAGCGCAAGACCGGATCGGAGACGCTCGAAGTGACGGTCGCATCGGTCGCGGAAGTCGTGTCGCGTCTCACGGGCATTCCCGTCACGGAACTCACGCAGGAAGAGCGTCAGAAGCTGCTCGACATGGAGAACAAGCTGCGCGAGCGCGTGGTCGGACAGGACGAAGCCGTTGTCGCCGTGAGCGATGCAGTGCGTCTCTCACGCGCGGGCATGGGTCAGATGAACCGGCCGATCGCGACGTTCCTCTTTCTCGGCCCGACCGGCGTCGGCAAGACCGAACTCGCGAAGGCGCTCGCGGAAACCGTGTTCGGCGACGAGCAGGCTGTGATTCGCATCGACATGTCGGAGTATATGGAGCGGCATGCGGTGGCGAGACTCATCGGCGCGCCGCCGGGATACGTCGGTTATGACGAGGGCGGTCAGTTGACCGAACGCGTGCGCCGCCGTCCGTACAGCGTGATCCTGCTCGATGAAATCGAAAAAGCGCATCCCGACGTGAACAACGTGCTGCTACAGGTTTTCGACGACGGCCGCCTCACCGACGGCAAAGGTCGCGTGGTCGATTTCAGCAACACGATCATCATCGCGACGAGCAATCTCGGCACGTCCGTCATCATGGACAACCTCGAAAAGAGCGACAAGGAACGCGACTCGGAGAAGGCCATGCGCGCGAAGCTGCTGGACGTGCTCAAAGGCCACTTCCGTCCGGAGTTTCTGAACCGTATCGATGAAATCATCGTGTTTCATGGGCTTTCGCGCGAGAACATCCGCTCGATCGTGCAGATTCAGATCGATCGCGTCAAGCGCACCGCCGCGGCGCAGGACATTACGCTCAAGGTTCAGGAACCGGTCATCGATCATCTCGCCGATGTGGGTTATCGGCCCGAGTTCGGCGCGCGCGAATTGAAACGCCAGATTCGTCAGGAACTGGAGACGCATCTCGCGAAAGAGATTCTCGGCGACAAGCTGAAGTCAGGCGATACGGTCGATGTGAGCTTCGACAAGGAAGCCGACAAGGTCGCGTTCACCAAGGTCGAAGCTCCGGCGCAATCGAAGGAAAAGGAAAAGAAAGCCAGGCCCGCCGCGAAGAAAAGCGCGACGAAGGCCGAAGGCAAGAAGGAGTCCGCGAAGAGCGAAAGCTGATCGCCTGCATGAAGCGAAGGCGGCGCTGTCGGCCGCCTTCGCTTTCAGTCATCTTTTCATGGAGCATGAACATGGCCAGTCAACAAAGCGGCTTGAGTGACGACTTCATCGCGAAACAACGCGAGCGTCTGCTGGCGCTGAAACGCGAATTGCTCGGCAACGAGGAAGGCGGCATCGCGGCCGAGCGTCGGTTGCAGGAAGAGCGCGGCTCCGAAGCCGAAGAGTATGAGGACGATGCCCAGCGCATGGAGCAGGACATCGCGAATCAGGCATTGCGCGACGTGAACGACGGGCGCATCGGCGATATCGAGCGTGCGTTGGCGAAGATCGCGGACGGCACCTACGGTCTCTCCGACGAAAGCGGCGTGCCCATTCCAAAAGCGCGCCTCGACGCGATGCCCGAAGCCATACTCACCGTCGAAGAACAGGAAAAGCGCGAAGCAGGCCGATGACGCTGCGTCATGCCGCGATACGCGCTGATCGTACCAGGCGCGGTCGAGCACGTTTGCCGTCGAACTGCTAACCTCGGGCGAATTCAATCGAATTTGCAACGAGGAGCGTGAAGCATGAGCGCATTGCCCGAGTACGTGCCGCCGGCCGTGTGGACCTGGACCAAGGAAAGCGGCGGTCGTTTTGCCAGTATCAACCGGCCGATCTCCGGACCGACGCATGAAAAGGCGTTGCCGGTCGGCCGTCATCCGCTGCAGCTTTATTCGCTGGCGACGCCCAATGGCGTGAAGGTCACGGTGATGCTCGAAGAGCTGCTCGCGCTCGGCCATCGCGGCGCGGAATACGATGCGTGGCTCATTCGCATCGGCGATGGCGATCAGTTCGGCAGCGGCTTCGTGGACATCAATCCGAATTCGAAGATTCCGGCGCTGGTGGACCGCAGCGGCACGACGCCCGTGCGTGTATTCGAATCCGGCGCGATCCTGCTCTATCTCGCGGAAAAGTTCGGCGCGTTGGTGCCCACTGACCCCGCAAAGCGCGCGGAATGCCTGTCGTGGCTCTTCTGGCAAATGGGCAGCGCGCCGTATCTCGGCGGCGGCTTCGGGCATTTCTATGCTTATGCGCCGAGCAAGATGGAGTATCCGATCGACCGCTTCGCGATGGAAGTGAAGCGTCAGCTCGATGTGCTCGACAAGCGTCTCGCGGACAGCGCGTATATCGCCGGCGACGCGTACACCATCGCCGATATAGCAATCTTTCCGTGGTACGGCGGCCTCGTGAACGGCTGGCTGTACGATGCGGCCGAGTTCCTTTCCGTCCACGAATACAGGCATGTGCGACGCTGGGCCGACGCCATCGGCGCGCGTCCCGCCGTGCAGCGCGGCCGCATGGTCAACCGTACCTTCGGCGAACCTTCCACCCAGTTGCACGAGCGCCATGACGCGTCCGACTTCACCACGCGCACACAGGACAAAGTCGCCACGGAAAAGTGAGGCATGGAACTGCGCCATCTGCGCTACTTCATCGCGGTCGCGGAATTGCGCAGCGTGCGCGCCGCGTCAGAGCATCTGCATGTCACGCAGCCCGCCATCTCGCGGCAGATTCAGGATCTCGAAGAGGCCATCGGCGCAACGCTTTTCGAGCGCACACCGCGTGGACTGAAGCTGACGCCCGCGGGCATCGCGTATCTGAGTGAAGCGCGCGATATCCTCGCGCGCGTCGATGCGGCGAACCGGCTCGCGCATCGCATCGCGTCGGGCGTGCAGGGGCATTTGCGCGTCGGCTTCGTCGAGAATGCATCGTGGAGCGGGCTGGTGTCGTCGGCGCTGAGCGCGTTTCAGCAATCCGCAAGCGACGTCGCCCTCGAATTGCAGCCGATGAACACGCCCGAGCAACTCGACGCCATCGCGGCCGAGCGTCTCGATGGCGGCTTTTGTTATCGCTTCGGCGCGTTGCCCGAAGGCTTCGCGAGCGTGCCGCTGCTGGAACAGGGCGTCGTGCTCGCGGTGCCCGATGCGTGTCCGCTCGGCAAGAACGGGCCTGTCAAGGCGGGCGAATTGATCGGGCTGCCCTTCATCGCGTTTCCACGGCATGTGTATGCCGCGTATTACGACCGCCTCGTCTCCGCTTGCGCCGAGCGCGGTCTCACGCTCGATATCCGTCAGGAAGCCTCCACCGAAACGGCGATTCTCTCGCTCGTCGCGGCGGGCGTCGGCGCGGCGCTCGTCAATGCGGCCAATCGCGATCGTCCGCCCGCTCGCGTGCGATTCGTCGACGTAACGGATCTGTCCGTGCGTCTGCCGCTGGAATTCTGCTTTCTCGCGCAACACGGCAACGCGGCCTTGCAGCGTTTCATCGATCTGCTGAGAGCGCATCGGCCCGAATAGCCGCGATGCCTGCGAGGCATCACCTGCCGCATGAAACGGCATTGGCCACGCGCTTTATCGTCGGCAATAGTGGAGTCGAACTCACTCGACTCGAACTCCGCTCATGTCAACGCTCCCCTCGCTCATCGCCACCGATATCGACTACGAACGCATCGGCTTTCAAACCGGCACATTGCGTTTGCCGTGGTCGCACGACCGCTCCGCCTACGGTCATATCCCGATTCCGCTCGCCGTCCTGAATGCGGGCGATGGTCCCACCGTGCTGCTCACGGGCGGCAATCATGGCGACGAATACGAAGGCCCCGTCGCGTTGATGAAGCTGATGCAGCGCATGCCGGAACTCGCGATTCGCGGCCGGCTGATCGTGATTCCCGCGCTCAATATGCCCGCGTTTCTCAACGGCTCGCGCACGTCGCCCATCGACGGCGGCAATCTCAACCGCCTCTTTCCGGGCGCGCGCCACGGCAAGCCCACGGAGATGATCGCGCATTACATCGAAACCGAATTGCTGCCGCGCGCGGATGTCGTCATCGATCTGCATGCGGGCGGCGCGTCGTTCGATCATGCGCCGACGCTGCTCGCTTCGCCGCCATCGAAGGACGATAAAGAACGCCGCGCGCGCTATCTCGATCTCGTGCGCGCGTTCGGTGCGCCGAACACGATGGTGATGGACCTGCTCGGCGAAGACCGCACGTTCGCGGCGGCCGCCGAGCGTCACGGCAAGCTCTTTCTATGCGGCGAGTTCGGCGGTCACGCGGGCTGCGATGTGGGCAATCTCGCGATCGTCGAACATGGCTTGCAGCGTGTGCTGCAGCGTCTCGGCGTCTTGCACGACGCGCGCATCACGCCCGCACCGGCGACGCGCTATTTCCGCGTCGAGGGCGCGCAGCACTATGTCTACGCGCCGCATGCGGGCGTGTTCGAAGCCGCCTTTTCGCTCGATGACGATGTGCACGCAGGCCAGCTCGCGGGCCGTCTCTTCGATCCGCACGAGCCCTGGCGCGCGCCGCGCGAGATCGCGTTTCGCGGCGCGGGCCGCGTGATGTGCGCGCGCACCTTCGCGCGCGTCGAAGCGGGCGATTGCATCGCGCTCATCTCCGCCGAAACCTCTCTCGACTGACACTCAAGGAGCACATGCATGAGCGCTCATCCCCTGCCCGCGCGTGCGGACACGTCCATCGACGTGCGGCATCCGACGTATATCGTGCTGTTGTTCTTCGTCTGCTTCGCGTTCTCATATCTCGACCGGCAAATCGTCAGCATTCTCGTGCAGCCGATCAAGCTGACGCTCGGCATCACGGATACGCAAATCGGCTTGTTGCAAGGCTTTTCGTTCACGATGTGCTATGCGACAGCGGGCGTCTTCGTCGCGCGTCTCGTGGATCGCGCCAACCGCGTGCGCCTGATCGCGGCATGCGTCGCGATCTGGGCGATATCGACGGCGCTCTGCGGCTTCGCGACCAGCTTCGCTGAACTGCTCGCCGCACGCGCCGGCACCGCGATCGCAGAAGCGGCGCTGAGTCCCGCGGCGCTTTCCATCTTCAGCGACATCTTTCCGCCGCGCAAGGTCACGCGTGCGAGCAGCGTGTTCATGCTCGGGCCGTATATCGGCGGTGGCCTCGCGCTCTTCGGCGGCGGCATGCTGCTGTCCGCGACGGGCGGCGATACGAGCGCGCGGCTCGCGGCGCACGGCTTTACGCCGTGGCAGGCGGTGTTCGTGCTCGTCGGTCTGCCGGGTCTCGTGCTGGCGGCGCTTGTCGCATTCACGGTGCGCGAGCCCGCAAGACATGAAGCCGACGAACGCATGCGCGCCGGCGATGATGCACTGCCCTCACTGCGCGAAGTGCTCATCGAACTGTTCGTGCGCAATCGCTTCTGCGCGCCCTACTTCGCCGCGTATGTCGCGCTCATCACGTTGTTCTATTCGCATGCCGCGTGGTTTCCGACGCTTCTGATGCGGCATTTTCATCTCGCGCCATCGGAGGTCGGCAAGATGGCCGCGCCTGCCTACATGATCGGCGGAATGATGGGCGTCGCGGCTGCGGGACTGCTTGCGGGGCGCGTCACCGACGAACGCACGCTGCGAAAGGTGCTGACGATATCGACGGGCGCGGTGGCCGCGCTCGTGCCCGCCGCGATCGCGATGCCGCTCGTCGCTCACAGCACGCTCGCGATCATGCTGTATGGCGCTTGCGCACTGGCCGCGAGCATCGCGATGGCGCTTGCGCCCGTGCCGTTGCAGATCGCCGTGCCGAACCGCATGCGCGGCCGCTCCATCGCCTTGCTCGTCTTCATGACCAACGCGATCAGCGGCGGTCTCGGACCGCTCGCGGTAGGCTATCTGAACGAACGACTCGGCGGCCCGCATGCGCTGGCGATCGTCGGCGGAAGCGCGGCGCTTGCGAGTGCATTGCTCTATGCGCTGGCGACGGCTCGTATATCGGCCGCGCGAAAGGAGGCTTGCTGATGAACCATCACGTATTTAGTTGCCGTATCGGCGACATGACGATAACGCGCATCGACGAAACGGCATTCGCGCTCGCGCCGGAGAAGCTCTATCCCGATTGGAACGAAGACTTGGGCACGGACGCAATCGAACTGCGCACGCATCTATGGGTGATCGAGCGTGACGGTCTCGTGTTCGTCGTCGATACGGGCATCGGCAACGGCAAGTCGCGTCCCTTCAGCGCGCTCTTCGACCAACTCGACAATCCCGTGCTCGAACGCTTCGCAGCCGCCGGTTTCGATCGGCACGAGATCGATTATGTTTTGCTCACGCATCTGCATGTCGATCATGTCGGCTGGAATACGCACTGGGAGAACGGACATTGGGCGCCGGTGTTCCCGAACGCGACGCATGTATTCGGCGAACGCGAGCGCGCATTCTTCGATACACCCGGCGGCGAGCCACGCCGCATGGCCTATGCAGACAGCGTGCTGCCTCTGATCGATGCGGGCCTCGCGCGCACGATTCCCGACGAAGGCGCGACGCTCATCGAAGGCGTTCGCTTCGTGCCGACCTTCGGGCATAGCGCGGGACATATGGCGATCGAAATGCAATCGAACGGCGAGACCGCAATTTTTTCCGGCGACGTGATGCATAGCCCGATTCAGGTCGCCATGCCGCATTGGAGTTCGGTGTTCTGCCAGCAACCACAGCACGCGCGTGCTTCGCGCGACTGGCTGCTGAAACGCGCGGTCGAATCCGAAGCCGTTGTGTTCACCGCACACTTTCCTCAGACATCAGCCGGGAGAATCGAAGAAACGGCGAATGGCTTCGCGTGGCGTTTTCTTGCGGCGAACGATTGATGCGTCTCATAAGGACTTAATAAATTCCTGCGACCGGCACGAGTGCATAAAAATAAATGCACGTCATCCCTTTTTCAATAATGATCGAACCGTTGCAGTGCGCAAAAACACGATTGACGCCGCCCCGGCGATGCTGTCACGATTCGTAGGCCGTAAGGATCTGCTATCCCGTCCAGGGTTGCTTTCATGAGACGAATAGCGGATCGATCCCGAAGATCCTGATTACAGCGTCCTTACTACGCGATAGCCGACATACGGGAGAACGTCCATGCTGAACGCTCGGACTGGCGCCAGATCCACCGATAACATCCGGATCATTGCGGCTTTTCTCATGCTGGTCGCAGCGGGGTTTCTCGCGATCCGCATGGTCATCATCTACCACTATTCGCTGACCTATGTGTCCGATCATGCACGGGCCTTCAGCGATTTCAATTTCTACTATTACGCGTTCAGCACCGTGCTGAACGCGCCGCACGATCCATCGCTCATCTATAACAACGAGCATCTGGTTGCCTATCTGTCGAATCTAGGCGCCAACCTGGACGACATTCTCATTTATTGTTATCCGCCGCAGTTCGCGGTGATCTTTTCTCCATTCGCGTTGTTGCCGTCGTTTACCGCGAAACTCGTCTGGGTCGCGATGTCGGTCGTGCTGTGCATCGTCGGCGCGATTCTGCTTGCGAAGATGTCGTATCGCGGTGAAGACAGGCGTGTGACCGCGCTGCTCATCGCGGTGACGTTGTTGAGCTTTCCGGTGCTGCACGACGCTTATCTCGGGCAATCGAACCAGCTTCTGTTCTTTCTGCTCGCGACGCCGTTCTTCCTGATCGAACGCGGCAATCGCTGGCTGGCGGGCCTCTTTCTGGCATTTGCAGTGGTGTTCAAGGTGACGCCGCTCGCGGTCGTCGGCCTGCTGTTATTGCGACGTGAATGGCGCACGGTGATATCGACAGGCGTCTGCGCCATCGCGCTCACGCTCTTCACCGCAAGCAGGCTGGGCTTTCGCGTTATCTGGGAGTACCTGACCGTCGAGATCGCACGCGCGCAAGCGCAGATCCTGAGCGCGGGCGGGCTGCCCGGTAATAGCTCCGTGCGCGGCGCCCTGCAGACGATATCGGAGAAGCTCGGCATGCCGGCATCCGAGGCAACGCTTCACACGACGCAGACAATATTCGCCGTAATCATCTGTCTGTTCGCATGCTATCTCGTGATCCGCCGCAGTCGCGAAAGACGCATGGACTACGCGCTCGCGTGCATGACGATGCTGCTCGCCGCGCCGATCCTCGAACCGATTCACATGGTCGTCGCGCTGATTCCTCTGGTGATTCTGCTCGGCACGGCGCTGGAGCAACGCGATCTGCAACTGTCCGCGCTCGCGCCGCGTGTGGAGTTGTTCCTTCTCGCAATCGCGGTGCTCCTTCTGTTCTTCATGGAGCGGTCCGCGATGTATACCGTCTCGGCGCTGATTACCTATGTGCTGTGCGTCGCGCGCTATTTCCCGCCCGCGTCGGCGCTTCGGCGCAATCGGAACGCGGACACCGGCGGATTCGACTCGCGGATTGCGTGAGATTTACGAGAGGTTAGCGCACGCCAAGCAACGCCTTCGGTTCGAGAAACGCCTCGATACCGAAGGTGCCGTATTCGCGCCCGATACCCGACTGCTTGAATCCGCCGAACGGCGCGGCCGGTTCGTGCGCGAGCGTGTTCACGAGCACGCGCCCCGCCTCGATGCGCTCCGCCACCGCATTCGCGCGCGCGGCGTCCGATGAAGCGACGTAGGCTTGCAGGCCGTACGGCGTATCGTTGGCGATCGCGATCGCATCCTCGGTATCGCCGTACGCGATGATCGACAGCACAGGACCAAAGATTTCCTCGCGCGCGATCGTCATGTCGTTCTTCACATCGCTGAAGATGGTCGGACGCACGAACCAGCCCGCATCGACATTGTCCGGACGCCCCTGGCCGCCCGCGATCAACCGCGCGCCCTCATCGATGCCGATACGGATATAGCGCTGCACGCGCTCCCATTGCTTGCGGCTCACCATCGGTCCGATGCTGGTTTGCGGATCGCGCGGATCGCCTGATCGAATCTTGCCGACCGCATTCACGATCCTGTCCTCGAACTCCGCGAGCCGCGCGCGCGGCACCAGAATGCGCGTGCCGGCAATGCACGCCTGCCCGCTGTTCATGAAGCCCGCGTCGAGCGCGAGCGGCACGGCTGCGTCGAAATTCGCGTCATCGAGCACGATCATCGGGGACTTGCCGCCGAGTTCCAGCGTCACGCGCTTGAGCGTATCCGCGGCGGTGCGCAGGATCGTCTTGCCGACGGCCGTCGATCCGGTGAACGACAGCTTCGCGATATCGGGATGCGCGCTGATCTCCGCGCCGACGGTTTCGCCACGTCCCGTGACGATATTGAATACGCCCGCGGGAAGCCCCGCTTCATGCAGCGCTTCGGTGACGACGCGCGTCTGCATCGCGCTCATCTCGCTCGGCTTGATGACGGCCGTGCAGCCCGCCGCAAGCGCGGCCGCGAGCTTGCCGCAGATGAAACCGGCATCGCTGTTCCAAGGCGTGATCAGTCCCGCGACGCCGAGCGGCTGCATGACGACCTTCGCCGTACCGGCTTCGCGCACGAACGAAAACGCTTCAAGCACCTTCGCCGCTTCGAGCAGCACGTTGCCCGCGTGCTGCGCCATCCAGCGCCCGCGCGACACCGGCGCTCCGTATTCCGCGACGATCGCCTCGAAAAGCTCGTCCTCTTTCGCGACCACGGCGGCATGCATGCGCTTCAGCATGTCGATGCGCTCGCGCTTGTCGGTCCGCGAGAACGCGGGAAATGCGCGCTTCGCGGCCGCGATCGCATGGCGCGCGTCCTCGGCGTCGGCGAGACGCACGCGACCGATGACCTGTTCGGTGGACGGATCGTAGAGGTCGAAAAGCTCGCTGCCGTGCGGCGTAACGAATGCGCCGTCGATGTAGATCTGGTCGATGTAGTGCATGTCCGATTGGTCCGATTCGATGTAGTCAGCCCAAAGATAAGGCGTTTGCATTGATTCGACTAGACGTACAATCCGGCATGACCTCTTGAGCGATTTAGCATAATGAAAACGTCCGGTCTAGCCGAACTCGAAGCCGTGCTGGCCGTCTCGCGACATCGCAGCTTCCGCGCCGCCGCGAGCGAACTGAGCGTATCGACGTCCGCGCTCAGTCATTCGATCGCGGGGCTCGAAGCGCGCATCGGCGTGCGGCTCTTCAACCGCACGACCCGAAGCGTGTCGCTATCCGAGGCCGGCGCGCAGTTCGTGCAGAACGTGGCGCCCGCGCTGTCGACCATCCGCGATGCGCTCGAACAGGCCGGCAGCTTTCGCGACACGCCGTCGGGCACCTTGCGCATCAACACGTCGGTGGGCGCGGCGCATCAGGCGATGCCGGTCTTCATCGCGTTTCTGCAGCGCTATCCCGACATGAAGCTCGATATCGTCACCGAAGGGCGTCTGATCGATATCGTCGTCGAAGGCTTCGACGCGGGCATCCGTTTGCTGGAAACCGTGCCGCAGGACATGATCGCGGTGCCCTTCGGCGAGCGTCAGCGTTTTGCCGTAGTCGGCAGTCCCGCGTACTTCTCGGAGCACAAGCGGCCGCGCACGCCCGCCGATCTCGCCGCGCATCGCTGCATTCGCAGCCGGATGCCGAGCGGGTCGATCTATCAGTGGGAATTCGAGCGGCACGGTCAGACGGTGCGCATCGACGGCGACGGCGCGTTGACGCTCGACGAACCGGGCATGATGCTCGCGGCGGCGCGCGCCGGGCTCGGTCTCGCCTATCTGACCGAATGGAATGTCCGCGCCGACCTCGTGGCAGGCACGCTCGTGCGCGTGCTCGAAGAATGGACGCCGCCGCTCGACGGGCTATGCCTCTACTATCCGGGCCGGCGTCATGTGCCCGCCGGCTTGCGCGCCTTGATCGACATGATCCGCGAATATGCCGATGCGAATCGAAAGCGCGCGATGCCGAACAGGAAGCGCAGGCAGGCCAATTCAAAGGCTTAACGCCGTCATCAGTTTTGTTTATCGCGATTCCGGCTTCGGTTCCGTCGAACATTGCGTGGACGCGCTCGCTACGCAAGGGTTCCGCGTCATCGCGACGCTGCCTTGCAATCGACGGTCGAGGCTCATCCACAGGTTAACCCTTTCTTTTTGCGCTCCGTGAACGGCGTACGTTCGAACCCGCGGGCAAATGGGCGCGTTGCGCGTCATGCCATCGCGTCATCAATCGAACGACAACGATGAGGGGTGTTCAAGAGTGAAAGGTCAACTGAAGCCATTGAGTGCGGGCGTGCTGTTGTATGCGGCTGCCGTCGCAACGCCGGCATCCGCGCAAAGCAGCGTCACGCTGTACGGTATCGTCGACGATTCGATCGTCTACCAAAGCAGCCAGACGAACCTGAACAGAAGCACCCCGGGCCGTTCGAACGTCAAGATGGCGTCGGGCATCTGGGCGGGCAGCCGTTTCGGATTGAAGGGCGCGGAAGACCTGGGCGGCGGCAACAAGGCCATCTTCCAGTTGGAATCGGGCTTCGACATCAACAGCGGGCAACAGCAGTTCACCAACGCGATGTTCGGCCGCCAGGCATGGGTCGGTCTGACGAACCCGGGCTACGGTACGCTGACTCTCGGCCGCCAGTACACCTCGTACTACACGCTGCTCTCGCCGTATAGCCCGACGAACTGGCTGACCGGCTACTTCGGCGCGCACCCGGGCGATCTGGACGGTTTGGACACGATCTACCGTGCGAACAACTCGGTCGTCTATACGTCGCCGAAGCTCTACGGCGTGACGGTGAGCGGTTCGTACTCGTTCGCGGGCGTGCCCGACAGCGTGTACCAAGGTTCGACCTGGTCGGCGGCGATCCAGTATCAGCAAGGCCCGATCGGTGGTGCGGTGGCGTTCTCGCGCATCAACAACGCGGCCAACGGCGGCGGCTTCTACAGCGGTCAGTCGACCACGGTCAACGATACGACGAGCACGACGGGCGGCGGCCAGGCAGGCGTGTCGGCGGTGACGGCGGGTTATCAGCGCGCGCAGGCTCAGCAGCGCTTCGCGGTTGCGGGCGGCTACCAGTTCAACAGCGCGTGGGACATCTCGGTCACGTACACGAACGTTCAGTACATCCCGGGCGTGAACTCCGGCTTTACCGACGAAGCCGTGTTCAATACGGCCGGCACGGTGCTGCACTGGAAGGCGACGTCGGCATGGGACTTCGCGGCGGGCTACAGCTACACGTGGGCGAGCAAGGCGAACGGCATCAGCGACGCGGCTTCGTACCATCAGTTCAACCTGTCCCAGTACTACTCGCTCTCGAAGCGCACGGGTCTGTACGCACTGGAAGCGTTCCAGCGTGCGAACGGCAATACGCTGTTCTACCCGAACAACAACGCGACGACGACCCCGCGCCAAGGCGCAGCGATCGCGACGATCGGCGATGGCTTCCAGGGCGCACCGTCGGCATCGCGCAGCATGTTCGCAGCAGGCGTGGGCATCATCCACCGCTTCTGATCAGCAACGAATCGTTTCGCTTCGAGCGTTCGATCGCCTGCACGCATCGTCGTGCGGGCGATGCGAACGCGCGCCATTCAAAAGGAAGTCAAGGAGATAACCATGAGAGCTCTGGATCCCAGGCGACTATTGACATTGCTGGCCGCGTGCATCGTGGCCGCCACAGTCGCGGCATGCGGCGGCGGTAGCAGCAGCAGCACGGGCAGCGACAGCGCCGCGAAAACACCGTTGGCCGTGGTTAAGCCCGTGGTCGATTGTTCGAAGCTGGCATCGATCGATCTCAGCGATATCGGCGGCGGCGGCAGCACCATCAGCTCGGCCACGGTCACGGCCGCGACCGTGAACGGCGCGACCGTCAACTTCTGCACGGTGAAAGGCACGCTCGCACCGTCGAACACGTTCGAGGTCGCGTTGCCGGTCGACTCGTGGACGCAGCGTTTCGCCGAGCTGGGCTGCGGCGGCCTGTGCGGCAATCTCAGCGATCCGACCAAGCAAAGCTCGTTCAGCTTCAGCTATACCTGTCCGCTCGTTCAGCAAGGCGGCTTCGTCACGGCGGCGACCGACATGGGCCACTCGGGACAGAGTTCCGCATGGACGACCGATCCGCAGAAACAGGCCGACTTCGCGTATCGCGGCCAGCACATCACGACGCTCGCCGCGAAGAAGCTGATCAAGGCGTACTACGGACAAGAACAGAAATACTCGTACTTCGTCGGCTGCTCCGATGGCGGCCGCGAGGCGCTCATGGCCGCGCAACGCTATCCGTCGGACTACAACGGCATCGTCGCCGGCGCGCCTGCTGCGCACTTCCAGATCCAGAACTCGCTCTATCACGGCTGGAACGTCGAATCGAACAGCACGACGGGCACGAGCGCCGGCAAGGCCGTGCTCTACGCCGACAAGGCTCAGGTGCTGCACAAGGCCGTCGTCGCCGCATGCGGCGGTCAGACGAGCGTGGCCGATGGCCTCATCGCCGATCCGCGCACGTGTCATTTCGATCCCGCGACCATTCAATGCGCGGCCAGCGCGTCGAGCACGAGCAACTGCCTGAGCGCTGCGGAAGTCGCGACGGCGAAGAAGATCTACAGCGGCCCGACCGATGCGAACACGAACATGCTCATGCTGGGCGGCTCGCCGCTGTATGGCTCGGAAGCGAACTGGATCGGCGTCGAGGTGCCGACATCGAACTCGACGGATGCGCCCGTGCCCGTGACGAGCCTCTTCAGCTACATGATCGTGACCGGCGCGTATAACCTGATCTTCACGGGATCGCCCACGATGCCGAACATCGACACCTTCGGCTATACCGACGCGAGCTTCTATCCGAACTATCTGCAGACCAACCATGCGCTCAACGATGCGACGAGCCCGGATCTGTCGGCGTTCAAGAATGCGGGCGGCAAGCTGATTCTGTGGCACGGCTGGGCCGATCAGCATATCTCGCCGCTCTTCACGATCCGCTATTACCAGGCCGTGAAGGACACGATGGGCGAAGCCAGCGCGAACGAATTCTCGCGCCTGTATCTGGTGCCGGGCGTGGGTCATTGCGGCGGCGGCGAAGGCTTCCCGAACATCGATCTCGTATCGCAGATCACCGGCTGGGTCGAGCAGAGCACGGCGCCGAATGCCGTTATGACCTATCAGACCGATGCGACGACGAGCGCGGTGACGGCATCGCGTCCGGTGTATCCGTATCCGGCCGTGGCGAAGTTCAACGGCAACGGCGACTGGCATGACGGAGCGAACTGGGCTCAGGGCGCGCCGCTGTATAACGATCCTGCGCCCGCGTGGGCAGGGGCGAGTTTCTATACGTCGTATAGCCCGAAGACGCAGGGGGTCGCGGCGCCGTAAGCAGCTACGCAATCACTCCATCATCGCCATTGTTGCGGCGGCGCGCGTATGCACCCTGCGCCGCTGCAATCCAAGCAGACACACGAGCGATACGGCCGCAAGCGAGCTGTAGAACAACGCAAGCGGCCACCACTGCCCCGGCCACGCATGCGCGAGCACAGTGCCGATAAGCGGCGTCAATCCGCCCGCCAGCGCCGCGCATGACTGATACGAGAGCGAGATGGCCGAATACCGCACGCCGACATCGAACGCGTCGGTCATGAGTCCGGCCATCACCGCATACGAACTCGACATGCACATCACCGCAATCGCGATACCAATGACGATCGCAACAGGCCGTCCCGTCGACACGAGCACGAACATCGGATAAGGCGATAGCATCGCCAGCCCCGCGGCCCATGCGAGAAAGCGATTCGCGCCGACGCGCTGCGCGATCCATCCCGACGCGAGCTGCGTGAAGAGCTGAATGAACGCGACGACGAAGAGACAATCGAGGATCAGCGCGCGTTCGAGGCCGAGCGTTTCCGTCGTGAAGCTGAGCATGAACGTATTCACGAACCACGCGCCCGCCACGCCGATCACATTCGCGCCGAGACACAGCAGCACCGTGGGCCACGCGTTGCGCAATACATCGACGATGGGCAGGCGCGCCGGCTTCTGCCGCTCGCTATACGCGGTGAACTCCGGCGACTCCGCGACGCGCGCACGAATGAACACGCCGACGACAAGCAGCAGCGCGCTCGCCATGAACGGCACGCGCCAGCCCCAGTCGAGCAGCGCCTCGCGCGGCAGATGTCCGACCGTGCGAAACGCGAGCAACGCGAGAATCAGGCCAGCGGGACTGCCGAGCTGCGCGAACGATGCGAGAAACGTCCGCTTGCCTTGCGGCGCATGTTCGCCTGCCATCAGCACTGCGCCGCCCCACTCGCCGCCGATCGCGATGCCCTGCGCGACGCGCAGCAACACGAGCAGCGCGGGTGCGAGCGCGCCGGCGGTCGCATAGGTCGGCAGGAAGCCGATGCCGACCGTACCCACGCCCATGATCGCGAGCGTGGCGACGAGCGCCTTCTTGCGGCCCACGCGGTCCCCGAGATGCCCGAACACGAGCCCGCCGAATGGCCGCGCGAAGAAGCCCACCGCGAAGGTGCCGAACGATGCGAGCGTGCTGTAGAACGCATCGCCCGATGGAAAGAATAGCTTGCCGAACACGAGCGCCGATGCGGTCGCGTAGATATAAAAGTCGTACCACTCGATCGTCGTGCCGAGGAACGCGGCGAACGCCGCGCGGCCGGGCTGGCGGGCGGGGCCGCCGTGTGCATTGCTGTGCATGAGTCGTCTCCTGTTGATGACCGGTCTGCGTGCCGGTTCGTCCGTTCGGTTGTCTAGCCCTTCAGTACGCCCGCTTCGAACAGGCGCTGCTGCGTGGCCGCATCGATGCCGAGCGTGTCGAGCACCTTGCGCGTGTCGCCACCCAGCGCGGGAGGCGGCGTGCGATACGTCGCGGGCGTGCGCGACAGCTTGATCGGCGTGCCGGTGCCGCGATACGCACCCAGCTCGACGATCAACTCGCGATGCAGCGTATGCGGATGCGCCGCGACGGCATCGACGGTATGCACCGGGCCACATGGCACGCCGCCGCGAATCAGCGCCGCCGCGAGCGGCTCGCATTCATGCGTTTCGAGCAATCCTTCGAGCGCTTCCTTCAACTCGCGGCGATGCGCGCAACGGCTCTTGTTATCGATGAAACGCGGATCGTCGGCGAGCGCGGGCGCGTCGAGATGCGCACAGAGCTTCGCGAACTGACGATCGTTGCCCACCGCGAGAAAAATCGGCGCGGTGCCCGTGCGATAGCTGTCGTACGGTGCGATGTTCGGATGCGCGTTGCCGCTGCGCTGCGGCGTGCGTCCGTTGCCGAAGTAGTTCGGCAGATGCGGATGCAACAGCGACACGGCGCAGTCATACAACGCGATATCGAGGGACTGCCCGCGTCCGCTCTTTTCGCGTTCCGCGAGCGCGAGCAGAATACCGGCCAGCGCGTTGAGACCCGTCACCATGTCGACGACCGGCAGACCGACCCGCAGCGCCGGACCATCGCGTTCGCCGTTCACGCTCATGAGGCCTGCCATCGCCTGAATCGCGGCGTCGTATCCCGGCAGGCCGCCGAGCGGGCCATCGGGACCAAAGCCCGACACCGCGCAATGAATGAGGCGCGGATAGCGCTTCGCGATATCGCGCTCGTAATCCATGCCCCAGCGCGCGAGCGTCCCCGGCTTGAAATTCTCGACGAGCACATCCGCACCGTCGAGCAGTCGCCACAGCACCGCGCGCCCTTCCTCGCACGACAGATCGACGCAAATCCCCTGCTTGTTGCGATTCACGCCGACGAAGTACGACGCCGTCTCGCCGACGAAGGGCGGCCCCCAGCCGCGCGTTTCATCGCCGCCCGGCGGTTCAAGCTTGATAACTTCGGCGCCGTGATCCGCGAGTGCCTGCGTGCAATACGGGCCGCCGAGCACGCGGCTCAGATCGATCACGCGCAGGCCGTGCAGCGCGCCGTGAATACGTGCCGTGGTCATCGTGCGTCTCCTTCGCGTCGCGGCAGAAGCGTCATGGCTTCGTCGATGGTGACGGGCGTTTCATCGACGAGCTTGCGCAGAAGCGGCGCGTCGTCGCGCATGTCATGCGGCGCGAGCGGATCGCGCGGCATCAGCTTGTGACGCACGATAAGATGCGCGAGCGCGAGCCTGCGATGATCGGGCGCGACGCGTGCGGCTTCTGCCGCCATGAGCACGGCGGTCGTCGCGTGATAGAGCGCGCTCGCCGCCTCGCGCACGGATTCGTCGCGGCCGCATTCGGCGACGCTGTCGAGCGCGCTGCATGCGCGTGAGAACACATCGCGCAACATCGCGATGCTCGCCGATGGCAACGCGCAATCGTCGAGCATCGCGCCAACGTGCTGCACGAGTGCATCGAGCGCGCCTTCTCGACGCGCGGCCCGCGCGACATCGAGAGCAACGATATTGCTCGTGCCTTCCCAGATCGAGCCGAGATGGGCATCGCGCACGAGACGCGGATCGGCCCATTCCTCGATATAGCCGACACCGCCGCGCACTTCCATCGCATCGCCCGTCACGCGGCGCGCATCGCGGCAAGCGCGGAACTTGATGAGCGGCGTGAGGATGCGCACGCACTTCGCCGCGAGCGCATCGCCGCGATCCGCGCGTGCGAGCAGCGTCGCGATCTGCATGAACATCGAGCGCGCCTGTTCCGCGGGAAGCATCAGCTTGAGCAATTGGCGCTGCATGAGCGGCATGTCGATGAGCTTGCGGCCGAACGCCTCGCGATTTCGCGCGACGTGCAGCGCCTCGGTCAACGCGCGACGCATGAGCCCCGCCGCGCGCACACCGTTCGAAAGCCGCGACATGTTGATCATGTCCGCCATCTGATGAAAGCCGCGCCCTACTTCGCCGATGAGATACGCCTGCGCGCCTTCCAGCACGATCTCGCCGCTCGCCATCGAACGGCTGCCGAGCTTGTCCTTCAGCCGCACGATGCGATACGCGTTGCGCGTGCCGTCTTCGCGCGTCTTCGGCAGAAGAAAAAGAGCGAGGCCCTTGATGCCGTCGGGCGCGTCGTCGGGGCGCGCGAGCACCATCGCGAGATCGGCGTCCGCGTTCGAGCAAAACCATTTGTCGCCCGTGAGCGTCCACACTTCATTGCCGTGCGCATCGACGCTGCGTGTCGCGCGTGTCGCGATGCGTCCGACATCCGAGCCCGCCGCCTGCTCGGTCATGAACATCGCGCCTTGGTACAGCGTGTCGAAGTCTTGCGAGGCGAGCATCGGAAGATAGCGCTCGATCAACGCCTTCGTGCCGAAGCGGCGCAAGGTGCGCGTGAGCGAATCAGTCATGCTGACGGGACAGCACAGGCCGAACTCCGCCTGCACGAAGAGATACGTGAGCGCGTATTTGACGAGTGGCGGCGGCGCGTTCTCACGATGACTCATCGCCGCGAGACCGAGCTCGGCATACGCGACACGTTCGAGCGCGACGTAATCCGGATGCTTGTCGATATGCTGCAACGCTTCGCCCCGCCGCGTGCGCTGACGCAATTCCGGCGGATGATGATCGGCATTGGTCGCCCATGTGTCGAGTTCATCGGATGCGCGCTGACCGAGATCGACGAGTTGTTCTTCGATGCCGCGATACACCGTCTCGCCGAGATAACTCTTCAGCAGCGCGCCGAACGACGGATCCTTGTTGAAGAAGTTGATGCCGCGGCTGTCGGGAATGTTGGACGTGCCCGCATCGGGACGGATGTCTTGCATGAACTGTCTCCTGGCTTTTGTGCGGCGCAACCCGCGCTGCGCCATCCTTGAAACCAGACTACGTTCGCTTTCGATAACCGTCCAATACAATTGCTGGCACGTACGATAAGATCCGTTTATCGTAGCGCCGGAGAAAGCCGATGGAACTGAAGCAGCTTCGCTATTTCGTCGCGGTCGCGGAGGAACTGCATTTTGGGCGCGCAGCGCGCCGGCTTTTCATTTCGCAGCCGGCATTGAGCTTCGATATCCGTCGTTTCGAAGAACACCTCGGTGTGAAGCTTCTCGAGCGCAGCAACAAGTCCGTGGCGCTGACCAACGCGGGCCACGTATTGCTCGGTGAAGCGCAGCGCCTCTTGCAGCAGGCCGAGGAAGTCGCGCAAGTGACGACACGTTCGGCGCACGGACTCGCGGGGCGCCTGCGCATCGGCTTCGTCAATTCGATGCTGTATCGCGGCTTGCCCGAAGCCGTGCAGCGCTTCGAAGCCGATCACCCTTCCGTCGAAATCGTGTTGAAGGAGATGAACACGGCGGAACAGGCGCGCGCATTGCAGCAGTTGAACATCGATCTTGGTTTCGCGCATTGGGGACATTTTCCGGCGGAGGTCGAAAGCCATCTATGGTCGTCGGAAGCGTTTCTGTGTTGCCTGCCGGTTGATCATCGGCTCGCGAAACGAAGACGCATCGAGCTGAGCCAGTTATCGCGCGATCCGTTCATTCTCTTTCCGCGCGCCGTGTCTCCGCACTATCACGATCAGATCATCGCAACGTGTGTCGATGCGGGCTTCAGTCCCACCATTCGTCACGAAGCGCGCTTGTGGCAGACCGTCGTGACGATGGTCGAGTTCGGCATGGGCGTCGCGCTGGTGCCGCAGGCGCTGGCGAAGACGCAATCGCAACGCGCCGTCTTCAGGCCGCTTACGCGCAATCCGTTTCCTTCGCAGATCCTGCGATTGACGCGCGCCGAAACTCATTCGGACGTCACGCGGAGCTTCGTGGCGTTTTTGCGGAAGTCGTAGCGGCTTTACGCTCCGTGCACGCCTCTCTTCCCCATAGAAACGGTTACGTGCAAAGAGGCAAAACGTAGAAGGGACTGTTCGAAATGTCACTACAGGCAAGATGTTTTTTCTGATGTCCGGTTTACTTCCACATCAGAACAAAGTAATCTTGCCTCGCTGAGTTGATACCGGCAACGCATGTCCCGCGTAGAAAGTACTTCGCGTCATCGTCAGCAATTTTGACGTCCCCGACATGCAGTCGTTGCACATGTTACCGATGCCAAGCGCTCGAATCGAGCCTGTCATCTTCGAGCGCGCGCCAGATATCTGGCGGCGGTCCCGCTATCCGATCTCTGCACTGCCCCTGAATGTTCTGGCGCACCGTCTGCGCCTCGTGCTTCAAATTACATCGGGCAGTCGTTCGGATTACTAACGATACTTACCAATCGCCTCAGATGCGCAACGCACGCGACCGCTGTGCGCATCCCGGTTGGTCAAACTCATCGATATGAACAGTTCTGCCCTTCCCGTCCTTTCCCAGTCCATCGCGGCGGCAGTCGTAGCAAGCGTGATGCTTGCCGCTTGCGGCGGCAGCGACAGCCCCGCCGACACCGCCTCGACCGGCAAGAGCGCCGCATCGCCGAAATCCACCGCGAAAGCCGCCAGCGGCAGCGGCTCGATCTTCTACGGCGCGAACGGCCATAACAGCAACGGCGGCGCATACGACTTCACGAGCGTGCAGACGCAGCTCTCGCAGTTGCAGGATCTCGGCGCGACGATCTATCGCAATGACGTCTACAGCCAGACATCGGCGAACATGGTCGCCGGCGTCGCGAAGACGTTGGAGGAAGGCGGCATCACGGTGTATCCCGTGATGCTCGTGAACCTCAACTACGACAGCGAGGACGACGCCTACGACGCGGGCTTCAAACTCGGTCAGCAAACCGCGAACAGCTATCACTACAAGTACTACGAGGTCGGCAACGAGCTGGAAGCGAAGGCCCTCATCGGCAATGTCGATGGCACCGTCTGGTATCAGTACAACAACTGGTCCTACACGCTCGCGCGCGGCGCGATCCGCGGCTTGATCGCGGGCGTGAAGTCCGTCGACGGCTCGGCGAAGATCGTGCTGGGCGGTACCTGGATGCACACCGCGTTCTTCCAGATGCTCGCGGACGGCTCGCAGCCGGATGGCACCTGGGGTCATCCGGCCGTGAGCTGGGACGTCACTTCGTGGCACTGGTATTCGAACGAAGGCGACATCACGCATGCCTGCGGCGGCACGGGATGCCATGACGTGCTCCAGATGCTCCACGACATGGGCAAGCCGATCTGGATCAACGAGTTCGGGGTGCGCCCGGACTTCGGTTCATACGATCAGATCGCGACATACATGACCGGCAATCTGATGATGGCGCAATTCGCGAGCGTCGCGTCGAAGTACAACATCCAGTCGATTCAGGCTTTCCAGCTCTATGACGACGGCGAAGGCGCCTACGGTCTTCTCGAAGGCGACGGCGTCACAAAGAAGGCCGCCTACTGGGCGTACAAGGCTTTCGTGCAGAACCACCCGATGTAAGTCGATCGGCGGCAAGAAAAGAAAAAAGTTGCCGCCGAATTAATAGCTTGAAATAACCTGCACGATTGGCGCTTTGCTCCGCATATCGAATCGCGGCGCATAGCAGGAAGATCTCGATGCGTGATGTCCGCCGTGGACATCACGCCCATCTTCCTTCGATACTACGCCAAGTCATGCAAGCTCAACCTTCAGGCAACCTCCGTCTCCTCTCGATGCGTCGCGCGCTGGTCGCCGTATCGCTCATTGGGCCGATGCTTTCCGCATCCGCCGAAGATCTCCCCGACGTCTGCTCCGCGCTGCAGACGATCGTCGATGCGCCCTCATTCGATACGCTCGCCAAGAGTCGCCCGCTGATGCCGTCCGCTTCGCCCGGCCAGGGCGCATGCCGCGGCAGCGCGCATGTCTATGACTGCCGCTGGCGAGCGCATTGGGGCCCGGACGGCGTCGTGGGCGACCCGCTGCAGGAACTGGGCGCGGACATCGCCGCCTGCTTTCCCGACGTGCGTCACGACGTGAACACGGCAACGCGCCAGCACTTCGCGCTGCGCAACGTGACCAGCAAGCGCGTGACCACGATGACCGCCACGATAGAAACGCCGAACACGATGCGCCTGCGCATCGTCCGCTGAGCATCCGCACGCGGACGACGGCAAGAGCATGCTCAGAACGCACGTTTCTCGCGCACTCCTTGCTGTCGGCGCGTGCGCGCTTTCCGGCTGCACGTGGACACTGATCACCGCCGCCGATGCCGCGGGCTCGCTCGTGCAGGCGGGCTTCACGGTTGCGTCGAACTACTCTTCGCCGACTTCGGTGACGGGGCCGCCCGCCACGCTGCAATCCGTATGCATCGAATTGAATCAGAGCGTGGCGACGGGCGATTTCGTGCCCGTGCTGCAAGTCGCATTGCGCCGGCGCGGCGTGAATTCAGTGGTCTACAACCCCGGCACGTCGCCGCCCGGTTGCGAGGCGATGCTCGTCTACGGCGCAACGACCAGTTGGGACCGGCGCGCGTTTTCGAGCGAGCCGGTGTCGTATCTGTCGGCGATCGATCTGACGCTCGTGCGGCATGGGCAGATTCTCGTGACCGCGCGTTATGACACGAATGGTCTGAACATCGACCGTTTCGCGAGCGCGCGGCAGAAGCTGGATGCGCTGGTGGACCGGATGGTGGTCTCCCGCACACAGTAAGGCGCGCTTTCCTTACGGCATCTTTCCGATGCGATTTCGCGCGTCGAAGCAATGCTAATCTGCCCACGCTGTAGTTGTTGACCGATCCCTCTTGCGGCTCGCCATTTGTTTTCTGGCGAGCCGTCTTTTTTTGGTCCGATTACTTCGAATGGCCGAGCACTCACGCCGACTTCAGGAATGCTAGCATCGCCCTGAGCGAAGATTCTTTTGCAAGTGGTCGGACCAGTGAGGCGAAGCATGCTCGAAGACAACCAGGAAGAGGCGTTACAGATCGCGGATGTCGTCGCCGGACGTATCGAAGCGCTCATCGTCGACGGCGTGCTGAAACCCGGTCAGGCGCTGCCTTCCGAGCGACGGCTGACCGCGAAGCTGGGCGCGTCGCGATCGGCGGTGCGGGAAGGATTAAAGGTGCTGCGCACGCGCGGCATCATCGAGACTTCGCATGGACGCGGCTCGTTCGTCGCCGCGCTGACGACGCAGCCCGCGCTCACACCGATGATGCATCTGCTCGGCTCGCAGCCGCGCACCCTGTACGACATCTTCGAAGTGCGCGAAATGCTCGAGGCCGAATCGGCGCGGCTGGCGGCGCTGCGCGGCACGCAGGCCGATTTCGCGCTCATCACCCGCCGATACGAAGAGATGCTCGCCGCGAACGAGAGCGACGTGGGCGAATCGGCCCGCGCGCGGCTCGACTATAACTTCCATCTCTCGATCTGCGAGGCGTCGCACAATCCCGTGCTGGTGCACACGCTGAGCTCGCTCACGGATCTGCTGCTGAGTTCGGTCTTCGCTTCGGTCAACAACCTCTACCATCGCGAGGCGCAAAAGCGCGTCATCGACAAACAGCACGCCCGTCTCTACAAGGCCGTGCTCGCCAAACAGCCGGAGCAGGCGCGCAAGGCCGCGAGCACGCATATCACGACGACGACCGCCTGCATGCGGGAAATCGAGGCCGAAGAGCAGCGCCTGGTGCGCGCGACCTTGCGGCTCAAGGGCTGGACGTGATCCCGCGCCGCGCTCAGGCGCACAAGCGTGCGAAAGCCCGCGCGCCCTCGTCCCCATTGATTCACGCGGAAAAGCACGTCTGGCACGCGAAAAAGAAGTGGTAGGACCAGTGGTTCGGCATCTCGACAGTCTCTTGCCGGCGCGGAACAATGCGCTGCAGCAAAGCCATTAGCGGCACCAAGCCGCACGATTCAGGAGACTCTCACGATGAACCCAACCAGCCCGACAGCCACGACCGAGTTCGAAAACGCGACGTACGCGAAAGTGACCTTGCGTCTGCTGCCCTTCCTTTTCATCTGCTACGTCGCGGCCTATCTGGACCGCGTCAACGTCGGATTCGCGAAGCTGCAGATGCTCAACGACCTGAAGTTCAGCGAGTCCGTGTACGGGCTGGGCGCGGGTATTTTCTTCATCGGCTATTTCCTGTTCGAGGTGCCGAGCAACATCCTGCTGCATCGCGTGGGAGCGCGCGTGTGGATCAGCCGCATCATGGTGACGTGGGCGCTGGTATCCGCAGCGTCGCTCTTCGTGAAGACGCCCGCGATGTTCTACACGCTGCGCTTTCTGCTCGGCGTCGCCGAAGCCGGGTTCTTTCCCGGCATCGTGCTGTATCTGACCTACTGGTATCCGGGAAAGCGGCGCGGCCGCATGAACGCGCTCTTCATGATCGGCATTCCGGTGGCTGGCGTGGTCGGCGGTCCGCTGTCGGGCTGGATCATGCAGGCGTTCAACGGCGTTCACGGCCTGTCGAACTGGCAATGGCTTTTCCTGCTCGAAGCGGTTCCGTCGCTCGTGCTCGGCATCCTGACCTTGTTCATGCTGCCGAACGGCATCCGCGCCGCGTCGTGGCTCAACGCGCAGGAGAAGCAGCTTCTCGAAGACAACATCGCACGCGATGAACCCGCCGGCGCCGATCATTCGCTGAGGAGCGTCGTGTCGAACGGCCGTGTGTGGCGGCTCGCCGCGATCTACTTCTGCTGCATGATGGGCCTCTACGGCGTGAGCTTCTATCTGCCGACGCTCATCAAGACGGCGGGCGTGAAAGATGCGCTCGACGTCGGCCTCTTCACCGCGATTCCGTACGCGGTCGCGATGGTGTCGATGATTCTCGTCGCGCGCTCTTCCGACCGCCGCAACGAACGCCGCTGGCATCTCGCGCTGGCGGGTATCGCGGCCGCGGCGGGCTTCTATGCAAGCACGCTTCACACGGGCAACCTCACGCTCGCGCTGGTCACGCTGTCGGTCGGCACGGCCGGCGTGCTGTCGATGATGCCGGTCTTCTGGACCTATCCGAGCAGCGTGCTGACCGGCACCGCCGCGGCAGCCGGCATCGCGATGATCAACTCGATCGGCAATCTCGCCGGCTTCGTGAGTCCGTCGATCATCGGCTGGATGAAGGATGTCACGCACAGCACGAACGCAGGGCTCGTCGTGGTCGCGGGTGCGCTCGTCGTCGGCGCGGTGCTGACGCTCACGCAGCGCGCGACGGCGGGTTCGTCGGCGGAGTCGTCGTCTTCGGCACCGCGCCGCGCGTGAGGCCATCATGTCCGTCACCGCCCCTTCCGCCCGTTCGGTCGGCGCGTCACGCACGAGCCTGCTCGCATCGCTCGGCGATATCGTCGGCACGCACAACGTGCTCACCGGCGATGGCGAAACGCGCCGCTATCGCACCGGCTATCGCTTCGGCAGCGGCCGCGTGCTGGCGGTCGTGCGGCCCGGCACGCTCGTCGAGCAATGGCGCGTGCTCGCCGCATGCGTCGCCGCGCGCGCGATCGTCATCACGCAGGCATCGAACACCGGTCTGACGGGCGGCTCGACACCCGATGGCGATAGCTACGATCGCGACATCGTCATCGTCAGCACGACGCGCATCAAGCGCGTGCATCTGATCAAGGGCGGGAGTCAAGTGGTCTGCATCGGCGGCACGACGCTCGATCAACTCGAACGCGCGCTTAAGCCGCTCGGACGGGAACCGCATTCGGTGATCGGCTCGTCGTGCATCGGCGCATCGGTGCTGGGCGGCATCAGCAACAACTCGGGCGGCTCGCTCGTGCATCGCGGGCCGGCTTATACGGAGATGGCGGTGTTCGCCGCCGTCGATGCATCGGGCGTGCTGCGCCTCGTGAATCATCTGGGCATCGAGCTCGGCAGCACGCCCGACGAGATTCTCGCGCGCATCGAAAACGGCACGTTCACCGATGCCGATGTTCGCGAAGGCGCGGCCGCCTCGGATCACGAATACGCGACACATGTCCGCGATATCGACGCTGCCACGCCCGCGCGCTTCAACGCCGATCCGCGGCGTCTGTTCGAAGCATCCGGCTCGGCGGGCAAGGTGATGACGTTCGCGGTGCGTCTCGACACGTTCGCCGCCGAGCGAGGCGCGAAGGTGTTCTACATCGGCACGAACGACACGAACGTGCTGACCGACATTCGACGCCACGCGCTCGCGAACTTCACGCATCTGCCGATCGCGGGCGAGTATCTGCATCGCGATGCGTTCGATGTCGCGAAGCAATACGGCAAGGACCTCTTCGTCATCATCGACAAGTTCGGCACGGATCGATTGCCCCTGTTCTTCAATCTGAAGACGCGTTGCGATGCGTGGTTCGAGCGCCTCGGCTTCATGCCGAAGCATATGAGTGATCGCGTGCTGCAATGGCTGAGCGAACGTCTGCCGGATCATCTGCCCGCGCGTCTGACGAGATATCGCGAACAGTATGAGCATCATCTGATGCTGAAGGTGCCGGCGGCGGGCATCGAGGAAGCACGCGCGTTTCTGGCGCAACGTTTCGCGGACGGCGGCGGCGCGTTTTTCGAATGCACCGATGAAGAAGGCCGCAAAGCCTTTCTGCATCGCTTCGCGGCGGCGAGCGCGGCGGTGCGCTATCGCGCGGTGCATCATCGCGAGGTCGAGGATATCGTCGCGCTCGATATCGCGTTACGGCGCAACGACCGCGACTGGTTCGAGCGGCTGCCGGAAAAGATCGAGCGCCCGATCGTATTGAAGCTGTATTACGGGCACTTTCTGTGTCACGTGTTCCATCAGGACTACATCGTCGCCAAGGGCAACGACTGCATGGCGCTGGAGCACGAGATGCTCGAACTGCTCGATGAACGCGGCGCCGAGTATCCGGCCGAGCACAACGTTGGGCATCTGTACGCGGCGAAGCCGCAGCTTGCCGGTTTTTACAAGCAACTCGATCCGTGCAATTGCTTCAATCCCGGAATCGGGAAGACATCGAAATTCGCGGCGTACCGGGAGCATGCGGCACAAGCCTGAACGCGTTGTCTACGCGATCAACTTCGCCCGCAACATCGCCACATCCGCGCTGGTCATCGACAAGCCCTGCGCGAGATAGCGGCTCAACGTCCCGTATTCGCGATGCATCTCGTCGAACGCCGCTTCGATGGTCGCGCTTTGCGCCTGATACAGCGGCGCGACCGTCTGCGTATCGGTTCCGAGCCGCGTCGCATGCGCGGTCATGCGTGCATCGATCTGCGTCTGCGCCACGGTGTTCGTCAGCAGATAGTCCTGGATGATCACGTCGAGCGGCACATCCGCGATGGAGAGCAGAAGCGCCGCCGCCCAGCCGGTGCGATCCTTGCCCGCCGTGCCATGAATCACCTGCGGGCCCGACACGCGCGCGAGTCGCGTCAGCAGAAGGCCGAACTGCAAACGCGCGACCGGGTCCGTGACGAGTTGCCGCTGGCGCTCGACGATCCATGCGCTCGCGGCCGCGGCGTCGGCCGGTGCCGCGGCGGCGGCGTCGATCGGCGCGATCTCATGCGTCTCACGCACCGCGCCCGACGGCACGCGATCCGGTGCAAGCGACGCCTCTCCCACCACACGAAGATCATGCACCGCGCTCAGCGACAAACGCGCGAGGGCTGCCGCGTCGGCATCGTCGGGCGTGAGCGCGCCCGAGCGATAGAACACGCCCCGCCGCAAGCGCGCGCCATCGACGGTCGGATAGCCATCGCCCGTCCCCGCGACATCGCGGAAGTTTTCGACGGTGGACAGCTTCGGCGTTTCGGTGACGCTCTGATCGTCGCCCGAGCCGCCGCATGCCGACAGCAGCGCGCTCGCGCCGAACGTGCTCGAAAGCAGCGCCACGCGTGCGCCGCCCCGGATGAAAGCACGACGCGACAAAAGCGTCGAACGCATGGACGAAGCGGGCTTCATGTTTCTTCGCAGGGAATGACGATGCGCACGATCAGCCCGCCGCCTTCGGCATTGCCGATTTCGCAGCGGCCGCGCTCTTCACGCGCAAGGCGTTCAACGATGGTGAGCCCGAGTCCGCAATGGCCGTTGCCGCTGCGCGCGGGATCGAGCCGCACGAAGGGCCGCAATACGTCGTCGAGGCGTTCATCGGGAATGCCGGGTCCGTGGTCGCGCACTTCGATCAGCCAGTCATCGCCCTGACGCGCCGTGCGGATCTCCACAGGCGGCTCGCCGTGCTCGAGCGCGTTGTCGACGAGATTCGTCATCAGGCGATCGATGAAAGTCCGCGGCAGTCTGAACGTATCGCCGGCTTCGAGCGACAGCGCGAACAAGGGCTCGTCGCCATCTTCGGGCGATGCGAACTGCTCCGCGATGAACGCATCGACACCGGTCTTCGTGTTGTCCGAAGACGAGCGCCCCGCGAATTCGAGAAACTGCTGCACGATGCGCGTCATCGAATCGATATCGCGCAGGAAATGGGCGCGCTCGCGCTCGTCCTTCGCGAGCACGCTCGCGCGCAGCGACAGGCGCGTGAGCGGCGCCTTCAGATCGTGTGCGATGCCAGCGAGCATCACGGCGCGATCGTCGTCGGCGTCGGTGAGTTTCTTCATCATCTGATTGAATGCGCCGATCAGTTCGCGCAATTCGCGCGGACCGTTTTCCTCGACGGGCACCGGCCGCTCGCCGCCGCCGAAGCGTCGCGCCGCCTGCGCGACGCGTGCGAGCGGACGCTGCAACTGCCATGTCGCGATGAGCGAGAGCACGAGCGCGCCCGCGAGCAGCACGATGCCCTCGGTGATGAACGGCGCGGGCGGCGGCAGGTCGATCGGCGCGACGATCCACACGTTGCTCTGCGGATAACGCACCCAGAGCCGCGACTTGTTGTGGCCGTCGATATCGATGGCGATCTGCGAGCCTTCCGGCAAGCGGTCGGCGAGCTGGCGCGCGAGGTGCGCATGGCGCGTCTTCGCGGGATCGCGCAGCGTGAGCGGCTCGGGCATGTTCCACACCGGCACGATATGCACGCGCGTTTCGCGCATGAGCCGCCCGCCGAGCGCGACATCGTTATGCGCGGCTTCGAGCACGATGAGCAACGCGCGCGCGTAACCATCGGCTTCCTTGTGCGGCCCTTGCACGTGGAGAATCGCGAACCATCCGCCCTGAAGCGCGAGCAGCACGCAGATCGACACGATCGCCATGCGGCCGAACAGCGTGTCGATGAAACCGCGCGGCCTGCGCGCGGACTGCCAGAAACCGGAACGCATCGTGGTTACGCCCCGGTCCAGTCGAAAGCCGGAGCGTCCG
The DNA here is from genome assembly GCF_014384845.1 of Caballeronia sp. EK. Taxonomy (NCBI): domain Bacteria; kingdom Pseudomonadati; phylum Pseudomonadota; class Betaproteobacteria; order Burkholderiales; family Burkholderiaceae; genus Caballeronia; species Caballeronia sp. EK. Next base: position 220,667 of record NZ_JACSUE010000007.1, read on the forward strand.
TGTCGGGAACGAAAACGTAGCCCTGCCCGCGCACGGTCTGCACATGACGCGGATGCGACGGATCGTCTTCGATGAGGCGGCGCAGGCGCCAGATCGGCACGTCGAGGCCGCGATCGCGAAAAGGCAGATCGTCGCGATGGACGAGATCGTGAATCAGCACGCGCGACAGCACCTTGTACGGATGCTTGATGAACACCTTGAGCAGCGCGAACTCGCTGTCGCGCAGCGCGATGCGTTCCCCGCCGCTCGACAGCGAGCGCGTCACGAAATCCACTTCGAAGCGCCCGAAGCGTTCGCGCGGCGCGGGCTCGGGACGGCTCGGTGCGCTCGCGCGGCGTCTGAGCACAGCCTCGATGCGCGCGAGCAACTCACGCGGATCGAACGGCTTGGCGAGGTAGTCGTCCGCGCCCGACTGCAGCCCGGCGATCTTTTGCGGCACGCTATCGCAACCGGTCACGAAGATCACCGGAATGTCCTCGCCCGCAGCGCGCAGATCGCGCAGCGCGCGCAGGCCGTCGATGTCCGGCATCATGATGTCGAGCACCACGATGGACGGACGTTCGAGTTCCAGCCGCCGGCGCAGCCCGCCGCCGTCGTGCAGCACGGAGACGTCGATGCCTTGCGTGTTGAAGAAGCGGCGCAGCAGATCGCGCACCGCGGGGTCGTCGTCGACGATGAGAACCGATGTAGACATCTCAAAATTTTATTCGGCCTTAATCCGTAATCGCGCGTCGTGCGCGCGGCGCGACATTACGGATGTTTACGGAAGCCATCCCGGACGCGATGAACGCGCGGAGCACGTGCGTGCTAATTCCCGTGGACCCGCGCACGCCGGAGACCGGGCCGCGCATCGCCGTTGAAACACGCCGTAACGGAAAGAAATGGAAAGTTCGCGGCCATCGCGACGGCGCTGGCCTTGCGCTTAGAATCCGCGAATGACACCACATGTACTGATGGTCGACGACGACCCCGTCGTGCGCGATCACGTTCGCGACTATCTGCAGCAGCACGGCTTCGATGTCTCCGTTCTAAGCGACGGCACGGACCTCAAACGCCGCGTGCAGGCCGAGCGTCCCTCGATGATCGTGCTCGACGTGATGATGCCCGGCAAGGACGGCATCAGCGCGCTGCGCGAATTGCGCAATGCGCGCGACGATATCCCCGTGATCCTCTTGACCGCGCGCTCGGACGTGCTCGATCGCGTCATCGGGCTGGAACTCGGCGCGGATGATTACCTCGGCAAACCCTTCGATCCGCGCGAACTGCTCGCGCGCATCCGCTCGATTTTGAGGCGCTTCGAGAGCGCTTCACCGGCCACGGCCAGCGCGCCGGAGATTCGGCCGCCTTATCATTTTGGCCCCTTCGAAATGGACTTCGGCGCGCGCGAGTTGCGCCGCGACGGCGAGCGCATCACGCTGCGCTCGGGCGAGTTCGCGCTGCTCAAGACGCTCGTCAAGAACGCGATGATCGTGCTCACGCGCACGGAGCTGAACGAAAAGATGCGCGGGAACGGCGCGCATCGCGATCGCAGTCTCGATGTGGCGATATGGCGACTGCGGCGGCTGCTTGAAGTCGATCCGTCGGAGCCGCGTTATGTGCAGACGGTTTGGGGGCAGGGGTATATTTTTGTGCCGCATGGGGATCCGACAGCGGCGGGGCGGATTGCGGCGGATATGGGTGTGTAGGATCTCAGAAGGTCAGCACACTCATAAACAGCCGCTGCAACCACCCCATCGTCGTCGAATCGGCAAGCATCCCCACCCCCGCCTGTTCGATACGCGCGTTGGCCACCTTGTTCGACGCCACATAATTCCCCGCCTCGATATCCTTCGGATTGACGATGCCCGAGAAGCGCAACCGGTCCTGATTGCCGCTCATCGCGATGATCTTGTCGCCCGCGACCACGAGATTACCGCCCGGCAAGGTGCCGATGACCGACACCGCCAGCGTGCCGCTCATCGCGGAAAGATTGCTCGTGCTCCCGTTACCCTTGAACGACGTATCCGCCGAGCCGACGTTGAAGAGCCGCGCGAGCCGCGCCGCCGCCCCGCTCGACTTGTCGGCGGCCTCGGCGCTGATGCTGCTCGCGCGGCTCGCGCTGGCATCGGCGGAATTGCTGCCCTGGTACGACTCCGCGAGCCGGATCGTCAGCACGTCGCCGACCTTCTGCGCGCGCGAAGTCTCGTAGAGCGAGACCGAGCTGCCCGCCTGATAGATCGCGCCCAACGTGTTGACGTTGACCGGCTGCGCGACGGCCGGCGCATAAGTCGGCATCTCGACGATCGAGCGCGACCCGGACGACGAGCACGCGGCGAGCGCGAGCACGAACGCCGCGCATGGCAATGACGCCAGTTTCATGAACAATCCTCTCCGTTGATTCAGGGCGTGTCGTGCACCGCGGCAAGACGCCATCGGTCGGTCGTATCGCGCAGCCACGCTTCGTAGGCCTTCAGGCGATAGATCACGCGCGCCGACGCCGCCGCCCCGTTCGCTTCCAGCGTGATCGAGCTCGCCGCGTTCTCCCACGTTCGCGTCTGGTAGCCATTCGCGCGCTCGACGCGGCTCGTGCCGAACTTCGACGACAGCGCCTGCGCGAAGTCATCGGCGACACGCGCGTCGATCACGAACGACATGCGATAGAGCCGCGGCGACGCATCGCCCGGCATCGCCATGAAGCGCAGCACGTGATCGCGCGCGGGCGCGCCATCGACGACCGCCAGCGATTCGCTCCATCCGTTTTGCGTGCGATGCGCCCACTTGCACGCGATCGACAGGCTGTGCGCGTCGCGCAGCACCATGCCGAGCGAAGCCGCTTCGAGATCCGTGTCGCACACGGCGACGCTGCCGGGCGGCGTCGCGCGCGCGGGCTCCTCGTGGCGGAACGCATCGAGCGAGATGCCGAGCCGCAGGCCGCGGAAGTCGAAAGGCTTTTGCGCCGCCGCGAACGCAGGCATCGCCATGCAAACGAGAAAGGCACAACCAAGGAACGTTCGCTTCATGTCAGTCGATGGCGGTGGCGCAGGCATCGAAGGGCGTGGACGCGGCGTGACCCACGACCGGCACGATCTTCAGCGCGGCCGATGTCACGCGGCACGGCAACGCGGCGAGCGCGCAGCCATCGAGCACGATCGGGCACGCCGCGAGCGCGGCGCACACGAGTACGAGACGAAAGGACGTCGCCATGATTCACGCGGTCGTGTCGATGTGATTGCCGAGATGCGCCGGATTGCTTGGCGTCGTCTTCGCGTTCGGCGTGCCGGTTTCCACCGTCGGTGTTTCGGTGCCGCGCTTGATGGGCAGCGTGTGCGACAACGCTTGCGTCGTGTGTTGGGTGCTCGGGCTGGTGACGTTCATGCTGCGCGCTCCTTCAGTTTGGAAGACCGTTGCGGATTGCAACGCGGCAATCTTCCGTGAGCGCGCGATACGGCGATCGCACGAGGAAAACACGCTTTTCGCGAGAGCTTACGAGCCGTTACGCCGCTGTTACCAGTTATTGCTGCAACGCGGCGAAGGCGGCGAGATGGTATGACTGTTAAGCGCAAAAAGCGGGTTAACGTGAATTAAAAGTGGGCGAATAGCTTCATATAGTCAATCTATCTCGGCGCCGTTGCATCGACAGTTGAAAAACCCAAATACCGGAATGGCGAGGAGATAAATAGAACAACGAATTAAAAGGTTATTCCAGAATCATTCGAACAAGATCGATAAATAGCCAACGGATGGAGGAACCACTGACATGAAACGCCGCACCGTGTTAGTCGCGATGGCCGCCGCGCCCCTGAGCGCAATGCTCCCGCTTCCCGCCTTCGCACAGAAACCCATCGTGCTCGGCTTCGCGCAGGTCGGCGCCGAAAGCGAATGGCGCACCGCGAATACCGAGTCGATCAAGTCGAGCGCGAAAGAAGCCGGCATCGACCTGAAATTCTCCGACGCCCAGCAGAAGCAGGAAAACCAGATCAAGGCGATTCGCTCGTATATCGCGCAGAAGGTCGATGTGATCGCGTTCTCGCCCGTCGTCGAAACCGGCTGGGAAACCGTGCTCGTTGAAGCGAAGAACGCGAAGATTCCCGTCGTGCTCACCGACCGCGCGATCAGCAGCAAGGACGAGACGCTCTATGTGACCTTCATCGGCTCCGACTTCACCGAGGAAGGCCGCAAGGCGGGCCGCTGGCTCGTCGAGAAGGAAAAAGGCAATGCGGGGCCGATCAATATCGTCGAGTTACAGGGGACGGTGGGTTCCGCGCCCGCGATCGATCGCAAGAAAGGCTTCGAGGAAATCATCAAGTCCGATCCGAAGTTCAAGATCATCCGCTCGCAGACCGGCGACTTCACGCGCGCGAAGGGCAAGGAAGTGATGGAAGCGTTCCTCAAGGCCGAGGGCAAGAAGATCAACGTGCTCTACGCGCACAACGACGACATGGCGATCGGCGCGATCCAGGCTATCGAAGAAGCGGGCATGAAGCCGGGCAAGGACATCATCATCATTTCCGTCGATGGCGTGAAAGGCGCGTTCGAAGCGATGATGGCGGGCAAGCTCAACGTATCGGTCGAATGCAGTCCGCTGCTCGGGCCGCAACTGATGTCGGTCGTGAAGGACATCAAGGCGGGCAAGTCCGTGCCCAAGCGCATCGTTACGCAGGAAAGCATCTTCCCGATGGAGGTCGCGGCGAAGGAATTCCCCAATCGCAAATACTGATCTCCGATGACATCACCCGTACTGGAGTTGCGAGGCATCGACAAGCGCTTCGCCGGCGTGCATGCGTTGCAGGATGTGAACCTCGTCCTTCATCCGGGCGAGGTTCACGCGCTGATGGGACAGAACGGCGCGGGCAAGTCGACGCTCATCAAGGTGCTCACCGGCGTCGTGAGTCTCGACGCCGGCGAAATCCTGCTCGACGGCCGCGCGATTCGCCCGGAATCGCCGCTCGACGCGCAGAAGCTCGGCATCAGCACGGTCTATCAGGAAGTGAATCTCTGCCCGAATCTCTCGGTGGCGGAGAACATCTTCGCGGGCTATTTTCCGCGACGCGGCGCGCTTGCCGGCTATCGCATCGACTGGGACGCGACGAACCGGCAGGCGCGTGAGTTGCTCGCGCGCATCGGGCTCGATATCGACGTGACGCGCGTGCTGACGAGTTATTCGGTCGCCGTGCAGCAGATGGTCGCCATTGCGCGCGCGCTGAAGCTGTCGTCGAAAGTGCTGATCCTCGACGAGCCGACCTCCAGTCTCGACGACGACGAAGTGCGCCGCCTATTCGACGTACTGCGCCGGCTGCGCGAACAGGGTCTCGCCATTCTGTTCGTCACGCACTTTCTGAATCAGGTCTACGCGATCTCCGATCGCATCACGGTGCTGCGCAACAGCCGGCGCGTCGGTGAATGGCGCGCGAATGAGCTGGGCACGCAGGCGCTCATCGCGGCGATGCTCGGGCGCGAGCTCGCCGCCGCGCAGGCGCGTCAGGCGCCGCCTGAAGAGTCCGAGGCAGGCGTCGCGGATAACGCCGTGCTCGACGCCATCCGGCTCGGCCAGAAAGGGCAATTGCAACCGCTCGATCTGCGCGTGCGCGCGGGCGAGGTGGTCGGCGTCGCGGGGCTGCTCGGGTCCGGACGCACCGAGCTTGCGAAGCTGCTCTTCGGTTTGGAGAAGCCCGACGAAGGCGAACTGCGCATCGATGGCGTACCGGTGTCGTTCGCGACGCCCGCGCAGGCGATCCGTCACGGCATCGCGTTCTGTCCGGAGGAGCGCAAGGCGGATGGCATCGTCGCGGAGCTGTCGTTGCGCGAGAACATCGCGCTCGCGTTGCAGGCGCGCATGGGCGCGCGACGCTGCCTCACGCGCGCCGAACAGAACGCGCTCGCCGAACGCTTCGTGCGCGCGCTCGGCATCAAGGCCGCGACGCTCGACATGCCGATCGGCCTGCTCTCCGGCGGCAATCAGCAAAAGGCGCTCATCGCCCGATGGCTCGCGACCGAGCCGCGCCTGCTGATTCTCGACGAACCCACGCGCGGCATCGATGTCGCGGCGAAGCAGGAAATCATGGACGAGATAATGCGCCTCGCATCGACGGGCATGGCGGTGCTCTTCATCTCGTCGGAGATCTCGGAGATCGTGCGCATCGCGAACCGCATCGTCGTGTTGCGCGACCGTCGCAAGGTCGGCGAGCTTCCGGCGGGAACGAGCGAGGACACCGTCTGCGAAATGATCGGAGCCGAACATGGATGACACCGTGCGGCGTGGAATGCTTCGCTCGGCGATGGAGCATCGGCTCGGCTGGCCGATCGTCACGCTCGCGCTGTTGCTCGCGTTGAACGCGGCGTTCAATCCGGGCTTCCTGCATGTCGAATGGCGCGATCATCATCTTTACGGCAGCCTCGTCGATATTCTCAATCGCGGCGCGCCGCTCGCGGTCGTCGCGCTCGGCATGACCATCGTGATCGCGACGCGCGGCATCGATATCTCCGTGGGCGCGGTCGTCGCCATCGCGGGCGCGGTCGCCGCATGGGCGATCGGCGGGTCGGTCGCGGGCACCGTCACGCGTTTTCCGCTGCCCGTCGTGATCGTGCTCGCGCTCGGCGTCGCGTTGCTGTGCGGGCTGTGGAACGGCGTGCTCGTCGCGCGCGCGGGCATGCAGCCGATCATCGCGACGCTCATTCTCATGGTCGCGGGACGCGGCATCGCGCAGCTCATCACGAGCGGCCAGATCATCACGATCTACTACTCGCCCTACTTCTTCTTCGGCGGCGGTTATCTGCTCGGCGTGCCGGTGTCGATCCTGATCGTCGCGCTCGTGTTCGTGCTGCTCTATCTCGCGATCACACGCACGGCGCTCGGGCTGTTCCTGCAGGCGATCGGCATCAATCCGACCGCCGCGCGCGTCGCGGGCGTGCAGGCGCGCAGGCTCACGCTCGGCGCGTATGCGTTCAGCGGATTGTGTGCGGGCGTCGCGGGCATACTGATCAGCTCGAACGTAAAGAGCGCCGACGGCAACAACGCGGGCCTGCTGCTCGAACTCGACGCGATCCTCGCCGTCACGCTCGGCGGCACCGCGCTGACCGGCGGGCGCTTCACGCTTGCGGGCAGCGTGATCGGCGCGCTCATCATCCAGACGCTCACGTATCTGATCTATTCGCTCGGCGTGCCGCCGGAGGTGAATCTCGTCGTGAAGGCGATCGTGGTGTTCGTGGTGATGATGCTGCAATCGGGCGAATTCCGCGCGACGGTCGCGAAGTTCGCGCGCCGCCCCGCTCTTTCCGACCGCGAGGTGCGCCGATGAATTCGGGCCTGCCCACGCTCACGCAGCATCGCAAGGGCGAAACGCCGCCGCGCAAGACATCGCGCAGCCGCTACCTTCCGCTCGCCGCGACGATATCGCTGTTCGTCGCCGTTTCGGTGCTCGGCTCGGTGATGTACACCGGCTTCTTCTCGCCGCAGGTCTTTCTCAATCTGCTGATCGACAATGCGTTTCTGATCGTCGTCGCGGTGGGCGAGACCTTCGTGATTCTGTCGGGCGGCATCGATCTGTCGGTGGGATCGGTGATCGCGCTCACGACGATGGTCTCCGCCGCGCTCGTCGAAAAGGCGGGCTGGCATCCGCTCGTGGTGATCCCGCTCGTGCTCGCGATGGGCACCGCCTTCGGCACGCTGATGGGCTGGCTGATCGCGCGTTTCCGGCTGCAGCCGTTCATCGTCACGCTCGCGGGAATGTTCCTCGCGCGCGGGCTGTGCTATCTCATCAGCATCGATTCGATCAGCATCACGGACCCGTGGTATGCAGCCGTCTCGCAGCTTCGCATTCCCGTGATGAGCGGCGCGTCGCTATCGCTCGGCGCGGTGATCGCACTCGTCGTGCTCGCTGCCGCGGTGTTCGTCGCGCATTACACGCCGTTCGGACGCACCATCTACGCGGTCGGCGGCAATCCGCATTCCGCGCTGCTGATGGGCTTGCCGGTGAATGCGGCGACCATCGGCGCCTACGCGTTGTCGGGCTTCTGCTCGGCGCTCGGCGGCGTGCTGTTCACGTTCTACATGCTCTCGGGTTACGGCCTGCATGCGATGGGCCTCGAACTCGACGCGATCGCTTCGGTCGTCATCGGCGGGACGCTGCTGACGGGCGGTGTCGGCTATGTGATCGGCACGCTGTTCGGCGTGCTGTTGCTCGGCATCATCCAGACGCTTATTTCCTTCGACGGCTCGCTCAGTTCGTGGTGGACGAAGATCGCGGTCGGCGCGCTGCTGCTCGTGTTCTGTCTGTCGCAGCGGGCGTTCGGTGAGCGCGGCGCGGCGAAGCGCTGACGACGATATGGACTATCGCCATCCACAGCCCCGCAAGAGCATGCACGCGCGCATCGTGCAGGAGCTCGGCATCGAGATCGTGAGCGGCAAGCTCAAGCCGGGCGACCGGCTGCCCGCCGAGGCGAAGCTGTGCGAAGCGTATGGCGTGAGCCGGCCCGTGCTGCGCGAAGCGACGCGCGTGCTGGTCGCGAAAGGCCTCGTGCTGTCGAAGCCGCGTCTGGGCAGTGTCGTACGTCCGCGCGATGAATGGCACACGCTCGATCCCGATGTGCTTTTCTGGACGATCAACAGCGTGCACGAAGGCGAGTTCTTTCAGTCGCTGCTCGTGGTGCGCAGGATCGTCGAGCCTGCGGCCGCAGCGCTCGCCGCGTCGAACGCGACGGAGGAGGATGTCGCGCTCATCCGTGATGCGTTCGAGCGCATGTCGCACGCGGACACGCCCGAGGCGTTGCTCGCGCCCGATCTCGAGTTTCATCGCGCGATCATGACCGCGACGCACAACGATATGCTGATGTACATCGGACATATGCTGACGCTGGCGCTGTCGGAGTCGATCAAGCTGACGAGCCGTCATCCGGATACGCATGCGCTGTCTTTGCCTCGGCACAAGGCGATTCTCACCGCGATTGCGAATCGTGATCCGCTCGGGGCGCGGCATGCGAGTCTCGTGCAACTCGACAATGCACTGGCCGATGCGCAAAGTGTGTTGTCGGCGGTTTATCAGGAATAGTGTTTTTGCGTAGGTTTTTGGGGGGTTTTCGCCGGATCCCGTATTCGTGTTGGTTTATTAGCACTGCCCCTATGCGGGGCGGCAGTCACTTTCTTTGCTGCTGCAAAGAAAGTAACCAAAGAAACAGCTTTCCCCAGCCTAAGCACTTCACACCGGCCGCGGCACAGGCGATTGGCTGAATGGCCCGGCAGTAGCGAGTGCCCTCGTAGGTCTCGCGGGGCTTGGACCGCGCACGGTCTGACGAGCCATAACCTTGAGCGCACTGGTTCAGCACCAAATAGCTCCAGCCCGCTTCGCGGCCGATGGGTCAATCGGGTGCGCGCGCGCTTCTTCTCGACGGTTTCCCTTGCATACCCAACGGCAGCGCGTAGCGCTGTGCCGAAGCTCTTTCGTGCTGAACCAGCGCGCTGAAACCTCTCGGGCGGCAGACCGTGCGCGATCCAAGCCCGGTTAGTCCTTCGAGGGCGACACTTAGGCGAGTGCCATCGCGGGCTGGCAAGCATGGCCAAACTACGTGTGACCGCGGGCTTAAACAAGCTGCTTTCTTTGGTTACTTTCTTTGCAGCAGCAAAGAAAGTGACTGCCGCCCCGCACAGGGGCAGTGCTAATAAACCAACACGAATACGGGATCCGGCGAAAAACGAAAAGCGAAAACCGCGTCAACAAATTCCACCCTACGTGCACCGTCGCCAAGCGTTCCCCTCCAGCGCCTCGCCGAGCGCATCGACAGACCAAACCTCATCGATTGCCTGGCGAAGCAGCGCCTGCTGACTCTTCGGCGCAAGCCCCCCAATCGGTGGATCGCGATCCAGATTCGTCGGAAACGCATAACCTTCCGCGCATGACGCGATAACCGCATCCAGTTCCGCATCGCTCATTCGTCCCGTCGACTTGCACTCGAGCAGCACCGGAAAAACCGCTTCGCACATGCGCGCGCGATCGAGCGATTCCATCGCGCGGCCATACGCCGATGAAACCTGCAACAGGTTCGCCATGCGCTGCACGTCGTGCGTGCGATTCGCGCCCGCAGCATGAAACAGCGCAGGGCTGAAAAAAAGCGCGTCGCCCTTTCCGAGCGGCAATTGAACGTAGCGTGCTTCGAAGTACTCGCGAAAGTCCGCGCGACGCCACGCGACATAACCTCGGGCGTACCGTTGCGAGAACGGCAGCAGTTTCGTCGGACCGCTCTCCACAGGCATGTCGCTATGCGCGACCGCGCCTTGCAGCGTGAGAAACGGCGACATCGCGTGAACATGCGCCGGATAGCGCCGCACTTCATCGGCCGTCTGGAAGACAAGGTGATAGTCGCGATGCGCCTGCTGCGCGTCGCCGCCCGGACGCACGACATTGACCTGCGATGTCATCTGGAAACCCGGACCGAGCCACGCTTGCGCCGCACACTCGATAAACGGATTCGCGAAGTAACGCGCGAACACACCGGGCGCCTGGAGACAGAGCTTTTCCTGAGCATTCCAGATGCGATCGTTCGCACCCGCCTTCGCGAAGTGATCGCCCGCGCTCACGCCTTGTGCACGCTCCTCGCGGATGATGGATTCGAAAATCGCGGTGGCTTCGTCGACCGGGCCGGTGTCCGCATACGCATGCTTCAGCACGAAGACGCCCGCGCCGTCGCGCAGCACTGTCGCCCATTCCGCCTGCAACGCCATCACCTGCGATGGGTCGCGCAATACGCCCGCGAGCGCGCCGCAGTCGTAAAGCGGAATCTGCCGCTGGATATCCGACGCGAACGCCGGCTTCCGCGCGGTATCACGCTCCAGCAGGCTCGCAAACTCGTCGAGCGAACAGCCGCTTTCCGTGTACCAGTTCGTCTCGTTCATGTCTCGCTCCGTTTTCCCTAAGCATAGCCGGTGCGGCGAAACGTGAACCATCAATAAAACATCAAAAAACCATCAGATTCCGTTTGAACAAGCGTTACGCCCGCTTCAGATAGCGCTCCAGAAAGTCGATGAACACCCTCACCTTCGCCGACAGATTCAGCCGCTCCGGATAGATCGCGTAGATATCGGCGGGCGGCATCGACCAGTCGACGAGCACTTGCTTAAGCGCCCCCGAATCGAGATAAGGCTGCGCGTCCCATTCGGAGCGCACCAGCACGCCGTGGTCATCGAGCGCCCAGCGCAGGGTCGCTTCGCCGTCGTTGCTGCTCATCGCGCCCTGCACCTTCACCGTCTCGTGTCGCTTGCCCTTCGTGAAATGCCACGTGCCATACGCGGTGTCGTTCTCACGCAGCACGATGCACCGATGACCGCGCAGATCATCAGGCTCTTTCGGCGTGCCGTGCACCTTCAGATACGCCGGCGATGCGCACACGAAACGCCGGTTCGCCGCGATCTTCCTGCCGACGACGCGCATGTCCGGCAACTCGCCGAAGCGTATGCCGACATCGAACGCGAACTCGGCGAGATTCATCGGACGATCGGTGAGATCGAGCTGCACGTCGACTTCCGGATATTCCCGGCGAAACCCCGACAGCGCCGGCGCGATGTGCCGCCGCCCGAAGCCGAACGTCGCGTTCACCTTCAGCAATCCGCGCGGCAGATCGCGGCTGCTCGACACCATGCGTTCGAGTTCCTGCACCTGTTCGAGCAGGCGCGAGCCGGTGCCCAGATAAAGCTCGCCTTCCTGTGTCAACGCGAGCCGCCGCGTCGTGCGATTCAGGAGCTTCACGCCGAGACGCCGTTCGAGCTGACTCAGACGCGCGCTCACCGCGGGCGGCGTCACGCCGAGCTCGCGCGCAAGCGCCGACAAGCTGCCCTGCGTGACGAGCCGCGCGAAAAACTCCAGGTCCGCGATCGAGTTCATTTATAAATCCATCTTAATAATGGGTTAAATGAGTCTGCATTTTACGGCCTCCAGTATCGAATTACACTGGCTTCGACTTATCCGAGGGGCATCGAGGGAGACAGCATGGGACAGACGCTTTACCGGAAGATCGTGGAGAGCCATACGGTTTTTCGCGTCGATGACGAGCACGTCGCGCTTTACGCCGACCTGCACATCATGAACGAGTACACGAGCCCGCAGGCATTCGCGGGGCTCGCGGAGAAAAACCTGCCGGTGCGTTGCCCGGAGAAGCAGATGGGCGTCGTCGATCACGTGATTCCGACGCATCCCGTGGCCGTCGACAAGCGCACGATCATGATCGACGCGGCCGCGCATCAGGCCGCGAACTTCACGCGCAACTGCGCGCGGCACGGCATTCATCTCTTCGACGTGCGGGACCGCGCGCAAGGCATCGAGCATGTGGTCGCGCCGGAAATCGGGCTGATTCGTCCGGGCATGGTCGTGCTGTGCGGCGACAGCCACACGACCACGTATGGCGCGCTCGGTGCGCTGGGCTTCGGCATCGGCACGTCGGAGGTGGAACATGTGCTCGCGACGCAAACGCTCGTCTATCGCGTGGCGAAGGACATGCGCATCGTCGTGGATGGCGCGCTGGCGCATGGCACGACATCGAAGGATCTCGTGCTCTACATCATCTCGAAGATCGGAGCGCAGGGCGCGCGCGGCTTTGTCGTCGAATATGCGGGCAGCGCAATCGACGCGCTTTCCGCCGAAGCGCGCATGACCTTGTGCAACATGACCGTGGAAGCGGGCGCGCGCGGCGCGCTGATCGCGCCCGACGAGACGACGATCCGTTACGTGGCCGAGCGCATCGGCGACGATGCCTTCGTCGCGCAATGGAAGCAGATCCATTCGGATGCCGATGCATCGTTCGACATCACGCATCGCTTCGACGCACGCGACGTTGCGCCCTTCGTCACCTGGGGCACGAGTCCGGATCAGGCGATTGCGATCGACGCGCGCATTCCCCGCCTTGCCGATGAACCGGTCGCGAAACGCAATGCATCGAAGGCGCTGGACTACATGGGGCTGGATGCGGAGCAGGCGCTCGACGGGCTCGCGATCGATCACGTGTTCATCGGCTCGTGCACGAACGCGCGCATCGAAGACCTGCGCGCCGTCGCCGATGTCGTGCGCGGCCGCAAGGTCGCGCCTTCCGTGCGTGCGATGGTCGTGCCCGGCTCCGGCATGGTCCGCGAGCAGGCGGAACGCGAAGGCATCGCGAGCGCGCTGATCGAAGCGGGTTTCGAATGGCGTCAGCCCGGCTGCTCGATGTGCCTCGCGATGAACGACGACATCCTGCAACCCGGCCAGCGCTGCGCCTCCACGACCAACCGCAATTTCGAGGGCCGCCAGGGACGCGGCGCACGCACCCATCTGATGAGCCCGGCGATGGCGGCCGCTGCCGCGCTCGCGGGCCGCATCGTCGATGTACGAAAGGAGTTCGAGCATGTCTGAGCACGCAACACTGGCGGGCATCGCCGCGCCGCTTCCCCTGAACAATCTCGATACCGACCAGATCATGCCGAAGCAGTTCCTGTTCGGCATCGACAAGTCCGGTCTCGCGCGGGGCGTGCTGTACGACTTGCGCTTCGACGCGTCGGGCAACGCGCGCGAACACTTCGCGTTGAACAAGCCCGAATACGCGGGCGCGCGCATTCTCGTCACGGGCGCGAACTTCGGTTGCGGATCGAGCCGCGAGCACGCCGTATGGGGCCTGCAACAAGCGGGCATCGATGTGGTCATCGCGCCGAGCTTCGGCGAGATCTTCTACTTCAACGCGCAGAACAACCGGCTGCTGCTGATCACGCTCGATGAAGCCATCGTTGCGACCTTGACCGCGCTCGTGAGCGATCCGGCAACGAACCGCCTGACCATCGACGTCGAGCATCAACGCGTGAGCACGAGTGATGGCACTCACTATGCATTCGATCTGCCGCCGCGCCAGAAGCGCATGTTCATCGAAGGCCTCGACATGATTCGCATGACGCTCGCCGACAGCGAAGCGATCCGCGCGTTCGAAGCGAAGCATGAAGCCGCGCATCCGTGGATGAAGATCGATCTGCCGAAGCAACGCAAGACTCAGGCGGCGTAACGCAAGAAGAGACGCACGAGCGTCCAGCGCCGCACCATCCCCCATCAGGAGACAAGTTATGGAAAGCCCTTCGTTGCGCACGGGCGCGGCGCCGCTCGGACTGCGCGCCCGCTTCTCGATGTTGACCATCGGCGGCATGCCGATCGCGATGTTCGCCGCGCTCGCACTGGTGACGATTCTCGCCGCCGCCACCGGCAAGTTGCCGAACGACATGATCGGCGGCTTCGCCGTGCTGATGCTCTCGGGCCTGCTGCTCGGCGAAATCGGCAGCCGCATTCCGGTGTTCAGGCATATCGGCGGACCCGCGATTCTCTGCCTCTTCGTGCCATCGGCGCTGCTCGGCTACAAGCTGATGGACGACGCCGCGCTCAAGGCCATCACCACGACGATGAAGACCGCGAACCTGCAATATCTGTATATCGCGTGTCTCGTCGCGGGCAGCATCCTCGGGATGAATCGCAAGATCCTGATTCAAGGCTTTCTGAAGATGTTCGTGCCGCTGCTTGTCGGCACCGTGACGGCGATCGCGGCGGGCGTGCTCGTCGGCCTCATGTTCGGCCATGACCCGAAGCACACGTTCTTCTATATCGTCATGCCGATTCTCGGCGGCGGCATCGGCGAAGGCATTCTGCCGCTGTCGATCGGCTATGCGGAGATCACCGGCGCGGCGCAAGGTCATCTCATTGCGATGATGGTGCCGGCCGCGCTCATCGGCAACGTGGTCGCGATTCTTGCGAGCGGCTTGCTCAAGCGCTTCGGCGAGAAGCATCGCGCGTATAGCGGCGACGGCATGCTCGTGAAGAGCGGCGACGATCAGGCGCTCCTCAAGGAGCAAAAGGCCGAGGCCGCGCTCGACCTGCGGCTGATGGGCTTCGGTCTGCTGCTCGGCTGCACGCTCTTCATTCTCGGCATGTTGCTCGCGCCGGTCACAGGCATCCCCGGTCCTGTGCTGATGATCGTCGCGGCGGCGGTGCTGAAGGTCGCGCGCGCGATTCCCGAGCGCATGGAAATCGGCGCATATCAGATCTACAAGTTCATGTCGACGAATCTCACCTTCGCGATTCTCGTCGGACTGGGCACGCTGTTCGTGTCGTGGGACAAGCTCGTCGGCGCATTCTCGCCCGCGTATTTCGTGATCTGCGCATCGACGGTCGCGGCGATGATCGTGTCGGGCTTTTTCGTCGGTGCGTGGCTGAAGATGTATCCGGTCGAAGCGGCGATCATCACCGCGTGCCACACCGGCCTCGGCGGCACCGGCGATGTCGCGATTCTTTCCTCGTCGAACCGCATGGGCCTCATGCCCTTCGCGCAAATCTCGACGCGCATCGGCGGCGCGGGCATGGTCGTGTTCGCCACGCTGATGATGAAATGGTTCGGCTGATTCGCCTGCGCTCTTCGCGTCAGAACCGCTCGATCATGCCAACCTGCACGCCGCGCACCGGCGCACCGGGATAAGCCGCCGGAATACCGACGACGTTCACGCCGCGCAGCGTGAATGTCGCGTCACCATGATTGCGCAGCATCGCGCCGCTCGCGTAGAGCAGCACCTTCGGTGAAAGATCGTATTCGCACGCGACGCTGAACTGGTCCGCGTCGTTGTCGCCGCCCGAGCGATCGCGCGCATACGCATAGCCGAGCGACGCGCGCAGGCGCGGCGTCACTGCATAGCGCATCGATAGCGAAAGACCGTCGCTGTGATAACGCGGCGATCCGCCATCGCCGTTGAAGTACGAAAGAAAGGCCGTCGTCTTGCCGATGCGATACGACACGCCGCCGAGATTCGCACGCAAACCGGTGTCACCCTGCGTATCCTGATGCGCGTAGGAAATGCGAAACGGCCCGTTGTGATACGCGAATGTCTCGTAGTTGCCGGATAGCCCGTTGCCATCGCCGCTATCGCGCAAGGCGACCATGAGCGTCGTCGTGAAGCCGTGAAAATCGGGCGACAGATACGCAATGCCGTTATCCGTATAAGGCGTGATCTTCGACAGATTGTTGAGGCCCGACGCGATCGTGCCCGCGCCGAAAGCATCGAGACCGCCCTTGAACGGGATATAGATCGGCGAGTACTGGCGGCCCATGCGCAACTCGCCCCACGGCACGCCGAGGCCGATCCAGGCCTGCCGGTTGAAGATCGTGTTGGCGGTCGCGAAGGTGCCGTCCGCCGAACTGAAGCCGCTTTCGAGATCGAAGATGAGGCGCGTGTCGGCGCTCAATTGCTCGTAGCCGCGCAAGCCGAAGCGCGAGCCGCGATACGCGCCCGAATCCATGCGCGGCGTCCACGACGAGCCGGGGTTCGTCACTTCGATGCTGGTGTCGATTGTTCCGTACAGTGTCACGGCGCTCTGCGCGTGAGCCGTCGATACAACGATGCCGCATGACATCGACACAGCGAGCAAGCGAATGAAAGTCTTTGTCGGACGCATGAAATCTTCGGCCCAAATAACGAGCCGACACGATCAGGTAAAAGGGTTGGCCGGACGAAGCGGCGGCAAGCACGCCAGCGCCGCCGCCCGCCATGATAATCGCCCGGGCGGACGATCAGCGATTCAATGCATACGCGATGACGTAATCGCCGCGATCGGGCGATTGCCTCGCGCCGCCCGCCGAGATCAGCACGTACTGTTTGCCGGTCTTCGGCGATACGTAGCTCATCGGTCCGCCCTGGCTTCCGACCGGCAGGCGCGCCTTCCACACTTCCTTGCCCGTCGCGCTGTCGAACGCGCGCAGATAGTAGTCTTGCGTACCCGCGATGAACACGAGTCCGCCTTGCGTCGCAAGCGTGCCGCCGAGCGTCGGCATGCCGATGGGCATCTTCATGCGCATCTTGATGCCGAACGGTCCCGTGTCCTGCACCGTGCCGACGGGCACTTGCCACAACAATTTCCGCGTCTTCAGATCGACGGCCGACAAGGTGCCGAACGGCGGCTTCTGGCACGGAATGCCGAGCGGCGACATGAAGCGGTTCTTGTTCACAGCATAAGGCGTGCCCTTCAGCGGCACCGCGCCCATGCCCGTGTTCACCGCTTCGCCGCCGTTGCTCGCGGGCGCGCTGTCGGTCTTTTGCGGCACCATCTGCACCCAGAGGCCGAGACGCATGTCGTTCACGAAGACGACGTGATGGTTCGGATCGGTCGACAGGCTGCCCCAGTTCATGCCGCCGAGCGAGCCGGGAAAGCTCAGCGAAACGTCTTTGTCGGGCGCGGTGAAGAGGCCGTCGTAGCGCATCGATTTGAAGCTGATCCGGCACACCAGTTGATCGAACGGCGTGGCGCCCCACATGTCCGATTCCTTCAGCGTGTCCGCGCCGATCGTCGGCATGCCGACCGAGAACGGCTGCGTGGCCGAGTATTGCTCGTTGGGGATCGTGCCCGTCTTCACCCTGCGTTCTTCGACACGCGTGAGCGGTGTACCCGTCATGCGATCGAGCACGAAGATCTGGCCGGACTTGGTGCCGAACACGACGGCGGGTTTCGTCGATCCGTCCTGCTCCGGAAAGTCGATGAGACTCGGCTGCATCGGCACGTCGAAGTCCCACAGATCGTTGTGGACCGTCTGGTACACCCACTTCTGCTTGCCGGTGGTCGCATCGAGCGCGAGGATCGAGGTCGCGTAGCGATGATCCAGCGGCGTACGATTGCCGCCCCACAAATCCACCGATGAGCTGCCCATCGGAATGAACACGGTGTTCATCGCGGGATCGTAGGACATCGGCGCCCACGAGTTCGGCGTGCTGCGCGCGTAGGTCTGGCCCGGTTGCAGGCGCGCGTTGGGATCGTCGCGGCCCGGATCGAAGGCCCAGCGCATCTCGCCGGTGATGACGTCGAAACCGCGCAACACGCCCCCCGGCATGTCGGTCTGGACGTTGTCCGCCACGCGCCCGCCCACGACGACCGTCGTGCCCGCGAGCGTCGGCGCTGAGGTGAGCTGGTACTTCGGATCGTCGGCGACGCCGAGGCCCGCCTTCAGATTCACGAAACCATGATCGCCGAAGCCTTCGCACAGCGCGCCGGTATCGGCGTCGATCGCGACGAGGCGCGCGTCGATCGTGTTCATCAGCACGCGGCGCTGGCAACTCGCTCCCGCCGCGACGGAAACAGCGGTCACGGGCGTCGAGCCTGCCACGGAAGGTTGTGCCAAAGGCTGGGTCGCATCGAAATAGGCGAGACCGCGACAGCGATTCCACACTTGCGCCTGCGCGTCGATCTCGCGCTTCCAGATTTGCTTGCCGCTGTCCGCATCGACGGCGATCACGTTGTTATGCGGCGTGCACATGTAGATGCGATCGCCGATCTGCAGCGGCGTCTCCTGATCTTCCGCGCCGTTGCCGGTGGGACTGTCGGGGATATCGCCCGTATGGAACGTCCACGCGACATGCAAATCCTTCACGTTGTCGCGCGTGATCTGGTCGAGCGCCACGAAGCGGCTGCCACCGGGCGTATTGCCGTAGTTGCTCCAGTCCTTCTGCGCGTGTTCCTTCGCAACGGGCACGAGCGGCGCTTCGTTTCCTTCGGACGCGACGGTCGGATGCGGCTGGAACATCTGCACGAAGGCGAGGAGCATGCCCACCGCGATGACGCCGGCAAGCCCGTATGCACGCTTCGATGCGCGCTTGCACGTCTCATGCCTGCGCAACGATGGCCATGCGAGCAGCGCGAGCACCATGAAGCCGGCCGGCAGCATCAGACGCGACACGAGCGGCCAGAAATCGAAACCGGCGTCGATGGGCGCCCATATGAGCGTGCCGATGAACGCCGCTGCATACACGAGCACCGCCGACGCTTTCGCCCGCATGAACTGCACCGCCGAAACGACGATGACCGCGCCCGCGATCACGAAATAGAGACTGCCGTGCAACAGCGCGAGCTTCGCCCCGCCGACGACGAAAAACAGACCAGTGGCCAGCAACGCGAGGCCAAGCAGTACGCACCCTGTTCTCAGCGCGGCTGAGAGATGGGCTTCACTCGTAGACATCGAATCTTCTCCAGGAATCTGCCATGCGATCCGGCATCGGTCGGCGAAACGGAATGCCGCGGCCATGTCGCGCCGCGCGATGAAAAGCGTTCCGTTGAAGTTAGCGCGCCGGACGACGCACTTCGTCATTCGCCGATGCCGCGGCACATAAGGAATCGGCAACGCGTGAATGCGTGCGCCGAAGTGCGCGGCTGGATCGCCTGCCCTGTGCGGTCACGAGAACCGGCAAGGGCATTGGCGTAAACCACTATATTCTAACTGGATAGTTAAATGTTTGCTGCATTCAGACTTCGTGCTCGCTCGCGAACGCCTCGCCCTCCCGCTCCAGCCACGAGCGAAACAGCACGATCACATCGTCATCGGCCTTGTCATCGGCGACATAGGTGCAGTAACTTCGCGACGGCAAACGTGGACCGTCGAACGGCGCGACGAGACGGCCTGCGGCGAGATCATCGGCGACGAGCGCGGTCGGGCCCATCGCGATGCCCATGCCATCGACGGCGGCTTGCAAGGTCAGATAGAAGTGATCGAAGGTCAGTACCGCCGCGGGCGTCAGCGCGGGCAGATCCACCTGCGCGAGCCAGTCCGGCCAGACGCGCGGCAGGCTCGACGTATGCAGCAACGTGTGCCGCTGCATGTCTTCAGGCGTTCGCAGCGGCAAGCGCCGCAATAGCGCCGGACTGCAAACGGGAAAGCGTTCTTCTTCGAGAAACGGCCGCATCGCATAGCCGTAAAAGGTATCCGGGCCGCCGCGGATCACGATGTCATGCGTGTCCTTCAGGCTCTCCACCGGCTCGTTCGATGTCTCTATCCTGACTTCCACATCGGGATGAAGCACGCGGAATCGTTCGAGCCTCGGCACGAGCCAGCGCAAGGTGAATGTGGCGGGCGCATTCACGGTCATCGTTCGCGACACTGTCTCGGACAAGCCATAGCGGGCCGTGGCCTGTGCAAGCCGATCGAAAAGCGGACCGATTTCCGCGAGATAAGCCCGCGCCGCGGGCGTCAGCACGACGCGCCGGTTATGACGCTCGAACAGGGACGCGCCGAGCCACGCTTCGAGCAGGCGCACTTGCTGGCTGATCGCGCCGTGAGTCACATGCAGTTCCGCCGCGGCTTCCTTGAAGCTGCCGAGCCGCCCCGCAGCCTCGAAGGCGCGCAACGCGTTGAGCGAAGGCAATGCCGGTCTCATTCACCAGAGTTTTTCTAACACGACAACGCAATTTATATGGTTTGTGCGGGGCTTACAAGATAGTTATTCTATGAACTATCCGTCACATAACCGACATAAAAACGCATGTTCACCTACACCGGCGGTGTCGTTCTCTTTGCAGCGGTACTCCACGCGAGCTGGAACGCGATGCTCCACGGCAACCGCGACCGCTTCCTCTCGATGACATGGATGAGCATCGCCATCGGGGTCGTGTCGGCGGTTGTCGTCTTCTATTTGCCGATGCCTCCGAAAGCCGCGTGGCCGTACATCGTCGCTTCGGGGCTCGTGCATATCGTCTATAACGTGAGCCTCGTGCGCTCGTATCGTCGTGGCGATCTCGCGCAGGCTTATCCGATCGCACGCGGTTCTTCGCCGATGCTCGTCACGCTCGGCGCGGCGCTCTTCGCGCACGAAGGCATCGGCGCGCTGCATGCGTTCGGGATCGTGCTGATATCCGGCGGCATCATGGCGCTCGCTTTGCAGGGCGGCCGCGTGTCGCGCGCGGGCGTGCTCGCCGCGCTGACGACGGGCGTGACCATCGCGATCTACACGGTGATCGACGGCATCGGCGTGCGTCTCTCCGACGGCGAAGCGCTCACCTACACCACGTGGATGTTCATGTTCTACTGGCTGATGCCGGTGATCTTCGTCGCGAAGCGCGGCCTCCCGGCGCTCTGGACGCCGGTGAAGGAAGCGCCGATGGCCGTGGGTTCGTCGCTCGCGGGCGGACTCGTGTCGATAGCCGCCTATGGCATCGTGATCTGGGCGATGCAGTCCGGCGCGATGGGCGCGGTATCCGCGTTGCGCGAGACGAGCGTCGTGTTCGCGGCGCTCATCGGACGCGTGTTCCTGCGCGAGCCGGTCAGCGCGAAGCGCTGGCTCGCGTGCGTGGTCGTCGCGGCTGGCGCCGTGTGCCTGGGGCTATAGAGCATGCGTCGAACTAAGGCCCAAGCCTGCCTTTGATCGACGAATCGGGATTGCGCAGGGTTCGATAAATTGCCGACGTGGCATTGGGCACGTTACCGATAAGAATCGAGAAGAACCTTGCAACCCGTACACGAATGGCACGCGGCGCCTCTGCCCGCAGATGAAGCGAAACGGCTCCAGTTGCTGCGCAGCCTCGAGCTGCTCGACACCGCGCAGGAAGAAGTCTTCGACCGCGTGACGCGCGTCGTCGCCGAGTTGTTGCAGGTGCCTATCGCGCTGGTGTCGCTCGTCGATGAACATCGGCAGTGGTTCAAATCGCGCGTCGGACTGGATGTATGCGAAACCGCGCGCGACGTGTCCTTCTGTGCGCACGCGCTGCATTCCGGGCGTCTGCTGCTCGTCGAAGATACGCGGGACGATCCACGCTTCGCGGGCAATCCGCTCGTCACGGGCGCGCCTCATATCCGCTTCTATGCGGGCGTGCCCTTGCGCTCGTCGGATGGCCTCGTGCTCGGCACACTATGCGCCATCGACACGAAGCCGAGAACGTTGAGCGCGTCCCTGCAAGCCTCGTTGTGCGATCTCGCGGCGACCGTCGAGCGCGAAATCGTTCAGCGTGAAGCCGCACGCGAGACGCGCGAGCTTCAGGAAGCGGACCGCCGCAAGCTGCGTCTGTCCGAATCGCGCTTTCACACGATCTTCCAGCGAACGCCGACGGGCAAGGCGATCGTCGATCTGAGCGGCCGCTTCGTCGAAGTCAATCCAAAGCTGTGCGAAATCACCGGTTATAGCGCCGATGAACTCGTCACGATGACCTTTCAGCAGATCACCGAGGAAGCGGACCTTCCCGCCGATCTGCAACTCGTGAGCGAACTGCTCGACGGCGCGAGAAAGACCTATACGCTCGAAAAACGATACAGACGCCGCGACGGCGAGCCTGTGTGGATCGAGCTTTCCGTCGCGCTGATTCGCGACGAACGTGGCCTGCCGCTGCACTTCGTGAGCGTGATGCACGACATCACGAGCCGCAAGCACAGCGAACAGATGTTGCGCGATTACCGGCAGGAACTCGAACGCCGCGTGCTCGAACGCACCTGCGAACTGACCAGCAGCCGCACCACGTTGCAGACGATCACGGACAACCTGCCGGTGCTGATCGCTCATGTCGATGCCGATCTGCGCTACCGCTTCAACAACCAGATGTATCGGGAGGTGTTCGGCGTCGAGCCGGCCGCATTGCGCGGCAAATACGTGCTCGACACGATCGGCGCGGCGACGTTCGAGCGTTGCCTGCCCTACTTTCGCCGTGTGCTCGCGGGCGAACGCGTGACGCACGAGGACATCGTCTACGAGGGCGCGCCCGGCCGCATCTGGAACGCGACGTATATCCCCGAATACCGGCGCGATGATGTCGGCGGCTTTTACATCATGTCGCAGGACATCACCGAGACGAAGCGGCGCGAGAACCAGATGCGCTCCGAAGTGATGCTCGACGCGCTGACGGGCCTGCCCAACCGCCGCGCGCTCGCCGAGCAGCTCGCGCTTTCCGTCGATGCGGCCCGTGACGAAGACGTGCCCTTCGCACTCTTCTTCATGGACCTCGACGGCTTCAAGAGCGTCAACGACCAGCACGGCCACGACACGGGCGACGCACTCCTCAGACAAGTAGCCGCGCGCCTGAAAAAGACGACGCGCGCCGGCGACCTCGTCTGCCGCCTGGCCGGCGACGAATTCGTGCTGCTCGCGCGGGGCATTTCGTCGGCGAGCGCATGCAGCCGGATCGCGCAGGATATCTGCCGCGCGATCGGCCGGCCTTTCGAGCTCGGTTGCGGAGAGGCGCACCTCGGCACGAGTGTGGGCATCGCGATGTGCGCTGGCGGCTTCGATACCTCCGCTGAAGCGATCCTCGCCGACGCCGATCGCGCGATGTACGAGGCCAAGCGCAAGGGGCGCAACGGCTTTCGCTTCGCCCCCGTATTTGCCGAAGCCGCGACGCCCGCGATCGACGACTATCGACACGAAATTCTCACGATGCGGAATTGAGGTCCGTTTCCCGAAAATCTACGCTGCATGGCAGCACGGCGCGGGTTGCACATCGGAGGATCGGCTTTCTCATCATGAGAGCGTGCGCATAGCGCGTTGATTCATATCGATTTTTATTTGGTGCGCAACACCACGTACGGCACCCGGCCGCCGTCGTTTCTTCGATAACCTCTTATACAAGAGGTGCACGTTCGCCGATGCGGACCGCCCAGTGCTTTCCAATCACGCGGGAGTAACGCAATGCAGAATGTCTATATCGAACCGATGCCGAAGGGCCAGTGGGGACCGATCGACGGCTACACGCTCGAATTCCATGACGGCACGAAGATCACGCAGCAGGTCTATCGCTCGGAAAGACTCGCCGCCGACGAAATCAAGCTGCGCGGATATGCCCCGATGGTCGCGAAGGTCCGCGTGACCGACAAGACCGTGGACGATCACTGGCAACCCGCCGCATAAGCCTTGCAAATGCGCTTCGCGTCTCGCGCGAAGCGCATCCCCTGCCAATTTTCCCCCGCCGCATCGCGCTGAAAACGCACTGACGTCGTGCGCGATGTCATAAAAGCGTCGACTGGGCGATGCACGATGCATGTCTGTCTTGCATGGAGACCGACAATGTTGATTGCCTGCGCCGCCTATCAGGACGGCCGAAAGCTCGGCGACATTACCATCGAAGCAATCAGCGATTACGTGCAGAAGCCGGAGTGCTTCGTCTGGGTCGCGCTGAAGGATCCCGAGCCCGCCGAACTCGATGCGATGAAAGAGGAATTCGGTCTGCACGAGCTCGCTGTCGAGGATGTGCGCGCGCATCATCAATGGCCGAAGATCGAGGAATACGGCGAGTCGCTCTTCGCGGTGATGCACACCGTCGAGTTGCAGGACGACGCCAGTCTGCTGTTCGGCGAAGTCGATGTGTTCGTCGGCAGGAACTACGTGCTCTCGGTGCGCATGCGCACGATGCACGGCTTCAAGAAAGTCCGCGAACGCTGCGAGCGCGAACCGCCCCTTCTCAGGCAAGGTTCCGCGTTCGTGCTCTATGCGCTGATGGACGATATCGTCGACGGCTATTTTTCCGTGCTGGAAACGATGACCGCCGAACTCGAAGTGCTGGAAGACCGCATCTTCTCGCGTCAGGAGGGCCGCGATTCGCGCGAGCTGATCGAAGACCTGTATCGCTTCAAGCGGCAGCTCGTGGTGCTGCGTCATCACGTCGGCCCGCTGCTCGAAGGCGTCGGCAAGCTGACCGGCGGCCGCGTGCCGGGCCTCTGCGAAGGCATGACCGCCTATTTCAAGGACGTCTACGTTCATCTGGAGCGGATTGTCGGCGCGATCGAAGGACGCCGCGAAATGGTGATCACCGCGATTCAGGTCAACCTCGGCATGATCGCGCTCGCCGATAGCGAAATCACCAAGCGTCTCGGCACCTTCGCGGCGATGTTCGCGGTGCCGACGATGATCGCCGGCATCTACGGCATGAACTTCGAGCACATGCCGGAATTGCACGCGCGCTTTGGCTATCCGATCGTCATCGCGGCGATCGTCACCATCGACTTCCTGCTCTTTCGCTGGTTTCGAAAGGCGAAGTGGATTTGAGCTTCCGCTTAATTCTTCGTTTTGCCCGGCTTCCAGCTTCCGTCAGTCGTCATGGCGGGTTTCACCGGCGCAGGGATGGCCGCGACCTTCTGGAATTCTTTCGGCGCGGTTTTCGTTCGTGCGACCGGCGCGGGACTCGGCGACTTGGCCGCCTGCCGATTCTTCGGCTCCGCGCTAGCCACGCGGCGTTGCGGCGGCTCGGTACATGCGCGACCGGCTTTGTGCGCACATGCGGCGGCGGGTTTTGCTTTGGAAGCGACCTTGGATACGGCTTTCGAATCGGCCTTCGAAACCGTTTTGGGCGCGGCTTTGACCGCGTGCTGCGCGCGGGACGCCGGATGTTTCGCCGCGACCGGTCGTTCGGGAACGACAACCGGGGGAGTGTCGTGGACTTCACTCGACGCGGCTACTGCCATCAACGGCGAAGGCGTTTCGGCTGAAGAATTCGCCGGCCCGCGATGCGTCGCCTCGACGATTCGCTGCGGCGCCACATCGACTTTCGGCGGTGCCTGTTGTCCGACGCTGCCCGCGACCGCGACAGGCAGTCCGGCCGCGCGCGCCGTCGACGGATGTTGTCCGAAATAAGCGCGTATCAGGAAACACGCGCTGATCACGACGCCGCCCATCGCGACCGTGGCCAGTATCGAGTTCGAAGCGCGCTGCGGTTCGATTACGACCGTGCTGGCCGTGGCGGTTGCTGGTGCGGGCAAACGCGGCTCGCGCCGGCGCGGACGCACGCTCCAGCGCACGCGCGCCACTTCGCTCGGTTCCTGAAAATGACGTGTTACGCCGCGCGCCGCCTCGACCGCTCGCACCGCGGTCTCCGCGCCCTTCGTGAGTACGGCTCCGTGCCGGTCGGCGCCGCAGAACGGGCATACGCTTTCTTCTACTGATGAAAGGCTTTCACACCGGGGGCAGATGATGAGATATAGCGACGAGCCGCCGGCCCGCTGGTCCATTGTCACACTCCGTCCGAATCAGTTCGGAAGGCCGATCGACAATCAGCGATCGCCCGGTCGCAAGTAATACATACGAATCACCGTAGCATACCGGGCAACGTTTCGGAAGATCAAACAAACGCATCGGGAAGCGTTCAATTGTCAGGCGAATAAGGCTCTTTTCGCGACGCGGCCGTTAATTCGGAGCTAATTCAGCGCCCCCATGATATGCACGCATACCTGAGCGGAGGACGATGAAATGAGCCTGCTGACCGATGAACGCCTGACCACACTGAGCGAGATCGCCACCGATTGCTTCGATGTCGATTTCAGAAGCGGCGATGCACTCGACGATCGCATCGCCGTCAAGCCGATCGATATCGTGCGCGCGCTGGAAAGCGCCTATGACATGGGGCTGGTCGCAGGCTATCACCTGACGCGCGGAAAGATGTGCCCGCGATAATCGGCGCTGAGCTCATCGTTCGACTAGTGGAGTCACGCTCGCTTCGGATTGCAGGGTTCCGTCCTTCGTTCTTTTCATGAAGGCGCGCAAAGCTTCGTTCAGAGGACGCTCCATCGTCAGATAGGCAAGATAGCCAACGAATATGGAGGCCATCACAAGCAGAACGCATGCGATATCACCCTGCAAAGCCCGCGACTTGTCGAAGTGTCCGAGACCGTGGGCGATAACGGGTACCGTGAGCGTATGCGTAAGATAGATCGAGTAAGACGCATTGCCGACGGGAAGCAGAACGAGTTTTGGAATCCATCCGTTCGCCGATTCCCAGAAAACAAACCCTGCCACGAGCAGCGCCGATGGAATGCCGGCGAAGATGAACCGATGCTCCATTTCGGGCGTGATGGGAGACACAAAGAATCCCAGTATTCCAGCCACTGCCATGCAGGCTGAGACGGCCATGGGAACCTTCATCCGTTGCGTATACATCCATCCGATGATGCAGCCGAAAACGAATTCGAGCATCATCGGGTTCGTCATGAAACGCCAGTAAAAGGCGTTCGGCTGAGCTATGAACGACCCGAGTCCAAGCACCACGAAGAACGCCACGATGCAATACCGCATGGGACGCTCGGCAAAGCATAGCGAGACAGCAAAGACTAGATAGAAGAACATCTCATACGTGAGTGTCCACCCTACGTACAGGACGGGATATGCATGTCCCGCCTCTTTGACTTCATAGGGCAGAAAGAGATAGGACGTGATGGTCCGCGCGAGGTTGAATTTTTCGGTGCTGAAAACGGAAGGCGCGAACAACAGGAGCATCACCATGAACGTCGTCAAAAGCCAGTACATGGGTGCAATGCGAGTCAGTCTCGCGAGCATGAACTTCCGGGCGGCATCGATTCCCCGCGGCTTGTTGGCCGTGGTCAATACCATCACGAAGCCGGAGATCACGAAGAAGATATCGACGCCCGCCATGCCCCGGATAGCAAATCCCGACGTGTACTCGGGAACCCAACCGGCGTTTTTCAGGCTATTGACCGCGTGAAATGCCACGACAAGGCTGGCCGCGATGCCGCGCAGCCCTTGCAAAGAATCCAGTTTGGTCATTGCGGATAACCTCGTCGGCGCCGGTGTCGTCAATACATTTCTTGAGGCCTCGAGCGCCTCATTTCACCAGGGCCTTGATGGCCAGCTTCTTTGCCATCTGGAATGTCTTGGGGAATGTGGTTTCAATGCCCAGCACCACGCGGCTGGACAGCCGCTCCATGTCCTTCGGGCAATTGAACGCCATGCCATTGAACTCGCGCAAATTCAGCGGCTTGATCTTCGACTGAAACTGCAGAAACCGGTGCGAGGCCGGAATGAAATGCGACGTCAGAGAACTGCGGGAAAATTCCGGCCGCGTCGTGCGCAAGCTTCCATGTATCGTTTTCGAGTTCCAGACAAGCACGTCGCCTTTCTGCAGAAATGGCGCGCGGAATTCGAGTTGTTGTTCAGCGAGGATCTTCCTCACAAGCTCTTTGTATTGACCGTGATTGAACGCAACGTCGAAGTTCTTTCCGTTCTTCACCATGTCGATACGATGACTGCGCGGCACCACGAAGAAGCGCCCCGCGCCCGCGTCGATATCCTCCAAGGCGTACCAGCAGCCCACCATCGTGCCGATTCTCTCGCTATCGAGATAATACGTGTCCTGATGAGGCCACGTTTCCGCGTTTCCTTCGAAATACATGCTCTGCACGAGCTTGCCGTCTTCCGCAAAGAGTTCTCGCGTGATGGCCTTGATCGGCGTACTCGCAAAGGCTCTGACCGCTAACTGCTTTAGCGGCGCGAACTCCAGATCACCAAGAGATTGAAGATTGAGCAGCGGATTCATCACGAACCCGTATTCGTTGATCCTGTTCTTTTCCGGATTCGCCGTCGCCTGCCGATATATGTATCCCGGATAGCGCTTGACGGTATTCTCGAACGCATTGCGAATGGAATCGCACACGGTCTGATCCACTACGCCGCGCACGACGACATAGCCATTCTCCTCGTAGTATTGCTTTGCACCGGCGAGGTCGATCAAGTCGAATGTGGTCGAGTTCTGAGCCACGCTTTCCGGAATTTCGATTTCAGTTCCAATCGGACTAAGGATCTTGTACATGGTGGGCACCGAAGGCTGATTAGACCGGCATGATCGCTCTCTCGGGAGCCCTTACACGCTACGTCGAAAGAGTCGGCCTGCGTCGCTCCTGACGGATTCCGCCAAGGGATTGGCCTGAAGTGGCAAAAACGCCGGCGGGGTTTCCGACGATCACGACTTCGCCGCCGCGCGCGGCAAATGCGGCGCGGTCTGCGCGATGTGATCGAGTTCGTCGCGCACCGCATCGATCACACATGCGTCGTGCACACAGGGACTGGCGGCGTGGAGCGCTTCGAGACGCCGCCGCACCGCGCCGTACTGCGCGCCCGCACGGCGATGCAGCTCGGCCCGCTCGCTGTAGCGCAGGAGCGTCTGCAACGAGGCGAGCACGGCCGCGCTCAGACTCGTCATGCCGATGATGATGCGCACGTCAGGCGACACCGCCTGCGCGACGAGCGAAAGGAACGCCGACGTGCCCGTCGCCGCCGTGATGCCGATGACGCCAAGACCGAGGCGTCGGCCGCAGCGCGTCAGCCGGTCGGCCGTCGTGTAGTGCCGAATCTGCGATTCGCGGGCGCGCCTGATCCACGCCAGCACGAGCGCCGGCGTGTCGCGAGGCGGATCATACGAGGAAGGCGTGCCGGTTCGTTGCGATTGAAGGAGCAAGTCGGTCATGTTCGAAGCATTTCATGAACAGACCTCATCGTCGCCGCGAACACGGACAGATCGTGTCCCGTTCAGCGCGGCGCCTGAATCATCTTCCAGCCGTTGCCGGCGGGATCGCGAAAGCCCGCATCGACGCTGCCGAAGCGATCCACCGGCTCCTGCGTGAACTCGACACCGCCCGCCTTCAGCCGTTCGTAGGTCGCGCGGCAGTCCGCGACGGACAACACGAGCGGCGGCATCGCGCCCTTCGCGACCATCGCGCGCAGGGTAAGCGCGGTGGCGTCGTCGTGAATGGGCGGGCCGGGCGCGAACAGGCCGAGCTGGAACGATGGCTGATCCGGATGCTGCACGGTGAGCCATCTGTACGTGCCGTTGCGCACGTCGGTGTGAACGCGAAATCCGAGTTTGTCGACGTAAAACGCGAGCGCTTCGTCCTGATCGTCGACATAGATGCCCACCACGCTGATGCCCTGGTTCATGTGACCTCCTTCGTTGAAGATGGCCGCACTGTACCTGTCGCGCCCCGCCGCCGCTTCTCCAAAACTGCGATCGTGAGATCGGGGCGCTGCGCAGCCTTCAGTACGCAGGCGGGCACGCGATCGAGCGCGGGCGCGACGGCGCGGGACTCGACGCGCATCGCGCCCGGACTGTGGCCCGTGACATCACGAAAGATGCGGCCGAAGGTGCCGAGGCTTTCCCAGCCGGTGACAAACGCGATGTCCGTGATGGAAAGGTCGGTGTCGCGCAGCAGCGTGACGGCCTGCTCGATGCGCCGCGTCAGCAGATAGCGATGCGGCGGAATGCCGAAGGCTCGCTTGAACGAGCGCGCGAAATGCGCTTCGGAGACGCCGCTGACGTCGGCCAGACGCCTGACCGGCCAGTCTTCGTGCGACGACGCATCCATGCGGTCTTTGGCGCGCAGGAGGCGCCGCAGCAGTGCCGGATCTTGCGAGGCGTCGGCGCTGTCGTGATCGCGTGATGGCATGGCGTTCGGAGCGCGAAAAGTAAGCGGTTAGTGTAGCCCGCACACGCCAGCTTCGGCCGCAAAAGAAAAGCGTCGTGCGGACGAAAATCCGCACGACGCGAAGATCGCTCACTCCCTGGAGGGAAAAGAGCTAGAGGGGATGGAAAGCATCTTAGCGCGCGCAAATGCAGCGCCAAGCGCCGGAAAGCGGGCGATTTGCGGTTCATTTCGCCGAATCGAATCAAAGCAACGGCAGCGTCAACCGGATGTGCTCCGCAAACGCCGCCGTCAGCAGCGACGGCCGCTCCCGCGCGAACTTCAGCGATATGCCCACGCCCGGCAACGCGGGCAGACCGGGATCGGCATTCAGCACGCAGAGATCGGCGGGCACCGCTGTCTGCGTGATGACCGCGAAAGCCTGTCCCGAGCGCACCAGCGCGGTGAGACCCGCGAGACTGCTGCTCGCATACGCGATGCGATACGCCTTGCCCGCGCGCTGCAGCGCGTCGCACGCGGCGATGTGATCGAGCGTGTCCGGATCGGAGAGCGCGAGCGGCAACGGATCGTAGTGCGCCGAATCCATCCCCGGACAGCCGATCCAGACGAGTTGCTCGCGCCGGATCACGTCGTCGCCGGGGCTGTCTTCGGGCAGCGAGAGCATCGCGAGATCCAGCGCGCGCTTCTTCAACTGCTCGGCGAGCCGGGGCGTCGGGCCGCACACGACTTCAACGAGCGCATGCGGATGCTGACTCGAAAACTGCCGCAGCAGGCTCGGCAGGAAAACGGCGGCGTAATCGTCCGGACAGCCGAAGCGGATGCTGCCTGAAAGCCCTTTGCCGCACAGATCGGCCATCGCTTCATCGTGAAGCCGCAGAATGCGCTGCGCGTGCACGAGCAGACGCTCGCCGGGATTCGTCAGCACGACGCCGCGGCCGGTGCGCTGAAAGAGCGGCTGATCGACGATATCCTCCAGCCGCTTCATCTGCTGGCTGAGCGCGGATTGCGTCCGGCCGATGCGCTCGGCCGCGCGGCTAAGCGCCCGCACTTCCGCGATGACGGCGAACGATCGCAGCAATTCGATCTCAAGCGAAAGACTCAAGATATTAGATCCTCTTCTATCTCGCATTAGAACTAT
Source organism: Caballeronia sp. EK (assembly GCF_014384845.1). Taxonomy (NCBI): domain Bacteria; kingdom Pseudomonadati; phylum Pseudomonadota; class Betaproteobacteria; order Burkholderiales; family Burkholderiaceae; genus Caballeronia; species Caballeronia sp. EK. The sequence goes on from NZ_JACSUE010000007.1 coordinate 251,694, forward strand.
TCGATTCTATAAAACCAGAGCGCCGACTACACTGCAAGTTCTTTCACCTTTCGCCAGGAGAAGCACGGTGTCCAAGAACAACGACGCAACTTTTTGGCAGAACGCCAGGCAGCACCTCATCCGCTACGGCGGCACGTTCGAGCCGATGATCATCGAGCGCGCCCAGGGCAGCTTCGTCTACGACGCGGACGGCCGCGCGATTCTCGATTTCACGTCGGGACAGATGAGCGCCGTGCTGGGTCATAGTCACCCTGACATCGTGTCGGTGATCAGCGAATATGCGGGCAAGCTGGACCATCTCTTCAGCGGGATGCTGTCGCGTCCCGTGGTCGATCTCGCGACACGTCTCGCCGACATCACGCCCGCCGGGCTCGATCGCGCGCTTCTGCTCAGCACGGGCGCGGAGTCGAACGAGGCGGCGATCCGCATGGCGAAGCTCGTGACGGGGCGATATGAAATCGTCGGCTTCGCGCAGTCGTGGCACGGCATGACGGGACATGCCGCGTCCGCCACGTACAGCGCGGGGCGCAAGGGCGTCGGTCCGGCGGCGGTCGGCTCGTTCGCGATTCCCGCGCCGTTTCCGTATCGCGCGCGCTTTGAGCGCAACGGTCATTACGACTGGCTGGCGGAACTGGATTACGCGTTCGATCTCGTCGATCGTCAGTCGAGCGGGAATCTCGCGGCTTTCATCGCGGAACCGATACTGAGCTCGGGCGGCATCATCGAATTGCCGGAAGGCTACATGGCGGCGTTGAAGCGCAAGTGCGAGGAGCGCGGCATGCTGCTGATCCTCGATGAAGCGCAGACCGGTATCGGCCGTACCGGGACGATGTTCGCGTGCCAGCGCGACGGCGTCACGCCCGACATCCTCACGCTATCGAAGACGCTGGGCGCGGGCTTGCCGCTTGCGGCCACCGTGACGTCGGCGGCGATCGAAGAAAGAGCGCATGAGCTCGGCTATCTGTTTTATACGACGCATGTGTCCGATCCATTGCCGGCTGCTGTTGGGCTGCGCGTGCTGGATGTGGTCGAGCGCGATGGGCTCGTCGCGCGCGCGAACGTGATGAGCGCGCGGCTCAGGCGCGGCCTGCTCGATCTCATGGAACGGTTTGACTGCATCGGCGATGTGCGCGGGCGCGGTCTGCTGCTCGGCGTGGAGATCGTCAAGGATCGACGCACCAAGGAACCCGCCGATGGTCTCGGGGCGAAGATCACGCGCGAATGCATGAATCTCGGGTTGAGCATGAATATCGTGCAGTTGCCTGGCATGGGCGGGGTGTTTCGTATCGCGCCGCCGCTCACCGTCAGCGAGGAAGAGATCGATCTCGGGATTGATTTGCTCGGCAAGGCTATCGAGCGGTCGTTGTAGAGGTTTCATTGGGGAGGCGGCTGTTGTGGTTCGGGGTTTGTTTCGCCGGATCCCGGTTTCGTGTTGGTTTATTAGCACTGCCCCTCCCCGGGGCGGGGGTCACTTTCTTTGCTGCTGCAAAGAAAGTAACCAAAGAAAGCAGCTCGTTTAAGCCCGCGGTCACACGCACGTTGGCTATGCTTGCCAGCCGCGAGTGGCCCTCGCCTAAGTGTCGCCCCCAAAGGCCTATTCGGGCTTGGCTCGCGCACGGTCTGCCGCGCTAGGTGTTTTAGCGCGCTGGTTCAGCACCAAATAGCATCGGCACAGCGCTACGCGCTGCCGTCGGGTATGCGAGGGAAACCATCGAAGAAGCCCGCGCGCACCCGATTGACCCATCGGCCGCGAAGCGGGCTGGAGCTATTTGGTGCTGAACCAGTTTCTTGTGTGGTGCGATGTATCAGACCGTGCGCGGTCCAAGCCCCGCGAGACCTTCGAGGGCACTCGCTACTGCCGGGCCATTAGGCCAATCGCCTGTGCCGCGGCCGGTGTGAAGTGCTTAGGCTGGGGATAGCTGTTTCTTTGGTTACTTTCTTTGCAGCAGCAAAGAAAGTGACTGCCGCCCCGCATAGGGGCAACGCTAATAAACCAAAAAGAAAACGGGATCCGGCGAAACAACCCCCCACGCTACCCCAAACCCAACACCAACATCAATGATGCTCCCGCGCCATCGCCGCGGCATTAATCCCCCCCGCGATGAACTCACGCGCATGCATCGCGAGATCCATCCCGTCGTCCCAAAGGTTGCGCCAGATCGCAAGCGCATTGGACAACTGCTCGTTCACGACCGTCGACGAAAAACTCTCGAAGGTCACGACGCCCTGATATCCGATCATCGCGAGCGCGTGAAAGAACTGCGAAAAGTCGATCGTCCCCGAGCCGAGATAACCTCGATTGCTCTCCCCGATATGCACATACCCGAGCCGCTTCCCGCACTCCAGCACCGGCTGCATGAAATCCGATTCCTCGATATTCATGTGATACGTATCGAGATGCACGACGACATTCGGCGCGTTCACCTCGTCGATCAGCGCGAGCGCCTGCGACGCCGTGTTCAGCAAATTGCTCTCATAGCGATTCACCACCTCGAGCCCGAGCGTCACGTTCTTCTTCTGCGCAAATTCGGCGATGCGCTTGAGCGAATCCACCGCATTGCGTCGGCCCTGCTTCGTGACGGGCGCGGAATACTTCGCCATCGCGCCATAAAGAATGCCACCGAAATAACCGCCGCCCAGTTCCGAAGTAATCGTGATACCTTCCTCCAGCAACGCGACACCTCGCGCGACCGTCGCGGCATCTTCGCTTGAAACGTCCGCATCGAACGTCAGTCCGCGCGAGCAGCCGATATCCAGCCCGTGCTCCTGCAAAAGATCGCGCGTCAACGCGAGATCCATCACCTTCGGCCCGTGCAGCGAAAGCTCGACCAGATCGAAACCGGCGGCCCTGGTCTGGCTGATCACCTTGCGCGTCGATTCCGGCGTCAGATCGCCCTCCCACACCAGTGCATGTACGCCAAGCTTGTTCATCGTGCGACTCCCTCCGATGCGGTCACGCGCCTGCGGAACCGTGTTTTGGAAATGCCGTTGGCCCACGCCCAACGGATGAGCATCACCACCAGCAGGAACACGCCCCACAACGCGGTGGCGAGATGTTGATTCGCGCCGAGCAGATTCAACCCGGACGCGATCACCTGAAGAATCACCAGCGCGATGACGACCGGCACCACGCGCCCGAATCCGCCGAACGGATCGACGCGTCCAAGGAAGCACGCCAGCACGGAGATCAGCAGAAACGCCTCGCCATGACCCACGCGCACCGAATTGAACTGCGCCGCCATCACGACGCCCGCGACGCCGCACATCAGTCCGGACAACATGTAGATGCGCGTGACCGCGCGTGTCGTCGCGATGCCGGAATAGCGCGTCGCTTCGAGATTGGAGCCGATCATGCGGGTGGCGAAGCCGAGCCGCGAACGGGTCATCACGACATGCCACAGCACCGCGCAGCCGATGAAAATCCACAGCGGAATCGGCACGCCGAGAAACACGCCGTTGCCCATCTCGCGCACGAACGGCGGAAAGCCCGAGATATCGCCGCCGCGCGTGAGGAATTCGCCGAGGCCGCGCAGGAAGATCATCATCGAGAGCGAGACGAGAATCGGGCTCGCGCCGGTTCGCGCGATCACCGCGCCCATCACCCAGCCCGATGCCGCGCCCGTCGCCAGCGCGGCGGCGATGCCGAGCAGGATCGCGAGCGCGCCCGCGTCCGCGCCGCCGTGCGTGTGCAGCACATAGGCCATCGCGAGGCCCGAGATGTTGGCCGTGAACGTCACCGCGAGATTGAAGCCGCCGGAGATCAGCGGCATCAGCATGGCGAGCGTGAAGAAGCCGAGCTCGGGCAACTGGAACGCGACCGATACGAACGTGCTCGCCGTGAAGAAGCGATCGGACGCGAAGCTCATCGCGACGATCACGATGACGAGAAAGCCGAGCAGACCGGCGACATCGGCGGGAACGAGCGGTTGGGACGAGCGCGTTTTCATGACGAAGCCCTGCCGCCTGCCGGCGCGAAACGCGATCCGACCAGCTTCGCGAAGCCGCCGCTCGACAAGGTGATCGCGACGAGAATGATCGCGCCGATGATCATCTTGAACGCATACGGCGAGATGCCGAGCAGATTCAGCCCGTTCGCAGTGATCGCGGTGAGCAGGATGCCGAGGATCGCGCCGAGGATCGTGCCGCGTCCGCCGCCGAGACGCGCGCCGCCCAGAACCACCGCCGCGAGCACATCGAGCTCCCGGCCGTACAGCGCGTTGGGCACCACTTCCTGCACGTAGTGCGCCTGCATCAGTCCCGCGATGCCGGCCATCATGCCGAGCCAGCCGAACGCGATGTAATGCATCGCGCCGATGTTCACGCCCACGCGCCGCGCCGCCTCGGGGTTGTCGCCCATCGCGTAGAGCTGGCGGCCGGTCGTCGTGCGGCGCAGCAGGAACCATGTCGCCGCGACCATCGCGACCATCACCGCGACGGGCAGCGCGAGATTCGCCGCGCCGCTCGCGGTATCGAAATGCACGATCGACACGCGATCGACCCACCAGTCCGGCAGATCGTAGATCGACACGCCGCCCGTCAGAAACATGAGGCCGCCGAAGAACACGTTGAACGTGGCGATCGTCACGACGATCGAGACGATTTTGAAGCGATAGATGATGGTCGCGTTGAACGCGCCGAGCAGAAATCCGAAGCACGCCGCGGCGATGAAGCCGAGCGCCCAGTTGCCGCCGCCGAGCCGTATCACGGTCAGCGCGGTCAGATACTGCGCGACCGACGCCCCCACCGCGAACGAAATGTCGATGCCGCCCGCGATCAGCACGACCAGCAACCCCACCGCGAAGATGATGTTGACCGAGCTCTGGTTGAGCAGATCGAAGAGATTCGACAGCGTGAGGAACGTCGATGTCGTGAGGCTCAGGCCGATCATCATCACGGCGATCACGAGGATCAGCAGCGCCTCGATCGAACCGATCCCGAATTTGCGCAGATCAGGCATGGACGTCTCGCTCGATGTGTTCCATGGTCGTCGCGCCCGGCACATATTCCCCGACGATGCGGCCGTCGCGCATGTGCAAAATGCGATCCGAGTTGAAATAGACCTCGGGAATTTCGTCGGAGATGAGCAGGATCGCCATGCCGAGCGCCGCCAGCTTGTGGATGATCGCGAAGATGCCGGCGCGCGCGCCCACGTCCACGCCGACAGTCGGTGAATCCAGGATCAGCAGCTTCGGGTTCGTCGCCAGCCATTTGGCGAGCACGATGCGTTGCTGGTTTCCGCCCGATAGCGTCGAGACCGCATCGTCCGGCTTGCCGATCTTCACCGCGAGTTGCGCGATCCAGTCCGCGATCAGGTCGTTGCGCTTGCGCGAAGAAATAAGATGCGTCGCGTCCAGAAGATGGTCGAGCACCGCGGCGACCGTGTTGTCGCCGATCGACTGCGGCTGCACCAGTCCGAGCGAAAGGCGGTCCTCGGACACATACGCGATGCCTTTGCGGATCGCATCGCGATTCGAGCGCAGCGCGATCTCTCTGCCTTCGATATGCATCGATCCGGCGCGCGGCCGCGTCATGCCGAACAACGACAATGCAAGCTCCGTGCGTCCCGCGCCCAGTCGTCCCGTCATGCCGAGAATTTCACCTTGGCGGATTACGAACGAGATATCGGCGTATTCGCGGCCACGCGACAATCCCCGCACGTCCAGCACGACTGGCGCCGCGGAAAGGTCCGTCTTGCGCACTTCGTAATCGAAGGTGCGGCCCGTCATCAGTTCCGTGAGACGGGTCTGCGTCATCCCTTCGGTCGGAAACGTGCCGACGTACTGACCATCGCGCAGCACGGTCACGCGCGTGCAGACTTCGAGCACTTCCGCGAGCCGGTGACTCACGAACACCACCGCGATGCCGTCCGCCGACAGGCGACGCACGATTGCGAGCAGTGCCTCGGTCTCGGCGTGGCTCAGGGATGCCGTCGGCTCATCCATGAACACGAGGCGCGCATCGCGCACGAGCGCCCGCGCGATGGCGACGATCTGGCGCTGCGCGATCGACAGCGAACGCACGGACCGGTTCAGATCGATGCCGACGCCGAGCCGCGCGAGAATCCTGCGCGCCGCCTCTTTCATCTTCCCGTAATTGACGAAGCGCGGACGGCCGCCGAGGTTCTGCTCGAACGCGATATTCTCCGCGACGGTCATCTCCGGAAAGAGCGCGAGATCCTGCCAGATGACCTGAATGCCGAGCTCGCGCGCCCGCGCCGGATCGAGACCTTCGATCGACTCGCCGTCCATCAGCATCACCGCGCCCGGCTCCGGCTGATACACGCCGTTGATGATCTTGATGATGGTGCTCTTGCCGCAGCCGTTCTCGCCCGCGAGACACAGCACTTCGCCGGGCATGACGTCGAACTTCACGGCCTTCAGCGCCTTCACGCCGCCGAACACCTTGGAGATGTTGTCGAGCGCAAGCAAAGGCGTGCGGTCAGGTTCGGCGGCGGCGGCTTCGCGCATCATGCAACGCTCAGAGGCCCGACTTCGCGAGTTCGTCGACGGTCTTCTCGTTGAGATCGACCAGCTGATCGACGATCAGGTTGTGGCCATCGGGATGCACGACGCCGAGACCCGGAATGTTCGTGCCGTCCTTGATCGGCTGACCTTTCGCGACCATCGTGCCGAGCGTCACGAAGACTTCGCCGGCCTGCGCCGGATTCCACATGTAGCCGCCGGTCAGCACGCCGTCGTGAACGAGACGGCGGCCCTGTCCCGGCGAGAACGGACCGAGCACGAGCACCTTGCCCTTCATCTGCTTTTCCTGGACCGCGCGCGCGGCGCCGATCGGCCCCTGGCTGCCGAACGCGAGAATCGCCCTCAGATTCGGATGCGCGCGCATCAGATCGAGCGCGGTCTTGCGCGATGCATCGACGTCTTCCGCGACGCCGTACCGGTCGCCGACGAGCGTCATGCCCGGATAGTTGGCCTTGATGTACGCGATGGCCGCATCGGCCCATGCGTTATGCAGCGGCACCGTTAGCGAGCCGACGAACACCGCGTATTCGCCCTTGCCGCCGAGCGCTTCGCCCAGACGCTTCGCGTACGCCTCGCCGAAGCCCTTGACCGACGCGAGCTCGAAGTCCCAGTCGGCGTTCTTCTGCTTGGGCGATTCGTGCGTGATGACCTTGATGCCTGCCGCGCGGGCGCGCTGCAACACGGGTTCGAGCACTTCGGCATCGTTGGGCACGACGCCGATCACATCGACCTTCTGCGCGATGAGATCTTCGATCGCACGCACCTGCAGCGCCGGATCGGCGCTCGTCGGGCCGACCATGAACGCCTTCACGCCGAGTTGCTCGGCGCGCTTCTTGATGCCGGCGTCCATCGCGTTGAACCACGGAATGCCGCCGATCTTCACGACGACACCGATGACCGGCTTGTCGGGCGACGCCGAGGCCATGCCGATTGCCAACGCGAATGCGGCCACGCCTGCACACAACGAGCGAATCATATTCTTGGACATGTCTCCTCCGGAGGACATCCGCACACATCGAGCAGACGCCCAGTTGAGTGATCGGAATTCCAGATGCGCCGGTGTCTGGACGAATGACGCTAAATCCATTCAGCAACCCGGTTCGGCGTATGCTGAATCTATTCAGCAACAGGGTCGACTCGGACAAACCCTAGTTCGGTTCCGTCTTTCGGACAGGCTACCGTCTGGGAAAACACACGCGGTTGGAGCGAAGCCCGATGGTCAGCAATACCCCCGGAAAAAAGTCGACGATCTACGACATCGCGAAGGCGACGGGATCGTCGACGGCCACAGTGAGCATGGTGCTGAACGGCACCTGGACGCGTTATCGCATCAAGGAGGAGACGGCGAACCGGATTCTGGAGAGCGCGCGCACGCTCGGCTACAACGTCAACATGAAGGCGCGCGGGCTGCGGCTGTCGCGATCGGGGCTCGCGGGCATGGTGCTGCCGCACTACCGCAACCGCTTTTTCGCGGGCCTCGCGCAGACTTTCGAGGATCAGGCGCGCAGCCGCGGCCTGTGTCCGATCGTCGTCGGCACGCAGCGCGATCCGGCTGTCGAAGTGAGCGTCACCGAGACGCTGCTGTCACAACGAGTGGAATTGCTGTTCATCGCCGGCGTGCGCAATCCGGCGCCGCTCAACGCGCTTTGTGCGGCGGCTGGCGTGCCGTCGATCAATGTCGATCTGCCCGGCGACGGCGCGCCGTCGGTCGTGTCGGACAATCGCAGCGGCGCGCGCGCGATCACCGATGTGCTGATCGACAAGCTCATCGCGCGCGGCGAATCTCCGGACGAACTGATTCTGCTTGGCGGCGTGGCTGGCGAATACGCGACCGAGACGCGCATAGCGGGCTTTCGCGATGCGTTCGAAGCACGGCGCATCGCGCCCGCGTCCGATGCCGTGGAATGCTGCGGCTACAACGCCGCGTCCGCGAGACGCGCGCTCGCGGTTCGCCACGAGAAGCTCGGGCGGTTGCCATCGGGCTTGCTGATGAACTCGATCACCGCCTTCGAAGGTCTCGTGCAGTTCACATCGACGTTATCGCCCGATGCGTGGAAATCGGCGGTCGTCGGGTGCTTCGACTGGGACCCGTTCGCCGCGCATCTGTCCTTCGACGTGACGATGCTGCGCCAGGACGTGCAGACGATCATCTCGGAAGCGTTCGCACTCGCCGATCACTACGATCCCGCCGATCGCTCCGTCGTGCTCGTGCCGACGGGCTTCGGCAAGATGTTCGAGGAAGCCGATCAGACGAAGGAATTCGATCGTTGAGCTTTTAGCCGCCCGCCGCCGCGCGCTCGATCGCGGCGATGTCGATCTTCTTCATCGTCATCATCGCGTCCATCGCGCGTCTTGCGGCTTCGCGATCGGGGCCGCTGAAAATCTCGAGCATCCGCTTCGGCGTGATCTGCCATGAAAAACCCCAGCGATCCTTGCACCAGCCGCACCGACTTTCCTCGCCGCCATTGCCGACGATCGCGTTCCAGTAGCGATCGGTCTCTTCCGCGCTGGCGGTATGCACCATGAAGCTCACCGCTTCGTTCGGCTTGAAGTTGGGGCCGCCGTTCAGTCCGAGGAAGCGCTGGCCGAGCACGGTGAACTCGACGGTCAGTTCCGGCCCCTGCCCCACGCCCGGCTTCGCGGACGCATGGCCCGCGCCGACGCGGCTATCGGGAAAGGTGGCGGCGTAGAACTCCGCCGCTTCACGGGCATTACCGTCGAACCACAGGCAATTGACGAGTTCGGCCATTGCGCGCTCCTTCGGACAGTGAACAGTGCGCCGACGATATCACGCCGGCGTATTCACCTTCACCTGCGACGATGAACCGACGTGCACGCGCTTCGAAGGCAGGCGCTGCGACACCGTTTCCGCGACGATCTCGGCCGTCGCGGCCGACAACGTCCAGCCGAGATGCCCGTGTCCGGTGTTGTAGAACACGCCCGGACGCTTGCCCTGCCCGACCTTCGGCAGCATGCTCGGCAACATCGGGCGCAGGCCGCTCCACGGAATCACGCGCGCGGTCGATACATCGGGGAAATGACGCCGCGTCCATTCGACGAGCGGCGCGATGCGATCCGCGCGGATATCGCGATTGAAGCCGTTCAGCTCCGCCGTGCCCGCCACGCGGAAACGGTCCGCGCCGAGCCGGCTCGTGACGATTTTCGCGCGGTCGTCGAGCAGGCTGACCCACGGCGCGTGATCGCGGCTGCGCGCGTCGTCGAGGCAGACGGTGATCGAATAGCCCTTGACCGGATAGACGTTGAGATGATCGCCCGCCATCGATGCGAACGCGCGGCTGCCGACGCCCGCGCAGATCACGATGCCGTCGAACTGGAGCGCCTGCGTCTCGCCCGCGTGCTCGACGTTGAGCGCGAGCCGCCCCGCCTGTTCGTCGATCGATGTCACCGACGTGTCGTAGCGGAACTCGACGCCGCGCCGCGCGCATGCATCGGCGAGTCCGCGCGTGAACTTGTGGATGTCGCCGGTGGAATCGGACGGCGTGAAGAAGCCGCCATGAAACGCACCGCGCAGGGTCGGCTCGATCGATGCGATCTCTTCCGGCGAGACCGCGTGACGGTCGAGGCCCGCGCCGGTCAGGATCTCGTTGACCTTCGATGCGGCGTCGAACTCCTTGCGGCTCGCGTAGAAATGCAGGATGCCGCGCCGTTCGAGATCGAAGTCGATCTTCTCGTCCCGTGCGATGCGAAACAGATGCTCGCGCGCCGCGATCGCAAGGCGCACGGTTTCGGCCGTATTCGCACGATAGTTCGGAATCTGCCGCAGGAACTCGCCCATCCAGCTGTACTTGTGCCAGCCGGGCCGCGGATTCATGAGGAGCGGCGCGTCGCGCGTGAACATCCACTTCAGGCCTTTCAGCACGGTGGCGCGGCTGTTCCACACTTCGGCATTGCTCGCCGACAGTTGCCCGCCATTGGCGAAGGACGTTTCCATCGCCGCATAGCGATGACGCTCGATGACGGTAACGTGAAAACCACGCTGCGCAAGGGCGTAAGCGGTCGTGACGCCGGTGATCCCGGCGCCGATGATGGCGATTCGTGACATGACATGATCCAGATTGATTGAGCATCGCCGGCCTTGGCCACATGCCGCAGCCGGCACCGATGCCCCATCTGTCCATGTACCTGAGAGTTTCGCCCGCGTGCCACCCGACGTTCACGCCGGCAGCCTGGGCTCCCCTTCGGTGGGCGCGCAAAGGCGCCGCTCTCCAGATGTTCCAGCGCGCACGGTCCTTTTGCCTGAGAGTTTCCGGGGCGGTTGCTCCGTCGGCGTCGTCGCGAGGACGAACTCTTCCGTGACGCTTTGTCGAACGCTTGCACAATACCGGTACGAAATGCGCATGGCAAGCCCCCGCCGACACGTTGACAGATCGCCGCCCTCGCCCTCAGACTCCCGTCGTCCGTTATTCGCTGCTCAAAAGATGCCGTCTTCCCAGTTGTCCGTCTATTTTTTCGCCCAGGCCGCGGTGATCGTGCTCGCGAGCCAGCTCGTCGGCAGGCTCGCGCAGCGCGTGGGTCAGCCACAAGTCGTCGGCGAGATGATCGCGGGCGTGCTGCTCGGCCCTTCGCTCTTCGGGATGCTGCTGCCGCACTGGCAGCAGGCGCTCTTTCCCAAGGCGACGATGGGCATGCTCTACGTCGCCGCGCAGCTCGGCGTCGGACTCTACATGTTTCTCGTCGGCACGGAGTTTCGCGCGGACCACTTCCGCGCCCGCGCTAAAAGCGCGATGAGCGTGTCGATCGCGGGCATCGTCGCGCCGTTCGCGCTCGCGTTCGCGCTGACGCCGTGGCTGCACACGATCCCCGGTCTCTTCGCGGAAAAGGTGCGGCTCTACGAGGCGTCGCTCTTTCTCGGCGCGGCGATCGCGATCACCGCGTTTCCGATGCTCGCGCGCATCATCCACGAACGCGGGCTGACCGGCACGTCGCTCGGCACGCTCGCGCTCACCGCGGGCGCATTCGACGACGCCGCCGCGTGGTGCATCCTCGCGATCGTGCTCGCGAGCTTCGGCGGCTCGTGGACGGGCGCGTATGCGGCGATCGGCGGCGGCGCGGCTTTCGCGCTCTTCATGATCTTCGCCGGCGGCAAGTTGCTGCGCCGGCTCGCGGCCGGATTGAATCCGCACGCGCCGTTGCCCACGAGCGTGCTCGCCACCGTGCTGGCGCTGTTCTCGCTGTGCGCATTCGCGATGGACGCCATCGGCATTCATGCAGTCTTTGGCGGCTTTCTGCTCGGCGTCGCGCTGCCGCGCGGCCCGCTGACGGAAAAGCTGCGCGACATGCTGCAGCCCTTCGTCGTCGTGTTTTTGCTGCCGATGTTCTTCACCTACTCGGGCCTCAACACGCGCCTCGACATGCTGATGGACCCGGCCATCATGCTCGCGGCCGTGGCGATTCTGCTGGCGTCGTTCGGCGGCAAGGGCATCGCATGCTGGGCGGCCGCGCGCGCGAACGGCGAGCCTTCCGGCGACGCGATGGCCATCGGCGCGCTGATGAACGCGCGCGGGCTGATGGAGCTCATCATCATCAACATCGGCCTTGCAGCGGGCGTGATCCTGCCCGGACTGTTTTCGATCCTCGTGCTGATGGCCGTGCTCAGCACGCTGATGGCCACGCCGCTCTTCAACTGGATCGTGCGCCGCAATTCGGCGCTGCGCTCGGCCATCGCGCGTTAGCGGATGGGAGCGCGGGCTTAGAATAGCGGGATCCACACGTATCTCGTCTAGCCCATCATGCGCTCCTGGCGACTCGACCGCGTCTCCTCGAACGGGCAGCTGGATCTCAGCCGCGCGACGGAGCTTGTATCGTCGATCGGCAGCGAGGATTCCAACGCGCTCGCCGCCGAAGTGCTGAAGCTGCTCGGCGACGTCGCCGCGATTTCGCAATGCACGATCTTCGCGTATGAATTCGGCAACCGGCCGCGCACGGTGTCGGTGGCGGATCATCGCGGCGGGCGCTTCCTGCGCGATGTCGCCGACACTTACGCGCGCCATTTCTACGCGCTCGACGGCAATCAGAAGATCGTTTCCTCGGCGCGCAACGAGAAGCCCGGCTCCATGCTCGTGCTGCATCGGCAGACGAGCGAGGACATCGCCAACGAGGCGTATCGCGCGGCGTGCTATCACCAGCCGAACGTGTCGGACCGCGTGTCGCTGCTCGTGCAGCCGGGCGCGGATCTGTGGCTCTCCGTGAACCTGTATCGCGACACGCGCTTCGGCAATTACCATCCGCGCGAGATCGCTTTGATCGAAGCGATGGCGCCGCTCATCGCGCACGCGGCGAAGCATCATTACGCGATCTGCGGGCAGCGCGACATGCCGATCTCGCATCTGATGCTCGCGCGCGTGCGCGGCCTGTGCCCCGAACTCTCCAAGCGCGAACTCGACGTGCTCACCGGCGTGCTCGAAGGCCGCACCGCGCAGGAAATCGGCGATGCGATGGGCATCAAGGCGACGAGCGTCGTCACGTATCAGAAGCGCGCATACCGCAGGCTCGGCATTTCGAGCCAGCGGCAACTGTTCGCGCTGTGCATCGGGCCGGGCAAGGTCTGACAATTCTTCGAACGTATCCGTGTTTTCCCCGATCCGCTGAGGGCCTCGCGCTGTACCCAAATTGAGGACAGGCGGCCCGATCCCGCGCTTCATACTCCGACGCATCAGATGTCCGACACAGCGACACGACCGGAGACGACAGCATGGAATCCACCCGCGCAAGCGGCGCATTGAACGCGACCCCCATACCCCATACGCACGAACAACCGGTGATCGCGAAGGTCTCGCGGCATCTGCTGTGGTTCCTCTTCGTGCTGTTCTTCTTTTCGTTTCTGGACCGCATCAACATCGGCTTCGCAGGCCTGACGATGATGAAGGACCTCGGTCTCACGAGCACGCAATTCGGGCTCGCGACGACGCTCTTCTATGTCGCCTACATCGCGTTCGGCATTCCGAGCAATATCGTGCTTGCGCGCATCGGCGCGCGCCGCTGGATCGGCACGATCATGATCGCGTGGGGCCTCGCATCGACGGCCACGATGTTCGCGACGAGCCCCACGTCGCTCTACGTATTGCGCGTGCTGGTCGGCGTGACGGAGGCGGGTTTTCTGCCCGGCATTCTGCTCTATCTCACGTACTGGTTTCCCGGCGCATACCGTGCGCGCGCCAATGCGCTTTTCATGATCGCGATGCCCGTGACCGCGGCGGTCGGCTCGGCGCTTTCCGGCTTCATTCTCGGGCTCGACGGCACGCTCGGCCTGAAGGGCTGGCAATGGCTCTTTCTGCTGGAAGGCTTGCCGTCGGCGCTGCTCGGCCTCGTCGTGTATCGCTATCTCGACGACAGTCCCGCCACCGCGCGCTGGCTCGATGCCGACGAGAAACGCGCGCTCGCCGCCACGCTCGCATCCGAACATTCCGGCGACGCGACCACGCCGACTCAGCATGCACGAGGCGCGAGCATCGTCGCGGAACTGCTTTCGCCGACCGTGGTGAAGTTCGCGATCGCATACTTCTGTCTCGTGAACACGCTCGCGATGGTCGCGGTATGGACGCCGCTCATCGTCAAGAGCTTCAGCGCCGATGCGAGCAATCGCACGATCGGTCTGCTCGCGGCCATTCCGCAGATCTGCACGATCGTCGCGATGATCGTCTGGGGCCGCCGCTCGGATCGCAAGCAGGAGCGCAAATGGCACCTCATGCTGCCGATGCTCTTCTCCGCCGCGGGCTGGCTCTGCACCGCATGTTCGACGAACCCCGCGCTGCGCATGCTCGGCGTGTGCCTCGCGTCGGCGGGCTCGTATACGGCGATGTCGATCTTCTGGACCACGCCCGATCACGCATTGAGCTTTAGAGCGCGCGCCATCGGCATCGCGGTGATCAATGCGACCGGCAACATCAGTTCGGCGCTCAATCCGTTGATCGTCGGCTGGCTGAAGGACGCGACGCACAGCTTCACGTCGGGGCTGATCTATTCGGCAGTATTGCTCGCGCTCGGCGCGGTCGTCGTGATGATGTTGCCGATCACGCAAAACAAAGCGCAAGCCGTCTAAGGAATCACGCAAGGAGCACTGGATGAACAAGCCATTCAAGCCGTATCCGTTCACGGCGAAAAAGTATGCGGCGCGCGTTCCGGCGCTGGAAAAAGGCATCGATGTGAAACGTCATGACGTGACGATCGTCGGCGGCGGCCCAGTCGGGCTCGCGATTGCGCTCGGCCTCGCGAATCATGGCGTGCGCTCGGTGCTGATCGAAGCGGACGATTCCGTGTGTCACGGCAGCCGCGCGATCTGCATCTCGCGGCGCAGCCTGGAGATCATCGAACGTCTGGGCGCGCTCGACGGCTTTCTGAAAACCGGCCTGCCGTGGACGGGTGGCCGAAGCTTCTATCGCGACACGGAAGTGCTGCATTTCACGATGCCGCAGGACGAAAACCAGAAGCTGCCGCCGATGGTCAACCTCGCGCAATATCACATCGAACAGTTTCTGCTCGATGCCGCCGAGAAGCGCGCTGACTTCATCGATATTCGCTGGCAGACACGCGTGAAATCGATCGACGCGCGCGACGATGGCGCGACGCTGCAACTCACGACACCCGATGGCGATTACGCGCTGGAAACCGGCTGGGTCGTCGCGAGCGACGGCGGCCGCAGCACGATACGCGAAGCGCTCGGTCTTCAACTCAAGGGCACGAGTTATGAAGGCCGTTATGTGATCGTCGATATCGAGCTCGAAAGCGAGCGGCCGACGGAGCGGCTCGCATACTTCGATCCATCGTCGAATCCGGGCTCGACCGTGCTCGTGCACAAACAGCCCGACAACGTATGGCGCATCGACTATCAACTACGCGACGGCGAAGATGCCGACGAAGCCGTGAAGCCCGATAACGTCATCCCGCGCGTGCAAAGCCTGCTCGACATGATGGGCGAAACGGGCGCATGGTCGCCGATCTGGATCACGATCTACAAGGCCAATGCGCTGACGCTGGAACGCTATCGCCATCAGCGCGTGATGTTCGCGGGCGACGCTGCGCATCTCGTGCCGATCTTCGGCGTGCGCGGCGCGAACTCCGGTATCGACGATGCCGACAACATCGCGTGGAAGCTCGCGCTCGTCGTGAAGGGACTCGCGTCCGATACGCTGCTCGACAGCTATTCGGACGAGCGCGTCGCCGCCACGCACGAGAATCTGAGCTACGGCACGAAGAGCACGGAGTTCATGGCGCCGCCTTCGTTCGCATTCGATCTGATGCGCACGGCGGTGCTGAGTCTCGCGGCCAGGCATCCCGAAGTGCGCTCGCTGATCAATCCGCGGCAGACCTCGGCGATTACATATGCGACCTCGCCATTGAACGTCGCCGATCGCGATGTGTTCGCATCGGGGCCCGTTCCCGGCGCGGTGCTGGCGGAGTATCCGGTGACGATCGTGGAGGCCGGGCATGGACGCGAAGCGCATCTGACCGATCTCGCCGGCCCGAGCTTAACCGCGCTGTGCTTTACCGAAGACGGCGCTTTGCCCGTCGCATTCGCGACGCTCGCGCACGCGTTGCGCGCGAGCGGATTGCCGTTCAGGGCGGTGCCGTTGAGCGCGCATCTGCATCCGCGAACGCAGGGCGTGCACGCATGGGATCACACGGGCCGCATCTTCGAGCGTTACGACGCACGGCCCGGCACTGTGTATTTGCTGCGGCCCGATGGACACGTGCTCGGCCGCTGGCGCGATGCGCAACCGCACGATATCGAAGCGGCGATCGCACGCGCGCTGTCCGCATCAACCGATTGAACGAGGGAGAAGATCATGAACGATGCAGAACTCGACGCCGTCTACACGCGCCTGTGCAAAACGATGACACAACTCGGTGAAGCGAAAGCATCGCTTTTTCTCGCGCGCTTTGCCTTGCTTGCAATCGGCGAGATGAACGACCCGGACGCGTCGCTCAAGTTGATCGACGAAGCGAGCGATGGGATCGCAGATTGATTCGCGAAGAAAAAGCGTCGTGCCGACCAGCCTCGACACGACGCTCGTACGAGACGGCCGTCAACGTCGCATGAGGCCCATCACCAGCGTCACGAGGAAGATGACGAGGAATATGAAGAATAGAATCTTCGCGATGCTCGCTGCGCCTGCCGCGATGCCGCCGAACCCGAGGGCGGCGGCGATGATCGCGATAATGAAAAAGACCAACGCGTAATACAACATGATGTTATGTCCCTCCGGTTCAGATCCGCCGCGCGCCCCATGTCGCGGACAGTGGACTAGCTTAAGCAAGCAGTATTCCTTACCGGATGGAGCATAGCTTTTTCCCGTGATATCCTTGCTCCGTCCTGCATACGCCATCAAACCTGCATCACGCCGCGAGCGCGGATCATCCGCTTTTTACACGGTCGTCAAGAAGACTCGTCACCTGCCGTTAATTAAAAAAAGGGACGTGAAAGCTGAAACGACGTGTTTGACGCTCGTTCGCGCGCTGTTCCGCGTTATCGAATGGTCATGCATTTTGGGCACCATTCCAGCGGAGCACTTCCCGATAAAAGGGCCATGCTCGCATGGTTGACGATCTGCGGTTCAAGGTCGATCGCTTCGCCATCTTGAGGA
The DNA here is from genome assembly GCF_014384845.1 of Caballeronia sp. EK. NCBI lineage: Bacteria > Pseudomonadati > Pseudomonadota > Betaproteobacteria > Burkholderiales > Burkholderiaceae > Caballeronia > Caballeronia sp. EK. The sequence continues at coordinate 268,777 of NZ_JACSUE010000007.1, forward strand.
TCAAGACATCGCGCGGGCATCCCACCACCGGAGCACGAACAGAGACACGTTCGGATGCCATTTCTTCCGACGATAGATTGACGGGCGCCGCCCTCGCGGTCCCACTGGGAAAGAATTGATGAAACCGGCAAGGAATTCGCTGCGGTCACGTGTTGGCCGATATATCGCGTATGGTGTGATCGCAGCCACGCTCGTGGCGGGCGCGGGCTTCCTGCATTGGCGCCATGAGTTGCGCGCTGCGCAATCGCAGTCCGCGGCGCTCGCAGGCGTCGCTAGTCAGATGCGCCATGACGCATCGGCGTGGACGCATCGGGAGAAAGACGCATCGGAAATGCTGACCGATATCCGCGACAAAAATGTCGCGACGATCGGCGTCAGTCCGGATGCGATTCTCGTGTCCACGCTGAAGGGCGAGAAGTACTACGTGGCCGACCATAACGGCGCATTCTCCAATGCGCTGCTGCTCGGCGATATGAAGCCCGGCGCGAGTACGCCTTATCAACTCGTCTGGCTGCCCGACGCCGACGTGCGAACCGGCGTGGCGCGCTGGAGCGAAATGTTCGATCGTTCGCGCGACATCCTGAGCCTTCTGCTGCCGCTCTTGATGCTCGGCGGCATTCTCTGGTTCATGCGTCGCGAGATGCGCGGCGGCGCGCAGTTGCTCGGCGAGTCGCCGACGCTGCGTTTCGACGACGTCATCGGCGCGGGCGAAGCGAAAGCCGCGCTCACGGATGTGCGCGCATGGCTGACCGAGCCTGCACAATTTACCGGCATGGGCGTGCGCGCACCGTGCGGCATTCTGATGGCGGGCGGCCCGGGCGTCGGCAAGACGCGCCTCGCGCAAGCGCTCGCGGGCGAATGCGGCGCGAACTTCATCGCAATCACGGGCAGCTATTTCAGCGCGAAGTATTACGGCGTCGGCATCCAGAAGGTGAAGCATCTGTTCGAACTCGCGCGCAAGAACGCGCCGACCGTGATCTTCATCGATGAAGCCGATGGCCTCGGCAAGCGCACCGATACCGGCGGCGGCCCCGTCGAAGCGGAGAGCAACCGCATCATCAATCAACTGCTCGCGGAGATGGACGGCTTCGCATCGAACGAAGGCGTGATCATCGTCGCTGCTACGAATCATCCGGACAATCTCGACGAAGCAATGCGGCGCCCTGGCCGTTTCGACCGCACGGTGCAGGTGCGTCTGCCGAGTCTCGACGATCGCGCCGAGATCCTGCGTTTCTATGCGGCCAATCTGAAGAAGAAAAACGAGGACATCGACTTCGATCAGCTCGCGCGTCTCACTACGGGTCTTTCGCCGGCGACGCTGTCGATGATCGTCAATCAGGCGGGCCTCGTCGCGCGCAAGGCGGGCGAACGTGAAGTGTCCGCGAAGCATTTCCTCGAAGCGATCAAGATCGCGCGTATCGGGGATGTCAACGGCGCGGAGCGCGCCTTGTCCGACGACGAACGCACGCGCATCGCGGTGCATGAAGCGGGTCACGGACTCGTCGCGGCGCTGCTCGACACGGGCGTGCTCGAAGAAGTGACGATCCTGCCGCGCGGCGGCGCGTTGGGCGTAGCGCTCATCACGAAGATGCAGGACAAGCATCTGTATCGCGAGACCGAACTGCGCAACGAGATTCAGGTGCTGCTCGGCGGGCGCAATGCGGAACTGCTGATGTTCGACGAAGCATCGAGCGGCGCGGCGTCGGATCTTCAGGAAGCGTCGCGTATCAGCCTCGACATGGTGTCGAAATTCGGCTTCAACGAGGACGGCAATCTGTTCAGTCTTGCCGCCCTGCCGCAGCAGTATGCGGGCTTGCAACTGAAGAATTCGATCGGACACGCGAACGCGTTGCTGCACGATCTGAGCGATGAATGCTTCGCGCTACTGCAGGCGAACGAGCCGGTGTTGCGTGCGATCGCCGATCAGTTGCTCGAATCTGAGACCGTGCCTGGCGAGACCGTTTACCGGCTGATTCGCGAGCACGCGGCGGCAGTGGAGAATGCGCAAGCGGCGGTCAACGAAGTGCTCGCCGCCTGAGCGCTTCTGCTATCGCGGGAAACGTATCGGGACGCAAACGCCGCGTTCCGTTGGCTCGAAACCGCGTTCGGTTTCGAGCCGATGTTCGTCATCCTCGATGCCGACGGCAATCACAACGCATCGCCGTTTTTCCGCTTCGACCGGTATTCCGTCGGCGACATCAGAAACTGCTTTCTGAATACCTTCGAAAATCTCTCTCCATTGGTCAATCCCGTTCTGCGCGCGATCTTGTCGATCGGCAAGTCGCTCTTGACGAGCAGTTCGCAACTCAGATCGAGGCGCGCCCGCAGAAGATATTGCGACGGCGTGAGCCCCATCTCACGTTTGAACAGGCGCAGGAAGTTGCGCTCACTCATCGCGACGGTGCGGGCCGCATCGCCGACCGAGATGGGACGTCCGCAATTGCGTTCGAGCCAGCGTGCGGATTCCTGCGCCTTTTCGGCCAGCGTGGTCGTGCCGATCGTGCTCAGCATGATCGGCAGATGCTGATCGTTCGACGAAGAGAGACGGTCAGCCACCGCGGTCGCGATGTCGTAGCCGAGATCGCGCTTCACGAGCGCGAGCGAGTTGATCAGCGCGTCGTTGCGTTCTGTCGAGGCCGCACTCTTCGACGTCCCGGTATGCCATACGCCACGGCCTACCGACGCCCAGTCGCGCCGTGAAATGCCCGCGGCCGCAAGCATCACGTCGCCATTGCCGAGCGAACTGACCACGCCGCTTTGAGAACAGGCGATCCTCAATGAATCGATGAGGCTTTCATCCGCGGCCGCACGCGTCACGCCGGTTCCGCCCGCGACATACAGCGCATCGAAGCCCTGGAACCGCTGACCGCCCAATCGCTCCGTCCATACGCATACCGACGACGAACAGGCAACCGCGCCGCCGCGCGCGGAGACCAGACGGACGCTATAAGTCACGCCATTGCTGAGGCCGGACGACTGCGTTTCGTTGGCGATATGAAGCGCCTCGGCGAGCGTTCCTGCACCGAGAAGAGAGAATCCGTCGTAAAGCAAAATTCCTATGAGCTTTGTCACTCTCTCTTCAGATGAGTGATAAAGACTGCTGATCTCTGCATCGCCGAAGGCCGTAACGTGAGACATGGCGTTAGCTCCCTATGTTTCGGTTGCAGATATATGGGGTAGTTTGCGTATGATTCCGGCAGGTTAGTCTTCTATTCGGTACATTCTTTCCGCCGTGGCGGGCAAGAGCATGATCTTGGCCGAGAATGCCGCATCGATCCGACAAGCGCCCACGGCCTTCTACTTTTCTCGCGTTTCTTCGCGTAATCAGCGATAGCATTCGGACTACCAATCTATTTGGAAGCTTACGAAACGCATGCCCTTCGAATGGCGCAACGAGGGAAAGCGCAAACGTTTTCTTTTTTCCATTTCCCGGAATCTAAAGATTCAGTCCGAATGAAAGTTATCTCATTCGAATTGCAGTTCGATGTATTGGTTTGTCCACGTCGAAAACGGCGCTTTCAAAAGCTATCGGCGACCCGGCCAACACCTTGCCGAATTCCGTCACGCGTACAGCCGTGAACCGCGCGGTGGCTACCCTCTGTCGTGAATGAGTACATCTCGAGGACTTGTTTTCGTTTCGGAGCCGCCTCTCATGAGCTTCAGTCAGCGCTACTCGCAATACTATGATCTTTTCTATCATGAGAAAAACTACAAGGCAGAAGCCGAGTTCGTGGCCAACCTTCTAGGACGATATGGAATAGTCGGCGGCAATCTGATGGACCTCGGTTGTCGAACCGGCCGCCACGCGGCGGAACTGGCAACGACAGGATTCAGCGTGGCCGGCATCGACACCAGTGCGGACATGCTCGCCCGCGCGGATGCGAGGCGCATCACGCTGCCGGGCTCGGTCGCCAGGCGGCTGAAGTTCCAGCAAGGCGATGCACGCACCGTCCGAACGGACGAGCTCTATGACGCCGTCGTCTCGCTGTTCCATGTCGCGAGCTATCAAACGACCAACGCCGACTTCATGGCCATGTGCCACACGGCGGCGACGCATCTGCCGCGCTCCGGGCTGTTCCTGTTCGATTGCTGGTACGGCCCGGCGGTGCTTGCCGATCCGCCAAAAGTGCGCATCAAGCGCGCATGCAGCGAAGATACCGGGCTGATACGGATCGCCGAGCCGATGATGCGTCCGCACGATAATACGGTAGCCGTCAAATACACGATCCTCATGACGGACTGGAAAACGCAAAGCGTCGAGACAGTTCTCGAGACTCACGTCATGCGCTATATGTTCAGGCCCGAAGTCGAGCTCATGCTGGATCTCAGTGGCTTCGAGATACTCGATAGCGTGAGATGGATGGGCGGCGAACTCGGCGCCGCGGATTTGTCGGCGACGTTCGTCGCGAGAAAGAGATGATGCGCGCCCTGCCCGCGCAATGCGGCCGGATCAATAAGCGTTGATGCTGCGCAGCCCCTTGAACACCGTCGCGGCGATGATGCGCATATCCAGTGAGAAAGACCAGTTCCCCAGATAGTACAAATCATGCGCCACGCGCGCTTCCATTTTCTCTATCCGGTCCGTCTCCCCACGAAAGCCATTGACCTGCGCCCACCCAGTGATTCCCGGCTTTATCCGATATCGATGGATATAACCTTGCACGACTTTCTGATACAGATCGTCATGTTCGAGCGCATGCGGACGCGGTCCCACGACGGACATATCCCCACGCAATACATTGAAGAATTGCGGCAGTTCGTCGAGGCTCGTGCGACGCAGGAAAGCGCCGACGCGCGTCACTCGCGGATCGTTACGTGTGGCTTGCCGGAGAACGCCGGCCTTCTCGGCATGCAGGCGCATCGAGCGGAACTTGTAGATGGTGAACTCCCGTCCGTCCGCGCCCTTGCGCCGCTGCCTGAAAAATACGGGCCCTGGCGAACTCACCTTGACCGCAATGGCGATGACGATCAAAAGTGGTGCAATTGCGACGAGCGCCGCGAGCGCGAATAGCCGATCGAAAACGTCTTTCTGCAGCAATGCTCTCTGCGAAATCGGAGAAGCCATGAGATTGATCGCGGCCACCCCCAGCAAGTCCGTCACGCCGCTTTCGAAAAGCGCGAGACTGCGCACGTCGGGAATGAACCGCACATTGACGAGATCGTCGCGGAATTCATTTACGAAGCGCAGGATGGTTCGATCTTGCGATAGCGGCAGCGCAAGCCACACTTCGTCCACCCGCTCCTCGCGGACATGCCTGACGAATGCATCGAAATCATCGAATACGGGCACGCTCGAAGTTATCGGCAATTCGGCGGATGCGTTGAATACGGCGATCGTGCGAAAACCCGAATGGCTCGCGCGCTCGATTCTTCTCATGATCGATTCGCAATGCCGCCCACAACCGACGACAGCCACCCGATGAAAGTTCATTCCGGCCTGACGCATGCGCGCAAGCACCGCATGCGTGGCAAGACGCCCCATGATCATCAGCGCACCCGACATGGCGGTCCAGTATGCAAACCAGAGCCGGGAGACATCGTCGATTCGATGCAACGAGAACATCAGAACGAGTACGCATGCCTGCACGACGAGCCACGCGAGCGAAACATGACTCGCCAGCACGAGCTTACTGCGCCCGCGCCACGACTCGTACACGCCGAAACCCGGGAACAGCACGAGCGAAAACGCCGCTGCAAAGGCGACGAAAGGCATGTAGTAGCCCGGCTCGGCAATACTGTCGAACCGGATTCGCGATGCTACGGTGGCGCCGCCCACCACCATGACGACATCGAAAAGCCGCGCCAGCAATCCCTGAAAATCGCGCATGTCATACCTCGGTTTCGAGAGCGCTGTCGATAAGATCAGATGCGGCCGTAGCAATCGTCCAGACGCACGATGTCGTCTTCGCCGAGATAAGAGCCCGATTGAACTTCGATGATTTCGAGCTGCACCTTGCCCGGGTTTTCCAGACGATGCCGCACGCCAAGCGGAATATACGTCGATTCGTTTTCCGAGAGCAGAAACTGGTCATCGCCTCGCGTGACGAGCGCCGTGCCGCGCACGACGACCCAATGCTCTGCACGATGATGATGCATCTGCAGCGAGAGCCGCGCGCCCGGCGCCACCACGATATGCTTGACCTGAAAACGCTCGCCGCGTTCAATCGAATCGTAAAAGCCCCAGGGACGACGCACCTTGCGGTGCATCTCCGCCTCGGGCGCATGCTGCTCGCGAATGCGCGCGACGAGGCGCTTGATATCCTGCGCATGCGAACGGTCCGCGACGAGCACGGCATCATCGGTATCGATTACGACGACGTTGGCGGTCCCGACGCACGCGACCAGTCGGCCACCCTCGGATCGCGCATAGCTCGAAGTCGCACCTTCGAAGACCACACGTCCGCTCGATACGTTACCGAGTCCGTCCTTCTCCATCGCTTCCCACACCGCGTCCCACGAGCCGAGATCCGACCAGCCCGCCGTCAGCGGCACGACCACGCCCTTGCAAGGTGAGGTGGCGTCGCCGATATGCTCCATCACCGCGTAATCGATCGAGTCGGAAGGAACCCGCCCGAACTGATCCGGACATGGACGAATGAAGCGGCCGTCGACCTTGCCGTCCTTGAGCGCGGCGATGCATGTCGCGTGCATCTCGCCGTTGAGGTGATGAAGCACATCGAGCCACACGCTCGCCCGAACGACGAAGATACCACTGTTCCACCAATAACTTTGCGCGGCCACGTATTGCGCGGCGAGTTCGGCCGCCGGCTTTTCGACGAAGCGGTCGATAAGATGCGCACCGTTATCGAGCGCTTCACCCAGGCGTATATAACCGAAGCCGGTGTCGGGCCGTGTCGGCGGAATGCCCAAGGTCACGATCATGCCGCGTTCCGCATGGTCCGCGGCGATGGCGATTGCGCCATGCAACGCAGGGATGTCCGAAATGGAATGATCCGACGGCATCGCCACGAGAATCGCGTCCTCGCCGCGATCGATGGCCGCAAGCGCCGCGAGCGTGAGCGCGGGCGCCGTATCGCGGCGTGCAGGCTCGACGATGATCTTCGCATCCACACCGCAGAGCCGCACCTGCTCTTCCGTGGTGAAGCGATGTTCTTCGCCGCATACGATGATCGGTTGCGCATCGACGTCGAAGTCGCCCGCGAACCCGTCCATTCTTATGACGGTAGCCTGCAGCAGCGAGTCCCGTCCGACCACGCCGATCAGCTGCTTCGGAAACTGCTCGCGCGACATCGGCCACAGACGTGTGCCCGATCCGCCCGCGAGTATGACCGGGACGATGCGACGGCAGGACCGGATTCCCGGCGTCTGCTCGAGCGCCATTGTCACCACGCCTTCAGAACTCGTTGCGCTTTCCATGGCTGCACTCCGTGAGTGGTCACGATGAACCTTTGAGGGGAACGCTGCACCCGACTGTCTCGCCTAAAGAAATGTAGCCAGCATATTTCGAACCGCGGCCACCGACTGATCCTGCTGCGCCTCGGTAAGCGCAAGGCCGCTCGGCAGATAGAATCCGCGCCGGCTCATGCGTTCGGCGACCGGATATTGCTCCCCCTCGAAGAGACCCTGTTTGAGGAAGACCGGTTGCTCGTGCATGGGCCAGAAAAAAGGCCGTGCGCTTACGCCTGCTTCGGCCAGCATGGCGCGCGCTTCGTCCGCGTCGATGGGCACGCTTTCATCCAGCACCAGACCGAATACCCAATAGATGTTATCGGCATATGCGCACGCCACCGGTGCAAGTTCGATTCCCCGGACACCGCGCAAAAGCGATTCATAGCGACGCCCCAGTTCCCGCTTTCTCGCGATGTGCGCATCGAGCTTTTCGAACTGCGCAAGCCCTACCGCTGCCTGAAGGTTACTCATTCGATAATTCCAGCCGAGCTCTTCATGCACGAAACGCCTTTCGGGTTTGAAGCACAGATTTCGCAGGCTTCGTGCCCGCGCGGCAAGCGCGTCGTCGTCGCAGAGGATCATGCCGCCTTCGCCCGTCGCGATATGCTTGTTCGCATAGAAGCTGAAGCAGGAGATCTCACCGAAGCTACCGCACTGCCGCCCTTCGTAGGTCTGACCAATGGCCTGCGCCGCATCTTCGATGACCGTGAGCCCGTGCTTCCGCGCGAGATCCAGCACAGGCGTCATGTCGACGGGCAAACCGAAAGTGTGCACGGGCATGATCGCACGCGTGCGGCTCGTGATGGCCTCTTCGATCTTCGCGACGTCCATGTTCCATGTATCCGCGCGCGAATCGACCAGTCGCAGCTTCGCGCCTGTACGAACGATCGCGGATGCGCAGGAAATGATCGTATGTGTCGGGATGATTACTTCGTCGTCGGGACCAAGCCCGAGCGCCGCAGCGGCGACGTCCAGCGCCGCGCTTCCGTTTGCCACTGCGATCGCATGCTTGCGGCCCACATATTGCGCCATTGCCTGTTCGAAGCGCTCGACGAATGCGCCATCCGACGATATCCAGCCGGTCTCGATGCACTGGTTCAGGTAGATCTTTTCATTTCCATCGAGCAGGGGTTCATTGACGGGAATCATCGCGGTCCTCTTTCGGTTTCGAGTTCCTTGAAACGCACTTTCTCCTGCTCACCAATATACGGTCCTTGCTTCACTTCGATGAAAGATGCGTCATCGAGTACTTCGAAGCCGTGTCCGCCCGCCGCCAGCAGGATGACATCGCCGGGCAGCAACACGCGGCTCGTCACGGGTTCCCGATCCGCGGTATAGAGCCTGACCAGCATACGGCCACGCTTCATAAAAAGGACTTCCTGCGTCCACTCGATCCGACGCGGGATACATGTATGCACATGCGCGTCGATCAATTTTCCTGCTGGATGTTCCATGTAGGCGAGCTGCTGAGGAAACTCTCTTGGCGTCAGAAAGTTGACCCCTTCTTTCGAGTACGAGTCGCGGACGATGATGGCCAGCGTGACGCCCGCAACCGAGATGACTTCGAGATTCGGATTCTGAACGACCTCAGTGTTTCCTTCTGCCGATAAAGATTCCATGTTTATCCCCGACGAGAGCCTGCCGCATCCTTCCGGCACTGCAAACGTTCCGGAAGCCCGCTCGAGGCAAATCACGAGCCCGTGAACGGCCTCCGCACGCCCACGAAGCTTAGGACCGGCACACGGATGAGCGGACTCGAATGGCCGAATTAACCATGACGTTGGCCGAAGCGGATCTCGCGGTACGTGATGGTTCATGCACGCTCTTATCGACGATGTTGTCGACCGAGAGAAAGCGCAGCTAGCGACAATATCTTGGCACCGTCCGCCACAACCCAAACCTTGTTTATATGCATGGCTAACCTGACAATCGCACGTCAAGCTCGTACGTCAAGCCTCTCGGAATCCAGTGTCTGCGGGAAATCACGTTCCGATCAACGCACCTCAATGGACGATTGAGCATCAACATGAACAAAGGTTCTCGGATCTATGTCGCCGGACATCAAGGCATGGTCGGCTCAGCCCTTCTACGGTGCCTCGCCAGTCGCGGGTATCGCGATGTAATCACGCGATCACGACAGCAACTGGACTTGCTGGATCAGCGTGCCGTGACGGAATTCTTCGCCAGGGAGAACATCGACGTCGTGCTCCTCGCCGCGGCCAAGGTGGGCGGAATACATGCGAACTCGTCCCAGCCCGCCTCGTTTCTCTACGAGAATCTCGTCATCGAAACCAATGTTATCCATGCAGCGTTTGCGCATGGCACGCCCGAGCTGGTCTTCTTCGGTTCGTCCTGCATCTATCCGAAGTACTGCCCACAGCCTATCCGCGAAGACTATCTGCTCACGAGCGGCTTCGAGCAGACCAATGAGGCCTATGCTATCGCCAAAATCGCCGGGCTCAAGCTCTGTGAAGCCTATAGCCGGCAGCACGGAATGCGCTACATATCGGTGATGCCCACGAATCTCTATGGCCCGAACGATAACTATGATCTGCAGAACGGGCATGTTCTGGCAGCGCTCATACGCAAGACACATGAGGCGAAGCTCAACGAGATGGACTCGCTCTCCGTGTGGGGCTCCGGATCGCCGAGACGGGAATTCCTGCACGTCGACGATCTCGCCTCCGCCGTGCTCGCCCTGCTGGACAGCGCGCACGCCGAGGGTGTGTTCAATATCGGGTATGGCAGAGACATCGCGATTGCGGACCTCGCGCGCCTGATCTGCGATGTCGTCGGCTTTTCCGGATCGCTGAAGTTCGACTTGTCGAAGCCGGATGGAACGCCGAGAAAGCTGCTCGACGTGTCGAAGCTGGTCGCGCTGGGCTGGTCGCCCACGATAACGCTAAGAGACGGCATCGCGGCGACGTATGCCGACTTCACGGCGAACGTGCAGAGAAACGGATACGCCAACGCCTAGCCCGCACGCGCCACTCACAACGATTCGGAGAATCCCATGGCAAGCTTGCCTCTGAACGCAGATTCGACCTTCGACGACGGGCAAATCCAGGACGCCGCGCACAATGCGCCGGCTCATGCCGACCTGTCCGCTCATGAGACGGAACAAGCGCTCTTTACCTCCGAGTTCCTCTCCGTCGATGTCGGGCACGTGGTCGACGAGCTGAATCAGAAAGGATACTTCGCGTTTCCTTCGGCGCTATCGCCCGAGGCCATAGAGACCATAGAACGCGATGCGACCGAAACGAAGCATAAATTGAACGTCAACAAGGTCAGCGGCGTGTTCTCGGAACGGCAATACTATCTGACGAACCTGCTCGCGATTTCCAGAACTTTCTACGAGTTCTCGACCTCACCGTTCGTCTTCGGGGTGTGCGAAGGATATCTCGGCGATCAGTTCCGCCTCAAGGCGTTGCGATACTACGAAACCTATGGCGGCCACCATATGCAGTGGCATACCGACAACAAGACCGACCGGGAGTTCGCCCATATCCCCGGCATCATCTTTATCTTCTATGTTTCCGATGTCGAAGACGGCGAGTTTCAGTACGTCGAAGGCTCGCATTTGTGGTCCGGAGAAAAAGCGTACAGCGACTATACGGACGAGTTCATTGCCGATAACTTTTCGTCCTCCGTCAAATCCTTCAAGATGCCGCGTGGATCGCTCGTTATTTACAACACATATGGCATTCACCGGGCGAGACCGGTGGTGGACAAGAACTTTGTCAGGAAGAGCGTCTTCTTTCAGGTCGACAGTGAAATCAATAAATCCGAGCCCATCATCGTCAATACCGAATTCATTTCGAGACTCGACGATCGAATCTCGACGTTCCTCGGTTTCGGTCGTCCCTCGAACTATGAGGTCTTTCCCAATACGTCGCTCAATTCGCTTCCGCTCGACGGGACCATGATGTCCGTCATGGGAAAGTACATGTTTTACCAGATGGCGCGCTCGGCGTTCGCGAGCATTCCCCAGGCTCTCAGGCCCACGTTAAGGAAGATGATCGGGCGATGACTTTCGGCAATCGACGATGCACCGATAGCGCCTACTGCGTTGCGCGTTCCGCGAGGATCGAAGATAGCGTGCGTCTGAAGGCGCCTTGTGTCAGCAGGCCCGAAGTCGCGGCTATTGCCTGCTCGATCTTCGTTCGCTTGCGCAGATAGATCTCCTCGGCGCTTCCGAGCGCATCGACGATCGACGCCGCTTCCGGCTTCGCAAAGCATATGGCTTCGTGAATCTCCTTCACGCTGATAGCCGGAAGGTCGGTGGATATGACCAGTCTTCCAGACGCGACATACTCTATAACCTTGAACGGAAAGACGCCATTGCTCATCTTTTCGATCGAAGCGTGCAGATTGACCAGCACATCACAGTCCGAAATCAGTGAGAGCAAAGTCCCTTCGTCGACACGGCCGTGAAAGTGCACCGAATGATTCTCGGCTGAAAGCGCCGCGAACTCCGATGCAAGCGGACCCGTTCCGCACACATGGAAGGTGAAGCGACCGTTGGATAATCGGATCAGATCGAGAACGACATCGGCGCCTTTCTCGGCACTCAGCCCGCCAAAATATCCGATGACGGTCCGCTCACCTTTCGCGCGTGAGAACGGCAGTCGCCGCCCGCATGTTTCGAGCAGGCCGTCGGACACCACGCCCGGACACAACACGACGGGGCAGCCGCTACGTCGATGCTCACGTATCGATAGATATTCATTCACCGCGAGGCATAGCGTCGGGGCTGGCAGAAGGAAACGCCATGCAATGAAGTCGAGCATGGGTTTGGGATGCCAGCGTCTTCGCGAGAAAAGCCAGTCTTCGAACTCGAGAACGAGACGCGCTCCTGACCGTCTCGTCAGCACGCGAGCCAGCATCGATTCGAATGCGTACGGGTTATAGATCCATACGACATCCGGATTTCCAAGCTTCAAGATTTCACGACTCACGGCCGCCACTTCGAATAGATTCAACATCTTCCCGACCGGTCTTGCGGGATATCGGCGCAGCGTAATCTCACGGATATGCGCGTCGCCGACGCGCGCATCGCGAACGTCTCTGGGCAAATACGCTTCTTCTTCGTGCGCAGTATTCACCAACACGACATCACGCGTCAGTTGTGTGGCCAGAGTGAGAAAGAACTCCAGTTTGCGAGCGGCGCCGAGGTCTCTGTTCGACTCGCGATTGGCTGCGCTGTAGGGCGCGATAAACACCAGCATGTCCACTCCGCAGCACGTGTTCGAAAGGGTGATTCCGGGCTACGTCGCCCGATGGCAGGCGCTCGCCAAAGTTCACGCGAGGCGCCCGACTCGGGCTAAGCCCTTCCTCACTCGTGATGCTCCAGCGCCCGGTATCCGGCGAGCGTGATCAGCGCGTCGCGTTTCGCTATCTGATAGTCGGAGAGCACCATCTCCTTCACGAGCGCATCGAACGTCACTGTCGGCGACCATCCCAGTTTTGCATGGGCTTTCGACGGGTCTCCCAGCAACGTTTCGACTTCCGTTGGCCTGAAATAGCGAGGATCGACCCGAACGATAACCGTGCCCGGCGGAACGCGGCATTCCTTGCTGGTGACGGCTTCGACGATGCCGACTTCATCGACACCGCTTCCCTCGAAGCGAAGCTTGACGCCGAGTTCCGACGCCGCCTTCTGAACGAATTCCCTCACGCTGTATTGCACGCCCGATGCGATGACGAAGTCCTCCGGCTCCGGTTGCTGAAGCATGAGCCACTGCATCTGAACGTAGTCGCGTGCATGTCCCCAGTCGCGCAACGCCCCGAGATTGCCGAGATACAGACAGTCCTGCGATCCGATCGCGATGCGGGCAATGGCTCGCGTGATCTTGCGCGTCACGAATGTCTCTCCACGAACGGGCGACTCGTGATTGAACAGAATCCCGTTGCACGCATAAATCCCATAAGCCTCGCGATAATTCACCGTGATCCAGTACGCATATAACTTTGCCACGGCATAAGGGCTTCGCGGATAAAACGGCGTGGACTCCCGCTGAGGCACTTCCCTGACTAACCCGTATAACTCCGATGTCGATGCCTGATAAAAACGCGTGCGCTTCTCCAGACCCAATATGCGAATTGCTTCCAGTATCCGAAGAGCGCCCAGTCCGTCCGCATTGGCCGTGTACTCGGGCTCCTCGAAAGACACGGCGACGTGGCTCTGCGCGGCCAGATTGTAGATCTCGTCCGGCTGAACACGTTGAATGATGCGCAGAATGCTGGTCGAGTCGGTCAGATCGCCGTGGTGCAAATGGAAGCGGCGCTGCGCCACATGATCGTCCTCATACAGATGGTCGATCCGGTCGGTGTTGAAGAGCGATGAACGGCGTTTTACGCCATGCACCTCATAGCCCTTGTCCAGCAGGAATTGTGCGAGATAGGAACCGTCCTGACCGGTAATCCCGGTAACCAGCGCGACCTTGTTCGGCATCGTTTCTTCTCCTCATGTGCGTACGCCACGTTCAAAATTCATTCAGGCGGTCTTGATGCTGGTCTCGCCTCGTCCGCTGCCATATCCGTACGAGGCACCGTATCCCGAGCCGTATGTGGATCTGTCGGCGGGAACATCGGTGAAAAGCACGCCGCTCACGCTGACGCCGCCCTTTTGCAAGCGGCTCAACGCCTCGTGAACTTCGGCGACGGAATGTCTCCCGTGCCGCACCACGAAGAGGGTCGTCCCTGCCTGGCGTCCGATCAGCGTCGCGTCGGTGACAGCCAGCACGGGCGGCGTATCGATCACGACGCAGTCGTAACGCATGGATACCGCGTGGATCAATTCGCTCAGGCGTCCGCTCATGAGAATGTCCGCGGGATTGAGCGAGTCGCCGCCGCGCGAGATCAGATCGACGCCGTCCATGACGTCGCGCCGCACCACATCGTCGAATGCGTCTCCGTTCAGCAGCTCGCGCAATCCAGGACCGGCGGACGGCGCGAAAGACGCGTGCATGTTGCCCATGCGCATGTCGGCGTCGATAAGAAGGACTCGCTTTCCGCCGGCCGCCTGAACAGCCGCGAGATTGGCCGATAGAAACGACTTGCCGGCGCCGGGCGTCGAGCTCGTAATCATGATCACGTTGTTGCGCGGCGTCGCGCTGATCGACTGCAACGCCGTACGGAGACTTCGCACGCCTTCCACCGCGACGTCGCATGGTGAGCGCGCCGCCAGCACGTGAACGCCGGGATGTCTGCGGCGTATGTCGTCCTGCAATCTCACCTGCCGCTCGCTATGGGGCACCACCGCGCAAACGGGAATGCCAAGAGCCCGCTCGATCTCGACGCTTCGCTCCACGCCGCCGATCATCGCTCTGCGCAGGAATGCCGCAGCGATTCCGAGGACGATGCCCAGCACCGCGGACAACGACAGGAGCACGCGCCAATTTGGTTTTACCGCCTTTTCCGGCGTCATGGCGCGATCCACGATACGCACATTGCCGACGTTACCCGCCTTGATGACGCGAAGCTGTTGCGCGCTATTCAGGAGACTCGTATATAGCTCGGTGTCGACACGCACGTCGCGCATGAGACGAAGCGCCGTCTGCTCGGTATCCGGCAAGGTCGCGACGCGCCTGCTCAGAGCTTCGCGGTCCTGCTGCAGGCGGGCTATCTTGGCATTGATCCCCGTGAGTGTCGGATAGCCCGGCTGATAGTGCTGCGCGACGTCGTCGCGCTGCTGCGTGAGTGAGCGCATGGCCGTATCGAGATCGACCACTTGTTGCAACAACAGCCGGCTTTCGGTGCTGAGATCGATCGTCCCTTTGCTGTTTCGAAAAGCGTTGTATTGCTCTTCCGCGTGCTGCAGTTCCTCCCGGAGTTTCGGTAACTGACTCTCCAGGAAAAGAAGCGAATGCTCGGCTTCTGAAGACCTTCTCGCGAGGTCCTGCGCGAGGTATTCCTGAGCGACCGTATTGACGATATCGGCCACGCGCAATGGATCTGCGCCCTCGAGCGCAATGCCGATCATGCCCGACTGAGCCTTGCGTTCCGATATCGATAAGGCATTCTGGAGTGCAAGAATAGCCGCCTGTGCCGAGTTCGCCGTCAGGGTGAATTCACAGCCGGCGGGCGCGTCGAGGTCGGCGACGAGCACGCGGACTTCTCCATTGCCATAAGGCGTCGTCAATTGCTTTCCCACCGTTCCCTGTCCGAGAACGATTCCATCCGGCGCGATCAGTTCGAACGACTTGTCCTTTCCAGCCTTGACGAGAAACTGCTGGCCGATTGCCGAGCGCGGCACGTCGAACGCCGAGACTTCGATTGCCTCGTCACCCCATGCGAAACGCCGCAAACCGAAAGGCAGTTCCGAGCCACTCCATCCTCCACCGCCTAGCCTCGCGATCCAGCGACCGATAAGCGGAAAATAGCGCGGATGCGCAGCAACTTCGAGGTGCAATTGGCGCACCGTCTCGCCTACCACGAGCCGCGAACGAATCAGCTCCATCTCGGTATCGGCGTCAGCCTTCACCTTCGAATCGAATATTGCGGAAAGCCGGCCCAGCGCTTCGGTGTCCGAGGAACTCGACGTCTGCGTGCCGATTTGCACGAGCGCATCCGCTCGATACATCGGCTGATTCAACGCTCCGTAGAACGCTCCCAGCGCGAAAGTGCCAAGCGCGACCGCGCATACGAGACGCCGGCTGTCGAAGACGACCCGGAAGTACTCCGATATCGACACGTTGTCCCCGTGCATCGAATCTCCCCGCGTGCTCTGCTTCATCGAGACCATATTTATGCCGATCGGGTTCGTTGCGTCCCGAAAGCAAGGCACGCCCGGGAGACGCGATTGTGTGAAGAACGACGCGTCGAGTGTGCGTTCGTCCGGACAGTTACCCTGGTTCTCGTCAACGAAGAAACGAAGCAGCACGGAATCATGGAACGATAGGTCCACGAGGTTCCCTGTCTCCGCCACGATGAGAACTCTACATATATCTCCGTCGCACGTTTCGCCCGCCGACTGAAATCGCCAAGATGTTGTCGGCAACGGCAATATTGCCGGTAATAACCGGACCGTCGTACGGATGGGTGGCGTGCTTCGGCAAGGCTTTGTCGGCTGGCGCGAACAAGCGTCTTGTACCATCCGACGGATAACTGATATCAAGCTTCACATATTCGCCGCGCGAAACCCATTGACGAATGTTCATTCAATTCCAAATTCTAATTAGGTACCCGAATGAAAATCCTGATGATTTCGCTGAACTATGCCCCCGAGGTCTCTGGCATCGGGAAGTATTCGTCAGAGCTTGCAGAATGGTTCGCAAAGCGGGGCCACATAGTACGCGTGATCACGGCGTCACCATACTATCCAGGCTGGCGGGTACAGGAAGGGTATAGCGCTCGCAGGTACTCGACAGAAACGCTCAACGACGTATCGGTGATGCGCGTGCCGTTCTGGTGTCCCCGGCGGCCCTCCGGAATAAAACGCCTGATTCACCTGATGAGTTTCGCCATTGCCGCCGTACCCCGGGCGCTTGCTCAGATACGCTGGCGTC
The DNA here is from genome assembly GCF_014384845.1 of Caballeronia sp. EK. NCBI lineage: Bacteria > Pseudomonadati > Pseudomonadota > Betaproteobacteria > Burkholderiales > Burkholderiaceae > Caballeronia > Caballeronia sp. EK. The sequence continues at coordinate 285,696 of NZ_JACSUE010000007.1, forward strand.
CCGATCTCGTGTGGTTCGTCGAGCCGCCCTTGTTCGCGAGCCCGCTCGCATTGCTGACCGCGCGCGCAAGCGGCGCGCTTTGCTGGCTTCATATCCAGGACTATGAGATCGATGCGGCATTCAACCTCGGCATGCTCAAAGGTGACGGCCTGCAAAGGCTCTGCCTGAAGGTCGAGCGAGCGCTTCTTACGCGCGTGGACGGCGTTTCAACCCCTTCGGCGGCGATGACGCAACGCGCCGCCTCGAAAGGCGTAGCCGATGACAAGCTATGTCTCGTGCCAAACTGGGTCGACACCGCGAACATTCGGCCATTGGGGCGAACGAGTGCTTACCGTGGCCGGCTCGGTATCGACGAAAACGCGATCGTGGTGCTGTATGCCGGGAATCTGGGCGCCAAGCAAGGCCTCGAACTGCTTCCTGAAGCCGCGCAATTGCTGCTGCATCGACGTGACATCGTCTTCGTAATATGCGGCAATGGTCCGGCGCGAGAGCATCTGAAGGCGCAAGCTGCAGGGCTTCCGAATATCAAGCTTATCGGCTTGCAATCGAACAAGCGTTTCAATGAATTGATGGGCCTTGCGGATATCCACGTTCTCCCTCAACGTGCCGACGCGGCCGATCTCGTGATGCCGTCCAAGCTCGGCGCGATGCTCTCGAGCGAACGGCCGGTTGTCGCAACTGCCGCCGAACATACGGAGTTATGGAACATCGTTCATGCGGTGGGCATCGTAACCGAGCCCGGCTCCGCGGCCGCAATGTCGCAGGCGATTGCCCGCCTCGCCGACGATCCTGCATTGCGAGAACGCCTCGGCGCGCTCGGACGAGGTTATGCGACGACCCATCTTTCGCGAGAAAAGATCCTCACTGCGTTCGAGAGCCGAGTCGTGATCGACCTCCGGAAGAAGCGTGGAATCCCGGATCGCGTCATTACTTGAGTCGGTGCCGCGTGTACGCGGCAATCCGGCATTTCGACTCACACAACGTGCGCAAGAATGCGCCTTCTGAATAACCCGATGTACACGGCATAGTCCGCCACTACGCTGGCAATGATGGTTGCCCAGATCGCCCAGTCGACCGTGCCGAACTTCTTGAGCAGGTATATCTTGAGCGGAATGGAGATCAGGCAAAAGACCAATACGGTAAGCAACTGCGGTCGCAGTTCATTCACGCCGTTGAGAAAGATCGCGAAGGAATTGCCCGTTGCTTCGACCACGGCGGACACGGCCACGGCACACCGGAGTTCAAACGGCACATCGAGTTGATCGCCGGTCCAGACCTTCATAAGCCAGGACGACAACGCGAGGATCGTCATGCTCATCAGCAACGCAGTTCCCGTGGTCACGCACATGGACATCTTCAGCGTGTTTCTGATGAATACCTTTTCGCCTCGTGATCGCGCGTCCGCATAGAGACCCCACAGCGGGACCGACAGCATCCCGATCGTCACGGCGATCGCCTGGAATAGCCGTTGGGCGACCGCGAGTCTCGCCACTTCCTTGACACCGAGAACGTTCGATACGATCAACGGGTCGCAGGCGCTGCCGCATATCATTCCGATCTGGAGGATGAAGAATATGCTCCCCGTCTTCATCAGCACCGTGCTGTCACGCCAGCCAGGCCCGGCCCAGATGCGGCGGCAGAGTGAAAATATCCGCTCGCGATGAAGGCGCACCAGAAGGATCAAGGCGCTCGCGACTTGCACGCCGTACGTGCACAGGACGAGATATGGCATGGGCGCATGCGAGCGCGCACAGAGATAGAGCAGCGGCAACGAGCAAAAATATCCGATCGCCGCAACGGTATGAGGCTCCCACGCCCGCTGCAGACCGAAGAACACTTTTCTCACGCCGCCCAGCGGAATGTTCACGCAAAACAGCGCGATGAAGGTAAGCGTGGAAAATACAGCCTCCCGCGCAACCTCCGCCGACCCGATCTTGAGCACCCGCTGAAAGTCGATCAACATCACGGCGCAGATCAATACGCCTCCGACCGCCAGACCGATTACGGTGAGCAGTAATACCCCGCGCGTTACGATCGTCTGCACGGCGTCGTCATCGTCGGCCGCTTTGGCATCGGCAACGAGATTGACGAGCCCGTTCGCGACGCCCAGATCCAGAACCTGCAGCATGACCGCGAGACTCGATATCGTCATCCAGATGCCGAAACGCTCTTGTCCGAGATAGGGAAGCGTAAAGGATACTGACAGCACCACCACCGCAAAGCCCAGCGCCGCACTTACCGCGTTGCAGCCGACCGAGCGCGCGGCGCGAGCATAGCGCTCCCTGTCGCGCCCTTCGGAAGCGCCGACACCAAAAGGCAAACGACGAAAGCATAACCTCAGGATAGAAGCTGGTGCGCGCGCGAAAGAACGATCTGAAAGCGCCATGAGGTCGTCTCATCTATGACGCTTCTCTTCCGCTCGACGATAACCCAGGGAAAGAACAGCGACGGTTAAACGGAACATCGGCATCGACAACTTCGGACGGGCGCGCAAGCACGCCAAAGTTCACGCAATCCGGCCGCTCATCAAAGCGATATAGTTTTGAGCTACGCGGGAAACGTGGAAGCGATCTTCGAAGCATTGCTTCGCCGCGACTCTCATCGCAGTCTTGGTGTCTTCCGGCAAACGCGTCCATTGCATAAGGAGGCGGGTGATGCCCTGCTGCGTGTCTTCGTCCGCGAGTCCGGCGCCATCGCCGACGACTTCCTGCCAGATTCCGACCTTATCGGTCAAAAGCACCGGCACTCCGCATGCGAGTGCTTCAACCACTACCACGCCGAAGTTCTCCTGATGCGATGGCAGGATCATGACGTCCGCCGCTTGCAACAGGGACCATTTATCGGTTCCCTTCACCATGTCGAGCCAGGTGATGCGCCCGGAAAGTCCGAGTTGCTCCGCTTCGCGACGCAGTCTCACTGCGAGTCCGTCGTTGTCCGGCCCTGCGATGACGAGCCGATAATCGGCGGCGGCGTCCTTTATTTCGTTAAACGATCGGATCAGCAAGTCGCAACCCTTCTTTTCATGAATCCGCCCGAGAAAAAGAATGAGTTTCTTGTTTCCCGACTCGCCGGGAGAACGCCATCTTTCGATCTCTGTCATCCCGATCGAAGGTGGTGGCGCGGTCCCGATCGTCATCGTCGTTTCCCTGGCTCTGTACAACGGAAAGGCCTTGCGTGCCAGTTCGCGCTCGCTTTCCGTCGTGAATAGAACGCCTTTTGCGCCATTGACCACGTGCCGTTCCACGAACAGCCAATAGATCAGCTTCTTTGCGTACTTGAGCGGCTTACCGACGTTGAACCACGGATCGAGCATGCCATGCGGCATGACGAAATAGGGGATATTTCCAGGACGCAGCGAAAACACCGCCGCCGCGCTGTGAAATTGCCAGATTCCGTCTACGACAATCCCATCGTATTGCCTGCCGTGTTGTTTGAGCCATCGAATCAGACGCAGACTCAAGGCGTATTTGCCAGCATAGTGCCCAAGGCGGACCACTCGATCGAATGCGCCATCGTCCGTCTTGTCGGCATGCACCGAAGAGTCGAGACAAACGATGTCGACCGTGTGTCCGCTAAGGCGCAGTTCTGTCGCGAGCCTCTTGAGGGCCTCGGCCGGGCCGCCATAGCGCGCTTCCAGGGACGGAATGATGTGAAGCGTTTTCAAAGACGTCCTCCGATGATTCGTGATCCGCGCGAGCCACCATAAGAAGAATGGACTGTCGTGCTGTCGCATCCGCTTGCCGAGGCCACCATGAACCGCGTTCGCTCCGGATAGCCATCGTAGTGGCTGATCCGCCTGAAAAACGCCATTGGCGGAAATCATCAAGCTTTTGGCCGCTGCCCTCGCGCGCGGATCATGGTCGGAGCGCGCACGACTGCCTCAATCGGTCAGCCAACGTCTTGTTGAGATCAGTCAGAACACGGTCCGCCCATACACGACCGGCTACCGTTGAGAGTGCATGAATCAGCGATCCGATCAACGAGCGCCCTACTGCGCCGCACGCATCCTATTCCGAGGGATTGAAGATATGCTGTCCAAGAGAGCTGCATCGAATGCGCTATACGATGGTGATCTGGCAGTTCCCCGCATTACCCTTCCACGCGCCGATTATCTCGAACACCCAGACGACGCGGATCTGCCGCCCAAGAAATTTCATGTCCGCCCCATCCGATTGGTTGTTATCTTCGAGCAGGACAATTCGATGGGCGGAGGATTTCAACAGGCGATCAACGCCGCGCTTCTGACCAAACGTCTGCCGCCCGAACTCTGCACCGTGACGCTAGTCACGACACGTCAGTCGACGATCGAAGAATTACATGGTATTGGTATCGACGCTATTTACCTTCCCAGTGGGCGTTTGCAGCGGTTGCTCGCGCGCTTTCATGTGATGTGGCGACAGCTGAATCCATCCCCATTGCTTAAGCAGAAGAATCACTTCAATTGGCTGGATAGAGCTCTGCGAGACATCGGCACGGACTTGGTCTATTTCACATGTCCGTCTTTCCTGGCACTGGTTACCACGCAGTTCAGTTATCTCTTTACTGTCTGGGATCTGTCGCACAGGGACGAAGTCGACTTCCCCGAGGTGCGGTCAGGTGGCGAGTTCGAGCGTCGCGAGCAGATCTATCAACAGGCGTTGAAGAAGGCGACCGGCATCATCGTGGACTCGGACGCGGGTCACGACAACGTGGTCCGACGATACGGCGTCGATAAAGATAGAGTGCATGTGATTCCGTTCTCTCCCGGCGTTGCAACCCAGCTACCCGAGCACGAACTCGATCATCCGGATCGCTTCGTCGATATCAAGGCCAAATATGGCCTGAATTGCGACTACATCTACTATCCCGCGCAATTCTGGCCGCATAAGAATCATGTCTATTTGCTGCGGGGATTACGCAGTCTGGAAGATCGTTTCGGCATCAAGATGGGTGCGGTGTTCTCGGGGCGGGACTTCGGAAATCTTGCTTACGTACGATCCGTCGCGGCCGAGCTCAGGTTGACCGATCGAGTCCGCTTCGCCGGATACGTGCCCGATCACGAGCTGCCCTGCCTCTACCGACAGGCGACCGCGTTGGTGATGCCCACGTATTTCGGACCCACGAACCTGCCGCCGTACGAAGCATTTCAACTAGGGGTTCCGGTGCTGTATTCGGATCTCAAGGATTTGCGCGATCAGGTCGGTGACGCGGGTCTTCTTATCGATCTCTGCAATCCGTACAGTATGGCCGACTCGCTTCGAAAGCTCATGATCGATCCCGGCCTGCGGCAGACTCTCGTCGAACGAGGAAGACAACGGATCGCGTCGCTCACGGATGACCGGCGCCTTTCGGTGCTTCAGCGCGCGCTGGAGGCGTTCCAGGCGAGGCGTATGTGTTGGGAGGCTAGCCCGCCGACTCCTCATAATGAACGTGGGTATTCGCTCCAGGCGAACAGAACCCGCAAAGTCTGAGAATCCGTGTCTTGTGCAATGCTGCAACAAGGGGAATCCAAATGGCATCAGAACTCGGCTACGAACAAACGTCAGCCCCGGAGGTTCCTTTGGAGGAAGCGAACGATGACTATCCAATGGGCGGCGTGATCGACCTTAGCCGTGCCGGAAAGGGCAACTTCGTGAAGATGCGCTCGCCGCTCGTCGAGGCGCTCTGGTTCATCGTCGAAGCTAGCATCATCAATAACAAGCTCGTTCCTTTCTCCGGCCTGCGCGTTGCGCTGTTACGTCTATTTGGCGCCAGGATCGGCGTGGGCTGCCGCTTCCTGCATCCCGTTCGCGTGAAAGCGCCCTGGAATCTCGTGGTCGGCGATCATTGCTGGTTCGGCTTCGATACCTGGATCTACAATCAGGCGCCCATTCGTATCGGCTCGCACGTTTGCATCTCGCAGAGCACGTTCCTCACGACCGGATCGCATGCCATGGGCACGACGATGAACCTGCGCGTCGCGCCGATCGTCATCGAAGACGGTGTGTGGATCACGGCGAACTGTGTTGTGCAAATGGGCGTGACGATCGGCCGTTCAGCAGTGGTCACGCCGATGTCCGTCGTACATCGTTCACTTGCGCCCGAGGGTGTGTATGGCGGCAACCCGTGCCGCTTCATTCGCAAGCGTTTCGATTGATTGTCGATGGCCGATGCATATCCTGCGCGGAGCATAGCATCGGTTATCTGACGACAACATCAAAGCCGTTTCCGCGACCGTCCACGGAATTCCGTCGGAGACATCGAGAATTCCTTGCGGAACAGCTTCGAAAGCCTTTCGCCATTGCTGAGCCCTGTTCGACGAGCGATCTTGTCGACCGGAAGATCGCTACTCTCCAGCAATTTGCAGGTGAGTTCGAGCCGTGCGCGCAGCAGGTACTTCGAAGGCGTGAGCCCTATCTCGCGCTTGAACAAGCGCAGGAAGTTTCGCTCGCTCATCGAGAACATTCGCGCGGCATCGACGACGGATATCGGCTTCGAGCAGTTCTGCGCAAGCCAACGCGCCGATGCGCGCGCTTTTTCCGCAAGCGTCTGGTCACACATCTCCTCGAACGAACCCGCTAAAGATATTTCCCCGGCAGAGCCGAGGCGGTCCGCTACGCGCACAGCCAGTTCAGCACCCAGATCCCTTCTGAGTAACGCGAGCGAGGTCATCAGCGCCTGGTCGCGCTCATGCTCCGGAACGCTCGGCGGTGACTCGGGACGTATGCCCTGCTTGATCGATGGCCAGTCGCGCTTGCCCAAACCAGCGGCCGACAAGAGCATCTGAGCATTGCCGATCGCGGTGATGGTGACACTCTTTGCACTGACCCGTCGCAATAGATCGATGAGGCCATCATCGGCAGACGCGCGTGCGACACCGCTTCCGCCGGTGACGAAGAGGTTATCGAGGCTATCGAATTCCCTGCCTGCCAACTGTTCTGTCCAGACCGACATCGAAGAAGAGCACGAAACCGTGCCACCACGAACCGATAAGAGGTTGACGCGATAGGTCAATGACCGGCTCTGAGCTTCGAATTGCAACTCGTTTGCCACGTGAAGCGCCTCGGCAAGCGTACCGGCGGCAAGCAAAGAGAATCCATCGTATATGACAATGCCGACATGCTTGACCGCCGCAGAATCCTTTACGGGACGAGTGCGATTGTTATTGCAAGCTATCGCGTCGAACACGTGGGATGAGGTTGACATGACGGAGCCCCTAGGTCGTTGCGTTAGTGTTCTTCGTACTAAATGAGCAGATCGACTACCGGGCTTCATCGAAACGTGCGATTCGACGAGCACACGAGAGCAGGTTACAGGCAAGAAAAAATTACGTCGAGACTTCGACAAAAATAGCTTTCCATATGAAAAAAATTCAACATCGATCATACGGATGAATGGTTACGGACGTTCGTATAGACGTGATGCATGAATCACGTCATATCAAAGCTATTGAGCTGCTTTTAATTCATACTTTATGAAGAGACTTTTATTATCTTCTAGAGGCAAATGCAAGCTTCGGCAGATGGATTGGGTGGGTCCCGACAAGGTGTTGGCGATTTCCGTCTGACCTTCATCCGCTCTTTCGCAACGGCGTACATTTCCACAACGCGACGCCTGACAGTCCACTTCTCGATCTAGCTCGCGCTCAATGAGTGACATTGCCGACCTATGCGTACTTCGAGCACACATTTCGATGATGTCACGCCACTGCCGACTACCCTACCGGCGGAAGCAAGCTGGATCGTGGTCGCGGCGGGAATGGCGTGCGTGATTTCTATCCAGTTCGGCCACACCGTTCACCTGTCGATAGGAAGCGCTTGCTTCGCCCTCGCCTGCATCTACACGATCAAAAGGCTGACGCCCCTTTGGCTCGGTGTGGGGCTTCTCGGTGTCGTGCTCGTCGTCATTCCACATCTTTTTTCACCGGACGATTTCGCGGTCGATGCGTTGTATCGGTCTCTCCGCGAAGCGGCCTGCTTCTTTGTTCTCGTCGTCCTCAAGACAGTAACGTTGAACTTCAGCTTCGAGAGCCAGGCGAGAATCGCAAGAGTAATCTGGATACTCATGATCGCGCTGCTGGTTATGAGTGCGCTGCAGGCCATCGATCTCAAATACAGTCGAAGCGAACTATTCTTTGTCCCTTACGCGTTTTTTGCTCCCCCAAGCACGCCGGGCGGGTGCTGGACGATCGCGGCCTGCTGGCTTCAGTTCGAACAAGCGCACGGCATCCTTACCGTGATACGGCCATCTGCTACGTATTCGGAGCCGTCGTACCTCGGGTTTATCGTGCTATGCCTCGTTTTCGTGAGCCAGAATGTCCTCAAGGGACGCCACGGCGGCGGGAAGATGGCCTTCATCGCCGCCGCGATGGCGACGGTCTTGCTTGCTCAGACGACGAGCGGAATCATCTCCATCGTCATCATGCTTCTCTTCGCGACCAGACCGTCCCCCGCGAAGACGGCGGGGATCATACTCGCCGCTCTTCTTTTCGCGACTGGCGCCGGCGTCGTGATGAGCGACCGAGTCTCCGACATCATGCGGGGAACGGACATGTCGTTCCTCGCACGATTCACCTACCCCTTCCAGGCGGTGAGTCAGGTTCTGGAAAAAGGTTACGTGCTCGGCGTCCCGTCCGAATCCCTGGCGAAGCTGGTATCGAATGAGGTTTTAGCCGCAACGGATTTGGGCGCCGGTGCAAGTGACAATGGGCTCATCAACATGTTTCTCCTATACGGGATATGTGGAGGGATTGCCTTGTTGGCGATCCTCTTTCTGCGCTGCAGCTTTCCCGAGATTGTCTTTCTCGTTCTTTCGATGCAATTCAATGGCAGTATCTTTACTTACGATAAGGCGACCCTGATTTCCTTATCCCTGATACTCTTCAAGGCGCGCTTCGACGCAAACAACGGACGGCGGAGTTTGCCGTTAGAGGATGGGCCTGTGGATCGCATTCCTTATCTCAGAGCCTTACCTTCCAGGCTCGCGAAGCCGATCAAAGATGTCGCTGCTGCACCATGAAACCGAAATCCCGGTCATGCGTGAGATGGCTGATGCTTGCACTTTTTCTGTTGAGTGTAAGACACGGCTACGGTACGACGTTGTATGTCGCGGAGCACGGGAACAACAAGTCTTCTGGCCTAAGCACCGCACTTGGTACTTCAAACGGCCCGCTCGCGGATATCGGAGAAGCGATAAAAAGAGCAAGTCAGTATTACAACTCCAAAGCGCCAGCGACTGTGTCCATTGCGGTCATGGACGGCGTATATCGGATTGCAGCGCCCATCCGGATCGCGCAAAACGCGTCGGGACCGCCGCTCCCTCCTTTGCGAATCTATGCCATCAATGCTGGTGCGGTACGAATCAGCGGTGGTAAAGAGATTACTCAATCACGCTCTCTGAAGTCGGGCGAGGTAACGGACGTTCCGGCTGCTGCGAGGTCGGCTATTCGTGTCTTCGATTTCTCGGCAAGCCCTTCCGGACTTCATGATCTGGAGGCGCATGGCTGGAACAATCCAGCCACCGTGACGAACACGGACCTCTACTTCAAGGGCGCGCGAATGCGCCTGGCGCGCTGGCCGCGGACTGACTATGCCACCATCACTTCCGCGAATGCCGGTGAACCTGACACGGTCTATGTCACGCCCACACCTCCCGGTCGATTCACAAGTGAGATAACCCTATTTGCGGCAGGCTACCTTTCCTATGATTGGGCCATGGAGGCACTGCCGGTGGTTGCGGCAAACAGCAGCGGGAGCCGTATCGTGCTCGGCGCGGCTCCGTCTCTTCCAGTCCAGATCGGCGGACGATTTTTCCTGGAAAATGTTCCTTCCCAACTGACGGCTCCGGGTGATTGGGTCCTGGATGTCAAGGGCCGGCGTATTCTTTTCTGGCCGCCCTCCAACGATATCTCGGGCACTGAGATATCGAATGCCGAATCATTGATGACACTGGACGGCGCAAGCGACGTTGAACTGAACGGCCTTGATTTCGAATTGTCTCGTGGCCCGGCGATCGTGATCACGAACTCGGATAACATCCGCGTGATCAACTCGACGATTCACAACATCGGTGGACGCGCCATCGACGCCTCAGGAAACCGGATCCAGGTTAAGAATTGCAGCATCCACGACGTGGGCGACGGCGGGGTGTACATAACAGCGGGAGATCGGACGAGTCTGGCACCGGGCGAATCAACCGTCTCCGGTAACGACATCTACAACTTCAGCCTTTGGAATTATACGTATCGCCCCGGAATTCAATTGTCGGGCGTTGGAAACATCGCGACCGGAAACCGCATTCACGACGCACCGCATATGGCCGTCAAACTAGAGGGCAACGACCATACGCTCGCATCCAATGAAATATACAACGTGGTTCAGGACTCGAGCGACGCCGGTGCAGTCTACATGGGTCAGGACTGGACTCAGCGCGGCAATGTTATACGCGATAACCATCTCCATGACATCGGAACACCTTCCCGGGATGTGCGGGGCGTCTATCTCGACGATCAAATCAGCGGAACGTATGTTTTGGCGAACGAGTTCGTTCGCGTTACCCACGCAGTCTTTGTGGGCGGTGGCAGAGACAACGTAGTTTCCGACAATGTATTCATCGACAGCAATCCGGCAATCGAGATAGATGACCGGGGTCTCACCTGGCAGGCAGCTGCGGTCCGCGATCCCGACGGGCCCTTTATGCGCGGGTTGGAGGCCGTCCCGTATACCGGAAGTGTTTATAGCAAGTATCTGCATCTCAAAGACATACTGATCGACAACGTGGGAGCGCCGAAATACAACGTTTTTCAAAATAACACGATGGTGCGCAGCGGCTGCCCTGAATTCGCCAGCGGCAACACATGCACCAATTGAATTGACACCGACAAACCAGGGAAAGACGATGAACCGTGCGCAGTCAATCATGGCAGCGATCGCCGCCGGTCTTTTGCTGAACGCTTGCGGCGGCGGATCTTCTTCATCAGACGTTGCACAGGCCGTCAAGGCACCCACGACGTCTTCACCAAATCTGGTTGCTATCGGCGATAGCCTGACGGAAGGAGTCGGATCGAGTAATGGGGGATATCCTGCTGTGCTTTCTGGAATGTTGAATGACAGGCCCTTTGCGAATCTCGGCATTGGAGGTCAGACATCGACGCAAATAGCGTCTCGGATCGGTGCGCTGCCGTCGGCAATGACGCTCGACGGAAACGCTGTCCCGGCGAGCGCCACTGCAGTCAGCGTCACCAGCTTGTCTATCGATCTGTTATCGACACCCGCCGACGACACCACGCGCAGCAAGTCCGGAAGCCTCTGTTCGGCTCACGGGGTGCTGCAACGTACGGCCGTCGGTGGTCCACCTTCCACGAGCGAGATCTACACATTCACTCGTGACGCACCCGGCCAGGCAGTCTCGTGTTCTCCGGCTTCCGCGTTCCTCGCCGATTCGGACGGCTATGATGCATGGACTGCCATCATATGGATCGGTCGAAACAACTACGACGACGTTGCAACCGTCGTCGCCGATGTCAAAGCTACCGTGCAGTGGCTCAAGCCTTCCAGCGCGCATTTTGCCGTACTGTCGGTCATAAAAGGCGAGTTCAGCTACGAGTATGCCGGCGCCCTTGGCGCGCAACACATCGACCAGATCAATGCCGAATTGAAAGCGGCATATCCCGACAATTTCGTCGACATCGAGACTGTTCTGGTCAATTCGTACGATCCGAACCTTCCTCAGGATGTCATGGACCATATGAACAATATCCCGCCGACTTCCTTGCGCTCGGACACGGTCCATCTCAACGATGCCGGATACGGCATCGTCGCCGCGCAGTTGAAGTCTTTCATTTCGTCCAGGAACTGGTAGTACCCGAGCTACCGCATACGCTTCTCGCCGCCGTCACTCATCCGCCAGCGGCGCGTTCGAAGTCTCGCGGCTTGCGAGCATCGCAACGAGCGCGACACCCGCTGCCCCACGAGATACCACGCCGGCGCCAGCCTGTTGCCCGTGACGCCGATGAGCCATGTCGCGACGAGCGGCGCCGTGCCGCCAAAGAGCGCATTCGCCGCATTGAAGCAAAATGCGAAGCCGCTATAACGCACGCGAGTCGGGAAGATCTCCGACAAAAAGCACGGCAGCGTGCCGTCGTTCATCGTGAGCAGCACGCCGAACGCAATCTGGATCGCGACGATCATCGCGAAGCTCGCGCCCGCCAAGCCCTTGAAAAGCGGCACCGTCAATACGGCGAACAGAATCGATGCGCCGATAAGCATCGACTTGCGTCCCACGCGATCGGATATCGCGCCCATCACGAAGATCAGGCCGATATACGTCGCAAGGGAAATGGTCGCCGCCATGAACGAGGCCGTCTCGCTCATTCCCATTTCTGTAGAGAGATACGTCGGCATATAGCTCAGCACAAGATAAAACGCCACTGCATTGAGACAGGTCACGCCAAAGGCAATCAGCATCCGCCCACGATGTTTCGACAGCAATTCGGCTATCGGCGTCTGCGCGCCATGATGATTTTGCTCCATAGCCTTGAAGCGCGGCGTATCTTCCAGCTTGACGCGGATATACCGCCCGATCAGGCCAAATGGCGCGGCCAGCAGAAACGGCAGACGCCAGCCGAAAGAGTGCAATTGTTCGCTCGTGAGCGCGGCATGCATGAGCGCGACGAGAATCGAACCGAATAAAAGACCCGCAGCCGTGCTGGCCGGAACAATGCTTGTATAGAAGCCGCGCCGCTTGTCCGGCGCGTATTCGGCGAGGAATGCGGCCGCGCCCGCATATTCACCCGAAGCCGAAAACCCCTGCACCACGCGCACCAGAAGCAGCAGAACCGGCGCGAGCATGCCGACCTGCGCATAGGTCGGCAACAGCGCGATCACGAAAGTCGAACACGACATGATGAGAATCGACAAGGACAGTGAAGTGCGTCTGCCTATCCTGTCGCCGACGTGGCCCCACACGATGCCGCCGATCGGCCGCACGATGAACGAGATCGCGAATACGCCGTAGGCGGCGAGCAAACCCGTTGCGCCGTCGGTCTTCGGGAAGAACACGACGGCAAGGATCGTCGCCAGATAGCCATAAGATGCGTAGTCGAACCACTCGACGAAATTGCCGATGAAGCTCGCGCACGCGGCACGCTTCAATAGCTTCGGATCGACTTGCGTGCTTTCCTTATCCAACACCTCGGGCAACGCAACCTGCGCGGTTACCGCTCTTTCCGTGTTCATCGAATGTCTCCGGACGTGATGATGCGATTGCTTCGTGCGCTCCGGCAACGACACCGTCGCCGGTTCGTGCAGTGCCCGCTCAGGCAGCGATGATGTTGTGCTCGGGTCCGTAAGGAAAGCCCGTGATGTTGGTCGCGCCCTTCTCGCCGACGACGAGGATGTCGTGTTCGCGATAACCGCCCTCACCGGGCAGACCTTGCGGCAGCATGATCATGGGCTCCATCGAGACGACCATGTTTGGTTCGAGCACAGTGTCGATGTCCTCGCGCAGTTCGAGCCCCGCTTCGCGCCCGTAGTAATGCGAAAGCACGCCAAACGAGTGACCGTATCCGAACGTGCGGTATTGCAGCACGCCGTATTCGGCGTAAATCTTGTTGAGCTCGTTTGCGATATCGCAGCATCGCGCGCCCGGCTTGATGAGCTCGAGCCCCGCCTCATGGACCTCCACGTTGATCTTCCACAGGCGCAGATGAGCGTCGGAGCAGTGATCGAAGAACATCGTGCGTTCGAGCGCCGTGTAATATCCCGCGATCATCGAAAAGCAATTGAGGCTGAGGATGTCGCCTTTTTCGACCTTGCGCGTGGTGACGGGATTGTGCGCGCCGTCGGTGTTGATGCCGGATTGAAACCAGGTCCAGGTATCCATGAGTTCCGAATCGGGAAAGCGGCGGGCGATCTCGCGCACCATCGCCTGCGTCGATGCAAGCGCCACTTCGTGCTCGGGCACGCCCTCGCGAACGGCCTGTGCGAGCGCCGCACCGCCGGCATCGCACACATTCGCACCATGCTTGATGACATCGATTTCTTCCGCCGACTTGATCATGCGCATGCGCATCGTCTGCACGCCGATATCGACGAATTCCACCGATGGCAGCGCGGCCTTGAGCTTCGATAACATCTCGACCGGAAGCTGATCGAACTCGACACCCACGCGTCCCTTGTTTTCGATTTCTCCTTGCACGGCGCGGAAAAAGTTATCGCGTTGCCAGTCCGTATAGACGACGTTGTAGTCGCCCACGGTGCGGCGCCACGGCTGGCCACCGTCGATGTTCGCTGAAATCGACACGGCTTTCTTCGGTGTCACGACAAGACCGTATTTGCGCCCGAACGAGCAATACAGAAAGTCAGCGTAGTAGTTGATGTTGTGATACGACGTGAACAGGACAGCGTCGATGTGTTCGCGGGCCATCAGTTCGCGCAGCCTGCCGTAGCGATTCGCGTATTCGGCGTCGGAGAACGTGTGCTTCGCTTTATCGCCGTTCTCGATGCGGATGAGGTTCTCCATTTTCATGCACTCAGCTCCTGGGTGAAAAGTCCGTCGGTGTGAGTGAATGGTAGGAGCGTGGTGGTTTCGAATATTTCCCGATTCGACGTCAAAATTCTCATTTTCGACATCGAGGGTTAACCATGAACGGCGCGCCTGTACGCCGCTTTTAAAGGGACTTTTGATACCGCCGGCGATCGGCTATCGGCGAGATGCCGAACTGAGCCTTGTAGCGCGTAGAGAAATGAGTGAGCGATGTGAAGCCGGTGCGCGTGCAAACTTCTTCAAGCGTGCGCGCGGTTCTATAAAGCAATTGACGCGCGCGCAGAAGGCGTATTTCGAGGTAAGCCTGCGCCGGTGTCTTGTCGAAGCGCTCCTGGAACCATCGCTCGAGTTGACGTTGAGAGACCTTCACGAATGCCGCGATTTCCGCGATGCTGAGCGTCTCTTCGATATTGCTTTCCATGACCTGCAGTGCTTCGTCGAGTTTCGCGTGTGCATCGCCGATGTATTGCCTGAGCGACGTCACCTGTCGCTCTTCATGACCGCGCCTCTCTGCGACGAGCAATTCGAGCACGCGCGCCGCAAGCGCGGGACTGCCCGGTGGAAGCGCGAGCAAATGCACCATCAGATCGAGCGGCGCGACGCCGCCGCTGCATGTGTATCGATCACGATCCACCTCGTAGAGCCGATTCGACACGGTGAGCTTCGGAAACTGCTCCAGCAGCGTGTCCTGGTCCTCCCAGTGAATCGTGCAGCGATATCCATTGAGCAGCCCCGCGCGCGCGAGAAAATAGCTGCCCGTATCGAGACCGCCGAGCGCGCTGCCGCGACGTGCCTGCAAGCGGAGCCAGTCCATGATCGCGCCAACGCCCTTGCGTGGAATCGGATTCGGTCCGACGACGAACACCGCGTCGAAGTCACCCGCCTCCGGCATCGAGACATCGGGGATCACGCGGATGCCGTCGCTCGAACGCACGACGTCACCGTTCGCGCCGATCAGCGTGTACTCGTAGACCACACGCTCGACGAGCATATTGGCAATGCGCAACGGATCGACAGCCGTGCCGAGCGCGATCAGCGAGAAGTTTTCCAGAAGCAGAAAGCCAATTCGCATGACACGCATGTCGTGCATGCCAGAATGCGGTTGCCTTGTCGTTCTAGCGAAATTGGTCGTGGATGGCATCAGAGGCATTACTTATCGCGTGACTCAATATCGCTCCATTTTATAGAAGGCTATTCGCATGGGATAAGATCAGAGGCTCAAACGCTACCACTCATAGCGGGAAACGAAGCGCAACTTGAAAATGATCTGGCTTGCCAACGCGATTCTCGTGCTGCACGCGCTGATCGTGCTTTTCATCGTCGGCGGATTGATCGCTATCTGGGTGGGCGCTGCGACGAATTGCAAGTGGGTTCGAAACCGCGCGTTTCGAAGGGCGCACATCGCGGCTATCGGTATCGTCGCGACGCTCGCTGTCGTCGGACTTCCCTGCCCGCTCACCGTTCTGGAAGATCAGTTGCGCGCCGGGGAGACGGGCGCGCAACGGTTCGTGCAGCGCTGGGTCGGCGCCTGCCTGTATTTCGATTTGCCGGTCTGGGTGTTCACGCTCGCCTACGTCGTTTTCTTCCTCGCCGTGGCGATGACGTGGCGCCGCATTCCGCCATACTTGTGACGGATCGCGATTCAGACCGTCGTGCGCGGAAGATAGCCGTCCGGTTTGCCCTGGAGCTTGCGGCTCACCTTGAGGGCGAGCAATACCGGCTTCGTGATATGCGGACGCAGGATCGCATGCTTGCGCACATACCGGGGAACGTGCCACTCGGAGCGCGTACCCGCGTAGAACAACGCTGCGTGCCCCGCGCGCAATGTACGTGGTTCCTGGCCTTCAGCGGTGATGATGACTTCGCCTTCGATCACATAGATCGTCTCGTCTTCTTCGAAGTACCAGTTGAAGCGGCCGGCGGTGCAATCCCAGACCCAGGAAGTTGTCGTGGTGTCGAGACTTTGAGACCACCTGCCGCTGCGCGCGACTGGACTTCCTTCGAGGACCCATGCCGGGTCGATCGGGTCTGGTTCGAGCAATACGTCATCCAGACGCACGGACTCGAAAACGGGCGTTGTCATGAAGGCTCCTTTACGGTTGCTGATGATCGGTCATGAACCAAGCGAGAAGCTGCTGTGCCTTGCGTGTTCACCAGTGCTTTGCATCGCCTGATGTGTCGTCTATGTGCAGACAAATTCGCAAGAAATTCGTTCAGCGATCACATTACATTCTGTAATGTTTATTGATCATACCGCGTCTCGGGCAATCGCAAACGGAAAAGGTGTTCCTTGTATGACAAAAGCGCGCGCGTTCTCAGTGATGATCGAAGAGCGCGATCTGATTTGCCTTGACCATCGAACGGACCTTCGACATGAACTTCGTCTTGGGATCCAGCTTGCACGCTTCCGCAACGGTCGCGCCCACCGGCTGAGCCGTATCGATCACCGTGGTCTCCGTTTCCTTCACGCCGAGCTTGTCGACACCAGCTACCCAGTAGACGAGCGCGGGTTGATACGCTTCATCGACCTGCACGAAATCCGCACACGTCATTTTCGCTGGGGCGACCTTTATTTCCTTCGCGCTGGCGGCGCCGGCGGCGCAAACACAGATCAGGGCAAGCAGAATTTTGGCAGGCTTCATAAGACATTCCTTGTATGGATGATTGGGGTTTCTTCAAACTACAAGCACATCTTAGTAATGCAGAGTTAGCCGAGAATTATTCAAGCGAGCTGTGCTGCGCGTACATGGCCAGAGCCCAGCAGCGTCCAGCCGATACCGCGCACATTGCGAATCAGTGCGCGCCCGAAGCGCTTGCGCATCGAGTGGATCAGCACGTCGAGCGCATTGCTTTCCACTTCGTTGCCCCAGCCATAGATGCGTTCTTCGAGTTGCGCGCGGGAAAGAATCGCTTCGGGCCGTTCGAGAAGCGCATGCATCAACGCGAATTCCCGCGCGGACAATGGCGACGCGACGCCCTCGCGCCAGAGCGTGCGGCGGTCGAGATCGAGGCTCAGTTCTTCATCGCCGATGCACGACGTTGCATAGCCAGCCTGACGACGCAGAACCGCGCGAATTCGCGCGAGCACCTCGCGCACATCGAAGGGTTTGAGCACGCAATCGTCCGCGCCGACATCGAGACTGCGCACGCGCGTTTCCGGGTCGTTGCATGCGGTGAATGTCAGCATCGGCACCTTGTTGCCCGATTCCCGCGATGCCCTCAGCAACTCGAGACCGCCACCGCATAAAAGGCCGAGGTCGAGCAATACGACCGCGTAATAGGCCGCGTCGATGGCGAGACGGCCCGCTCGCGCCTCGCGGACCCAGTCGACGCGGTAGCCATCGTCCTTCAAGGCCCGGAACAGGGCCTGCCCCATTTGCAGATCATCTTCAACCAGTAACACGCGCATGATGTCCCTTCTTGTGGAAATTGTTCGTCGCAGTTCGTTGAAAAATGCAGGCACACCGTCACTGACTTTTATTACGGATTCCGAATCGATATGGATGGTGTTCCGGCGGTTCATTCCGACTGATTCCGGTCAACGATGATCAGTCGAGCAAGTGCAGTTTAGAGTCCAGGCGATCGCATGTCTGTCCTCACGAAACAGGACAACAATCATTCGCCCGCTAGCCGAGCAAGGCAGTCAGTGCAACGAGTTCGCGCTGCGTGCCGATGCCGAGCTTCGCGAGCGCCCGCTGCTTGTAGGTAATGACGCTCGCCGGAGAGAGCGCGAGTATCGCGCCCACGGTTTTCGCGGTCTCGCCCTGCCCCAGAAGTTTCGCGACGGATCGCTCGCGCTCCGACAGCGCTGTGTGCCATTTGATCGAGACTTCGCGCGGCACGTTCGGCGTCGCGCTCAGTCTCGCGTGTGTGGAGGCGAGCGCGGCGAGAAAGTCCGCAAAGGCAGCAACGCAGGCTTTATCGCGGTCTGTGAAGCACCCCATCGCCGTAGACCGATAGACGCTGAGAAACGCCGTGTAACCGGGTCCGGGCGCGATCACCGAGAGCTTGTCCGCGATGCCGGGTTCGATAAAGAACCGCTCGTAGTATTCGGCATTCGATTCGCGATTCAACATCATCGAACGCACCGCGGGCATGACCGGATGTGTCGCGGCCATCGCTTCGGCGCAAGCGAACTCACGCACCAGCGGATCCTCACGATAGCGGCCGCCTACATAAGCTTCGGTCAGGCGCGTGGCGACACCACGGGAGCGCCGGCTGGCAAGCGCCGATATCTCCGCGTGACGCGGCTTGACATTGACGATCACGCAATGCTCGATCTCGACGATTCCGGCCAGCGCGTTGATCAGGCTATCGCCGAAATCGTCGGTGCCTGCCGCGCGCACACAGTTGGAGAAAGGAAGGACATCTGCAAAGTCTCGCGGATTCATACGGATGCTCATGCCTTGAAAACGATGCTCGGATCGCGCTCAAGAAGCCAGGAGCAAGGTTGCCTTCTGAGCGCTGGAAGGCACCAGGCGCGAACATTTTTGGGCGATGATTCACCGCTGATTTACGTCGTGTCGTTCGCGCGATCGAATGAATATTCAGGTGCAAGCTTGTAAGCCCACTTGAATACCAGTGATTCGAGTGGCGCTATGTTAGGAAGCTCGACGTAGGTCGTCTTGTCGTTTTGGCCCGTGATTCACGACGATTTCGGCACAATTTCTTGATTCGAAATCAAACGATCATGCGTGTCGTGACGCCCTGCGAAAAAATCGAACGAACGTTCAGTATGGCATGTCGCTTTTGATCGAATACGCGTCGCGCGATATAAAGCAGCGAGCCCTCCGATGCATTGCACATCGCGTCGCGGAGCGTTAGCGAACGACTGCTCTTCAACGATGACCATGCCCTTTCACGAAATTCATCAAGGCAGCGAAGGCGGGAGGAATGGATGGGTCCGCTGCCTGGAGCCGCAGTGCGTCGCCGCCCTCGATGTTGATTCGATACGTGCGGCCGTCCGGCACCGGCTTCGCGGCGCGCGGACCGGGCACGCTTGCCTCGTCACGCGCGGCGGCGACGAGGCGAGCGAATTCGGCGCTGTCTTCCGGCGACAGATCGTGTTCGTCCAGAACGACTGGCCGTGCAAGTCCCGGAATCGCAGCGAATCCGCCATCCGTCGTCAGTTCCGCATGCATCGAAGGCTCCCGTGACGATTGATGCAAGGCGCAGCCCATGCAGAGCAGTATCGCGCCGACATAGAGTCCCGCAAGCACACGGACCCTTGCACACGTCACAATACACCGACTTCGGTCCATCCTTTCTTCACCGCCGCCGACTCCGCGCTGCTCGCGCCATAAAGCCTGCTCGCGGTTGACAGCGTCAGCTTCGCGAACGTCTTGAAGGTCGCCGTCGGCTTGAGATGCGAGTCGGTCAGGGTCTCATACCAGATTCGTCCGGCCTTCTCCCACGCATGTCCGCCGATTTCGAGCGCAGCCACACAGAACGCCTTGTTTGGAATGCCCGAATTGATATGCACGCCGCCGTTATCCTGCGTCGTGCGAACGTAGTGGCTCATGTTGTCCGGCTGCGGATCCTTGCCGAGGCGCGGATCGTCGTAGGCAGTGCCGGGATCTTTCATCGAGCGCAGCGCGACGCCTTTTACGCCCTTGGCGAGCAATCCTGCTCCGATGAGCCAGTCTGCCTTGTCGGCCGTCTGTTTGAGCGCATATTGCTTGATAAGCGAACCGAATACATCCGACACCGACTCGTTCAACGCACCCGCCTGCGTCATGTAGTTAAGGCCGGCCGTGTGCTCCGTCACGCCATGCGTCAATTCATGACCGATGACATCCAGCGCAATCGTAAAGCGGTTAAAGAGTTCACCGTCGCCATCGCCGAAGACCATCTGCTGTGAATTCCAGAACGCATTGTCGTAGTCGGTTCCGAAATGAACCGTGCCGATGAGCGGTAAGCCGGCATCGTCGATCGAATTGCGATGGAACACTTCGAGATAAAACTCGAAGGTCGCGCCTAGCCCGTCGTAGGCCTCGTCGACGGCCTCGTCTTTCACGGGCTTGCCGCCTTCGGCGCGAACAACCGTGCCCGGCAGCGTCTCCGTATGGTTCGCCGTGTAGATGGTCCTGTTTGCCGAAGGTGTGGCAGCCGTGGGCATCGGCGCGGCGCGGCGCGGTGCGAGCGCTGCCTGCACCGCACGGAAATGCCGCATCGTGTGGTCCTTCGACAAGGTGTCGATGGCAATCTCGCGCTGTTTCGCATCACCATGTTTTGCAATGTTCTCCAGCATATGCGGCGGCAGAATGCAGTAGATCGAATGAGGACGTCCCGGCTTCAGTTGATTGCACATGATCCTGTCCTTGTTAGAAACGAGTTGGATTGGTGACGCGGCTACGACGAAAAATCTAGACGATGACACCGAATAGTCAATGCGGGCGCTTTTACCGAACGCGTTCTCGTGAACCGCTTCATGCGCGTTATTCGAATCTAATATAGGCGTACTAAGGTTTCGATTGAACGCGATTGAAGTGTCCATCCTCCCGTTCGGGCCATCGAGAACGGCACCCGGCGGCCGAACGCGCTGTCTCCACTAAAGGTTTACCCAAATCATCAATTTGTTGGCCACCGCACCGAACTGAAGAATGGAAAGGATGTTAAATCCTTGCAAAACGTGCAATGAGAAACTCAAGAAAATGCGCGACCTTACTAAAGAATTAAGCGGCTCAGGGATGCGTGACGTTGCCAGCGTCGCGTTTTACCGAAAGATGCATGCGTGCGTCGGTAATTTCGAAAGCGGAGGCGACGCATGACGCCGATCGTTTTCGGAGGCCGTTTCGGGTGGCTTCATGTCGGTCAGGGAAGCCACGGCGTCGTGCTGTGCAATCCCTTCGGGCACGAAGAGGCTTGGGGACACAAGGCCATGCGCTATCTCGCCGAGGAGCTTTCCCGGCGGGATATTCCGGTCCTGCGTTTCGACTATCTCGCAACGGGCGATTCAGTCGGCATCGATCACGAAAGCGATCGGCTCGACGAGTTTGTCGCGGATATCGGCGCGGCGATCGAACGTTTGCGGCACGACGCCGGCGTGACCAAGGTCACGTTGTGCGGCTTGCGTCTTGGCGGGACATTGGCGGCGCTGGCATCGCAACATCCGCTAGTGGATTCGCTCGCGCTGCTCGCACCCGTGATCAACGGGCGTCACTATCTGCGCGAATTGACGGCTTTGCGAAAGACGTGGGTCGAGAATCTTCCCATGGACGTGCGAGCAGGACAGATCGATTCGCCCTTTCATGTGCTCGGGCAAGTCTATAGCGAAGCGTTCCGCAGCCGCCTTGGCGCGCTCGATCTCGGCAAGTCCATAAGCCGGCATCGCGCGATGCCCAAGCGCGTGTTCGTGGCCGATCTACGGCCCGGCGCAAGCCAGTCGCTATGCACTGCATTGCGCGATCGAGGCGTCGAAGTGCAAGCGGAAAGCTTCGACGACTATTTCGAATTCATGCAGGAGACAGCATCGTCTACCTTGCCGGAAAAAACGCTCAAGCGGACCGCGCAATGGATAGCGCAAAGCATGGCCGAAGACGAACTCGGCGATGCCATGCCGGACCGCATGAGAAAGGCGTCGCGGCCGAGCATGAGCGACGATGCGATCATCGAAACGCCGGAAGCCATCGAGCGCCCGGTGATCTTCGGCGCGGCCGGGCTTTTCGGCATCTTGTGCGAGCCGCGCGACAGGCTCGCGGGCGGACCCGTGATCGTCATCACCAATACGGCAGGGAGCGTGCATCAAGGCGACAGCCGTTTGTCCGTGCGCATCGCGCGGGAAATGGCGCAACGCGGCATTGCATCGTTGCGCTTCGACGCGCGCGGCATCGGCGATAGCCCCGCGCGCTCGCCGGATGGAACGCTGGACACGACCGCATCGATCCATGCGGAAAGCACGATCGAAGATGTCGCGACGGCGGGCGCATGGCTCAAGCGCAAGGGCTACGATAACGTCGTCGCGTTCGGAATCTGCTCGGGGGCGTATAGCGCGTTGCGCGCTTCGCTCGTCGAGCCGGCTATCGCGGCCGTGATCGCCGTGAATCTGCAGCGCTTCTACATCCCTGAGCGGCTGACGCTGCAAGAACTCAGGAACCAGCGGCGCAACACGATGGCGCGTCTCGGGCCGGCCATTCTGAAGCCGAAGAAATGGTGGCTCGTGCTGAGCGGTCAACGCAGGCTCAAGCCGATTGTGAAGGCGTTTGCATCGAATGCCGCAGCGCGACTGCAATCGCAGATGCTCGGTGTGACCCGCAAGAAAGAGGCGCATACCGGCGGCAATCACTCGCTGACCGATCCGCACAGCGTCGTTCATGCGCTCGAACGCAAGGGCGTGCGCACGCTGCTCGTGTACGGCGCAGGTGACGAAGGGCTCGACCAGCTCAACGCCCATTTCGGCAGGCACGGGAAGAAGCTCTCGCGAACGACGAGAGTGAAGGCCGCTGTTTGCAGGGATGTCGATCACGCGCTCTACGACACGCGCGCGCTGGCCAGCGTGATTGCGTTGTCCGAGACCTTCATTCGCGATCTGCAGCCGGCCAGCGCGCCGGTGATGGAAGCCATTGCGCCGCTCGGCGTATCTCAGCAACTTTGAGTTGATCCCTACGTCGTCTTCGATACGGAACGCGGCCCGCTTTCGCCGGGCGCGGGTCCGTATCGAAGACAAGACGCCTCGGTTCGTGACGATGTTCGTCCGACACCAACACACATCCCCGATCTGTTTTTAGACCGCCGACACGTTGACGCCGAATCTCCGGTGTCGAATCGACGCCAAGTCGCGTCGATGTCTAAATTTCCCTCGCTTAATCAGCCGGTTAGATTAACCGAACAGATCTTCTAGCCCCTCCTGGCACAGCCCTCGCATATGTAGCTGCGAGCGCAACGATTAATGCTCAACCAACCCACCCAGTCCAGGAGAACCATCATGTTGAAGATCGAAAACCTCGCAGTCAGCAAAGAACTCGGCCGCGCTGAAATGGGCGCCATCGTCGGCGGTGCAAGCATCTTCCAGAACAACGGCATCAACGCCAACTCCATCAGCGGCTTCGCTTTCGCCAGCCCGCAAACCAACGTCGCTCCCGTGACGCAAGTCGATGCCTCGCAACACACCGACGTCGACGTGAAGAACATCACCAAGTCGCTTTCCTCGATCGGCAGCCTGCTCGGCGGCGTCGCGGTCTGATAACTCATCTCATCCCAAACCACACACTCATTCGGAGAACCATCATGTTGAAACTCGACAACCTCGCAGTCAGCAAAGAACTCGACCGTGCCGAAATGGGCGCTATCGTCGGCGGCGCGAGCATCTTCCAGAACAACGGCATCAACGCCAACTCGATCAGCGGCTTCGCTTTCGCCAGCCCGCAAACCAACGTCGCTCCCGTGACGCAAGTGGATGCATCGACGCACACGAACGTCGATCTGACCAACGTCACGAAGTCGCTCGACGCGGTCGGCAGCCTGCTCGGCGGCGTGAAGGTCTAAAGCCACTCAATCATTCATTCAAGTTATCAGGAGAGACATCATGTTGAAGATCGACAACCTCGCAGTGAGCAAAGAACTCGGCCGCGCTGAAATGGGCGCTATCGTTGGCGGCGCAAGCATCTTCCAGAACAACGGCGTCAACTACAACTCGGTGAGCGGCTTCGCCTTCGCCAGCCCGCAAACCAACGTCGCGCCGGTGACGCAAGTGGATGCTTCGACGCACACGAATGTCGATCTGACCAACGTCACGAAGTCGCTCGACGCGGTCGGCAGCCTGCTCGGCGGCGTGAAGGTGTAAGCATCGACCCTCGAAGGGAGAAGGAACCACGACGTTTCCTTCTCCCTCTCTTCGCATTTCCGCTTCGTCATCGATTTGCAGGCCCTCGCGCGCAACGCGCGGATTCACGCGGCCGTCCTCGCTCCAAATTCTCGTCCTAAGGGCAATCGCCTGGAAGCTCGTGCGCGCGCATTCGGTGCTGCGTTTCTGCGTCTACATGCGCCGGAACATGACCGAATCGATTCTGTAGCCGTCGATCGAGTTGTCAGTCCCACGCCGACACGTTCCGGCGATGTGTCTTCCGCTATCCGACGAATCGATCGGGCCGATACTTCGCCAATCGCTCGCGCATTTCTCATCGAACATTTATTTGCCTTCGTTTTCAACGAGTTGGATTAACCGAACAGATCTTCCATATCTTGCTGGCACGCCCCTCGCATATAGATATGCGAGCGCAACGATTGGTGCTCTCATCCAACCACACAGTCCCAGGAGACACATCATGCTGAAGATCGAAAACCTCGCAGTTAGCAAAGAACTCGGCCGCGCTGAAATGGGCGCCATCGTCGGCGGCGCGAGCATCTTCCAGAACAACGGCGTCAACTACAACTCGGTGAGTGGCTTCGCGTTCGCCAGCCCGCAAACCAATGTCGCCCCGGTGACGCAAGTGGATGCTTCGACGCACACGAACGTCGATCTGACCAACGTCACGAAGTCGCTGTCGTCGGTCGGCAGCCTGCTCGAAGGCGTGAAGGTGTAAGACACACAGCTTCATTCAAGGGAGAAGGAACGATTTCCTTCTCCCTTTTTCTCGTTTCTGCTCCCCTGCGACGCTCTACGCGAGTGTCCACATCACGTTATAAATAATTCGGGTTCCGAATTATTATCCCGCGCTGTCGATTTCGACGAAAACATCTCTTGCAGCTTGCGCGCTCATCCGGTCGCTCTATGCACCGCGGTTCGGCTTCATAGCGCCTGTTCGCTACACACCGACTGATCGTGCCTAACTGTTTTTCTGCGACCGACAGCTAGTCCCGAGCCGTCGAGTCTAAATCACCTCGCGAATCGGATCTGAAATTATTTTTCTATTAAAAATCAACGGATTATCGCGATGTGGCCGAGCTTCCAACGCCGCCTGGCACAGCCCTCGCATATGTAGCTGCGAGCGCAACGATTAATGCTCAACCAACCCACCCAGTCCAGGAGAACCATCATGTTGAAGATCGAAAACCTCGCAGTCAGCAAAGAACTCGGCCGTGCTGAAATGGGCGCCATCGTCGGCGGTGCAAGCATCTTCCAGAACAACGGCATCAACGCCAACTCCATCAGCGGCTTCGCTTTCGCCAGCCCGCAAACCAACGTCGCTCCCGTGACGCAAGTCGATGCCTCGCAACACACCGACGTCGACGTGAAGAACATCACCAAGTCGCTCTCGTCCATCGGCAGCCTGCTCGGCGGCGTCGCGGTCTGATAACTCGTCTCATCCCAAACCACACACTCATCCGGAGAACCATCATGTTGAAGATCGACAACCTCGCAGTCAGCAAAGAACTCGGCCGCGCTGAAATGGGCGCCATCGTTGGCGGCGCGAGCATCTTCCAGAACAACGGCATCAACGCCAACTCCATCAGTGGCTTCGCCTTCGCCAGCCCGCAGACCAACGTCGCTCCCGTGACGCAGGTCGATGCCTCGCAACACACCGACGTCGACGTGAAGAACATCACCAAGTCGCTCTCGTCGGTCGGCAGCCTGCTCGGCGGCGTCGCGGTCTGATAACTCGTCTCATCCCAAACCACACACTCATTCGGAGAACCATCATGTTGAAGATCGACAACCTCGCAGTCAGCAAAGAACTCGGCCGCGCTGAAATGGGCGCCATCGTCGGCGGTGCAAGCATCTTCCAGAACAACGGCATCAACGCCAACTCCATCAGCGGCTTCGCCTTCGCCAGCCCGCAAACCAACGTCGCCCCGGTGACGCAAGTGGATGCCTCGACGCACACGAACGTCGATCTGACCAACGTCACGAAGTCGCTGTCGTCGGTCGGCAGCCTGCTCGAAGGCGTGAAGGTATAAGACGAATCGCTTCATCCAAGGGAGAAGGAACGATTTCCTTCTCCCTTTTTCTCGTTTCTTCCCCACTGCGACGCTCTACTCGAGTGTCCGCATCGCATTGTAAATAATTCGGTTTCCGAATTATTATCCCGCACCGTCGATTCTTAAGAAAGCGAGTTCACGCTTTCATCGGGTCCCTCTACGCGCCGCGGTTTGCCTTCCTCCGTGCCTGTTCGCCTAACACCGACAGATCATGTCCTTATGTTTTTCTTCGACCAACATCTAGTCCGGCGTCTTCAGCGCGAAGTCGCCTCATAAAGGCGAAGATCAAATTATTTTTCTATTAAAAATCAACGCATTAGAGCGATTCGGTCGAGCTTCCAACTCTGCCTGGCACAGCCCTCGCATATGTAGCTGCGAGCGCAACGAACCTCTCCTCACGCTTCGGTGCCGGCGCGAAGAGATCATCGGCAAGCAACTAGCCTGAAAGACACCGGTTCCCGCGCAAATCACCTCGGCGCAGACACCACTTCCAGCGCCACCAGATTCGACACGTAGCGCCCCGCCTTGCTGTCAGCCGGAATCACGAGCCGGGCAAAGCCGGTTCCGGGCAATGCCGCACCGTTCATCGCATAGGCGACGATATCCGGCTGATTGCCGAAATCCGGCGATAACTCCGCAAGCGAAATCACCACGCGATAACCATCGCTGCCAGTCGCGATCACATAGAAGCCCAGCAGGTCGTTCTTGGCCGTCGCACTGGTCTGAACGCCCGCCGCGTCGATCAGGTTCCACAAACTCACACCCGTATAGGTATTCGCGCCGATGGTCCGCGTGACGGCAGGCAGCGCCTGCAGGGCGGCCATGTCGAAGGTTGCCGGATGCGCCACCGCTCCGCTCAACTGGAATTGCGTGGTGGTTCCGCCGCCGCTCGCCGTGACCTGAGAAACCGCCGTGCCGACTTGCAGCTTCACGAGATTGGAAACGTAGCGTCCGCCCTTGACGTCGCCCGGCGCGGTCACACGCAGCGGACCATCCGTCGATGTGAGCGCGGCGCTGACGCCGTTCACCGTCTCGGCGTAGACCACCTGATTGCCGCGATTGCCGAAGTCCGGGCTCAACTCGCCCATCGCGAACAGCGCGCGGTAGTTGTCGCTGCCGGTCGCCACCACGTATTTCGCGAGCACGTCGTTGTGCACGGCCGGGTTGGTCACGATGCCGACCTGGTTCAGCAAGGTCCACAGACTCGCGCCGGTATAGACGTGGGTTTGCTGACCGGTGCCACTGCCGAACGAAACCGTCTGCGTGCTGGCCGGTAGCGCCTGGACCTGTGCAAGCGTGAAATTCGTCGATGCCGTCACGTCGCCCGACACCGACAAAACAGTCTGCGACGAGGTGCCGTTGTCGTCGCCGCCACCACACGAGGTTGCCGCAATCGGCAGCAGCGCCAGCGAACACAGCAGCGCGGCCAGACGCTTTACGTCACGTGAAAATCCCATCGGTCAGCTCCCTGAAATATCGGACACGTTATATCGGCATGAATACAGCGAGCGACGTTCGCAGAATTTCAGGCAATTGGCAATGCGTGGTAGCGACTAGGGGCACGGCGCGCTCTGTCATGCGGCCTCCCCCGGTCGCGCGCCGATTTCAGCGCACGGTTATCATCGGCTTCGTCATCCTTCCGAGCGTGAAGCCATGAGCACTCTTCCTTACCGCAGCGCCCTCATCATCGGTGCCGGAAGCGGCATCAGCGGTTCTCTGACCCGGCGTCTGCGCGCCGAGAATATTCCGGTCGTCATCGCGGCGCGCAACGTCGACAAGCTGTCGGCGCTCGTCGATGAAACCGGCGCAATCGCGCTGCCCGTCGATGCATCCGATGCCGACCAGACGGCCGCGCTCTTCGCCGAAACCGATGCGCGCATCGGCGCGCCGGAAATCGTCATCTACAACGCGAGCGGGCGCGTTCGCGGGCCCATCGCGGAACTCGACGCCGCGGCGGTCGAACAGGCTGTCGCCGTCTCGGCGTTCGGCGCGTTCCACGCGGTGCAGCAGGCGGCGCGACGCATGATCCCGGCGGCCAAAGGCGCGATCCTGCTGACGGGCGCGACCGCGGGCGTCAAGGGATTCGCGCTGTCCGCGCCGTTCGCGATGGGCAAGTTCGCGTTGCGCGGCCTCGCGCAGAGCGCCGCGCGGGAACTCGCGCCGAAGGGGATTCACGTCGCGCATTTCGTCATCGACGGCGGCGTGCGCTCCGATCAACGCGCCGATCCGCCCGACGCGCCGGACAGCACGCTCGACCCCGACGCCATCGCGCAGACCTATATCGATGTGCTGCGCCAGCAACGCAGCGCGTGGGCCTGGGAAATCGAGCTGCGGCCGTGGGTGGAAAAGTTCTGAGCGCCTCAGGTCTCGTCAGCGCCGCCCGCCCGTATCTGCTTCACCCCGCGCCCGAGCCGCCGCCGCAACAGCGTGCGCAACGTCGCGCCGTCGACATAGCCGACCTCGGCGGCGATGGCCTCGATATCGAGCCGGCTCGAACGCAGCAGATGCACCGCCCGCTCCACGCGAAGATCCTGGAAATACGACAGCGGCGACTTGCCGAGCACCGCCTCGATGCGCCGCTGCAAGGTGCGCGTACTCGTCGCGAGCGCGTGCGCGGCGGCGTCGAGCGAAAAACCCTGCGCGAGCCGCCCGCGTGCCCAACGCTCGAAGCGCTCGACCAGCGGGTCGGCGCGCGCCAGATGATCCGGAATCATGTAAGGCGCCTGCGAAGGACGCGCGTCCACGATCAGGTAACGCGCCACCGTCGCGGCCAGCGCGGGACTCGCCTGATTCATCAGCCAGAGCGCGAGATCGAGATGGCCCATCGCGGCGCCCGCCGTCGCGAATTCGCCCGATGGCACGACCATGCGTCCGCTGTCGAGGCGCACGTCGGGATAGCGCTGTCGGAACAACGGCGCGAGCCACCAGCTCGTGGTGGCCTCGTGACCGTCGAGCAAGCCGGATTCCGCCAGCACGAACGTGCCGATACACGCCGCCGCGATCTTCACGCCGTCCGCGTGATTTTCCGCGAGCAACTGCATGGCGTCTTTCACGTCGCGGCGGGCGAGCGCCGGCAGCAGTTGAGCGGGCATCTTGGTCGCGGGCGCAGGCACGATCAGCCAGTCGGGCCGCGCCATCGCGCTCGCGGATTTGACCGGCACGCGCATGCCGAGCGCGGTGCGCACGTCGCGCCGCACGCCGATCAGTTCGATCTCGAAGCGCGGACCGACGCCCGGCTCCAGCATCTCCGCCAGCTCGTTCGCGGTGGTGAAGGCGTCGAGCACAGCGGACAGCGCCGTATCGAATACGCCGTCGAGGGCGAGAACTGTCGTGCGCATGGCGTAAATGATTCTAAAAGTGTCATTTCCGACAATAGCCGCGACGCGTCGATCTGTCTAGAGTGACGGTTATCCGATTCATTACACGGAGCAGACATGAGCCTTCCGATGCAAACGGCACTCGACCGCCCGATCTGGACCGCGCTGACGACGAGACAGGCGCATCTCGGCCTGGGCGACACGCTCGCGCGGCGCTTTCATCCGGACGTCGCGCCTTTCGCGGCGGTCGCGTCGGAAACGCCGGACGCGTGGCGCGCGCTGCACGCGCTGTTGCAGCCCGGCGAGCAGGTCGCCATGCTGTCGGCGGATACGGTCGCGGCCATCGATACCTTGCAGGCGAAGCGCGTCGGCACGATTCATCAGATGGTCGCGATGCAGCGCTTCACGCAAAGCATCGACGACAGCGACGTGATCGACCTCGGCCCCGCCGATGTCGACGACATGCTCGCGCTCGTGCAACGCACCAAGCCGGGCCCGTTCGGCAAGCGCACGCGCGAGATGGGTCACTACATCGGAATTCGCGAGCGGGGAGAACTCATCGCGATGGCGGGCGAACGCATGGCCATCGAAGGTCATGTCGAGATCAGCGCGGTATGTGTCGACGAACGCTGTCGCGGACGCGGTCTCGCCGGCCGGCTGATGAACATCCTGCGCAAGGAAATCGGGCTACGCGGCGAAACGCCGTTTCTGCACGTGTTCAGTCACAACGAGAGCGCCATCGCCCTGTATGAACGGCTCGGCTTCGAATTGCGTCACGCGTTCGCGCTCACGCAGATCAGTCAGGCCGAATCCGGAAACAGGTGTTGATGCAGGAAGTCGACGAACACGCGCACCTTCGGCGGCGTCATGCGCCCTGACGGCCAGAGCGCGCGAAACGGAATGCGGTCCGCCGTGAAATCGCGCAGGACGGCGACGAGCGAGCCATCCGCGAGTTGCGCGCGCACGGCATAGTCGGGCACGCTGGTAAGACCCAGGCCCTGCTCCGCCAGCGCGATGAGCGGCTCGACCGCGCTCGCGATGGCCGTCGACGGAAGTTCCACGTCGAAGGGCGCGCCATCGCGCACGAAGGTCCAGCGCCTGAGACGTCCCGTGCGCGAGAAGCGATGCTGAAGGCACGCGTGCGCGCCGAGCATCTCGGGCGTCGCGGGCACGCCGCGCGCTTCGAGATAATCCGGCGAGCCGACGATCAGATGCGTGTAATGCCCGAGCGTGCGCATCGTGAGTTGCGAATCGATTGCGTCGCCGGTGCGCAGCACGACATCGAAACCATCGTCGATGACATCGACGAGACGGTCGCTGAAATCGATATCGAGCTGCACTTCGGGATACGCGTGCATGAACGCCGACAGCACCGGCATCAGCAGCGTGCCGACGAGCGGAATGCTCACGCGCAGGCGGCCCATCGGCTTCGCGCGCGATATCGCCAGTTCGGATTCGGCCTCTTCGATCTCGCCGAGAATGCGCTGGCAACGCGCGAGAAATAGTTCGCCCTCGGGCGTGAGACGCACGCTGCGCGTGCTGCGATGAAAGAGCCGCACGCCGACGCGCGTTTCCAGCCGCGCGACAGCCTTGCCGATCGCCGATGCCGAAAGCCCGAGTTGCCGCCCCGCTTCCGCGAAGCTCAGCGTTTCCGCCGCGCGCGTGAAGACGACCATGCCGCTCATGTGGTCCAGCGCGCCGGGCGCGCGCGCGGCGGCTGCGCTGGTCGCGCTTGCGGTCGGCGTCTCGTTCATCGCAAGGCTCTCCGTCATTCCGACGATCCGATCCCCATGAATCGACGCGACGCATACGATGCCTGCGCGCGATCGATCAGTTCGTGCATGCGCACGGCATCGGCGAACGTGGGCGCGTCATGCGTGCCGTTCGCCACGTCATGCGCAAAGGCCCAGTACAGCTCGGCCAGTTCCAGCACGGCGGAAGGCAAGCCCGATTCCGGCAATCGATGATAACGCTCCGGCGGCACATCGAGCGGCGCGAGCGGCGCCTTGTCGCCATGCGCGCCGACGATGCGGTAATCGTCGCCGACATCGCCGAACGCGGACGTATTCGTGATGCGCAAGTCGCCTTCCGTTCCGGTGATGTCGATCTGCACGCCCGACCCGTTGCGCTTGCCGCCCTCGATATGCACCGACAGCACCGCATCGCCGTTCAGCATGCCCGCGAGCACGAGTTGATCGGGCGCGCTCGTTTGCATCGACACGCCGCTCTCCCTGATCGTGACGAGCGGAAACTGATTCGGCGTGAACGCCGCGATCGACACGGGCCAATCGGTCGCGTGGAGCAGCATGTCGAGAAAATGGCCGCCGTAAATCGACACGATCGACGAGAAGTTCTCGGGCGGCACGGTCCATTCGAGCGCGCGCGAGCGCATCGCCTGGAAGTAATTCACGCTGACGTGCATGCGCACGGAGCGCAGTTCGCCGACATAGCCTTGCCCGATCAGATCGCGCACATAACGATTGTGCGACGCGAGCCGCCGCTGCAAGCCGACGACATGCCGCACGCCGCGCGCTTCGGCCAGCGCGAGCAGTTCCTGCGATTGCGCGAGCGTGGTGGTGAGCGGCCATTCGCAGTAGACGTCCTTGCCGGCGGCGATCACGCGCTTCACCGTGTCCGCGTGCTGCGGCGCCGTGTTGAGCACGACGACGAGATCGATATCGTCGCTTTCGACGAGTTCATCGATCGATGCCGCCACGCGCCCGATCCGGTACTCGCGCGCTGCATCCTCCGCAGCCTCGCGCCGATGGCTGTACACGGCCTGCAGCGTGTAGTGCGGCAGCAGATCGAGCACCCGCAGATGCCCATGCCGCGCCCAGTTGCCGACGCCGATCACGCCCACGCGCAACGGAGCGATGTGTGTTGTTTCCATGATGTTTCCAATGTCCGAAAGGTGGCGTGGATTATCGGAACGGCAGTCGGGCGGATAAATGCCGCAACAGCGACATGACTGTTCTGCTCACCCAAACAATCGCCGCTTCGCCGCCACGGCTGGGCGAGGCGCGATTGCGGACACGCGTGTCCGGGGTGCCTGAACTCGCGGGCGGTTTTTCTCGGGGCGCGCCGCGTCTACAGTCCGGGTCAAGCGTCGCCGGTCGTCGGCGTCACGCAACAGCTACCCGGAATTGTGGAGAAACGAAATGTCCAAACTGTTTTCGCACGTCAAAGTCGGCTCGTATGAATTCGGCCATCGCGTCGTCCTCGCCCCGCTCACCCGCATGCGTGCCGAATCGGGCGCGCGTCCCGGCCCGCTGATGGCCGAATACTACGCACAGCGCACTTCGCCCGGCGCGCTCCTGATTGGCGAAGCGACCATCGCCGCGCCGGAAGGCAACGGCTATCTCGGCGCGCCCGGCCTGTACGACGACAGCCAGATCGCCGGATGGCAAGCCGTCACCGATGCCGTGCACGCAAAGGGCGGCCGCATCTTTCTTCAGCTTTATCACGCAGGGCGTCAGTCGAACGCGCAGTTGCAGCCCGATGGCGGCCGCCCGGTCGGGCCGTCGGAAGTGCCGCACGGCGGCGTCGCGTACACCGAGGCCGGCTGGGTGCCGAACACGCCGAATCGCGCGCTCGAAACTTCGGAGATCGAGGGCATCGTCGAAAGTTTTCGCGCGGCGGCGGAACGCGGCGTCGCGGCGGGCTTCGATGGCGTCGAACTGCATGCGGCCAACGGCTATCTCTTCGACCAGTTCCTTCAGGACGGCAGCAACCGTCGCACCGACGCATACGGCGGCACGATCGAAAATCGCGCGCGCCTGCTGCTCGATACGGCGCGCGCCGTGATCGGCGTCTGGGGCGCGGACAAGGTCGCGGTGCGACTCGGGCCGAGCGGTTCGTGGGGCGATATGTCCGACAGCGATCCGCAGGCGCTCTTCGCCTACGTCGCGACGGAGCTCGACAAGCTCGGCATCGCGTATCTGCATCTGATCGAGCCGCGCATCGCGGGCAATGTCGAGGATGAGACGCGCGATCAGACGCCGCTGGCGGCGAAGTCGCTGCGCGCGCATTTCCGTGGCCCGATCATCGTCGCGGGCGGCTTCGACGGCGCCAGCGCCGAAGCGATCCTCCAGTCCGGCGACGCCGATCTGGTCGCGTTCGGCCGCCACTTCATCGCCAATCCCGATCTGCCGGAGCGCCTGCGCAAGCACCTGCCGCTCAATCCCTACGATCGCGCGACCTTCTTCGGCGGCACGGATGCGGGCTACACCGACTATCCGTTCCTCGACGAGCAAGCCATCGCCGCGTGATATCGCCGGAGTTCCCAACATGACTACGTCTTCGTCCAGCGCCAGCCGGCGCTGGCTCGCGGTGCTTTCCATCGCGCTCGGCTCGTTCGCTTTCGTGACGACCGAATACATGCCCGTCGGCGTGCTGCCGGCGATCGCGTCGGATCTCGGCGTCACGCCCGGCACGGCTGGCCTGATGACCACGACGCCGGGCATCATCGCCGCGATCTCAGCGCCCGTTCTGCTGCTCGTCGCGGGACGCCTGAACCGGCGGCTGATCCTGCTTCTGCTGTCGATCGCGCTCGTTGCATCGAACGTCGTCTCGGCGTTCGCGACCGACTTCACGACGATGCTCGCCGGCCGCGCCCTGCTCGGCATCAGCCTCGGCGGATTCTGGACCGTCGCGCTCGGCGTCTCGGGACAGATCGTCGCGGAAGAAGACAGCGCCCGCGCGAGCGCGACCATCTTCATGGGCATCACGCTCGCGACGGTCATCGGCGTGCCGCTCGGGACGTTCATCGCGGGATTGTCGTCGTGGCGCGTGTCGTTCTTCGCGACGGCCGCGCTCGCGCTCGCCGCGCTGCTCCTTCAGGCGATGCTGCTGCCCGACTTGCCGCCGCGCGCCGCCGCACGCATCGGCGATTTCGGCCGCATGCTCGCGCGCACGACCGTGTTGCGCAGCCTGCTGCTCGTTGCGTTGCTGTTCGGCGCGCACTTTTGCGCCTACACGTATATCGCGCCGTTTCTCGAAGTCGACGCCGTGCTCGGCGCGGCCTGGGTCACCGCGCTGCTGCTCGGTTTCGGCATCGTCGGCTTCCTGTCGAACTTCGTCGCGTCGGCGTTCGTGAAGTCGCATCCGCGTCTCGCGCTCGCTGCGACGACCGCGCTCGTCATCGCGTCGCTGCTCGCGCTGCCGGCCTTCGCGCACGTTGCGGGCGCGGTCGTGGCGGGCGTGCTCGCGTGGGGCATCGCGTATGGCGCGATTCCGCTGTGCCTGAGCGTGTGGATGCAACTGACAGCGCCGAAGCAGCCGGAAGCGGCATCGGCGCTCTTCGTCAGCGCGGTGCAGACCGCGATCGCGGCGGGCTCGCTCGCGGGCGGCATCGCGGTCGATCACGCGGGCGCGACCGGCGCGATGCATCTCGGCGTGCTGCTCTCGGCGCTCGGGCTGGCCGTGCTCGCATCGTTCGGCACGAAGCGGCACACGCTCGCCGCCGTGCTCGGCCGATGATCGCTCACACGGCGCGGTCGAGCCAGGCGCGCCAGCCGCCGTATCGTGTGATGTCGACGGCGCCTTCGAGCGCATGCGCCTCGCACACGAAGCCGGTTTCCCAGCGGCCGTCCGCAAGTTCGACCTTGCCGAGCGCGAGCGGCGCGGGAATGCCCGCGAGGAAGGAGCCGACCTCCGCGCTCGGCAACGTCCACACTTCGACCGCGATCGCCGCGCCGTTCGCTTCGTCGCGTGTCATGCCGGGCCGCTGAACCGCACCGCCCGCGAGCGCGTAAAGGCGATAGCGCGGCGCGCTCGATGTCGCTTCGACGAGGCGCGCGCCGCGTGCGGTCAGTTGCCCGTTCAGCGGCAAGCCCGCGAGATGCGCGCCGCACACGACGAGCTTCATCGTGTCGTCACGCGCGGCGTGTGCGGCCGCATCCGTGTCCTGGCGCGCGCCGCCGACGAGCAACACGTCGAGCTTGCGATGCAATGCATCGGCGACGCTCAGCAGATATTGATCCGTGAAGGCGCGGCCAAAAAACGTCACGCCCCACGGCAGGCCGTTGCGCATGAAACCTGCGGGCGTCGCGATGGCGGCGTAATCGAGCAGATTCATGAAGTTCGTGTAATGCCCGAGCAGCGAGTTCGCACCGATCGGATCGCGCTCCAGCTCGGCGAGCGTGACCGCGCGCGGAATCGACGGCGTCAGCACGCAATCGAGATCCGCGAGCACGGCGTCGCAGCGCTGCTTCAATGCCTGAAGCTTGTACTGCGCGCGAAACGCATCGACGGCGGTCGCGCCCGGCGCTTTCGCGAGCACGTCGCGAATCACGGGCAACACGGCATCCGGCTGCGACTCCATCAGCGCGCCGGCGACGCTATAGCGCTCCGCGACCCACGGCCCTTCGTAGAGCAGGCGCGCGGCTTCGAGGAAAGGCGCGAAGTCGATGTCGATCGCCTCGCCGCCGAGCGCTTCGAGCGCCGCGCGTGCGTTGGCGAAAAGCGCGGGACTTTCATCGCAACCCGCGAATTCGAGCTGACGCGGCACGCCGAAGCGAAAGCGCGCGACCTTGCCGAACGCCGCTCCATCGTTCCATTGCGGATTCGCGCGACTGTACGCATCGGCGGGATCGTGGGCGGCCGTGAGCGCGAGCAGCGTGCTCGCCTCGCTCGCGCTCGCGGTGAAATACGTCACGCAGTCGAGCGTGCGGCACGCGGGCACGACGCCCGCCGTCGACAACAGGCCCTTCGTCCCCTTAGTGCCGACGAGATTGTTCAGCGCGGCGGGCACGCGGCCCGATCCGGCAGTATCGGTGCCGAGCGCGAAGCTCGCGACGCCCAGCGCGACAGCCAGCGACGACCCCGCGCTCGATCCGCCCGACGGATAGTCCGCCAGCACGCTATTGCGGCACCTGCCGTAGGGCGAGCGCGTGCCGTTCAGGCCGGTCGCGAACTGGTCGAGATTGGTCTTGCCGATGGGCACCGCGCCGAGCGCGATCAGCTGCGCGACGAGCGTCGCCGACTGCTCCGGCGTGTATGCGAACGCGGGGCACGCGGCCGTCGTCGGCACGAGCGCGAGATCGATGTTGTCCTTGATCGCGAACGGCACGCCGTAGAGCGGCAGCGAATCGATATCGCGTGCATCAAGCGTCGCGAGATACGGCTCGATTTCGTCATCGTTCAACAGATGAATGAAGAGCCGATAGTCGGGGTTCAACTCAGCCGCACGCGTGCGCAACGCGCCGATCAGCGCGCGCGGCGTCGTGCGGCCTTCGCGATATGCGGCGCGCAGTGCGGGAAGACGCAGGTCGAATGAATCCATGTCCGATGATTCCTTGTTGATATGAAATGCTTCAAGCGCGCTGTTCGATCACGACGACGCGCTGCCCCGCGCGAACCGACGAACCCGGCGCGACATGAATCTCGCCGATGATGCCCGCGCACGGCGCGATCACCGATATCTCCATCTTCATCGACTCGATGACGACGAGCACGTCGCCCGCTTCGACGCTCGCGCCGGCCTCGACGCGCACCTGCCACAGATTGCCCGCGATCTCGCTATCGACGGCGATCTGGCCATCGGCGAGCGGTGCGATCTCCGCATCGACGGCGACGGGTGCATCGAGCGCCGTTTCGTCGCTGCCCGCTTCGTGCCAGCGTTGCCGCTCGTCCTGAAACGCCGCTTGCTGATGCGCGCGAAACTGCGCGATGCCGTCTGCTTCGCGATCGAGAAAGGCCTGATAGTCGGCGAGAGACAGCTCTGTCTCCTCGATCTTCAACGGATAGCGTCCGAGCGGAAACGTCTCGCGTATGCGCAGCAGTTCATCACTGGAGACTTCGTAGAATCGAATCTGATCGAAGAAGCGCAACAGATACGGACGTCCCGCGAAATCCGCGACTTCGCGATAGCGGTTCCACATCTGCAACGTGCGTCCGACGAACTGATACCCGCCCGGCCCTTCCATGCCGTACACGCACAGATACGCGCCGCCGATGCCGACCGAGTTCTCCGCCGTCCACGTGCGCGCCGGGTTGTATTTCGTCGTCACGAGCCGGTGACGCGGATCGAGCGGCGTCGCGACCGGCGCGCCGAGATAGACATCGCCCAGGCCCATCACGAGATAGCGCGCATCGAAGACGACGCGCTTCACGTCATCGATCGAATCGAGCCCGTTGATGCGGCGGATGAACTCCAGGTTGCTCGGGCACCACGGCGCATCCTTGCGCACGGTGGTCATGTACTTGTCGATGGCGAGCTGGCACGCGGGATCGTCCCACGACAGCGGCAGATGCACGACGCGCGACGGCACGCGCAGGTCCTTTTGCAGCAGCACGCTGCGCCATGCCGACGCGACATGTTCCAGCAGCGTGTCGAGCGGCAATCGTTCCGGCTGATAGTGAACTTGCAGCGAGCGGATGCCCGGCGTCAGATCGACGACGCCCGGCAATTCCGATGCTTCGAGCGATTGCATCAACGCATGGCCGCGAAAGCGCAGCACGAGATCGAGTTCGGGCGGACCGAGTTCGAGCAGCAGATGCGTGTCGCCGGAGAGGCGCGCGACGAGCCGTTCATCGTCATCACCGATGTCGAGCACGACCGGCGATTGCAATGTCGTTTGCGGCACGGGGTCCGTGCGTGCGGTCGCGATATCCACGGGAACGAAGCGCACCTTGTCGCCCGCCTTCAACTGGCCGATCTGCCAAAGGTCCGCCTCGATCACCGTGACCGGACACACGAAGCCGCCGAGGCTCGGACCATCGGGACCGAGAATCACGGGCATGTCGCCGGTGAAATCGATCGCGCCGACGGCATACGGATTGTCGTGAATGTTCGACGGATGCAGCCCCGCTTCGCCGCCATCGGCACGCGCCCATTCGGGCTTCGGACCGATGAGGCGCACACCTGTGCGGCTCGAATTGAAATGGACTTCCCAGTCGGTGTCGAGGAAGCGGTCGATATAGGACGCCGTGAAGTATTCCGGCGCGCCGTGCGGACCGTAGATCACGCGCAGCACGCGCACATCGTCGAGACGATGCACGAGTGAATCGGACAACGTCGCGCCTGCTTCGCGGTTCGTGAGCCCATGAACATGCAGCACGTCGCCCGCACGCAATGCACGCCCGCCATGCCCGCCGAACTGGCCGAGCGTGAACGTGCTGCGGCTGCCGAGATAGCGCGCGACATCGAGCCCGCCGCGCACGCACAGATACGCTCGCGCGCCCGCGCCGCGGATCGTGCCGAGCGCGAGCGTCGAGCCGGCCGCGACGAGAAATGTCGTGTTCATCGGCTGCGCGATGTCGTCGAGCATGACGGGCAAAGTTGCGCCCGTCACCGCCACGATCGCATCCGTATTGAAGCGCAGCGTCGGACCGCTCATCGTGATTTCGAGCGCGGCGGCATCTTCGTCGTTGGCGAGCAGGCGATTGCCGAGGCGCAGCGCGCGATCGTCCATCGGACCGGAAGGCGGCACGCCCACCGCCCAATAGCCCGGCCTTCCCGGATAGTCCTGCACGGTCGTTTGCGTGCCGCCGCTCAGCACTTCGAATGTCGATGCGCGATAGCGCAAGCCTTCGAGACAACGCGTCCACGGATGACCGCTCGCGAACGGCGTATCCGCGAGAATCTGCCGCAGATAGCCGCGATTCGTTTCGACGCCGTAGATGCGCGTCGCGTCGAGCGCGGCATCGAGCGCATGACGCGCGGCGTCGCGCGTCGGTTGCCATGCGATCAGCTTCGCGAGCATCGGATCGAACCACGGCGGCACCTCGCAACCGGCTTCGATCCATGTGTCGATGCGAAGCGCGCGGCCATCGGATGATGGAAACGACACATCGGTGAGCAATCCCGGACAGGGCTTGAAATCGCGGCCCGGATCTTCGGCATAGAGACGCGCCTGGATCGCATGGCCGCGCGGTTCGAGATCGCGAGCGAGCGTGTCGAGCGAGGGCAAGGTGCCCGCTGCAAGCTCGATCATCCAGCGCACCAGATCGACGCCCCACACCTGTTCCGTCACGCCATGCTCCACCTGCAGGCGCGTGTTCACTTCGAGGAAATAGAAGCGCGCCGCCTCGCTGTCGTAGACGAATTCGACCGTGCCCGCCGAACGATACGACACTGCACGCGCAAGCCGGATCGCGGCTTCGCAGAGCGCGGCTGCCATGCCTTCGGGGAGATTCGGCGCGGGCGTTTCTTCGAGCACTTTCTGGTTGCGCCGCTGCACCGAACAGTCGCGCACGCCGAGCGCGATGGCGTCGCCCTTGCCGTCGCCGAACACCTGCACTTCGAGATGCCGCGCGCGTTCGATGTACTTCTCCAGGAACACGCCCGCATCGCTGAAATTGTTCTGACCCAGTCGCTTGACGATATCGAACTGCGCGGCAAGCTCGTCGGCGCTACGGCATACGCGCATGCCGATACCGCCGCCGCCCGCGGTGCTCTTCAGCATCACCGGATAACCGATGCGTTGCGCCGCTTCGAGCGCGGCGTCGATGTCATCCAGGAGGCCGGTGCCTTCGAGCATCGGGACGCCTTCTTCAGCGGCGATCGCGCGCGCGGTGTGCTTGAGGCCGAAGGCGCGCAACTGCGCGGGCGTCGGTCCGATGAACGCGACGCCGGCCGCTTCGCATGCTTCTGCAAACGACGCGTTCTCCGACAGAAAGCCGTAGCCCGGATGAATCGCCTGCACGCCTTCTTCGCGCGCGATAGCGAGAATCTTCGCGATGTCGAGATAGGTGATGCTCGCGGCGCCATCGCCGAGACTGCATGCGGTATCGGCGAGACTGACATGGCGGCTCGCGCGATCCGCTTCGCTATAGACGGCGACACCGGTGACATTCAGCTCGCGCAGCGTGCGCAAAATGCGGCACGCGATCGCGCCGCGATTCGCGATGAGGACTTTGTCGAACATGAGTGGATGTTCAATGCGTGGGCGGGCCGTCCCGCCACGTGAGCATGCATGCCGGGGTCGTCCCCGGCAGGTTGGCGTTCATCAGTGCCTGGCGCGGCCTTCGAACTGCAGCAGACGCTGCGCGCGCGCTTTCATCACCGTGTAGAGCCAGCGGCGCAAGGTGCTCAGTTCCATATCGTCAGCTCCGCCGGAGTCGGGTTATACGCGTTGCACGGATTGTTCAGTTGCGGGCAGTTCGAGATCAGCACGATCACGTCCATCTCGGCGCGCAGTTCGACGTACTTTCCCGCGCCCGAAATGCCATCCTCGAACGTGAGGCCGCCTTCGGCCGTCACCGGCACGTTCATGAAGAAGTTGATGTTCGCGGCGATGTCGCGCTTCGAGAGCCTGCCATCGTGCGCACAGGCTCGCAGATAGTTATCCCTGCAACTGTGCATGTAGCGCTTCTCCAGCGCGTAGCGCACCGTGTTGCTTTCCTGCGCGCATGCGCCGCCGAGCGTGTCGTGCCGCCCGCATGTGTCCGCGATGATCGTCAGCATCGGATTGCCGAGATTCGAATAGAGCACGGTTCCCGTCGTCAGATAGAGGCTTTGCTGACGGCGCAGCGTGCGTTGCGCGTCGTAGCGCTCGCGCGGATCTGCGGCGCTGTAGAAGAGCGTATCGATGGCCTGATTGCCTTCGACGTCGCGGATGCGCAGCGTCTGCCCCGCTTTCAGTTCCTTGAGCCACGGTTCGCCCGCGGGCAAGGTCTCGCGAAAGATCGCGTTGACTGGATCGAGCGTGCTGGCCGTGAGATTGGATGTCGTCATGCGCGTCTCTCGCTCAGAGAAAGAATCGTTCGGTGTTGATGAAGCCGCGCGCGTTTTCATCGCACGATGCGCGGCAGATTTCCGCGACTTGTGCATCCGCATTGCTCAGTGCGAGCTTCACGGGCTTTGGCGCGTATTCGGGATTCGGGTCGAGCGGATGCTGGATCGCCGTCAGCACGACGAGCGTGTTCATCGGCGCATACAGTTCGATATAGTCGCCCGCCTGCGAATTGCCCTGCACGAAGTGCAACGCGCCCGCATCGGTCACGTCGACGCGGCTGAATAGATTCAGCGTCATCAGCAAGTCCGCGATGCCGAGGCCCCATTTGCCTAGTTCGACAAGCAGGTTATCCGTGCCGTTGCGATAGAACGCGTTGCGCAGTTCCTGATAGCGGCCTTCGCCATACTTCTCGAATACTTCCGCCGCATTCGATACGCCGGCCAGGCTGTCGTGCCATCCGCACGTATCCGCGACGATCGCCGCCAGCACGCGCCCCATGTCGGAATAGAGGCAATGCCCTTTGGTCAGCTTCGCGGTGTGCTGGCATTTGAGCGTATCGGGCAGGTTCAGACGCTCGCTCTTTTCGGCGGCATTGAAAAGCAGCATCGCGACGTTCGCGCCGCCGCGCACGTCGGTGATGCGCAGCAACTGGCCGCGCTTCATGATCAGCGATGCATGGCCGCCGCCGGGAATCGTTTCTTCGAGCAGGATTTCGTTCATGTGTTATGTCCTTTCGATCATGCGGGCACGGCGAGCAGCGGCGGAACCTCCATCGCCGGTTGCGCTTCGCGCACGCCGTTGCGTTCGAGCGGAATGTCGTAAGTGATGCGCGCGCCGTATGCCTGCGGCGCTTGCGGATCGATGCGCACCTTGTCGAATACCAGCACGCGACTGCCGAGCGTGAAGCCTTCCTTCAGGTCGTGCGTGACCATGAAGACGGTCAGCTTCGCTTCGCGCCAGAGGCTCGTCAGCAGTTCGTGCATGTCGCGGCGGATGCCCGGATCGAGCGCGCCGAAGGGTTCGTCGAGCAGCAGCACGCGCGGCTTCATCACGAGCGCCTGCGCGAGCGCGAGACGTTGCTGCATGCCGCCCGAGAGTTGATGCGGATATTTGTCGAGCGAATCCGCAAGACCGACGCGCGCGAGCATCGCGACGGCTTCATCGCGTGCGAGACGGCGGCGCGCGCCGAACAGACGTCCCGTGAAACGCGCATGCGGCAGCTCGAGCCCGAGCATCACGTTGCGCAACACGGTCAGATGCGGGAACACCGAATAGCGTTGATACACGACGCCGCGATGCGGGTCCGGCTCGCTCGGCAATGGCTCGCCGTCGAGCAATATCTCGCCGCGCGTCGGACGTTCCTGGCCGAGCAGCATGCGCAGAAACGTCGACTTCCCGCAGCCCGACGCACCGACCATCGAGCAGAACTCGCCTTCCGCGATGCGCAGATTGAGCCGCTCCAGCACGACCTGATCGTCGTATTGCTTCCACAGGTTGCGGATCTCGATCATGCGCGGCCTCCGCGACCTTCCTGATACCAGGGGAACGCCCATTGCGTGAGACGACGCAGCGCTTCGTCGATGAGCCATGCGAGCAGCGTGATCCACGCGACATACGGCAGAATCACGTCCATCGCGAGATAGCGGCGCACGAGGAAGATGCGATAGCCGAGACCATCCGTCGATGCAATCGCTTCCGCCGCAATCAGGAAGAGCCACGCGGAACACAACGCGAGCCGCAGCGCGATCAACAGACGCGGCAGCAGTTGCGGCACGATCACCCGCAAGATCAACGTCCAGCTCGATGCGCCGAGCGTCTGCGCCTTGATCCACAACTCCTCGGGAATATCGCGCGTGCGCTGTTGCAGATCGCGGATCATCATCGGCGTGATGCCGATCACGATCAGCACGACCTTCGACAGTTCATCGAGGCCGAACACGATGAACAGAATCGGCAGGACGGCGAGCGGCGGGATCATCGATATCACCGTGATGAACGGCGACAGCGTCGCGCCAACAAGCGGAATGCTGCCCGTCACGATGCCGAACACGAGCGCGATGGCCGCACTCGCGACGAGCCCGATGCCGAGCCGCTTCATGCTCGATACCGTGTCGCTCAGCATCAGATGCTCGCCCGTGCGCTTGTCCTCCGTGAACGCGTACTCGTTGAGCGCGGCCTTCATCTGCGTGGCGGACGGCAGCAGCTTGTCGTCGGGATTCGCCTGCAGGCGAATCGACGAGCCCGTGAAATACACCGCGATGAGCACGATGAACGGCAGCAGCAACAGCATCAGACTGCCGGTGCGGCCGGGGTGTCGGTTGATGAGCCGCATGGGCCTCTCCTCTTCAGAACGCCGCGCCGCTCACAGCTTGCCTTGCGCGGCCATGCGCACGTAGGTCGGATCGAAACGCAGCTTCAGATTGCTCTTGCTGCCGACGACCACGTTGTTCTCGAACGCCATGCCGACCGCGCCCGCGTTCGGCGCGCCCTTGCCGAGCAGACCGTGATCGAACGAGAACTGCGCGACGCGCGTCATGATCTTCGGCATGTTCGGGCTCGTCGCGAAGTCGAGCGCCTGTTGCGGCGTGTAGAACAGCGCGGTGGTCGAGAGCTGCGACTTGTAGCCGGCGAGATCGGTGCCCGATGCCTTGGCCATCGATGTAAGCGCGGCCTCGCTATCCGGCGACGTTCCGTGCATCGTCTGCATGATCTCGAACCATGCGCCGGTAAGTGCTTTACCGAGCGCGGGGTTGTCGTGCAGCGTCTTCGTGTTGACGACCATCATGTCCATGATCTCGCCGGGAATACGGCTCGAATCGAACACTTCGGTGACGTTGGGCTTCGCCTTGAGATCGGCGAGCATCGGGTTCCATGTGACCGCGTTGTGCACGTCGGCGGTTGCGAATGCGCCGGAGATATCGGCATCGGACGTGTTGACGGTCTTGATGTCGCGCTCGCTCATCCCTGCCGATTCGAGCGCGCGCGCGAGCAGATAGTGCGACACCGAAAGCTCGACGAGATTGACCGGCTGGCCCTTGAGATCGGCGACCTTCTTGCCCGCGCCCTTGATGAGCACGCCGTCGTTGCCGTTGGAGTAATCGCTGACGATCAGCGCGGTGCTGTCCACGCCGCCCGTCGCCGGGATGGTCAGCGCGTCCATGTTGGTCATCGCGCAGCCGTCGAACTTGCCGGCGGTGTATTGATTGATCGATTCGATGTAGTCGTTGAGCTGCACGACATCGACATTGATGCCGTACTTCTTCGCCCACTTGGACATGATGCCCTGAGTCTTCGCGTAGCCCCACGGCATCCAGCCGGCGTAGATGGTCCAGCAGACCTTGAAGTCCTTGCGGGCCTGAGCGAATGAAGGCGTGGAGAAGCAGACGGAGAGAGCGACGGCGGCAGCGGCGAGAAAACGGACGCGCATGAGGTTGACCTCGCATTGAACGGTTATCGACGGCAGGAGCGGCGCGACGCATCGCGTTCTCTCCCGGGCTTTTGTCCCGCCG
Source organism: Caballeronia sp. EK (assembly GCF_014384845.1). Lineage (NCBI taxonomy): Bacteria > Pseudomonadati > Pseudomonadota > Betaproteobacteria > Burkholderiales > Burkholderiaceae > Caballeronia > Caballeronia sp. EK. The sequence goes on from NZ_JACSUE010000007.1 coordinate 330,558, forward strand.
TGTAACCTCGTTCGAGGTCGACAACTCTCGGACCAGCATCGCGCATCGACATCGATGCGGACCGGAACCCTAGTCATCCATTGCCAGATTGTGACTGCCACTCCTGAAGCTCGTTATGCGATAAGCGTGCCAGGGCCGAAAGTACGTGGCTTCGGCGTATATGGCGCGGATTCGTGCACAGATACGAAGCGCATCCGCGATGTGCCCGACGCACGGGCGCACCAAACGGGTGCCCGCATTCCAGCGTAATGTCGGAATTCTTCTATCCGGATGCGTCGGCTTTCGATGGAATACGGGACAGTCGGAGTTCCCGCAGCAACCCGTTCTCTTCTCACATGGGTAACCATCATGTTCAGTCGCGCAGCCAGCACCGTTGAAAACGTCGATCCGGAACTCTGGGCCGCCATTAACGATGAAAACCGTCGCCAGGAAGATCACATCGAACTGATCGCGTCGGAAAACTATACGAGCCCCGCTGTGATGGCCGCACAGGGCTCGCAACTCACGAACAAGTACGCCGAGGGTTATCCGGGCAAGCGCTATTACGGCGGCTGCGAATATGTCGATGTGGTCGAGCAGCTCGCGATCGATCGCGTGAAGCAGCTCTTCGGCGCCGAAGCCGCGAACGTGCAGCCGAACTCCGGCTCGCAGGCCAATCAGGGCGTGTTCTTCGCGATGCTCAAGCCCGGCGACACGATCATGGGCCTGAGTCTCGCGCACGGCGGCCACCTCACGCACGGCTCGCCTGTCAACATGTCGGGCAAGTGGTTCAACGTGGTGAGCTACGGACTGAACGAAGCCGAGGACATCGATTACGAAGCGGCCGAGCAGCTCGCGAACGAGCACAAGCCGAAGCTGATCGTCGCGGGGGCGTCGGCGTTTGCGCTGAAGATCGACTTCGAGCGGCTTTCGAAGATCGCGAAGAACGTCGGCGCGTATCTGATGGTCGATATGGCGCACTATGCCGGCCTGATCGCGGCGGGTGTGTATCCGAATCCGGTGCCGCACGCGGACTTCGTCACCACGACCACGCACAAGAGCCTGCGCGGACCGCGCGGTGGCGTGATCCTGATGAAGGCCGAGTATGAGAAGCAGATCAATTCTGCGATTTTCCCGGGCATTCAGGGCGGGCCGCTGATGCACGTGATTGCCGCGAAGGCTGTCGCGTTCAAGGAAGCGCTGTCGCCGGAGTTCAAGGAGTATCAGCAACGCGTCGTCGATAATGCGCGGGTGCTGGCCGAGACGCTCGTGAAGCGCGGTCTGCGCATCGTGTCGGGTCGCACCGAGAGCCACGTGATGCTCGTCGATCTGCGCGCCAAGAAGATCACTGGGAAGGCTGCTGAAGCTGCGCTCGGCGCCGCGCATATCACGGTCAATAAGAACGCCATTCCGAACGATCCGGAAAAGCCGTTCGTCACGAGCGGCGTGCGACTCGGCTCGCCGGCGATGACCACGCGTGGATTTGGTACGAAGGAAGCGGAGATCGTTGGGAATCTCATCGCCGATGTGCTGGAAAGCCCGGAAGATGCGGGTAACCTCGAACGCGTGCGCGCGCAGGTCGCTGAGTTGACGAAACGGTTTCCTGTGTACGGTTGAGGTTGGGGGTCGGGGTCTTGGCGGGAGCTTGTGGCTCGCTGCAGGCTTTTGCCGGATCCCGATTTCGCGGTGGTCTATTAGCACTGCCCCTCCCCGGGGCGGGGGTCACTTTCTTTGCTGCTGCAAAGAAAGTAACCAAAGAAACAGCTATCCCCAGCCTAAGCACTTCACGCCGGCCGCGGCACAGGCGATTGGCCTAATGGCACGGCAGTAGCGAATGCCCCCACAAGCAGATAAGGGCTTGGACCGCGCACGGTCTGCGCCACCAAATGTTTTGCCTCACTGGTTCAGCACCAAATAGCTCCGGCCCGCTTCGCGGCCGATGGGTCAATCGGGTGCGCGCGGGCTTCTTCGATGGTTTCCCTCGCATACCCAACGGCAGCGCGTAGCGCTGTGCCGAAACTCTTTGGTGCTGAACCAGCGCCCTAACATAACTAGCTTGTCAGACCGTGCGCGAGCCAAGCCCGATTGGGCCTGTGAGGGAGACACTTAGGCGAGGGCCATTGGCGGCTGGCAAGCATGGCCAAACTGCGTGTGACCGCGGGCCTGAACGAGCTGCTTTCTTTGGTTACTTTCTTTGCAGCAGCAAAGAAAGTGACTGCCGCCCCGCACAGGGGCAGAGCTAATAGACCACTAAGAAACCGGGATCCGGCAACAACGAACCTTGACACCGACATCTAGTTTACTGGACACTACATCCACTATGCTAGACACAACGCCCGAAGAAACCACCGCCAGCGGCGATATCAACCAACGCATCGCCGATCGCATCCGCGAGCTGCGCGCCGCCCGCGCCTACACCCTCGATGCACTCGCGGCCCGCTGCGGCGTAAGCCGCTCCATGATTTCGATGATCGAACGCGGCGCCGCCAGCCCGACGGCGGTGGTACTCGACAAGCTCGCCTCCGGCCTCGGCGTATCCCTCGCCAGCCTCTTCGGCGGCGAACAGGAAGGCACGCCAGCGGAACCACTCGCCCGCCGCCGCCAGCAACTGAAATGGCGCGACCCCGAATCCGGCTACACGCGCCGAAACCTGTCACCTCCCGGCTGGCCATCCCCATTCCAACTGGTCGAAGTGGATTTCCCACCCGGCGCGCGCGTCGCCTACGAACGAAGCGGACGCGAATCGACGATGCATCAGCAAGTCTGGGTGATGAGCGGCCTCATCGACATCGTGATCGGCGACGAGCTTCACGCGCTCCAGCAAGGCGACTGCCTCGCGATGCGGCTGGACCGGCCGCTGATCTTCAGCAATCCCGCTTCGAAAGCAGCGCGCTACATCCTCGCCATCGGCGACGCGCCCGCGACCTGATTCATCCTCAGCCTGAACGGATACCGAATGAACACCATCGCCCCGCACGACGACGTGCGCCTGATCGACTGCAACGAAGCCGAGCACGCGCTCGCCATTCTCGAGATCCTGAACGAAGCCATCGTCAATTCGACCGCGCTGTACGACTACAAGCCGCGCCCCGTCGAGGCCATGACGACGTGGTTCGCGGCAAAACGCGCGGGCGGCTTCCCCGTCGTGGGCGCATTCGATGCATCGGGCAAGCTGATGGGCTTCGCGAGTTGGGGCACGTTCCGCGCGTTTCCCGCGTTCAAATACACGGTGGAGCACAGCGTCTACGTGCATCGCGATTGCCGTGGACTCGGGCTCGGCGAGCGCCTGTTGCGCGAACTGATCCATCGCGCGAGGCAAGCGCAGGTGCATGTGCTCGTCGGTTGCGTGGACGCGTCGAATGAAGGGAGCATCCGCCTGCATACGCGCCTGGGCTTCACGCATTCCGGAACCGTCAGGGAAGTCGGATTCAAGTTCGGCCGCTGGCTGGACGCGGCGTTCTATCAGCTCAATCTGGAGACGCCCGCGCAACCCGTGGACGGCTGAACGGACCAGCCAGCGTCCCGAAACTACGCATAATTTGAAGTTATGGAAAACGGAAAATAAAGCGCGTTGACGGTGTTTTTGCGCGCTCCAATACTGCGCTCATTGCAAACGCACTTTGAGCGCCATGAACTCCGTAGACAGAAACTTCGCCCCTGCTCTCGATCTCACCGACCGCCTCGCCGATGCCATCACCTGGGAACACGGCGGCCGGCTCTGGCCGAACGGCGAGCAGCAGACGCTGACATGTTGCCGCGTCATCGATGAAACGCACGACGTCAGAAGCTTCGAATTCCGCACGGAAGACGGATTGCCCGTGCGGTTCGAGCCGGGTCAGTTCATGACGATATCGGCGAACGTGCGGGGACGACCGGTCGCGCGCTGCTACACGATTTCATCCGCGCCGACGCGTCCGTTTCTGCTGTCCATCACGGTCAAGCGCGTTCCGGGCGGGACCGTGTCGAACTGGCTGCACGACAACATGAAGCCCGGCAGCACCTTACGCGCGTATGGTCCTTCCGGCGCCTTCACGCCGACAGCCGCGCCCGCGACGAAATCGCTCTACCTGTCCGCGGGCTCCGGCGTCACGCCGCTGATGTCGATGACGCGCGCGAGCATCGATCTCGGTCTGGACCGCGACATCGTCTTCATCCATAGCGCGCGCACGCCCGCCGATATCGTGTTCCGCGATGAACTCGCGTGGCTCGCGAAGCTTTCGCCACGACTGCGCGTGTTTTTCGTGTGCGAAGGCATCGGCGACGAAGCGGACTGGAATGGTCCGACAGGCCGTCTCAGTCTTCAGTTGCTGTCGCAGTGGGCGCCGGACTATCTGGAACGCGAGGTCTTCACCTGCGGCCCGGCCGGATATATGAACGCGGTGCGCACGCTGCTTCGGGAAGGCGGCCACAACCCGGCGCGCTATCACCAGGAAAGCTTCGATATCGGCGCGGGCGTCGCGGCGGAGCCTGAAGCCGCGCCCGCCGCGTCGGACACGTTCACGGTCAGGCTCTCGCGCTCGTCGAAGTCGTTCACGATGAACGCATCGCAGACGGTGCTGTCGGCGGCGAAGAAGGCGGGCGTCGCTGTCGCGTCGTCGTGCAGTCAGGGCGTGTGCGGCACATGCAAGACCCGCGTGCTGGAAGGCACCGTCGACATGAAACACAACGGCGGCATCCGCGACAGGGAAGTCCAGAAGGGCTTCCGTCTGTTGTGCTGCAGCCGTCCGACTTCGGACCTCGTGCTGGAACTGTGAGGAGACAGGCAGCGTGATCGAATCCGAAGACAAGACGCAAACCCTGCGCGACGTGAGGACATACCGTCTCGCGCGCGTGCTGGAGCAGTTGAGGCAGCATCGATGCCCCGCGATCCTGCTGTACGACCCCGTCAACATCCGCTATGCGACGGACACGTCGAACATGCAGATATGGACGGCGCGCAATCCGTCGCGCTACATCATGGTGTTCGCCGATGGCCGCATCGTCGCGTGGGAGTTCCATCGTTGCGAACACGTGTGGGACGCGCTGGACCTGGGCGTCGAATTGCGCGGCGCGGTGAGCTGGATCTACTTCAACGCGGGCCACGAAGCCGAAAGCCGCGCAGAACTCTGGGCGAACGAAATCATCGACGTATTCCGCGCCCACGCGCGCGGCGAATGCCGGCTCGCGGTCGACCGGCTCGATCCCATCGGCACGGCGCTTCTCGTCAAAAGCGGCCTCACGCTGCTCGACGGACAAGCGATGATGGAAGACGCCCGCGCGATCAAGTCGGCGGGCGAGCTCGTGCTGATCGGCGAATCGCTGCGCGCATGCGAGAAAGGCATCGAGCGCATGCGACGCGAGCTGCGGCCCGGAATCACCGAGCAGGAGCTATGGGCGCATCTTCACTTCGAGAACATCCGTCAAGGCGGCGAGTGGATCGAGACACGGCTGCTCGCTTCCGGCGACCGAACCAATCCGTGGATGCACGAATGCTCGTCGCGCGTGCTGCAAAACGGCGAGCTGCTCGCGTTCGACACCGATATGGTCGGTCCGCACGGCTACTGCTCGGACATATCGCGCACGTGGATCGTGGGCGACGCGCGGCCATCGGACGAGCAGCGCAGGCTGTACGAACTCGCCTGGTCGCAAGTCCACTTCAACATGGATCTGTTGCGTCCCGGCATGACCTTTCGCGAATTCAGCGAGAAAGCGTGGAAGATTCCAGCGTTGTATCTGAAGAACCGGTATAGCTGCGTGGCGCATGGCATCGGCATGGTCGATGAATATCCGTCGATCGCGCATCGGGTGGATTGGGACAGCGCAGGTTATGACGGCCGTTTCGAAACCGGCATGACGCTGTGCGTGGAAAGTTATATCGGCGCGGAAGGCGGCAGCCAGGGCGTCAAGCTGGAACAGCAAGTCGTGCTCACGCAGCACGGCTGCGTGCCGCTCACGACATGCAGCTTTGAAACGGACTGGTTGTGACGGAGAATCGAAGCACCTGGTTACGAGGGAGCCTCTTATGAATCGTCGTCCGGATAACGTGACGGCTTTCATCGCCATTGCGGAGAAGCTGTTTCAGTCGGAGAGACTGCCGGAGGGCGGGCGCCGCGTCGCCGCGCGCGTGTTCGAGCGGCTGCAGACGCCATCCGACGACGGCGTGCGGCACCACACGCGCTATCCCGCGTGCGAGTGGCTCGACGCCACGCTTGCGCCTTTCATCGACGACGACACGGCATTCGGCGCCGCCGCACGCGCGATCAAATCGCTCGAACCCGATCTCGGATGGTCTCGCCGCTCATCGGGCGTGAATGGCAGCGACGATTACATCGACGCGCACGTGCACGGCATGATCTGCGGGCCCGGTGGCGCGGAAAGCCGCTATGACGTGCAACTGGGCTTCTCGCTGATGTTGCCGCACACGCGCTATCCCGACCACAGCCATCCGCCCGAGGAAGCCTATGTGCTTTTCACGCCCGGTGAATTCCGGCAGGACGGCGGCGAATGGATCGATCCGGGCATCGGCGGAGGCATTCATAACGTTCGCAACAATCCGCATGCGATGCGATCCGGTTCCGTGCCGTTTCTCGCCGTTTGGTCGCTGCTGACGAGGGAGGAAGACTAGGCGTCTCGACTTGGGCGGCGTGACGCGTAACGAAGACACGTTCGAAGTGAGCCCCCCCCTCCGATTTAAGTTTCGCTGGCGATCCGCTTTAAGACCTATCGTATTTTCAGTCCACAGCATATCCACGAGCATGACCCGGTGCGGCGCAATGCGGCGCGCCGGGTTGTCCCTTCTACTGAACGGATCGTTGATATGTCGATAAAGCGGCAAATAGATACCACGCCCGCGGATGAACCTTCATTCTCGTGGGACCCTCGCCAAATACCGAAGACGGCAGGCTTATTCGACGCACGTCCGCCCGGCCTGTCGATGAATGCAAGGCCCATCTACGACGCGGACCTCAATTGCATCATCGGCTACCAGGAAGAACTCTCTGGCGTATCGCGGCTCTATTCAATCGACGGAACGGTGACGCTGAGCGAGAAGCCTTTGGAAAGCCCGTTAATCGATCCGTTCGATCTATTGTTGATCGTCGGTAGTTTTTGGCGAGCGGGACTTCGAAGCTTCACGAGTTCCGGAATAAGAGGCGTAGGCGTCTCTATCACTCAAACCACACTTTTCGGTCTGCGTTCGCGATATCACGCATTGATGCAGCGAGAATTAAGATTTGCTGCCAGGCCCCTGATGCATATGCAGAATCCGGACCGATACGTACCGGTCCACATCCTTCGCCTTGCTATAAGATACGGAAAGCGTGCCCCGGACCCCAGAGCTGGAGAGGGTTTGTACATGTACACATATCCTATTCTACGCAACGGGAGAAGTTATATGCTGGAGATCCTTGTCCGAGAAAAAGACCAGACGATATTGCATTTCGTCTATGAGTCCATCAAGCGATGAAGCCCTCGATTGTTATCGACGTGGCGCACACTGATCTTCCCTGCGTCACCACGCATTGGGACGACGAAGGATCGACACTATCGTGCGAAGTTGACTATTCCGTCGCGCATGGTGCGAAAGCCGAACCAGATACATTGAGCGATAGATTGAATCGCGATTTCAATATCGTCGCGCGAAACTACGTCTTGACGGGCGGGACGTTCTCCTTGGTGCTCGACTCGCAAAAGCGAATCAAGGATTGGGACATTTTCACCATGCCCGCGCAATGGATCGATTGCGCATTCCCGTTCATCGAAGCGGCACCAGGCATACCGCATCTGCACGCGTCATTCGATGAGAACAGGCACGCTGAAACATTGGGCGCGCCTGAAATCTTCTACGAACCTAATCGCGGTACGCTCTATCTTTCGTGGGCAGAAGCCATAACCTGGCATGCGATCGGCGCAGCGCTTGCACTCGGCGTATCGAGCGATAGCGGCATGGCACAGCTTCGCCTGGATGGCGTGTTCATCCCGAAACGCGATCAGAAGAAGTCGGGTTCCTGCTTCGGATCCTGAATCGCCTGCCGTATCGACCTCTCAATACGAATCCCATGCCGCTTCATCTTCGCGTACAGCGCGGGCTTCGACACCTGCAGCAGTTTCGCGCAGTTCGTCACATTGAAGCCGCACGCTTCGAGCGCGGCCTGTATCGCGATGCGTTCCGCTTCCTTCAGCGAGACCGGCGCGCCGAGATGCGCCGCCGACGCGCCGCCCGTCTGCGCGACAGACGCACTTCCGAGAAGCGACGACACATCCGCGATACGCTCGCCCTCATTGAAATTGACGATCTTCTCGACGAGATTCTCGATCTCGCGCACATTGCCCGGCCAGTCGTGCGCTTCGAGTTGCCGCAACGCATCTTCCGCGATCTCGGGCGTCGGCTTGTGCATGCGCGTGCAGTATCGATCGAGAAAAAATGCCGCCATCGCACGGATATCCTCGCGACGCTCGCGAAGCGGCGGGATCGTGATTTCGATCACATTGCAGCGGTAGTACAAGTCTTCGCGGAAGGTCTTCGCGAGCACCATCGACGCGAGATCGCGATTGCTCGCGCAGATGATGCGCACATCGACGGGAATGCCGCGCGTATCGCCGATGCGCGTAACTTCGCGCTCCTGCAGCACGCGCAGCAGCTTCGCCTGCACGTCGATGGGCAATTCCGATATCTCGTCGAGAAACACGGTGCCGCCATCGGCGGATTCGAACTTGCCGGGACGGCCATCGCGCGCCGCGCCGGTGAAGCTGCCGGGCGCATGGCCGAACAGCTCGCTTTCGATCAGCGCATGGGGTAACGCCGCGCAGTTGATCGCGATGAACGGCTGCGCGGCGCGCGCGCTCGCGTTGTGGATGGCCTGCGCGAAGACTTCCTTGCCGACGCCGCTCTCGCCCGACAACAACACGTTCGACGCACCGCGCGCCGCCTTCTTCGCGGCATCGACGGCACGCTTCAGACCCGCGCTCGATCCGATCACGCTGCCGAACGTGAAGCGCGCGTGATTGCCCGCGTAGCGCCCGGCCATCTTGCGCACGCGCCGCATCTCGCGAAACGTGTTGACGACCGACACCACTTCGCCGCAGCGGTTCTTGATCGGAATGGCAGTGTCGAGCAGATGCAGATGCCGCGCCGGCGAATCGATGATCAGCTCGCGATCGACATAGCCCACGCCCGTGCGATAAATCGGTCCGACGATCGGCTCGAAGTCGATCACCTCGTTGAGCGTCTTGCCGATGCTCGTCTTCGGATCGATGCCGAGGATGCGCCCCGCGACCGAATTGACGTGCCTCAGCACCTGGCCTCGCCCGATGACCATCAGACCGTCGCCGATATGATCGATGATCGCGCGCTGTTCCTCGACGAGCGTGTCGTAGGCGGCGAGATCGAAGGCGCTGTGCAAAAGGACGTCGAGCGTCGCGCCGAGCAGTGCGATCCACGGAGCGGGCGTCGGATCGTCGGATGAAGGCGAACGCAACGCGACGAGAAAGACACGCCGCCCGTGCGCATCGACGCGCAGCGCGAATGCCTGCGCCACCGATGCGGCCGCGCCTTGCAGCGAAAGCATCACGCAGGGTCCATCCGATGTCGCCGTCGCCGCTTCCGCGAGCGCTGCCAGCCGCTCGGACGGACACTGCGCGAAGAACGCATCGAGCGTGGCATCGGCGATATGCGCCGCGCCTTCGAGCACATGGCCGCCGCGATCCAGCGTGCAGATGCATGCTTTCGCTTCACGCGCCGCGAGACGGCGGGCTTCACGCCAACGGGGAGACGCGAGCGCACTCTCCAGCGTGGCGATGTCGGGATCGAGCGCGACGGTGGCCATGTCTCCCTGCGAACGGTCGGGCAACGGCTTCGAATATATCAGGACAAAATGCCGCCGCCCGGCGTCGCGTGGCGCATCAGTCCTTCTGCGCGATCGCGGTCAGCGCGCCGCCGTTCAGCCGATACACCGTGACCGGCGCATCGATCCAGTCGCCGTTCGCATCGAACTTCACGGGACCGAGGATGCTCGCGAACGACTGATCGCGCAAGATCTTCACGAACACCTCGGGTTTCGCCGATCCCGCCTTCTGCATCGCGTCGGCGACCACGAGCGTCGCTGCATAGAACGCGGGCGCGTAGGTATCGACATCGGCGCTGAACGCGCTCTTGAACTTCGCGCGGAAGGTCTTGCCGTCGGGCAGCGTGTCGAGCGGCGCGCCGCCCTGCGCGCAAAACATGCGCTTGTCCGCGACGCCCGCCGAGAGCTTGTCGAACTCGGGAGAACAGATGCCGTCGCCGCCGACGAGCGTCGCGTTCACGCCGAGTTCGCCCATCTGCCGGGCGAGCGTCGCGGCCTGCGCGTAGTAGCCGCCGTAGAACACGACCTGCGGATTGCGCGACTTGATCTGCGTGAGGATCGCCTTGAAGTCGGTCGACTTGTCGGTGCTGTATTCGCGCGCGACGATCTGCAAGCCCTCCTTCTGCGCGGTCTTGATGAACACATCGGCGACGCCCGTGCCGTATGCGGTCCGGTCGTCGATCACGGCGGCGCGCTGCGCGCCCAGCACTTTCGATGCATAGACCGCCATGCGCCCGCCCATCACGTTGTCGTTGGTGGCGAGGCGAAACACGTAGGGATAGCCGAGATGCGTGAGATCCGGATTCGACGATGCGCCCGTCATCATCACGACATGCGCATCGTTATAGATGCGCGCCGCCGGAATGCTCACGCCCGAGTTGTAATGGCCGATCACCGCCGACACGCCATCGTCGACGAGCTTCTGCGCGACGTTCACGCCGACTTTCGGATCGCCCTGATCGTCCATCGAGATCAGCTCGAATTTCACGGGCTTGCCGGCGATCGTGAAGCCTTTCGCGTTCAGCTCGTCGATGGCGAGGCGCACGCCGCGCTCGTCGTCCTTGCCGCTTTGCGCCGCGCTGCCCGTCAGCGGCCCCGCCACGCCGATCTTGACCACCTGCTGCGCCTGTGCAACGTTGCATAGCATCGCAGCGGACGCGACGCACGCCATCGCCATCTTCATCGGTTTCATATCGTTTCCCCAGTCGCTGTGAATGACAGACTATCCAGAACGTCCCGTACCGGCGACAACGTGTCGAACTCGAAATCCGGGCGCGGCTGCCACGTGCCGAGCGTATCGCCGCCGCGATTGATCCACGCGACCGCCATGCCGAGCGGCTTCGCGCCGTCGATATCGGCCCAGCTCGCAAGCGAGCAATGCAGCACGTTCTGCGCGGGCAGCGCGAGGCGGTCGAGCGCGAGCGAAAAGATCGCCTGCGACGGCTTGTACGCCTGCGCCATCTCCGCCGTTGTCACGTGCTCGAAGTAGCGCGTGAGTTGCGTGCGTCGCCACAGGTCGCTGTCCATGTTGGTGATCGGCATGAGCGGATAGCGCGACGCGGCCCAGTCGAGAAACGGCGCCGCGTCCTCGTGCGCGGGCGATGCCTCGACGAGATGCGTGAGGAACACGTCGGTCAGCGCATCCATCGTGTGGCCGCGGCGCGCACCGGGCCAGCGCGCATCGAGCACGGCCGCGAGCGCCTGCTGCGCGACATCGCGATAACGCGCGTACGCCTGGCCGCGATAGAGCCGCACATTGCGGATGTCCCAGTCGAGATAGATGTCGAACGGCGCGTCATCCGTTTCGACGGACAGCCGCCGCAGCACTTCCGCCATGCCGAGCGTGCCGCCGCGATCGACATCGACGAGCGTGCCGAAGTAGTCGAAGGTCAGGGCTTTCGGGTTCATCGTGCGTTCTCCTTGCGTGTCGCGAAGGCCTTCACGCGCTCGGCGGCGTCGGGGTCCGCGAAGGCGTCGATGGTCGCCGCGAATTCGAGTTCGAGACTGCGCGAAAGCGTGTCCGACAGTTCCGCGGTGACGAGCCGCTTGAGCCGCGCGATCGACGTGTGCGACTTCTCCGCGATGCGCGCCGCAAGCGTCATCGCCGTGTCGAGCATCGCGCCGCGCGGCACGACGCGATTGACGAGGCCCATCGACAGCAACGACTGCGCGCTTTGCCGTTCGCCGAGCAGCCACAGCTCCATCGCGCGTTGATGGCCGATCGCCTGCGGCAGCAGATGCGTGATGCCGCCGGTGACGAACTGCCCCCACTCCATCTCCGGAAAGAACGCGACGAGATCGTCGGAAGCGACGACCATGTCGCAATTGAGCATCCATTCGAAACCGCCGCCGACGGCGAAGCCATGCACCGCGCCGACGACCGGTTTCGCGTTGAACATCAGATCGCGCGTGATGCGCTGAATCCGTTCGATATGGCTGCGGATGCTTTCATCGCTCGCGCTCTGCTCGCCGAATTCCTTCAGGTCGTCGCCCGCGCAGAACGCGCGGCCTTCGCCCGTCAGCACGATCACGCGGCAGGCGGCGTCATCGTTCGCGCGTTGCAATGCGTCGTGCAGATCGTCGAGCAGCGGCCCGCCGATCGCGTTCATGCGCTCGGGACGATCGAGCGTCACGATGCAAACGGCTCCATCCATGCGTGTCTTCACGTAGCTCATGCGGGCTCCTTGTCGATCCAGCGTGTCTTGCCTTCGGTGCGCGGAAAATGCTCGAACGGGACCATCGTGACGCTTGCGCTCGCGCCGATGCGTTCGCGCACGGCCGCTTCGATGCGCGTCGCGGCATCGTCCCAGCGTGGCACGGGCAAGCCGTTCGCGGCCTCGACCGTCATCGCGATGCGGTCGTACGGGCCCGGCCCTTTCAGCACGATGCGGAACATGCCCGACGCCCATTGCGGCAGCGACTCGACCGCGAGCCGCACCGCGCCCGGGAACACGTTCACGCCGCGCACGTTGAACATGTCGTCGGTGCGGCCCGTCACGCGAAAGCGCCACGCGCTGCGGCCATCCGGGCCGGGATCGGTGGCGGTCACCGTGACGACATCGCGGGTGCGATAGCGCACGAGCGGCTGACATTGCTTGCGCAAGTGCGTGCAGACGAGTTCGCCCGTCGTGCCCGCTTCGATCGGCAAGCGCGCGAGCGTCTGCGGATCGATGATCTCGGCGAACACGACATCGCCCGCGTGATAGAGAAGATCATTGGTCCAGCCGGTCTGTCCGCCGAGAATGCTCAGCACTTCCGAGAGACCGAAGTTCGCGTTGCGCACCTTGAAGCCCCACTTCTCTTCCATCGCCGCGCGCAGCTCGGGATTGTCGAGGCCCGCTTCGCCGCCGAACAGGCCGAGCTTCAGCCCGAGATCGCGCGGCGCGGGGCCGCCGGTCTCGCGCAACACCTGTTCGATCAGCGCGGGATAAGACGGCGTGCAGGAGATCGCGTTGATGCCGAGATTGAGGATCGAATCGATCAGGAGCCGCGTATTGCCGACGCCGAACGGCACGACCGTCGCGCCGGTGGCTTCGAGGATCGTGTGATCGGTGAAGCCGCCGGTCCACATGCAGTAGTTGAGGCAATGGACGACGCGATCGTCCGGGCGCAGGCCGGCGGCCCACATCGAGCGCGCGCCGACGCGAGCGATATCCGCAGCGTCGCGCGCGCTGTTCGCGAGAATCAGCGGCCGGCCGGTCGTGCCCGACGTGCGATGCAGCCGCGCGATGCCGCCTTCCGCGCACGCGACGTAATCGCCGTAGGGCGACGCGCTTTCCTGGCTCACGCGCAGTTCGTCCTTCTCGGTGAAGGGCATCTCCTGAAGCGTGTCGAGCGTGACGTCGTCGCGGCCGATCCAGTGCGCGAGCCGCGTCCGGTAGAACGCCGACATCGCGCGCAGATACGGCCAGTGCGACGCCCAGAGCGCGTCCTGATGACGGCGCACGTCGGCGGGCGGGAGCGTTTCGAACGCTTCGTCGAAGAAGACGCCGTGCGTCGGGGAATGATCAGCCATGTGCTTTTCTCTCGTCGTGTGGATGCGTCATTCGGTGCGGCGGCGTTTCGCGGCGCGCGCTTCGATCGCGGATCGCTCGACGATGGCGCGCGCGTGGCTCGCCGTGCCGACCGGGCCACCGGCATCGGAAGCGACGATGTCGAACCAGTACAGCGCGCCTTCGAGATCGCGGAAAGTCGCGGTCGCGGAGACTTCGGCGCCGAGCGGCGTCGGCGCGAGATGATTGAGATGCGTCGTCACGCCGACGGACAGTTGCCCATCGCCGACGGCATCGCGCAGCGTTTCGGCGCACGCGCGCTCGATCAGCGACAGCAGCGCGGGTGTGGACAGCACGTCGGGATAGCGTTCGCCCGCGCCTTGCGCGTGGGCGGATGCGAGATCGGCGGATGTGACGGTGTGGGTAAGCGTGGCGGCTCGGCCTCGTTCGATCATGTGCGGCTCCGGGTTGTCTGGAGCGCAATCAATGCAAGGCGCGGGCCATATGCGTCAAAGCCCCGGCTGGCGGGGCTTTGCGGGTTTCGCGGATGCCGTGGACCGGCGTAGTGGAAAGATTCTTAACGTTGCGATTCGAAACGGTCGTCGGGTTGTTTTACGGTGATGCGCTTCACTTCCCCGGCGTCAGCACCACTCTGAACCGCGCCTTGCCGCTCATCATCCGCGCGTACGCTTCGGCTGCGCGCGAGAGCGGAAATTCTTCGATCATCGGCTTCACGCCCGACAGCGCGCTGAATGCCAGCGTTTCCTGCGAATCCGCTGCCGTGCCGGACGGCCAGCCCTGCACCGAGTTGCGGCCCATGATGAACTGGGTGATCGGCACCTCGACCGGCTCTTCCGATATCCCGACCATGATCAGCTTGCCGTTGAGCCCCAGACCGCCGATGGCCGCGTTCATCGCCTTGCCGCTCGTGGCCGTCGCCAGAATGACGCGCGCGCCGCCGAGCGCCTTGAGCGCGTCGGCTACGTTCTGCGATTCGCTGTCGATGTAGTGATGCGCGCCGAGCTGCTTCGCGAGCGGCTCCTTGTCCTTGCCTCGCGCGATCGCCGCCGTCACGAAGCCCATCTTGCGCGCGAACTGCACGCCCAGATGACCGAGCCCGCCGATGCCGAGAATCGCGACGACATCGCCCGCGCGCGCGCCGCTGTTGCGCAGCGCATTGAAGGTCGTGATGCCCGCGCAAAGGAGCGGCGCGGCATCGACATCGGAGAGATCGTCGGGCATGCGCGCGAGCGCTTCCTGCGGCGCGACCATGTAGTCCGCGTAGCCGCCGTCGTAGCTGATGCCGGGCACCAGCGCGCGCTGGCAAAGCACGAAGTCGCCGTGACGGCAATGCTCGCAATGTCCGCAATGCCCGCCGTGCCAGCCCACGCCGATGCGCTGCCCCTTCTCCCATCCTTCGACGCCCGCGCCGAGCTTCTCGATCACGCCCGCGATCTCATGACCCGGCACGCGCGGAAACTGAAGGCCGGGCCACAGACCCTCGACGGTCAGGGAATCGCTGTGGCAGATCCCGCAGGCCTGCACCTTGATCAACACGTGTCCGTCGGGCGGCTCGGGCACGTCGCGCTCGACGACTTCCAGCGGACCGTTCGCTTTCGCTACCTGCACTGCCTGCATCGTTGGCATCGCTTGCTCCTTGTCATGGGAGAAACACGCGCGGCGCGGCTGGCACGCCGCAATCGGATGACACGGCCCGGCAAAATCGCAATCCCGACCGCATCGTCGAGGAACGTCGGAGATTGCGATTGTGACAGGTCTCGCGCCGATGCATGCGCTGCGCGGCCAGACCAACGAACGCACGCGATGCCGCGGAGGCATCGCGCATTGCCTTACGCCGAACGCAGCGAACGGAAGCTCGCACGAACCTCGTCCGAGAACGCCTGCGGCTGCTCCCAGGCGGCGAAGTGCCCGCCTTTCGGCAGACGGTTGTAGTGAATCAGCTTCGGATACGCCTTCTCCGTCCAGCTTTTCGGCGCGGCATAGATCTCGTCCGGGAACACGCTCACCGCGACCGGAATCGCGATGTGCTTGGGCGCGAAGAAATTGAGCTTGTTCTCCCAGTACAGCCGCGCCGAGGAAATTCCCGTGTTCGTGAACCAGTAGAGCGAGATGTTATCGATGATGTCGTCGCGCGAGAGTCCTTCGGTCTGCCCATCGAACACGCGTGCGATAAGCGCCTGGCTCGCCGCGTCGTGATCGATCATCCACGCGGCGAGGCCGATCGGCGAATCCTCGATGGCGTACAGCGTCTGCGGCCGATTCGCCATTTCCTGCGCGTAACCGAGGCCGTGCTTGTAGAAGAAGTCGAGTTGCTCGAATGCGTGGGCCTCGTCCGCCGAAAGACCGGCGGGCGCGGGATCGCCGAACTTGAGCGCATGCGCGATATCGTCGGGCACCGTGGCCGGCATGTTGGTATGAATGCCGACGAGTTCCGGCGGCGCGATGAGCGCCATCTGCTCGGTCACCGCATTGCCCCAGTCGCCGCCCTGCGCGACATAGCGCGTATAGCCGAGACGCTGCATCAACGCGATCCACGCGCGCGCGATGCGCTGCGGGTCCCAGCCGGTCGCCGCCGGCTTGCCGGAGAAACCGTAGCCGGGCAGCGACGGGATCACCACATCGAACGCGTCGGATGCCTGGCCGCCGTGTGCCGTCGGATTGGTCAGCGGATCGATGATCTTCAGTTGCTCGATGATCGATCCGGGCCAGCCGTGCGTGACGATAACCGGCAACGCGTTCGCATGTTTCGAGCGAACGTGGATGAAGTGGATGTCGAGACCGTCGATCTCGGTGACGAAATTCGGCACCGCGTTCAGCCGCGCCTCGACCTTGCGCCAGTCGTAATCCGTCACCCAGTGGCGCGCGAGCTTTTGCATCGTCGCGAGTTGCACGCCTTGCGATGCATCGGTGACGGTTTCGCGTTCGGGCCAGCGCGTGGACTTGACGCGCCGCTTCAGATCGGCGATTTGCGCATCCGGCACATGCACGCGAAGCGGGCGAATGGCGGTCTTGTCGCCGCCCTTCACCTGCACGATTTCCGCGCTGCCCGGAGCCGGTTCGGCGAAGGCGAGGCTGCTCAATGCGCCAGCGGCGAGCGTCGCCGCCGCAATGCCGATGAAGTGACGGCGCGACGGCGTTTCGAGAGAAATATCGTTCGACATACAAACCTCCTGAATACTTGAGCGAGGAGGGGCGATGCATGCCGACAAGCCTTATCGTCACCGCCTCGATGCGCCGCGAAGGGTTTTCGCAGCAGGTGACGCGATTATGTGCATATGCACATGACGCGTAAACGCAGGCGGACGTACAACACTTTTGTCGGGCGGGAAAAAGTCCCGCCCGGCATGGCTTCATTTGTTACCGCGACGCACCGGACGCCACCTGCGCGCCGTTCTGCCGACGCCGATAAACCGTGTCGCGCGACGCCAGCCAGTAATAAACCGGCGACGTCAGCAGCAATCCGACGACCCATGACAGATCCGCGCCGTCAAGATACTTCGGCACCGGGCCCGCGTACATCGGCGTATTCATGAACGGAATCTGCACGGCGATGCCGATCGCGTAAGCAATCAGCGCCTGCGGATTGAAGCGCCCGTAGATGCCGCCGTCCACCTGAAAGATCGACTGGATATCGTACTTGCCTTTGTGGATCACATAGAAGTCAATAAGATTGATCGCGGTCCACGGCACCAGCACGACGAGCAGCGCGAGCACGAGATCGACGAGATTCGCGACGAAGTTCGTCGATGCGCCAATCGCGAAGTAGCAGCACGCGACCAGAATCACGACCGACAACACCGCGCGCGCCTTCGCCGTCGGAATCCAGCGATACGCGAAGGTTTGCAGCGACGTGATCGACGCGAGCACCGCGCCGTAGAGATTCAGCGCGTTGTGGCTGATCACGCTCAACAGGAACAACACGAGCATCGGCAGGCCGAGCGGTCCGGTGGCGAGCTTCACGGCATCCATCGCATCGACGCCGGGCGGCACCGCCAGCACCGCGACCGCGCCGAACACGAACGCGAGCGTCGAGCCGATCGTGCAGCCGAGATACGTCGCCCAGAACGTCGATGCGACGCGCACGTTCGCCGGAAGGTAGCGCGAGTAATCGGAGACGTAGGGCGCGAACGCGATCTGCCACAGCGCCGAGAGGGAAACGGTCGCGAGCCAGCCGGCGAAGTCGAAGCCGCCGCGCGTGAGGAAATCGTTCGTCGAGATATGCGTGAGGATGTAGCCGAAGCCGACGCAAATACCGATGCCGAGCACCCATGTCCCGATGCGGTTCAGGATATGAATGAACTTGTATCCGATGATGCCGATCAATCCCGATCCCACCGCGCCGATCACGATGCCGACAGGCACCGACACCGACGACTCGATGCCATGCAGCGATTTTCCCGCGAGCACGATATTCGACGCGAAGAAACCCACGTACATCACGCCTGCTATGACGGTCACGAGCAGCGCGCCCCATGAGCCGAACTGCGCGCGGCTCTGGATCATCTGCGGGATGCCCATTTGCGGACCCTGCGCCGAATGCAGCGCCATCAGCACGCCGCCGACCGCCTGACCGACGATGATCGCGACGATGCCCCACAACAGGTTCAGATGGAAGATCTGCACGCCGAGCGCGCCGGTCACGATGGGCAAGGGCGCGATGTTTCCGCCGAACCATAGCGTGAAGAGATCGCGCACCTTGCCGTGACGATCCTCGGGCGGCACGTAGCCGATGGTGTGCTTCTCGATCAACGGAGCAGCATTGCGTTGCGCGTTAGTCAAAGTCGTCTCCTTAATGCGCGCGGCAAAGCGATGCCCTGACGCTCAGGGCGTCGGGATCGCTTCAGGCGCTTGAGTAATCAGGCTATGGTCGAGAGATGGTCCGCGAGCCGTATCAGCATCGCGTCGCAATCGCGGAGTTGTTCGACGGTCACGAACTCGTCGGGCTTGTGTCCCTGATCCATGCTGCCGGGACCGCATACGACCGTCGGAATGCCGGCATGATCGAAGAGTCCGCCTTCCGTGCCGAATGCCACCGTGCCGAAATCCGACGAACCGCTGAGCAACGCGAGCAGACGCGCGGCTTCGCTGTCGGGCGGCGTCGCGAGTCCGGGATAGGCGGACAGCGCTTCGAGGGTGATGTCGGTGTCGGGCTTCACGGCGCGCATCTTCGGCAGCAGTTCGGCTTGCGCGTATGTTTCTAAATCATCGGCAACCGTGCTGGCGTCGAAGCCCGGCAGCGCGCGCACTTCGAAGTCGAATTCGCATTCCGCCGGCACGATATTGAGCGCGCGGCCGCCCTTGATCGTGCCCGTCTGCACGGTTGAATACGGAGGATCGAAACGCGCGTCGTGATGCTCGGGTTGCGCGAGCTTCTCGCCGATCTCTTCCAGACGATTGATGAGGCGCGCCGCGTACTGAATGGCATTGACGCCATACGGAGCGTATGCGGAATGACACGGCGCGCCCTTCACCTGACAGCGCATCGCGAGCTTGCCCTTGTGCCCGAGCACCGGCTTCAACGACGTCGGCTCGCCGATCAGACACAGCACGGGTTTGTGCGCGCGTTGCGCCAGTTGCGCGAGCATCGGCCGCACGCCGAGGCATCCGACTTCCTCGTCGTAGGAAAAGGCGAGATGCACCGGCAACCTGAGTTCGCGCTTCAGCAGCATGGGCACCGCGGCCAGCACCGACGCGAGAAAGCCTTTCATATCCGCTGCGCCGCGGCCATACAGGCGACCATCCTTCTCGGTGAGGCGGAATGCATCGACGGTCCACGGCTGGCCATCGACCGGCACCACATCCGTATGTCCCGACAGCACGATGCCGCCGCGATCGCGCGGTCCGATCGTCGCGAACAGATTCGCCTTCGTGCGCTCCGCGTTGTAGAACAGCTCGCTCTCGACGTCATGCTTCGCGAGGTAGTCACGGATGAATTCGATCAACTCGAGATTCGAATCGCGGCTGACGGTTGCGAAGCCGATCAGCCGTTCGAGCAGATCGCGGCTCGTCATGTCATTCATCGCCCGGCACTCCGTAGCTCGGCGCGGCGGTCGGATTCAATGCACGGGTCACGTAGTCCTGCATCTGCGGCTTGTATGCCTGCCAGAGACCATCGAGCTTGCCGATGGGATCGTCATCCGCCCAATCGACGCGCAGATCGACGAGCGGCCAGCTTTGCTCGCCCGCGATCTTCAGCGCCGCCGAATGCACGGGGCCCGCTTCTCCGCCCGCTGCGATCGCCGCGTGCATCGCCGCGAGAAGCCGGTCCGCGAGATGGCCGGATGCGTTCTCGAACGCGGGAATCATCGCTTCGATCACGTGAACGCCCGCGAGCATGTTTCCCGCCGCGACGCATTGCCTGCCCGCGACCGCGTGAAACGTGCCGAGCGCCTGCTTGCCGCTGAAGAACGCGGTGCGGCCCTGCGCATCGACCACCGTCACTTGCCGATACTCGCTCCATTCGTTCGCGGCCAGCGCGCGATCCAGCGCCGCCGAGGGATCGAGCTTCGCGCTTTCCATGTGGTCGAGAATCTGCGAACCGAGCGCGGGCAGTGTGATGTTCTGCGTCGCGACTGCGCCGACGCCCGCGCGCACCCACGGACAACGCGCGCCCACCGCGATGCTCGATGAACTGATCGCGATGCCGAGCTGCCCGGTCTCTTCACATCGTCCGACGATAGAAAAAGTCATGTGCCCTCCTTTTGCGTCGCTCAGGCCTGAGGCGTCCATCCATCGGGAATGACGGCGATCACGTCGATCTCCATCAGCCATTCGGGCTGACCGAGCGCCACCACGGTGAGGCCCGTCGAAATCGGAAACACGCCTTTCAGCCACTTGCCGACTTCGCGATACACCGGCTCGCGATAACGCACATCGGTGAGATAGGTCGTGGTCTTGACGATGTGCGAGAGATCGCTGCCCGCCTCTTCGAGCAATTGCTTGACGTTTTTCATCGCCTGTTCGGCCTGCGCGCGCGGGTCGCCGAGACCGATCAGATTGCCGTCGAAATCCGTGCCGATCTGACCGCGCACATAAACGGTATTGCCCGCGCGCACGGCCTGGCAAAGATCGTTATCGAGCGTCTGATTCGGATACGTATCCTTGGTGTTGAACATGCGGATACGGGTATGCGTGGGTTGGCTCATCGAATGCACCTTGATACGGGATTGTTTGAAATCAGTTGACGCCCATCTCGCTGACCTTGTGGACGCGCGATTCGTCCGGTGCGGCCTCGACGCTTTCGACACGCGTCTCGTCTTCGTGATGTTGCGGCGCGTCGTAATAAGCGAGGTATTTGCGCTGCGTGACGATGTGATCGGCGATATGTTTCGCGTCGTGCCACACGCCCCAGATGAACGCGGAGCCACGGCGCGACAGCCACGGCAAGCCGAGGAAATAGATGCCCGGCTCTTTCGCGACGCCGCGCTGATGTTTCGGCTTGCCTTTGTCGTCGAATGCATCGACTTGCAGCCAGGTGAAATCGACGGCATAACCCGTCGCCCAGATGATGGACGTCACGCCTTCCTTCGCCAGATCGAGCTCGAAGAGCGGATGCGTCATGCATTCCGGATCGGCGGGAATGTTGCGGGCTTCGGGCTCTTCGGGAAGATCGAGTCCGTTGCGTCGTGCATAGGCGTCGGCGGCATCGAGCAGCGACAGATAGTTCTCGTCGCCACGGCGGATGTTGTCCGCGAGATCGGCTTCGAACGTGACGCGGGTATCGTCGAATGATTTCGTCAGGCCGACGAGCGTGATGCCTTGATGCGCGAGACGCCTGAAGTCCACCGTATGACCGCCGCGCGCACCGCTCACCGCGATCGTCACGTGCTCGCGGCCGGGCTTCATGACTTCCGCGTCCCATTCGCCGAGCACGCCGAGCCACCAGCAGAAGTCGCGTCCGCGATAGCCGCGCGGCGGACGATCGTGCGCGCCGACCGACAGATACACGCGGCGGCCCGCGCGCTGCAGTTCATCGGCGATCTGCACGCCCGACGATCCCGCGCCCACGACCAGCACGCCGCCTTCGGGCAATTGCTGCGGATTGCGATAGTCGGCGGAATGGATCTGCGTGAGCGCTGCACTCGTCGGCGCGATCGGCGGAATCACGGGACGCTGGAACGGCCCTGTCGCCACGACGACGCGATTCGCTTCGATCGTTCCTTCAGAGGTATCGACGGTAAAGCCCGGCCGCCCTGCATTGCGCACGACCTTTTTAACTTCGACGCCCGTGCGAATGGGCGCGTCGAACTTCTTCGCATAGTCGACGAAGTATTCCGCGACCTGCTCTTTCGATGCGAACGCGTTGGGATCGAAATTCGCGAATTCCAGATTAGGGAAACGATCGTGCCATGCGGGACCATTGGCGACGAGCGAATCCCATCGGCCCGTGCGCCAGCGCTCCGCGATGCGATCGCGTTCCAGCACGAGATGCGGCACGCCGAGCTTGCTCAGATGTTCGCTCATCGCGACGCCCGCTTGTCCTGCGCCGACCACGAGCGTGTCGATTGATTTCCTTTCCACTGTCATGGCTATGTCCTTCCGAAAGGCCGTTGTATCCGTGATGTCTTGGTGAAAATCTACGCGCCCCGTCCAAATCTGAAAAATATATTTAAAAAATGCATAGCATCGGATTTGGCTATGCAGTGAATTTTGAGCGCTTCACAATGCGGCACATCGAAGCATGATCTCTGGAGCATCGTCGATGGAAATCCATCCCCTTCGCTACTCGCTGCGGCAGCTGCGCTATTTCGTCGTCACGGCGGAAGCGTTGTCGTTCACCGCGGCGGCGAAAAGACTGCATATCTCGCAGCCTTCGATATCGACCGCGCTCGCCGATCTCGAAGAATCGTTCGGCGTGCAGCTATTCATCCGACGTCACGCGAGCGGTCTGTCGCTCACGCAGGCGGGCCGCGATCTGCTCGGCCAAGCGCGCAATCTGCTGAAGATCGCGGAAGAACTGCAAATGGCCGCGAAGGAAATGGATGGCGGCATGACCGGCTCCATCGCGCTCGGCTGCCTCGTTTCGCTCGCACCGCCGTTGATGCCGGGTCTCATCAGCCATTTCACGGCTGGGCATGCGGGCATTTCGTTTCGCACGGTCGAGGCACATCAGGATGGCTTGTTGCGCGGCCTGCATGACGGCTCGCTCGATATCGCGCTGACCTATAGCCTGGACCTGACCGAAGACATCGCCTTCACGCCGCTGATTTCCTTGCCACCCTATGCGATCCTGCCGAAGACGCATCGCCTGGCCCGGGCGCGCAAGGTATCGCTCGCCGACTTGCTGCCGGAGCCTTATGTGATGCTGGATCTGCCGCATAGCCGCGAGTATTTCGCCGCGCTCTTCGATGCGGTCGGCAGCCGCCCTGTGCCCGCCTTTCGTTCATCGCAGCCGGAGGTCGTGCGCGGCATGGTGGCGAACGGTCTCGGCTACAGCATCCTCAATTTTCCGCTCAAATCGAATCGCACGGTGGACGGCGAAGACTTCGTGATTAAGCGCTTCAAGGACAACGTCAACGCGACGACGCTGGGCATCGCGCAATCGCGCACGATGCGCCCGAGGCAAGTCGTGCATCGCTTCTCGTCCTTTTGCGAGACTTATATCCGGCGGCTGCATATCGACACATGATGCGCGCATCGAATGGAGAAGTTATCCGCGCTGCATAGGCAAAAGCTTTGCTTTGTATCCGAAAACAATATTTTGGCTGGCAATTTGGCTTGATAGATTGATGTCCATGTCGTGCGCAACGCCTTGCAACCTCGCGTTGGCGCGCTTCCACGGGAAGGCACATGGAGAGCCTCATGACAAGGACGATCGCGGTGCAAACGCTCATCGACCAGTTGCGGTCGAATTGCGAACGACCATTCAGCGATGCGCGCGCCATGCCGCCCGGTGTCTATACATCGCCTGAGTTTCTGTCGCTCGAAGAGAGTGAAATCTTCGCGCACGAATGGCAGTGTGTCGGCCGCGCAAGCGCGTTGAAAGAGCCCGGCGACTATTTGACGGCGCAAATCGGCGAACAACCGATCGCCGTGTTGCGCGACGAGCAGATGCAGCTCAAGGCGATGTCGAACGTGTGCCTGCATCGCATGTCGGTGCTGCTCGAAGGGCGCGGCAACAAGCGCCGTATCGTGTGTCCGTATCACGCATGGAGCTATGGGCTCGACGGCGAATTGAAGGGCGCGCCGCTCATGGACCGGCAAGAAGGCTTCTGCAAGGAAAGCTATATATTGCCCGCTATTCGCTGCGAAGAATGGCAAGGATGGATCTATGTGACGCTCGATGAAAACGCGCCGCCCGTTCAAAAGCAACTGGCCGAATTGAGCGAACTCATCGGCGCGTACGGCATGACGGACTACATCGAAACTTTCTATGAAGAGCACGTGTGGGACACGAACTGGAAAATCCTCGCGGAAAATTTCATGGAAAGCTATCACTTGCCGATGCTGCATCGCGCAACCGTAGGGCCGCATTCCAGACTCGAAGAAATGGAATGTCCGCCAGGCTATCCCGCGTTCAACTATCACTGGATCACGAAAGAAGCGAGCTTGCCGATCGGCAATGCGCATCCGGACAACACGCGCTTGTCGGGTCACTGGCGCAAGACGACCGCGCTGCTCGCGATCTATCCGACGCATCTCGTGACGCTCACGCCCGGCTACTTCTGGTATCTCGTGCTGCAACCGCGCGGCGTCGGACAGGTGCATATCCGCTTCGGCGGCGGGCTTGCGCCTGAATTCATCGCCGATCCGGAAGCGAACGCGCATATGACGACATTGAAGAAGCTGCTCGACGAAGTGAACGCGGAAGACAGGCGCGGCGTGCAGGCAGTGTTTCGCGGCGTACATGCGCCGCTCGCAAAGCCCGGCAACCTGAGTCATCTCGAACGGCCCAATTACGACTTCGCGCGCTATATCGCGTCGAAGCTCGCACAGCACTGAAAGACAGGACGCGATCACGATGTCAGACCCTTCCTTCATCTCCTTCTCGGGCGTGAGCAAATCGTACGACGGCGCGCACTATGTCGTGGAGGACCTGAACCTCGACGTGCGCAAGGGAGAGTTTCTTTCGCTGCTCGGACCGTCGGGATCGGGCAAGACGACCACGCTCATGATGCTCGCGGGCTTCGAAACGCCGACGCAAGGCGAGATTCGCCTCGATGGCCGGCGTCTCGACGACAAGCCGCCGCATCAGCGCGACATCGGCATGGTGTTTCAGAACTACGCGCTCTTTCCGCATCTGACGATTGCGGAGAACGTCGCGTTTCCGCTTTCCGTGCGGCACGTGAGCCGCGCGGAGCAGAAGACGCGCGTCAAACGCGCGCTGGAGATGATCGAGTTGCCGCATCTCGCGAACCGGCGTCCCTCGCAACTTTCCGGCGGCCAGCAACAGCGCGTCGCGCTCGCACGCGCACTCGTGTTCGAGCCGAGCGTCGTGCTGATGGACGAGCCGCTCGGCGCGCTCGATAAACGCCTGCGCGAAACGATGCAATACGAAATCATGCGGCTGCATCGCGAGCTCTCGCTGACGATCGTCTACGTAACGCACGATCAGGCCGAAGCATTGACGATGTCCGACCGCGTCGCCGTCTTTTCCGATGGCCGCATCCAGCAGGCCGCCACGCCGAGCGAGCTCTACGAGAACGCGCAGAACGCATTCGTCGCGAACTTCGTCGGCGAGAACAACGGACTCACGGGTCACGTCACGAGTGTGAACGACGAATGGGCGACGCTCGCGCTGTCGGACGGAAGCGTCATTCGCGGACGCTGCGAACACGGCCTGCGCGCCGGCGACGAAGCGATGCTCGCGCTGCGTCCCGAACGCGCGCATATTCCGGGCGCGGAAGGCGTGCAGCCCGACGAGCACAGCAACGTCGTGCGCGCCTGCGTCGAGGAACTCGTGTATTGCGGCGATCATCATCGCGTGCATCTGAAGCTGGGCTCGCGCGATTCTCTCGTCGTAAAAGTGCCCAATACGCAGCGTCATGCGTTGCCCGCAGCCGGCAGCACGATAGAAATTGCATGGCGTCACGACGACTGCAAGATTCTCGCGATGATGGCGCCAAAGAGCGCCCCCGCGATTGCCCCAACCACACCGCCGTCACCTTCCCTCATCTCGACCGCACCCGCAGGAGCCAACTGACATGCGCACTCACATCAAAGCACAATGCGCCGCACTCGCAGTATTTGCGTTTGCAACCATCCCGACACACGCGGCGGAGACGCTTTCCGTCGTGACTTTCGGCGGCGCGTATGAAGCCGCTGCGAAGAAGGCCTGGTTCGAACCGTTCACGCAGGCTACGGGCGTGAACTTCTCGACCGAATCGTACGACGGCGGCCTGGCCAAGCTATCCGCGATGGAGCAGGCGAAGAACACGACGTGGGATCTGATCGATCTCGAAACCAACGACGCGATCACCGCATGCGATGAAGGCCTGCTGCAGAAGTTCGACAAGAAGTCGATCGGCAAGACGAGCGATTTCATCCCCGGCTCGATCAGCGATTGCGCGGTCGCGAGCATGGTGTGGTCCACCGTCTATGCCTACGACGCGAGCAAGCTGAAGACCGCGCCGAGCACCGTCAACGACTTCTTCGACTTGCAGAAATACCCCGGCAAGCGCGGCCTGCGCAAGTCGCCGAAGGTGTCGATGGAATGGGCGTTGATCGCCGATGGCGTCGATCCGAAAGACGTGTACAAGGTGCTCGGCACGCCCGCCGGCGTCGATCGCGCCTTCAAGAAGCTCGACACGATCAAGAAGAACATCGTGTGGTGGGAGTCGGGCGCGCAGGCGCCGCAACTGCTCGCCGATGGCGCGGTCGTGATGGTGCAGGCCTATAACGGCCGCATCGACGATGCCGCGAAGAAGGACAACAAGCCGTTCAAGGCGGTCTGGGATGCGCAGGTCTACGACTTCGAATGGTGGGCGATTCCGACGGGCGCGAAGCACGCCGATACGGCCGCGAAGTTCATCGTGTCGCAAGCGCAGCCGAAGGCATCGGCTGATCTGTCGAAGTACATCGCTTATGCGCCGCCGCGCAAGGATGCGGTTGCGCTCGTGGACAAGCAGCGTCTCGCCGACATGCCGACCGCGCCGGATAACTTCAAGCGCGCCGTGCAGATCAACGCGAACTTCTGGGCCGATAACGCCGACCAGATCAACAAGCGCTTCCAGGTGTGGCTGACGCAGTAACGCCGTTCAAGGACCAGAGAGACCTCATGCCTGCATCGATCCACGCGCCTGCCTCCGGTTCTCCGACGAGAGCCGATGGCCGCGCCTCGTTTCAAAGAGCGCGCCGTCGCGCATCGGTGCAGGCGTTGTTGCTTGCATTGCCGCTGATCGTTTTTCTGCTATCGACGTTCATCGCACCGATCGCGCTTTTGCTCGCACGCAGTGTCGAGAACAGGGAAGTGCCGGGCAGCATGCCCGCGCTCACTCGCGCGCTCGATGCGTGGGACGGGCGCGGCGTGCCCGATGAACATGTGTTCGCGCTGCTCGCGGCCGGACTCAAGGATGCGCAGCAGAGCGGACAGCTCGGCACCGTTGCGCGCAGGCTCAACTTCGCGCAGCCCGAATTTCGCAGCCTGTTGATGCGCACCGCGCGCAGCGTCCGCGACGAGACGCCGACCGCGTGGAAGCCCGCGTTGATCGAGATGGACGAACGCTGGAATTCCCCTGAAATATGGCGTCTTTTGAAGCGCGCGGCCACATCGCCGACGCCCGACTATCTGCTCGCCGCCGTCGATGCGCAAGTGACGCCGCAAGGCAACCTCGCCTTCGTGCCGGATAACTCGTCGGTGTATCGGCAGGCGTTTCTTCGCACGATATCGATCAGCGCATCCGTCACGCTCTTGTGCCTCGTGCTTGGTTATCCGGTCGCGTGGCTGCTCGCCAATCTTCCGGCGCAGAGCAGCAACCGCCTGATGCTCTTCGTGATCGTGCCGTTCTGGACGTCGCTGCTCGTGCGCACGACGGCGTGGTATGTGCTGCTGCAACCGGGCGGCGTCATCAACGGTCTGTTGGCGGGTCTCGGCCTCGCGACGCATCCGGTGCCGCTCATCTTCAATCGCACGGGCGTGTTGATCGGCATGACGCACGTGCTTCTGCCGTACATGATTCTCGCGATCTATTCGGTGATGAAAGGTGTATCGCCCGTGTACGTGCGCGCGGCGCAATCGCTCGGCGCGCATCCGTTCACCGCGTTCGTGCGCGTCTATATTCCGCAGACGCTGCCGGGCGTCGGCGCGGGCTGCTTCCTCGTCTTCGTGCTCGCGCTCGGTTACTACATCACGCCCGCGCTGCTCGGCGGCGCTGGCGATGAAATGATCAGTCAGCTCATCGCGCTGCAAACGAACACGCAGCTCAACTGGGGACTCGCGGGCGCGCTTTCCGCGTATCTCGTGATCTTCACGGCGATCTTCTATTTTCTGTTCAACCGCATCGTCGGCATCGACCGGTTGCGCTTCGGTTGAGGAGTCTTTCTTCCATGACAGAGCAACGCAACAAGGTGCTGACCGAACGCATCGCATCGCGCTGGGTGCGCGTGCATACCGTGATCGTGCTGTTCTTTCTCGTCGCGCCGATTCTCGCGATCATCCCGCTTTCGTTCAACTCGGGATCGTATTTCTCGTATCCGTTGCAGGGCTTTTCGCTGCGCTGGTACGAGCAGGCGTTGACTAGTTCGGACTGGCAGCGCTCGCTGTTGAACAGCATCGGCATTGGCGCGGCATCGACGTTGATCGCCACGTGCCTGGGCACGCTCGCGGCGCTCGGTCTTTCGCGATCGCAGTTTCCGTTGCGCTCGGTGATCATGCCGATCATCATCTCGCCGATGATCGTGCCGATTGTCGTCGTCGCGGCGGGCTTCTATCTGATCTTCGCGCCGCTCGGGCTCGTGAACTCTTATCCCGGCGTGATTTTCGCGCACGCGGCGCTTGGCACGCCGTTTGTCGTGATCACCGTGACGGCTTCATTGTTGTCGTTCGATCAGAGTCTTTTGCGCGCGGCTTCCGGTCTCGGCGCGAAGCCTTGGACTGCGTTTCGGCGCGTGACTTTGCCGCTCATTACGCCGGCGGTCGCCACGGGCAGCGTGTTCGCTTTCGCGACTTCGTTCGATGAAGTGATCGTGATTCTGTTTATCGGCGGGCCGGATCAGCGGACCGTGCCGCGGCAGATGTGGAGCGGTATCCGCGATTCGATCGATCCGTCGATTCTCGCGGTCGCGACGATGTTGATCGTGTTTGCTGTGGTGCTTTTTGCTAGCATTAATTGGTTGCGAGGGAGGGCGGCTGCGGCCAGTCGTGGGGTTGTTTGATGGGGTTTTTCGTCGCCGGATCCCGATTTCTTTTTGGTCTATTAGCTCTGCCCCTGTGCGGGGCGGCAGTCACTTTCTTTGCTGCTGCAAAGAAAGTAACCAAAGAAACAGCTATCCCCAGCCTAAGCACTTCACACCGGCCGCGGCACAGGCGATTGGCCTAATGGCCCGGCACTAGCGAGTGCCCCCACAAGCAGATAAGGGCTTGGACCGCGCACGGTCTGCCGCACCAAATGTTTAAGCGCGCTGGTTCAGCACCAAATAGCTCCGGCCCGCTTCGCGGCCGATGGGTCAATCGGGTTCGTGCGCGCTTCTACTTCGGTTTCCCTTGCATACCCAACGGCAGCGCGTAGCGCTGTGCCGAAGCTATTTGGTGCTGAACCAGCGCGCTTAATTCACTAGCTCGTCAGACCGTGCGCGAGCCAAGCCCGATTGGTCCTTCGAGGGCGACACTTAGGCGAGTGCCATTGGCGGCTGGCAAGCATGGCCAAACTGCGTGTGACCGCGGGCTTAAACGAGCTGCTTTCTTTGGTTACTTTCTTTGCAGCAGCAAAGAAAGTGACTGCCGCCCCGCACAGGGGCAGTGCTAATAGACCGACACGAAGAAGGGACCCGCGGCGAAAGAGACATCCTTAAACCACCGCTTCAGCCCGCCGCGGCAACATCCGATCAAACTCCCGCTTGACGATGCCATAACACTCACAAGCCCGCTCCTCGAGCCCCGCACGATCCAGAATCTTGATGCAGCCACGGCTGTGATGAATAAGCCCTGCATCATGCAGCTTGCCAGCTGCCTCAGTCACGCCTTCACGGCGCACGCCCAACATATCGGCGATCATCTGCTGCGTAACGCGCAATTGATCCGACGGCGTGCGATCCGTCTGGATCAGCAGCCAGCGGCACAGTTGCTTCGACAGCGAGTGATGACGATTGCACGCCGCCGTCTGCGCCACTTGCGTGAGCAGGGCTTGCATGTACAGCAACATCACGCGACGCAGGAAGTCCGAGCGGCCGAAGTGCTCGCGCAACGCGCCCGCGCTCATGCGATACGCGAAGCCCGCGCATTGCACTTGTACGCGCGTCGGCATGGTGTCGCCGCCCGTCAGCACCGGAACACCCGACATCCCTTCGCGTCCGACCGCCGCGACTTCGACGGAGCCGCCGTCTTCCATCGTATGCAGAAGCGAGATGATCGCCGTGGTCGGGAAATACACATGGTGAATGCGCTGGCCCGAATCGCACAGCAGTTGTTCCGTGCGCAATTGAACGAGTTCGAGATGAGGCGCGATGGCTTGCCATTCCTGTGCCGGAAGCGCGCCCAACAGATGATTGCCGTGCAGGTCTGATTGAAGAGTCAACATTTTATTAGTCTCGTGCGTGTGCGCTTCGCGCTTTTGATTTCTTCTGGCTCGCAACAGGATTCGTGTATGCATCTGTCGGCGTACATCGAACCCTGTTGCGACCAGCCCCGTAGCACGAATTCACCGCTCTTATCTGTTGTTGAAGGATCGCGGTGACCTTCGTGCGTGGTCATACATTAGCGAGAGGTGTGCCAGCGCACGCCAATCCTTATACCAACTGGGGTTTGCGCGAGTCCGCACGTAGCGCGCGGCAACGTGCGCTCAAGTACGAACAAAATTGATTCAATCGTGAAAGGCGT
This sequence comes from Caballeronia sp. EK, assembly GCF_014384845.1. NCBI lineage: Bacteria > Pseudomonadati > Pseudomonadota > Betaproteobacteria > Burkholderiales > Burkholderiaceae > Caballeronia > Caballeronia sp. EK. The sequence goes on from NZ_JACSUE010000007.1 coordinate 361,343, forward strand.
CCTTCATACGGATCGCACAGGAAGCTCAACTGACGCCAAACGTTTTCGTCTGGCTAATACCTTGTCGCACCGGGCTTCAGGTGAAGCGGCTGTCTTCAAAACGCTGCTGATTGCACGCCTCAAAGCCTTGTCGCGGTGGAAACGCGCTCCGCTCGCAAAATGTTGCAAACGTGGTTAACGGCTTTGTGCGCTGCTTTTGAAGGCCTTGCGTTGCGTTGGCGCCGAGCCTTATGTGGCGGGCCTCTACGGGATTCGCCCAAGTATTGATCCCGGGGCTCGCGTGATCGGGGGCGGATTTGCGGCGACGCGAAAAACGTTGCATTGCTTATACCTAAGGGCATTGGCAACTCCGCGGAGGCTTCAAAAAAGCCCAAGCATGAATGTGGCTCATGTTTCCTTGAACAACCTTCGTTTGTGCGCAAGCATCGCTCGCGGCACCATGCGTGGCATACCCACTTTGATCCGCATTGGAGCGAAAAAAGATGAGCGACGTCATGGAGACTCCCGCAAAGAACGATTCGGCAATCGACCTCAAAGGCCGCGTGTCGATTTATCAGCCGGAACAGGAAGGCCTGATCTTCCCCGAGGTGCCGACGTTTTCGAGCCACGCCGAACATCGCAAATACCTGAAGGAGCGCCTCGTCGCTGCGTGCCGCGCGTTCGCGTTGCACGGCTTCGATTACGGTTTCGCGGGCCATCTCACCGTGCGCGATCCGGAAAATCCGTCGCTCTACTGGACCAATCCGATGGCCGTTCACTTCGCGCAAGTGAAAGTCTCGAACCTGATCTGCGCCGATCATCGGGGCAACGTGGTCGAAGGCAAATACGCGCTCAATCGCGCGGGCTTCGTGCTGCACGCCGCCGTGCATGAGCAGCATCAGGACATCGTCGCGATGTGCCACGCGCATACCGTCTACGGCACCGCGTTCGCGGCGCTCGGCAAGCCGCTTATCCCGATGTCGCAGGACGCCTGCGCGTTCTTCGAGGACCACGTCGTGATCGGCGACGAAGCGGGCAAGGTCGCGGTCGAAGTGAAAGGCGGCAACAAGGTCGCGAACGCGTTCAAGGGCGTGAAGGCCGCGATTCACCAGAACCACGGGCTGCTGACCGCGAGCCGTCACAGCATCGATTCGGCGGCGTTCTGGTTCATCGCGCTGGAGCGCTGCTGCCAGCAGCAACTGATGATCGAAGCGACCGGCATCACGCCGAAGCTCGTGCCCGAAGATCGCGCGCGCTACAGCCGCGAGCACGTGGGGAGCGACTATATCGGCTGGCTGCACTTTCAGACCATCTGGAATGATCTGGTTGCGACGCAGCCTGACATGTTCGACTGATCGATCGTTTTTGCCGTAATACCTCGCCTTCGGAGAAAGGCGAGGGGAAATTCTTACGTGCGGGCTTTGCAAGCGACGTCCGACCGCCAACGCGGATCGAGCTGGAAAAATAAAAGAGATGGGCAAGCCGTCGCGCCGGCCTCACCCCCCAAAATCCTATTTCAGCCGTTTTAAATGCTTCTTCGAGCGCCCCAGCACGTGCATCGCACGAGCGCCGAACAAGTTTTGCGAGACGGATCGCGCCATCAAAGAACGGCACCCTCGAATTCCATGAGCGGATAAAGCGATTCCCTTCCGTCGATGCTCAGCACCAGCCGCGTCGCATGGTGAAAGCTCGCATAGCGCCCGACGAACCGGGCGAGCACATCGCCGAAGAGCGCCGCGTCGCCCGGCCCATCAAAGGCGGTCGCGTCGAGCCGGACATGAACGCGAATCTCGAATTGCATATGCCGCCGCCCCGCCGTGTGATGTTCGGTCAGCCGCACGTCTTCGATCGCGTTGATGCGCCGCTCGATGCCGTCGTCGTGTGACCAGTCGTAGAGTTCCAGTGCTGCGCGCAAGACCGGTGCGCCCGCCATCCCGATCATGTTCAATTCGTTCGCGCAACCTGCCGCGAAATGCCCCAGCACGCGCCAGTCGTATTCAGGGTGATGGCGCGGCGGATACAGCGGAAGGGTTGGAGCGGTGAGGTTGCGCACCGACGCGATCCCGGTGAAACCCGACACCGTCTGGGTGATCGTCGCGTCGGCGAGCGCCATGCGCGGCAAGCGGCCGTTGTTCGCGAGCGCGCGCACGGTCAGATACCGGTCCGGTTGCGGGCGGTTCTCATCGTATTGCGCCTCCGCTTGAAAGCGTTCCCATAGCTGCCCCGAGAGCGTCAGCCAGAGTTCGCGCCCGGCAACGCCGAAGCGCTTCGAGCTGCGAAAGTACCGTTCCGGATGCTCGTAACGCAGCATCCAGCCGCGGTGCCGGAAACTCGTGAACGCCTGATAGGCATGGCGCGCGCTGTCTTCCCGATCGGCGGCAGTAACCGCAAGCACGTCATACGGCTCGATGTGATCGTCCACGCCCGGCTGCACGAGAACGCGGTGCTCACGGTCATGCGAATCCGTGGGCCGCAGCGGCAACGCATCCACTTCGAACAGATTGATCACGGGCGTGCAGAACAGGCGAAAGCTCTCGCGACTGACCGGATAATTTCCGGGCACGCCTCCATCCAGTTCGATCTCGAAGGTCATTTGCGACTCGCCCGCCGGCAGCGCCGACGCGTCGAATCCGCACAGATCGACGAAGTGGAACTTCTGCGGGAACACAAAATATTCGAGCAGCGTCTGCTCGCGATCGAGGCTGCGGTCACGCTCGGGTTCGGTCACCGGCCACAGCCGCGCCGAAGGCCCGAAACCCGCCGCTTCAAAGCACACGTCATCGAGCGGCTGCAATTCGCCGTCGCGCACCGAGGGCAGACGCAGACTGATCGACGTGACCTGACGTGTCAACGCCGCATACAGCGCGGCCGCGGCGGGCCGGTCATCATGGAGATATAGCCGTATGCGCGACAGGTCGGTGGCCTCGCGCTGCTCGCCCAGCCACAGTCGGAACGTGAGGCGGATGACCGTGCGTCCGCCGTCGCGCACCGCCACGACCGCATCCTCCACCGAGAGTGGCAGCAACTGGACGGCCTGCGTCGTTCGATAAAGACACTGCACCTGATCGGGACCGATGGGCGTCGAGCGCACAACGGCCCCCGCGGAGATCTGCGCCGCCGCAGCGGCCCCGCGGCCGAGCGGCGTGCATTCGATGATCGACATCGAGGGAATGGCCCGCGCCGCATGTTCGTACAGGTTGTCGATCAGCGCTTCGGTGAACTCCGGATTGCCGTCATCGAGCTTCATGCGCAGACGCGCCATGAGCAGCGCGAAGCCCTCGAAGGTGGCACGCACGCTGTCGCCCAGCTCGCCATAGCGCATTCCAATGCGACGCGCGGCGTCGGGCTGTGCTTTGGCGAACTCGCCCGACACCGCGTGCAGATAGCGCATTTCGGCGTCGAAGTATTTGAGGAACGGGTTCTCGTGTTCGAGCGCAGAATGCTTCCACGGCGCGGTCATGGCTGCATCCCCGGTGGCAACGGCGGCAGGGATGCGAGCCCGGCAAGCGCGCCGCCCTTGCCGATCATGAAGATGCGCTGCGGCATCCTGAAGCCGCGCAGCTTGAGAAGATCGAGCGGCCCCGCGCCCACCTGCGTCTTGAGGTCATAGTGCAGAGAAGCGCCGTTGCCCTGATTGAAGGTCAGCGCATAGGTCGTACTGTCCAGCGGTTTGACCTGCGCCGTGCCGAGCAAACGCAGCCACGCCCAATCGCCATTCGCGGCGAACGCCATGCGCATCCCCGCATCGATCGATTCCCATGTCAGCTGCACGCGTCCGTTCTGGCCGTTGCCAGGCCATACGATCGACGTGTACGCCTCCAGTTGATTGAAGTACTCGATCTTCGTGCCGTCGATGCTCAGGATACTGCGCGTCACTTCGGGCGTCGGATGCGGCATGATCTGGAATCGGTAGCTGGCATCTCCCTGCGCATACATCTGCGCGCCGAGCGTCGACAACTGGCGCAGCGCCGCGAGGAACTCGGGATCGAATTGCAACGCTTGCGGCGCAAGTTCGCTCGGCGCCCAGGCGTTGCCTTGAGGCTGAAGCATGCCCGCGAGCTGCGTCGTCACGAAACGCGCGATCAGCCCGGTATCCGGTTTGATGTAGCGGCCCAACTCGACGAAAGAGGCATCGGCTTCGGTGTCCGAGAACGGATAATGGCCATCGAAGGCGCTCGTGAAGGGCGCGGCAACCGACAAACGCCACGCCTCGTTCAGGCTCGCTGCCGCGGGTTGCAGGATAGTCTGCCATGCCACATCGAGCGGGCGGGCGAATAGCGCGTCGCCGAAGCCCGACCACTGTGAGCCGAGGCTCGCGGCGGTGAGCGCCGCATCGTCGCGCGCCTGCGTGAGTTCGGAGAGCTTGCCCTGGAACACGGCCTGTGCCATTTGGCGCGCCATCGCCTGTGCGTCGGCGCTGGTGGCGATCTGCTGCAACTTCAGGCGCATCGTGGTGGCCACGGTCAGGAAGTGCGCGAGGCTCACGCTGCTGAAGTCGGCCGCGTTTTTTTCGCGCTTGCCGCTTGCGCTATTGGCGCCGGTCACGACATCGTCGCCCATCAGCGCGAGTAAAGGACCGAAGGGCTTGTCCAGCGGATTCACTTCCGGGGCACTCGTTATTCCCGTCTTGTTCCCGATCAGGTCCTGTGCCTTGCGCACGAGCGTATCGGACAGCGCCTGCGACGGACGGCCCGCCTGCGCCTGATATTGAACCGATTTCATCAGCGCGATCAGCGGCGATGTTTGGGCATCGGTCAGGCGCGCGAGCTGGCTAATGGCGTCGCTCAGATTCGACGCGTTGCGCCACTGAATGCTGTTGAGCATTGCCTGCCATGCTGCGGTGTATTCAGCGAAGTACCGCGCACGCAGGCGCTGCTTTACTTCCTCCGTATCCTGCTCCGCTTCGAGCGCCGCGCCCGGCACACGGGCGGCGCGCTCGTCGGCGAGCACCCAGTCGGCGGCGACGCGCCCTTCCCTGGCGGCCTTGTCGATCGCATCGCCGATCATGCCGTCCCATGCGGCGCGCGTGTAAACGCCGGGCACCGTCTGACTCGTCGAGAAGAGTCCGCGCGCGTCAGCGCCGTTGATGAGTGTGGCGAGCGACATGTCCGCGTACTTGCCTTTCGCCTGCTCGATCACGGACTGATACAGCGTGTCGTCGGAATTCTGCAGGCCGATCTGGTTCACGAGCATGTTGCGCGAGGCTTGGGTCAGATCGCTGGACGCGTTGAGCCGCCATTCAGGATGCGCGCGCAGGTGCGACGCGTAGAACGACGCGAGGCGCGGCGACGTGTCGAGCCATTCGCCCGCGCTCATGCCGGCGGCAGCAGGCCACATGGTCGGCAGTTGTTTGGCGAGGTAGGCAGCATCGGCATGCTGAGGCTGTGCCAGCATCAAGTAGGTCTTGAGCGCGTTGTAGTCGCGTTGCTGTTCTTCGGTGCTGGGAAGTGCGTCGGCGCGGGCCTGCGCGAGTTGGGTCAGCGCGCTCTCCAGTTGATGGACGGTCGGATCGCGCAGGTTGCGCGCCGCCACGGTCGCATACGACGACCACAGCGCGTCCAGAATCTGATCGTTACGGTTCAGGCCCGCACGCAAGTACCACGGCGCTCCGTGTTGCTGGCGATATTCCAACGTGCCGATTTGCTTTTGCAGCGCGAGTTGCGCGCGCAATGCCGCCGCCGTGCCTGGCTTCTCGGCGAGTGCGGCATCGGCTACCGCGTGTGCATCGTTCATGACGGCGCGATTGCCGATGAACGAGGCGGTCATCGCCACGCACCAGGCGATGGCCGCGACCATCACCAGTGCGGCGAGCGCGTTGGGCCAGTAAAAGCCGATGCGGCGGCCATCCTGCGGCTTTATACCCGTGCCGATCTCGTGCCAAATAAGTTGCAACGCGCGAGGCTGCTCGCGTGCCACACTGACGCGCTGCGAAAGTCGTTCGGCGACATCCTTCGCGATGTCCTCCTGATCGGCCGGTACCGGTGTGGGCACGGCAGGCGCGGCGAATACCGGCGCGAACATTACGCCTGCGAGCGGTGCGCGCCGCCATTTCGACATGCAATGCGCCAGCCACGTCTTCACCATGCGCTCACGCTGTGAAGCGATGTATTGCGACATCTGAGCGAGCCAGAGGACCGGCTCGGAACGCGCGCATAACCCGACGCCCTCTTCCGCTGTCATATGCTCAAGAGCGCTCAATTGATGATCAAGCGTCGCTTCCGAGGCTTGCGCATCGGCGAAAGCACCGACCGCACGAAATGCATCCTGACACTGACCGCTTGCCTTGACCGCGTGAAGGAAGACGATCGGTGCGCCCCAGCCGAGATCGCGAGCCAGTTTCGAGAGCGTGCGAGGCAGTTCATCGTCGGAGGGAGATGGCTCGCTTGTTCGGATCACGGGGATCACAGCATCGACCGGATGGTTGCGACGCAAGCGGCGAAGCTGCCGGCGCCACATTTGCGTATCGATGCCATCGGGCTCGGCATGTACGAGCACGATATCGCTCGTGCGCATCACGCCGGTCTGTTTGAGGTCGGGCGCGACGGCGTCGATGAGCGCGTCGTCACCCGTGAGCATGAGCCACGGTATCGCGCGACGCCAACGCCAGCCGAAGGAAGTGCGCAGTTCATCGTGCAGATATTGCAGGCGAGCGTCGTATTTGAACTTCGTGTCGGGCTTCTGGTCGTCTCCCATCCGGCCGACGCGATGCGCAATCTTCTCGTAGATGCCGAGCCAAAGTGCAACGGCATGCGCCGCCAACACGACGCCCAGCGAGCCGAAAATCTTGAGCAACGCCGAAATGCGCATCTCGAGGGTGTTCAGACCCGTGATACCAGGATGGCCCCACCACGCCAGCGCGGCAAGCACCGCAGCTAGCAAGATAGCGGCCAGCGGTACGCCCCAGAGCTTGAGAAGGCCGGAGGATGCGCGTTCGGATTGTTGAGAGTCAAGCGACTTCAGGTTGCTGCTCGGGGTGGTCATGCGGAACTTGGTGTACGTGAAGAACGGCAGCCTGCGTCCGATCCAGGATCAGGTGCGGGCTCGTGGCGCCGGATTCGATGGCCGCCGCAATGGAAAGCCACGGCGTGGCAGCGTGAGTGTCGCCGATAAAACGATCAGGACGGCGACGCGTTTCATGCGACGCGATTCCGGTAAAGGCGGCTTTCTTGAGTTCATCGAGCAGCGTGAGATCGTGATCGGCGTCCAGGCGCGTGATCCACGCATGCGTAATGTTGCGCGGTTCTGTCTTGCCCCATAGCGCCGCGTTTAGCGCGAGATCGCGAAGCGTGTCGGCTTCAGGCTGGTCCTCAATCGGACGATGCAGTGTCGCGAGCGCTTGCACGGACTCCGGCAACTGATAAAAGCCCGCATTCAAAAGCACGGCGACGGCCGCCTCGCTGCTTCTTTCCGGTGGATGCGCGTCATGCCATGCGTAGGCGAGAACGAGCAGCGCGCGCCGCTCGCGTGCGTCGAGCCAATCATCGGCGACCATCAAGCCGTGTGCCTCCGATACGGCAACGCAATCGAGTGCGGGCAGGCCCGCCAGACGCAGTGCGTCGCGCGCGTGCTGCGCCGCCTTGTCGGCTTCATCCGGAGGCGCGAGCACGCGCACGAGCGGCGCGTATTGAGGCCCATATTGCGATAACGCTTGCAGTTCGGGCACGAGCGGTTCAAGTGCCTGAACCAGCTTGAGGACGATGGTGGCAACGCGGCGCGGTGCTTGAGGGTCGTGGTCATGCAACTGAATGTCGGGATCGTCTTCCCAGTCAGTCGCAAGCACGGGTTCTTCGGACCACGATGCCTCCTCGAACCGGTTGTGAACCACTTGACCGACACCATCGCGTGGACTTTGCGACCTGAAGAGCAGCTTCTTGGCTGCGACGGCATCCGGCAGGTTCGATGTGAGCGCCGGCACGCAATAGCCCACGCCCAACACTTGCAAAGGCTTTTGCGCGACGCGCAAGCGTGCAGCCAGCCCCTTCTCCCTGGCTCGATTGCGGTTGTGCACGTAGGTCCACAATGCCTCGTGATTCACGCGGGCGATGCAGAGCAACACAAGAAATGCGAAATTCGGCACGCCGATAACGGCACACCAGAACGACGGACCGCTTGCAGGTTCGCTCGCCGGCCAGGCTAGCAGCATCAGCGGCACACCCAGCGCACAGCACACGAGCCATATTCCGAACCACGGTAGTATGCGCGGGCCGTGCGAGGGATAGCGATAGAACGCGCCGACTTCGGACAGATCAACCGGCATGCGTCAGGCGAAGTTCACGTTTTGCAAAGACGAGATCAGGCCACACCCGCAGGCGCAGCGGTGGTGGTGCATCGCATAGGGCTGACCGTCCCGGTCGGGAAAGCGCGTATCGCCCTCGGCGATCGTAGTGTTGCCGTGGAGGTCGCATTGGGCGCTGTCGCCGACTCGGGCCAGTCTGCGGCCCATGAACATGGTGTATGGCGAGCCGCTGGTGACTTCGCCGCCGTGTTCGAGTTTGTCGTATTCGCGGATGGGGGAGCGCACTGTAATTTACATTCCTTCGATATCGATGTGACGCGTCGCGAATTGTGACTTGTATGCTTTCGAACAATCGAGGGCTTTCTGACTTCCGCTTGATATCAAGTAGCATTGGGATGGCTTATATGCAAACCAGTGCACCTCCGTTGATACATCGCAGTAGGCGTAGAGCGGGAGATCTCCAGTAACTAGTGCAAGCAATAATCGCATCGCTTCATACATTCCTTTAAATATTAAATGCTAAGACCGACTTGGACCAACTTTATCATGCGTCTTTCGGAGCCCCCGTGTTGATCTCGCCGCCGCGAGAGAATTCATGTCGGGCAGGTATGATGCGGAAGCTGGAGCATCGAGAACATACGAATAAATATTTTCACTATTCCGAACGCCATTTAATTTCTCTCACCTGAGAAGATATTCTCTTTCCATTCTTATAGCGCTCCGTATATGCATAGGCTTCCCCCGTTGGGACACAATACGTTCCTGTCTTCCCGACGAGCGATAGTTTTCCTTTTGAAGTTATGGAGTAATGTTCCTCCCAGTTCTCGCAAGCGCTCTCATGGAAACAGGCACCGATTACTTCTTTTCGCTTTGCATCTGCCTCAATGCACGGAAGATCACTCATTTCCTCGTTGAACTGGTACAAACCACTCCTTTTCGAATACAGGTACACGTCGTAGAATTCTTGATTCGCCCCTCTGTCTCTAAGCACTTTTAGATCCGTCACCCCGTCAAAGTTAAAATCTTCGAACTTTATATCGCTTCGCGTTACTTCATGGTTGACAGCAATGATCTGCAGCTTTCCTGAAGGTGTCGTTACATGAATGCTGTTCTGAACGACCCCTGTTACTGGGACTTGCGGACCGGATACCGCAAAATCACTGAAACAGAGCGCAACAATAAACATAACCATCGTTTTCATTAGATAATTCTCCGGCGATCGTTTAGCGTGCATGTTCTTTCTGAGTGTACGCTTCCTCGTAATCTAATAACAAATCCGTCATTTTAACGACTGCTGTTAGAAAGACGTTAGTCCGAGGCACCAGACCATTCATCGCATGGGTGCTTTCGGGGTTTCCCGTATTTACTGCTCGCGCTGATCTTTCGAACTCTGCACTGGAACGGAAGTCCATGCTCGAGACACCTCCTACACATGTCTTTGAATGATAATCGTAGTTTTTACACGCATTCGAAAGAATGGCTTGCCTAATAACTGGAACTCGATCGCCTTCGCGATTTATGTTGTGTGTACTTCCCAAAGGCTTTGCACATGTTATCCAGTAGAATCCTGCAGAGTCGCAAGCTCGTGCTAAATCCGTCTCAAGAGAGTCCCTATATGCAGATGCCGACTCTTTCCAACCCCGATAGTCTCCATATCGCTTAAAATTTTCCTCGAAGGTAAGTTGAATAACGCCGCGCCCGTACCACGGAGCATAGCGAGTACTCGGCCCTCCTCCCTCTACCGTGGTTGATAAGTATGTGGTCTCTTGAATAGCATTGCCGAAAAAATACGCGACTCTCAGGCCGTCGTTTGAAATTCCGTACTTTCTCAACGTCAGACTCAAAAAAGGCAAGAACCTCTGTGCTCTTGAATAAGCCCTTTCCCATTTAATAGATGCTAACGGAAAGATCTTTTGTTTCGCAGCATTTTTCGTTTCATCGATCACCTTGCTCGGAATACACTGCGCTAGCTCTCTCGCGCTTACCCAGCCGCATTTTCTGAAATGGCGGATAAGTGCAGTCGGATGAAAAAACCAAAATTTCTTGCCTTCAGTCAACGGGGTCTGCCCCATGAACTGAAACTCCTTCACGAAATTGATGAAGTTCTCGTAACCGTGCGGATCAGTTTCCTTGCGCTTTCCGAAGAAGCCCTCCGATGCATTCAGTCCGCCATACCGCTCGTCGTTATTACTCTCATCCCATTCACTTTTGGCGTGACAGATGAAACCCTTGAGCTTCGCCCGCACCTCGACCTTGCCTTGGACATAGGCGGCCAATCGCTGATCGTGACTGAATTCGTTGGGCATCGACCCTTGTGAGGAAGGCTCTGCGTCCGTCACACCTGCAATTTGGCAGAGCTCGTCGTAACCGCACAGCCCCTCCGGATCGAACGGGGTATTGCCGTCCTCGATCTTCTGCCAATCCCGGAAGAGCGGGAAGTCCGCGTCCGACAGCTTCTGGATAGTCGCCGCATTCACGTCGATATAGCCGATTTTTCCGCTTGCATACGGGACGGCCATCCAGGTCGCCCGTTGATCGACATGCAAAGTTGGCGTGTCCGTACTCAGGATGCGTCCGAAGCGCAGCAACTCATAGCCATCACTTGGGCAGGTCTCGTAAAGCGTGGTGGCACGCTCATACAAGTTGTATTCATATTCTTCGAACTTGTCCTGCACCGGATCAGATGTCAGAGAAATTAATGCTCCGTCGCCTTTGTCGATCCAAGCGCGCGTGAAGCGCTCGCCACGACTGAAAAACGCTTCCACATACAGGGTGCTGTTGGCATCCAAAGAACCTCCATCCAGAGGCGGAAAAAGCAGCCTGGCGTCGTGCCCCGTCGTTTTCGCACTTCCCAAGCCTGGTGGCACGCTGACAAACGTGGCACCCTTCGGTATCACAAAATAAGTGCGTCCCCAGTAGTCTTTCGAAGACGGCGTTACCGGCTCCCGCTCGCCTAACGCGACCTTATGTCCTTCCCGTTCGAAATAGGTAGTGAAGTCTGCATCGGTCATGAAAATCTCGAAGTGCAGATGCGCTTCACCGTGGTTCTTGCCCAGAAAACCTAGCCGATCCTTGCGGTAGACCTTCTTGCCTGCGCCCGCCTGTACTCCGTTGGTTTCCCTGAGCAGCCACACAGGCAGCGCGTTTGGCGAACTTTCTGCTGAGGGGCTATTCGGTTGAGGTACGAGTGCATTCGTGCTGACCAGGTCGAGCAGATGCATGTACAGCGAATAGAACGTGATCGTACGGCCTTCGCCGGTATCAGTCACATGCTTGAGCAGCACAAAGCCGGTGTTGCTGTTGAGCGCTGCAGTGCCATCCGCATTCTTTTGCCCATCCGAGATGGCGTTCTTGGCTACGCGGTAGGCGATGACTTCTCCGTCCGCGATCGCGCGAATCGGCTCAAGCTGGCCGGCGCCGCCGAACGGCACCAAATGCATACCGCAGTGCCAGCGGCGATCGAAGGCGACCGGGAAGACGCCGCTATGTGGCAACTCAAACGTGTCGACCACATCCATCATCGGGTCGGTCTTCCACTTCTCGGCGGGCACGTTGAAGCCTTCAGCCGGTAGGAACGGGGGGCTGATAATCATGATTTAGCGTGACTGAATATATTGTTCTGCGATTTTGAGTTCGCTCTTGGGCAAGTTCGGTAAGGTCGGATTCAAGTTCTGCGGCCCCTCGAACGTGAACGACCCCGCCTTGATCTTGAAATCCCCCGGACAGATCACCTCGACACTTCCGTTCTCGATCTTGATCGCCGCGCCGCCGCTGGCGAGCACCGCTTTCGTCTTGCCGTTGACGAGCACGTTCGCGTTCGCACTCGACACGTGCAGTTGCTGATCGGCGAATAGATCCATGGACGCCTCTTGCGCCTGCATCTCGATCTTCCCTTTCGAAAATATCCTGATGCCCAGCTTGAGCGCGCACATCGAGATGAGTTCTCCCGCCACCATGCGCAGCCGCCTCGTGATGCTCGCGTCCATGTCCTGACCCGTCGTGACGATCACGTTCTCGCCCGCCGAGTGCTGAATGGATTTCGGCGTGGTGAACGCCATACCGCCCGGGGCGCTCGCCAGCAACCCGGCGTCGCGCAACTGGTTCAGCCCGTCCAGCAGCGCCGCCTGCGTGGCCTTGTCCGCTGGATCGCCCTTGGCTTGCGTCGTCGCCGTTGCCAGTTCCGTCACGCGCTGCAACGCCGCCTTCAGTTGGGCAACGGCTGCAGGCATCTCGAGATGCGGTGTATCGGCGCCGGCCGCCGCATCCGCCGTGAAAAACAGTCCTTTCGCCGCGCGCACCGTGCCCCACGCCTGGGTCGTCGTTTCGAACCCTTCGCCTCTTGGAAGCTTCTTCCCGTTGAGCAGATAGCCCTGATTGAATGCCGACTGGCCGTACACCGTCGCGATGCGCGCGCTTTCCTTGCCCTGCAGGTCGTTGAACACGGTCTCCGCGCCGCGCAACGGCGAGCGCCAGATCGCGTAGCTGAACATCGCATCGGCGCCGTGCACCACGTCAGGATGCGAATAGTCATGCAGGGCGCCGATGATGTGCATGCGATCCACATCCGCATGGGCCGCCCCCAGCAGCACCTCCGTCGACGGTAGCAAAGGCGAGTGAAAGCCCGCCTGATACGACGAGGACGCACGCAGCAGGCGCAGCTTCAGCAACTGTTTGTCGTCGCTGGCCGTGCCCTGCAGAAACTTGGGCAGCACCGGATAGCGCCCGTGCTCGTCCATGCATCCGTAAGGCGATGAGTCGAACGTCGTCACCACGCCGACGACCGGTCCCTTCAGAAATCTCCAGTCCCGCTCGTAGACGAATTCGGGACGGTAAGCCAGATGCGCGGGCATCGCCTTGAATCGGACAAACGCCGGCTTGGTACGGCTGCCCTTCATCGTCATCGACTCGACCACGAATCCGTATGGCGCGCTCGCCAGCTTGGCATTGGTCAGCTTGACCACCACGCCCGGCGCCACGCCCTTCGCGTTGGTCGTGCCCGACACTTTCGTCTGCTTCGCGATCTGCTCGTCGCGCCGGGTCTGCGCCAGCGCCTTAGCCTGCTGCGGCGTCAGATGAAGTTCCGCGCTTCGGTTGATCCGACCGAACACCGACTGGTCGTTCGCCCCATCGGAGACGCTGGCCGTGGCTCGCAGTGGATCCTCCGGCGTGCGATAGTTGCGCTCCCACAATTCGATCGTGGCCGGCACCAGCGCGCGCGCCTCGCTGACCGACAGCGCCGCCTCGTGCCAGTTGCTGTTCATGCCCGAGTCGGAGAGGAGAGGCACATCGATCGAGCGCACGTAGGCACGCGGATTATCGGTGAACACGAGGATATCGAGCTGACCATCCTTGCCGCGACCCTGCTTATAAAACCAGCCGATGCCCTTACGTTTCGCGTGACGTGCTATGAAGTCCCAGACGGACTCTTCGTACATCACGACCTGCTCCATCTTCTCCTGCGCGCCTTCCAGGTGGAATTCGATATCGAAGGCATCGAAGTTCGTCCGATCCACCAGCAATTGCGTCACCATCTCCTGAAAGGTGACGTCCTTGTACACGCCTGAACCATTCATGCGCTTGCAAAGCGCGGCAAACCTGGGCTCGATGCGAAGCTTATAGGTCGCCTCCTCGCGGTTCGCGCTGACGCGTTTAAAGCGCGTGACGATGCCATTGAAGGCCGCGGCCTCATGATCGACAGGCTCGACGTAGTTCACCGACGGCACGGCCACGCGCTCGTCGATCTGCAAGCCCGAGCGCCGTCCAACGCACAGCTTGCCGTCGATATCCAGTTGCGGCGAGGTAGCGGTCACCTCTACCGTGTAGTCCTCGCATAGCCCCGCTTTGACCTTGAACTTGAGCACGTCGAGGCCGAGATCGAGCGTGCCGATCCATATTCTCAGATGCTGGGTGAGGCGCGCGCTCGGATGGCTCAGTGCATCGGTTAGATTTTTTGTGACGGCATTCATTTGCACCCCTATTTTCTTGAACGAAACGATGTGTCATCGGTTCGTTCGGAGCTTTCGCCTTGAAATTTAGGGTTGCAACTGGAAGCCGTCAATTGAATCGTCAGAACAATGAAGATAAATAGGATTTCTCTCAGGAATCGGGACGGCGGTCTCGTCCGTAACCGGCGACGCCGTGGAAACCGCATCGCCCTTTTTTGTATGATGGCGGACCAACCATTCCCGACAACCGAAGGACCACCGCCATGACCGCCGCAACGCAATTCGATCAGGTTTCCGTCATCAAACGCGCCAACGTCTACTTCGACGGCAAGTGCGTGTCGCACACCGTTCTCTTCGCCGACGGCACCAAAAAGACGCTCGGCGTGATCCTGCCCGGCACGCTCAACTTCGGCACCGACGCGCCCGAGCTCATGGAAGTGCAGGCCGGCCAATGCCGCATCCGCCTCGACGGCAGCGACGAGTGGAAGACGTATGGCGCGGGCGAATCGTTCTCGGTGCCGGGCAAGAGCCGCTTCGACATCGATGTCGTCGAAACGCTCGACTACGTTTGCAGTTACCTCTGAGCGATTCGAATCGATCGTCCAATTTTTATCGATGTACACGTTTCGTGTACACTCCATGAAACTGGACAACGAGCCGCACCCATGCCGCCGAATGCCGAGCAACTCGTCGAAGCCGCCGCCGCCGCCTTCAGCGACGCGACCGGCCTCGCCGCGCGCCGCGTAAAACCGCCCGCGCGCGGCGAATACGACGCCGCCATCGAATTCCGCATCGGCGGCGCGCGCGTCAAGCGTCCCGTCGTCGTGCGGGAAAACATCGACCGCTTCAGCGCGCTGTCGGCGTTCGCCGCATCGGCCACGCGCGACGGCAGCGCGAATCCTACACTCGTCACCCTGTATCTGTCGCCGGACATGATCCGCGCCTGCCGCGAACTGGGCATCGATGCGCTCGATCTCGCCGGCAACGCGAGCCTCATCGAAGGCAATAGCGTCGTGATCGTTTCGGGCCGTCCGCGCGCAGCGAAAGGCAAGGCGCATCGTTCCAGAACCTGGACCAAATCGACACTGCGCGTCACGCTGGCGCTGCTCATCACGCCTTCGCTGCTGGAGCGCGGCTATCGCGACATCGCGCAGAACGCGGGCGTCAGTCACGGCACGGTGCAGAACGCCGTGCGCGCGCTCTTCGATCATCGCGATGTGTTCGAACGGCCCGATGGGCGCGGCCTGCAATTCGCCGACAAGGAACGGCTCATCGACGAATGGGTCACGCTGTATCCGCGGCAATTGCGCGAATCGCTCGTCATCGGGCGATATCGCGCGGACTCGAACGACTGGTGGCGCGACGCGCCCGATCTGCCGGGTCGATGCCAGTTCGGCGGCGAGCCGGCCGCAGCGATACTCACGGAGTATCTGAAACCGGCGACGGTCACCGCCTATTGCGCCGAAGCCGCCGTGCCGCGCGAGTGGATCATGCAGGCGCGCTTGCGGCCCGATCCCGCCGGAAACGTCGAATTCCTGCGCGCGCCCGTCGCGCTCGCGCCCATCGACGGATTGCCGCCGAACGTCGTCGCGCCGCTGATCGTGTACGCCGATCTCGTTGCGAGCGGCGACCCGCGCAATCTCGAAACCGCCAGGATGCTGCGTGAACGCTACCTCGCCGCTTGAATTGCTGCCGCATCGCCTGCTCGTCGGCGTCATGTCGACGATGCTGCGCGAAGTCGTCGCCGCATCGGAGGCGACCGGCATCGCGTGGTTCGTCGGCGGCGCAAGCGCGCGCGACATCCTGCTCACGCACGTCCACGATATCGAAGCGACGCGCGCAACCGCCGACATCGACATCGGCATTTCGATTCAAGGCTGGACCGGTCACGACGCGTTGCGGCGCGCGCTGCTCGCGTCGGGCAATTTCACAGCGCCGAAAGGCTCGGCGCATCGCCTGAATTACAGCGCCCCGCAAACCGGCGAGCGCACGTGGCTCGATATCGTGCCGTTCGGCGGCGTGCAGGACGAGCACGGCGAGATCGCGTGGCCGCCGGACGGGTCGGTGCGGATGAACGTCGCGGGTTTCAGGCAGGCGCTCGATACGGCGATCGCCGTGCGCATCGACCGCGATCTCGTCGTGCCGGTCGCATCGCTGCCCGCGCAGGCGATGCTCAAGATCGTCGCGTGGCAGGACCGGCACGCGGCGGATCGCAAGGACGCGATCGATCTGCTCTTCCTGATGGCGCACTACGCGCAGGCCGGCAATCTCGACCGCCTCTATTCCGACGCCTTCGATCTCGTCGAGCGCCACGGCCACGATCCGGATATCGCGGGCGCGGCGCTGCTCGGGCGGGACGCCGCAGCCATCGCGAATGACGGCGACATCCGCACGCAGATTCTCGCGATCCTGCGCGTGGACGATCCCGCGCCGCCGATCCTCACGCACATGCTCGGCTCACGCATGGCGGTCTTCGAAGCCGATACGTCGGAACGCGTCGCCGCGTTGTTTTACGCGTTCCGCGAAGCGTTTTAGACGTTATCCGTTGCGGAACAGATAACTGTACGCGTTGAGCGCGGGCACGCCGCCGAGATGCGCGTACAGCACCTTCGAGCCTTCGGGGAATTCGCCGTTGCGCACCATCTGGATCATGCCGTCCATCGATTTGCCTTCGTAGACGGGATCGGTCAGCACGCCTTCGAGCCGCGCGCAGAGACGGATCGCCTCCAGCGTGCCTTCGTTCGGCAGGCCGTATTCGGGGCCGCCGAAGCGCGTGTCGAGAATCACGTCCTCGCGCGTGATGTCCTGGCCGAGATCGACGAGCTCCGCCGTGTGCTTCGCGATACGCAGAATCTGATCGTGCGTCTGCTGCGGTTTCGCCGATGCATCGATGCCGATCACGCGCCGCGCGCGCCCGTCCGCCGCGAAGCCGACGACCATGCCCGCCTGCGTGCTGCCCGTCACCGAGCACACGACGATGTAATCGAAGCTGAAGCCGAGTTCCGCTTCCTGCGCGCGCACTTCCTCCGCGAAACCGACGAAGCCAAGACCGCCCAGCGGATGCTCCGAGCAACCCGCCGGTACCGGAAACGGCTTGCCGCCCGCCGCGCGCACGCTGTCCATCGCCTCCTGCCAGCTTTTGCGGATGCCGATATCGAAGCCATCCGCGACGAGCCGCACGTCCGCGCCCATCATCCGCGACATCTGGATATTGCCGACGCGGTCATAGACGGCATCGGAGTAATTGACCCAGTTCTCCTGCACGAGCACGCATTTCATGCCGAGGTGCGCCGCGACCGCCGCGACCTGGCGCGTCTGGTTCGACTGCACGCCGCCGATCGACACGAGCGTGTCGCAGCCTTCGGCGATCGCTTCGGGAATCAGGTATTCGAGCTTGCGCGTCTTGTTGCCGCCGAACGCGAGGCCGCTGTTGCAGTCCTCACGCTTCGCATACAACTCGACCTTGCCGCCGAGATGCGCGGACAGGCGCTTGAGCGGCTGGATGGGCGTCGGTCCGAAGGTCAGCGGATAACGGGGAAAACGTTGCAGGTTCATGATCGGCGTCCTCGTGAGGGTGGAACACCATCGTAGAGATTGTCGCGATCAGCCGGGTTGCGAAAAAAATGTTCTCGGCCTAACGTTTCTGGAGATACTGATACCGATGCAAATTTTTATTTCGTCCGACACCGAAGACACGCAATGAAAAAAACCTCATCCGCGCCGAACCCGCATCTGGCGGGCATTCAGACCGATCGTGTCGATCGCGCGATCTTGCGTCAGTTGCAGCGCGACGCGTCGATCTCGAACGTCGCGCTCGCGGAGAAGGTCAATCTCAGCCCGCCCGCGTGTTTGCGGCGCGTCGAGCGGCTGCGCGAAACGGGACTGATCCGCGCGACCGTCGCGCTGCTCGATCCGAAAGCGCTCGACGCGGGCATGCTCGTGCTGATCGGCGTGATCCTCGACCGCTCGACGCCGGATTCCTTCGCCGATTTCGAAAAGGCCGCGCAGAAAGTGCCCGGCTGCATGGAGTGCCATGTCGTGACGGGCGAGTTCGATTTCTTCATGCTGATCCGCACGCGCGACAGCGAAAGCTTCAACCGCCTCCATGCCGAGAAGCTGCTTTATCTTCCCGGCGTGCGCCAGATACGCACCTTCGTCGTGTTGCGCGAGATTCTTTCGACGACCGCGTTTCCGATCGGTGACTCGGCCGGCGCGCGCACGCAGGACATCACTCGAGCATAGAGCGACCGCCCGACGCAAAAGGACTCTGTAAAATGCAGCCACATCATGATCTCTGTCTGAGGGCACGCTGCGAAAGCCGAGGTTCATAAGTGACACTACACCGTATTACCGACGTAGCCCGCCTGACAGGAACGAACGTATCCACGCTTCGGTTATGGGAACAACACGGACTGGTATCGCCGAAACGCTCGGCAGTCGGGCAGCGTGTTTTCGATCAGGCCGATATCGAAAAGATTCGGGCCATACAGCACATGCGGAAAGTCGAAGGACTGAACATGTCCGCGATCCGCAAGGCGCTTGCGGAAAAAGACCTCGACAATGCGCCTGAGTCCCTTGAACGCGAGCCCGAAACGGAAGGGCTCAACGAAAGCGGACAAAACGGACTGGGCAGCCGCTTCCGGCTGGCCAGACGAAAAGCCGGGTTGTCTTTGCGCGAAGCGGCAGAATCGACCGGGCTCGCCATTTCTTTTATCTCGACCTTCGAACGCACTTCGCAAGGCGCCACCGTCGCGAGCATGCAGGCGCTGGCGCTGTGCTACGGGACGACGGTAACGGATCTGTCTCAACCGTCACGCAGCAAGCCTCACCGCGAGGTCGTTCGAAGCGGGAAAGAGCGCAGTATTGCGGGCTTCGGCAAGAACATCCGCATCCTTCAACTGGCCGAGTCGCTTAGCCTGCTCGACTGCCAGAAGTGGGTGCTTCAGCCTGGCGCGGAAAGTAGCGGGTTCTACTCCCACGAAGGCGAAGAGTTTATCCACGTTCTATCCGGTGCATTTCATATCGCAGTGGACGATGTGCAACACGTCCTCGGGCCTGGCGATAGCATCGCTTTTCCGAGCCAGCATCCGCATAGCTGGAAGGCTACGGGTGACGAGCCAACGGTGCTTATCTGGGTCAACACACCCAAGAGTTTTTAGTGGTGTGTGCTTTGCCCTTGCCAATTCCGTAACGCTGCGCGATCAGCCCCATGATCACGATGACGGCCGCGAGACACGACGTGGACAGCACCTCCGCGCGGTAGGTTCCTTCCACTGTCATGGTGACCAGCGCGCCAATCACGAAGACGATGACGGCCCAGGTCAGCCACGGAAACAACCACATCTTCAACTTCAGTTCGACACCTTGCGCCTCCAGTTGCCGACGCATACGCAACTGGCAACAGGCTATCGTCAGATAGACGAGCAACGCGACACAGCCTGTGGTCTGCATCAGGACGTCGTAAAGATCCATCTTGGAGCTTGCCATCATATAAACCGCGGTGAAGGCAAAAACGCTCGATATCACAACGGCCACATAAGGCGTACCGGTCCCGTTCGCGGTCCTGGCCATGATCCGGTGTGCATCGCCACGGCCGGCGAGCGAAAAGAGCATGCGCGACGCCGTATAGAGCGACGAATTGAAGCAACTGCAAACCGAAGTCAGCACCACGCAATTGACGATCAATCGGGCATGGGGAATACCGAGCGCATCCAGTGCGACGGTGTAGCTTCCGCGCGTAGGATCCACCAGCGCAGGATCGTTGTACGGCACGAGGCACACAACCAGAAAGATCGATCCGACATAGAACAGGATGATGCGCCACACAACCGAGCGAATCGCCTTGAAGATCTCCTTTCCTGGATTGACGGACTCGCTCGCCGCCACCGTCACGACCTCAGCCCCGATCATGGCGAACATCACGCCGAGCAATGCTGTGATGACCGATTTGGGTCCGTTCGGCATGAAGCCCGAATCGCTCAGATGAGAAAAGCCGCGAGCATGTCCGAAAGGCCAGAGATGCACGACGGCGAGACTGCCGATCACCAGAAACAAAATGATCGCCGTCACCTTGATCATGCCGAACCAGAATTCGAACTCACCGTAGTTCTTCACGTTCATGAGATTCGTGCCGATAAACGCGAGGGTGAGCATCAGCGCGAAAGCCCAGTCGGGTATCGAAGCGAACCAGGCATGCAGAATCTGGCCAGCGACGTAGGCTTCCCAGCCCATTAACATCGCCCAGAAATACCAATACAGCCAGCCGATCGTGAACCCTGCCCAACGGCCGATGGCGCGGTCCGCATACGTCGAGAACGACCCGGTATCGGGCTGGGCGATCGCCATCTCACCCAACATCCGCATGACGAGAAAGACGAGAATGCCGCCTGCCACATAAGCGAGAATGACCGATGGACCCGCGAGCGCGATTTGTTTGCCCGACCCTATGAACAGAGCGGCGCCAATGACTCCCGCGATGGAAATCATGGTCATATGACGTGACTGAAGGCCGCCCTTGAGCGTTCCGTCATGGAAGTTAGACATGGAGTCTCCTTTTGTACTTCTAAATAACTGCGTTTCAAACCGATGCGTCGCCGATCGCCTTTGAAATCAGTCGATGATCAAATAGGATTTTCGGATGTCCTCGCGGATATCCCAGATTCCATTGCAGTTCGCAGGAAAATAGACACTGTCCCCCGCGCGCAACTCGATTGGCGCCTGGTCGTCCGGCGTGAAGAAGCAATGGCCGGCAAGAATATGGCTGAACTCGCGCTTCGTGACTTGCCGACGCCACACTCCACGGCTGCACTCCCAAACGCCGAATGCAACCCCCTCCTCCTCTGAACGCCCATCGTGCGCCGTTCTCGTTCGGGACACTGGGTCGCCAATGGGCGCGGCAACGCTCGCCCAAGGCGAAAAGCGCGTGCTGTCTTCATATCGGTAAACAACGGGCTTCATATACTTCGACATCCTTATGATTTATCTTCCAATCCGGACGGGGCAAGCTTTGCCAGCGCGACGTCGAACGTCCTTGGCACCGCGCCCGCCGCTTCCCGGCATTCCTTTCTGCGCACCGCGCCGCGTACCAGCGACCCGCCGATATATCTGATCGGCTCCGGCGGAAACGTCCGCGCCCGTCGCCCGACGAGCGCGCAACCGCTCCACTCGTCTTTTCGCTCAAGCGCAAGACTGGCGAGAATCTTTCCGCCGATCCGGCTGGGTCCGACGCCATTACCGCTCCAGCCGACGCCATAGTGAATATGCTGCGTGCCGGAGAGCGTGCCGAAGACCGGCAAGCTGTCGTAGGTTCGGTCGATCGGACCGGACCACGCGTGCGTGACGCGCACGCCGGCAAGCATCGGATAGGTACGCCGGAAGTCCTGCTCCGTCATCGCACAACTCTCGGCGTGACGGCTGAACGTTTCGTCGATAATCCCGCCTCTGGAGAGCGCCCCGGTTCCCTTGCCAAAGGCAATGCGTCCGTCACGGGTCGTCCGGTAGTAGTTCACCATCAACTGCGAATCGGTGATCGCCTCGCCTCCCGTCCAGCCGATCGAACGCAGTTGTTCCGGGATCGGCTCGGTCACGACGATGGAACTGTTAACCGGCACGATCAAGCGTGCGATCTCGGGAATGGCCGTCGCCCATGCATTCGTTGCCAGTACAACGGCGTTCGCGCGCACCTGAGCTTTGTCGGTGCGCACGATGGACGGACACTCACGGCTGATTTCCAGAACGGGCGTGTTCTCATAAATGCGGATGCCGCGCTTCAATGCGAGCCTGCGCATGCCTCGAACCAGCGCCGCCGGCTGTACGGTGCCATTGCTGCGCTCGAACACGCCGGCCCGATGAATACCGGAGCCCGTTCTGCGAGCGACTTCCTCTGAAGCGACCTGTTCGAAAGGACGCACGCCCAGTTTGGCGCAGGCCTCGACCGTCGCGGTCCATGAGTCGCCCTGCGCTTCCGAGGTCGACGTCCACAACCAGCCGGCGCGCCGGAAATGCGCATCGATAGCGTGCTGCTCGCAGAAGTCTCCGAGTTCCTCGATCGCACGCTCTGACGCACGCGCCAGAAACAGCGCCTGCTCGACATCCATGAACGCCAGCAGCGACGCGATTTTCGGCCACCACGACATCACGAAACCGCCGTTACGCCCGGACGCGCCGCCGCCGCAAACGTCACGCTCGAGCACGACGACCTTTGCCGCCGGACTCAGCTCGCGAATGGTCAGCGCCGTCCAGAGCCCGACGAACCCACCGCCCACAACGACAACGTCGGCTTCCTCGGATGTGGACAGTGCCGCGGCTACGTCCAGTTGCGGCTCGGCGTCGAGCATCCAGAAACTTCGTTGGAGAGACGTGATCTCCCGCCGCGAAGAGGTCGAAACTTTCATAACACCCTTAGTCATTTGTGCTTTTCCCGAGAGGACCGTAGACCGGCCCAATCCTTCTCAAACAAAAAGGCTACATGTTTTCTGTAGAACAGGACAATAGGGAAATGTTTGCGATGAGAGAATCAGGGTTTTCCCGCGAGCGATCACGCCAGCGTAGCCGTGACGCATCGCGAGGCGCCCGCACGCCGTCACCCCGATGACAAATTTGCGAAAGACCTGCTGAAAAATTACGCTACGATTCAGGGTTTTCCATGTCCGGGCATCCCGTTTCGTTGTGACCGCGTCTGATTTCAAAGCCCTGGCCAAGGCGATTCTGGCTCGCCTCGCGTCGCGGCTGCGTCCGCATCTGCGGCCGCGCACGCTGCTTCTGCTGCCTGCCCTCTTCCTGCTCTACGTGCTGGTGCTGATCCCGTTCACGCCCGGCATCCGCGATATCCGTAAGGCAAAGGTCGACCAGCCCGCGCAGATCTATTCCGCCGATGGCAAGCTGCTCGCCGAGTTCAAGCCGACGCATCGCGAATGGGTGAGCCTCAAAGAAGTCTCGCCGCAGGTGATCGACGCGCTCATCGCGACGGAAGACCGGCGTTTCTATCAGCATCACGGGATCGATTTCAGGCGCACCGCGGGCGCGGCGCTGCATACGTTCTCGGGCGACCGCCAGGGCGGCTCGACGCTCACGCAGCAGCTCGCGCGCAATCTGTATCCCGAGGAAATCGGCCGCTCGCAGACGCTCACGCGCAAGCTGAAGGAAGCGATCACCGCGTTCAAGATCGAAGCGCTCTATTCGAAGGACGAGATTCTCGAAACCTATCTGAACACGGTGCCGTTCCTCTACAACGCGTACGGCATCGAAATGGCCGCGCGCACTTACTTCGACAAATCCGCGGGCCAGCTCGACGTGCTCGAGAGCGCGACGCTCATCGGCATGTTGAAGGGCAACAGCTATTACAACCCGGTGATCAATCCCGAGCGCGCGCTCGACCGGCGCAACATCGTGCTCGGGCAGATGGTGAAGTTCGGCCACTTGCAAGCGGCGAAGCTCGACGCGCTCAAGAAGCGTCCGCTGCGCATCGACTTCGAGCGGCAAACAGAAGAGCCCGGCCGCGCGCCGCACTTCGCGCAGCAGTTGCGCAAGTGGCTGATCGGCTGGGCCGACGACAACGACTACAACATCTATTCGGATGGCCTCGTCGTGCGCACGACCATCGACTCGCGTCTGCAGACGATGGCGACGAACGCGCTCGCGCTGCAGGGCAATCAGTTGCAATCGATCGCGAATGCGGCGTGGGGCGGACGAGGTGGCTGCGCGAGCACGAACGCGGATCTCGCGCACGCGTTCATCCGCGAGACGGATCAGTATCGCGCGCTGCGCACGAGCGGCGCGAACGATGCCGATGCCATCAAAAATCTCGGCTCGGACCGCGCGTTCATGCAGGCGCTGTGCGAGAACAAGACGCGCGTGCAGGCCGCGTTCCTCGCGCTCGATCCGCGCAACGGCCAGATCAAGGCGTGGGTCGGCAGCCGCGATTTCACGCAGGACCCGTTCGATCACGTCGCGCAGGCGCGCCGCCAGCCTGGCTCGACGTTCAAGCCCTTCGTCTACGGCGCGGCGTTCGAGCGCGGCGCGAAGCCGACCGACACGTTCATCGATCAGGCCGTGGAGATTCCGGTGCGCGGCGCCGAAACCTGGCGTCCGACCGACGATTCGCCGCCCTCCGGCCGCCCCGTGAGTCTGCGCGACGGAATCGCCTATTCGAAAAACCGCATCACCGCGCAACTGATGGAACAGGTCGGGCCCGGGCGCGTCGCGCGGCTCGCACGCGACATGGGCGTGCGCGACAGTCATCTCGATGTGGTGCCATCGCTCGCGCTCGGCACGAGCCCGGTCACGCTGAAGGAGATGGTGTCGGCATACGGCACCATCGCCAATGACGGTAGTTATATAGAGCCGCTGCTCGTCACGCGCATCGAGAACAAGGACGGCGACGTGCTCGCGCAGTTCGAGAGCGCGCCCGAACGCGCGCTGTCCGTCGATGCGACGCGCAAGCTCGTCGATGTGATGCGCGACGTGATCAACCGCGGCACCGGCACGGCGATCCGTACGCGCTTCGGCATTCGCGCGGACGTCGCGGGCAAGACCGGCACGACGCAGGACAACGCCGACGGCTGGTTCATCCTGATGCATCCGCAACTCGTGGCGGGCGCGTGGGTCGGCTTCAACGACAGCCGCGTCACGCTGCGCAGCGACTACTGGGGACAAGGCGCGCATAGCGCACTGCCGATCGTCGGCGATTTCGTGCAGCGCTCGCTGCGTTCGCATCTGATCGACGCACGCGCGCGCTTCGACACGCAGGAAACGCCGGGCCTATGGCAGACGATGACCACCCGCGTGCGAACCTGGTTCGACGAGACATTCTCGAAAGCGCCGAAGCCGGGCAAGCCGAAAACCGCGCAGACCGCGGCGCAGCCTCCGGCGCGCACGAAGCGCGCGCCTTCGGAGCCGGTGGCCGAAGTGACCGAAGAGACGCCGCAACCGCCGGTGTTCACGACGATGCCGCCGATCCTGCCGTCGGCATCGAACGGCGAAAGCGCAAGCGGCGCAACGGCGGCATCGGCGCCCGAGACCGCGTCCGGCGCGCAGCAATAACGCCCGGTGGGCGTCCATCGAAGCCGGTTAGTTGCGGCGCAATCGTTTCAAAATCGCCCTTCCGCCCTTATGCGCGGTCGCGCACAGAGCATGCGCGGAAATGGTGCTTCGATGCATCAAGGCGAAACAAGTCCACCGAAGATTTCGCCGACACAATGGCGCGCTGTGGCCACACGCGCCAGCCAAACAGGAACGGAAACCTGGCCTTCCAGGGTTTCCCGCTCCACGGACGTCCCCATGTCACGCGATACGTCCTTTCCATGCCCGGCTGGTTTCGGAGAACGAGTTGAACAAGCAATTTCCCCGCGTCAAGCGAGCCCTCGTGGCCACCGCGCTCGTCCTGCCGCTTTCGTCGTCCAGTTTTGCCCAGAGCATCAGCGCGACCCTGCCGTGGACCGGCACGTGGAGCACCGCGCCGATGGCCACTCGCGACGGCGGCTTCAATAATCAGACGATCCGGCAGATCGTGCACACGAGCATCGGCGGAACGGCCGTCGGCGTGCAGTTCTCGAATCTGTATGGCAGCGATCCGCTCGTGATTGGCGACGTGCGTGTCGCGCTAAGGGCGAGCGGCCAGCGCACCGTACCCGGCACCGACAAGGCCGTCACCTTCGACGGGCAGCCCTTCGTCACGATCCCGCCAGGCCGCGTGATGATGAGCGACCCGGTCGCGTTTCAGGTGCCGGCGCTCACGGATATCGTCGTCAGCGCCTATCTGCCGCAGCAGACGCCGAGCGGAACGACCGGTCACGTGGACGCGCTTCAGGACGTGTACATCGCACCCGGCGACGTCAGCGCCGACCCGAACTTCACGGGCGGCGTCGTCAACGCACTCGGCGAGCAGTCTTATTACTACCTCACCGACGTCGTCGTGCAAAACGCCAGTGCGACGGGCGCCGTCGTCGCGTTCGGCGCATCGATCACAGAAGGCGTCGCGTCGCAGCCGAACACCAACGGCCGCTGGTCGAACCTGCTTGCCGCGCGCCTTCAGCAAGCCGGCATGACGGTCGGCGTGCTCAACCAGGGCATTTCCGGCAACGACTTCTTCACGAACGGTTCCGGCGAGGCCGGTCTCACGCGCTTCCAGCGCGACGTGCTCGACCAGTACAACGTGAAGTGGGTGATCATTTCCGACGACGCGGTCAACAATCTGATCGGTGGCGCGCCGCCGACAGCGGCCCGTCTGAACAGCGCGTTCAGCGAGCTCGCGCAGAGCGCGCACGCGGCGGGCGTCGGCGTGATCTGCTCGACGCTCACGCCGTTCGAGGGCGTGTCGTCGTGGACGCCGGACATCGAAGCGACGCGCGCGGCGGTGAACGCGTTCGTCGCCAGCGCCGACAGCGGCTGCGACGCCGTGCTCGATCAGGCCGCCGCGATCGGCGATCCTTCCAATCCGCCCGTCATGCTCGGCGCGTACGACAGCGGCGATAACCTGCATCCGAATCAGGCGGGGATGCAGGCCATCGCCAATTCTGTGAATCTGGGCTGGTTCAAGTAGGCGGCGCGAAAACGCAAAAACGCCATGCGAAAGATGCTCCTTTCGCATGGCGTTGTTCTTTCGTCGTCGATTACGACTTGACGATCGTCGGGTTCTGCACGTTGATGCGCGGACCCGCGTTGTCCCACTGCTCGACGATCAGCGGGTACTTCCACTTCGGATTCGTGCTGCTGATCTGGCCGTTCACGATGTAGCCGTCGAGCGACAGACCCTGAACCGCGAACGAACCGCCCGGGCTCGTCGTGTCGACGTGGTTGTTGATCGCGATCGTGACCGTCTTGCTGATCGGACCCGGCAGCGAGCCGAACCACACGTTGATGCCGCCGCCCTTGCAGTTCGCCGTCGTCGGGCTGTTGATCGTGATGGTCTTGAACACGGCCGAGTTGTCGTTCGGTTCGAAGTCGAGACCGCACGCCGGCGCCGTGCCGTTGATGTTCTGCCACACCGGGCTGTTGAACGTGATCGTGTCGCCCGAGATGATCGACACGCCCTGACGGCGGCAGCCGTCGGCCTTGTGGTTGTCGACCACGAGCTTGTACGTCGGGGTGTTCTTCTTGGTCTGGCTATCGTTGATGTAGATGCCGTCGCCCCACGTGTTGATCGTGGTCGGCGCGATCAGGTGCACGTTCGTCGCGCCCATGATCGTGAAGCCCATGCCGTGCTCGCCGCCCGACGCCGAGTTCAGTTCCTTGCTGCCGTCGAGGTACGCGTTTTCGACGATGACGTTGTTCACGTCGACGATACGCATCATCTGATAGATGTCGGCGTTGTGCGCAAGCAGCTTGATGGAAGCGCCCGACGCGAAACGGATGTGGCTGTTCGTGCGCAGCGTGAGACCCGTCGTGTCGATGCGGACCTGGCCGGAGATCAGCAGGATCTGGCCGACCGAACCGTCGATGGCGGCTTGCAGCGCGGCGCGGTCGTTGGTCTTGCCATCGGCCTTCACGCCGAACGACGAAGCGGCGATGGTGCCGGCGGTGTTATCGGCCGCGGCGGACGTCGAGCTTGCCGGTGCGGCAGGGCTGGCGGGAGCCGCCGCGCTGGCGGGCGCCGCGGAAGAGGCCGAGCTCGCGGGCGTCGCCGTCGAGGCGCCACCGTTGTTGTTCCTTCTTCTCCAGCGATCGGCAACAGAATCAGCCGCGCCGCCGTCGCTGCCACCGCCGCATGCGGCGAGCACGAACGCGCCGCTGCCCGCGATGAGCGAGGTCAACAGCTTGCGACGGGTTGCGATACGGGTGTTGTCTGCCTGGTTGTCTGCCTGAGTGAGGTTCGGAAGCATTGTCTTTCCAATAGGTCGTACGTTATCTACGGGCGAACCGGTTCCTGCAACATCGGTCGCACGCAACGTTTCTTTATGGGCAATGAGATGACCGACGCGAATAGAGCAGGCGCAAACGATTGCGCCGCCCAGCGCTCGACAGCCGCACACGGCGACTCCGAAAGGCATCTCGGCGAAAAACAGTTTCGACTTCGGGATTGAGGAACCAGATATTCCGGAAAACCTGACCAGCCCATGCTCGAACGATCCGGGTACGGCCCGTCGAAGCACTGAAGTCTGACGGCAGTAATTACCGTCTTTTATTAATACTACAGATTGCTACAGAGTATTCCTACCCGTTACTTGTAACAGAATGTACGCTTGTAACTATTCCTTTTATTTTTTCGACGCTTTATCGCGGCGTATTTTCTCTTTCATTCTTCCAGGAGTGAAATAAACTACGCCGGTTTTAATGTTAATACCGTATATGAATAACACCACTTTAATCCACATTCGATAAGACGATTAATATTCATATGAACATTCGATTTTAAGTACACGAACGTTCACGCGAAGACCCCGTGTCAGGTCCTCGCGGGAGGCCATACAAGGCCTGACGGAGCGCCTTTCGTATGCCGAAACGATCATCAATAGGCTGATTATTTCGCTTCATTTACCGCTCATGCCGCGGACAATTCTCATTTAGCGGCTTTGATTTACCGTCTTCACCACCCCGTATATGCAAAAATTACAAAATGAAAGTGGCTTTTTCTACTTTTCAACTGAGGAATCAGATTTTGTAAGCGCGGGCTGCAAACTTTTTTTCGATTAAAAAACGAAAGACCCTACGGTGAATACCCCTATCGGGTTTATACCAAGTTACCCTGCTTCTTCTCGTTTTCCCATGTCGGCTGGACTTGCGGCGGATCTCTAATAATCTGATTAAATAACATCGCGCTATTCAGCAGACAAAATAGATGAAATCGGAAATCCTTTCCGTTGCGAAACAGTCCAGTGTTTCATTGCGCACTGAACTCGATGGCCGCAATCCCTAGTCTTAAGGTCGGGTCGAAACCGCCCCAAGCGTCCACGCAACCAAAAAGACACGCTGCAATGAAGACCTTCGATCTGATCAAAAGCGATCTCTACCGCTACAGCGGCGAGTACAGCTTCATGCTCCTCCTCGAGCAACTGGTGTTGAACGAAGGGTTCAACTACATGTTCTGGCTGCGGCTGGCGAGCGCTGCCTCGTCCCGACCGGTGCGGCTCGTGCTCAACCATGTCATCCGCCTGAAGCAGCGCAGGTTCGGCTTTGTGATCAGCCCGCGCACGAAGATCGGGCCGGGCTTCTACATCAGCCACGTCGGCTCGCTTGTGGTAAATCCGACCGCGGTCATCGGCGCGAACTGCAACATCTCGCAGGGCGTGACGATCGGATCGAACCACGGCAAGGCGGCGACGATCGGCAACAACGTATATATCGGGCCGAACGTGTGCATCGTCGAGGACGTGACCATCGGCGATAACGTCACGATCGGCGCGGGCAGCGTCGTGACCCGCGATATTCCGCCGAACGTGACCGTGGCCGGCTGCCCGGCGCGGATTCTGACGGACGATGCATCGCTCCACCGCGCGGCGCGCTACATCATGCGACCCTGGGCGGAACACTCGTCGTAAGAAATACCTCTTCCACGCGTTTTCCCTGAAGACAGCACGCGCCGCCATCGGCGTTGCCGGGTGCCTTGGCGAACAGTCGAGGCGCCCGTTTTCGTGCATGCTCGTCACTCTCACGCGAATGCCGCTGGCCTTCGCGTATCCGATCGCATGGCGATTTCGACCCGACGTCCGGCCACGCGACGAAAGGCTCCAACGCAGGAGGAGTACACGTGCTGAGCGCAGCTGTGCAATCGGTAAGACGACGTCTCGGCGGCGTGCATCAGGATCACAAGCGAATCGCGAGAAGCGCGGTCGTCCTGCTGATATTCGTGATCGCCGGGAAATGCATCGGCGCATCGAAGGAAATGGCGATCGCGTATCGCTACGGGATCAGCGGCACCGTCGACGCCTATCAGTTCGCGCTTACGCTCGTCACCTGGCTGCCTACGATGCTCACGAACGTGCTCGCCGTGCTGCTCGTTCCTGCGCTCGTGTCGCTGAAGGAAGACAAGTCACAACGCGACGGCTTTCTCGGCGAGCTGGAAGGCATCGGGCTCGTCATCGGCCTCTCGTCCTCTCTCCTGCTCTGGCTGTTCTGGCCTTATCTCGCGGATGTCATCGCGGGCAGTCTCGCGGAATCGACGCGCGACATGTGCCGGGCGATGATCATCAGCATGACGCCGGTCGGTCTGCTGACCTTCACGATCTGCATTTCTTCCTCGCGCCTGCAGGCTTCGGGCAAGCACATCAATACGTTGCTGGAATGCGTGCCGGCCATCGGCCTCCTGGTCTTCGTGCTCGCCGCGCGCAACAACACGTCGATCACGCCGCTCGTGCTGGGCACGTCGCTCGGCTTCGTGGTGCAGGCCGCGTGGCTGCGGGTGCTCGCGAAGCGCGCCGACGCGATGCCCGTGCTGCCACGCGTCTCGGCACGCGCGAAGCAATGGCCATCGACGATCCGCTCGATGGGCATGCTCACGATCGGCTCGGTCGTGGCGAGTCTCTGGCTTCCCATCGATCAATATTTCATGGCGCAGCAAGGCGACGGCGCCATCGCGACGCTCGGCTACGCGAACCGGCTGCTCTCGCTCGTGCTCAGCATGGGCGCGCTCGCGATCACGCGCGCGACCTTGCCGATCCTCGCGGAGATTCTTCATCGCGGCGATCATGCGCGCGCGCGCAGCACCGCGCTGAAGTGGTCGGGCATCATGACGATGCTCGGTCTCGTCGGCGGACTCTTCGCTTACGCGCTCGCGCCGTATGTGGTCAAGCTGCTGTTCCAGAAGGGCGCCTTCACGCCCGAGGACACGATCGCGGTCACCACGCTCTTTCGCTACGGGCTGCTGCAGGTGCCGTTCTACTTCGGCATGTGCGTGCTCGTGCAGTTGTTCGCGAGCGAAACGCGCTATCGGGCTATCTCCGTCATTTCGCTGATCGGCTTCGCGACCAAGATCATCGGCAACGTCATTCTCGTGCGTTTCTACGGCGCTCAGGGCGTGCTGCTCGCAACCGGCATCGGCGCGATCTCCGTGCTCGCGTGCTACATCTTCTGGACGCGCTTCGCGCCGCCTTTCACCGGTAACGGCCCGACACCCGATACCGCTACGCCCCAATGAAAAACGGCCTCCCGAGGGAGGCCGCGCGTTCGCATCATCCTGCTGTCTCTCAGCTCTGCTCGAAGACCCGCCGGAACATCGGCACGAGGAAGCGGTTGCCGTATTCGCTCATGTGGTGGTAGTCGGAATAGAGCGGCCGGCCGTCGTGCGAGCCCATGCATTTGCCGTCCGGGCACAGGAACGGGCGCGGGTCGAGCAGATGGATGCCGCATTGGTCGTGCGCCTGACGCATCGCCTGCAGCAAGCCGCCGTTGCGCTGGGCGTAATCGGACAGCGTGATCGACAGATCGGGCGCGTGCGGGTCCTTCATCTTCTCGCGCGCGAGCATCAGCGGAACATTGAAGTCGAACTCCGGAATCGGCTCCACCAGATAGACCGGCCGGATCTTCGAGATGCGGCAGACCGTCGACAGCAAGTGCTCGCGATACAGCTCGGTCGAAAACGGCGCGGGCGTCTGCGCGGGCTGCTCGGGATTGACGAACGCAAACTCATCCATCGTCGGACCCGACCAGTACTGCGACCAGTGATTGGCGATGATCACGGGCGTCTTCGCGGTCTCGTCGCGGCTCAGGATGTCGATGTACTTGCGGTCCTGATCGAAGCAGTCGCCGTTGCCGCGACGGATGCCGTAGATCGTCGGACAGCCTTCGATCGTGATGAGCAGGACATCCTCCGGCTTGCCGTTGGGCACCGCATCGACGACCGCTTCGGCGATGGCCTCCGCGTGACTGTCGCCGAGGACCACCACGCGGCTATCCTTCTGCTTGTTCGCGACATCGCATGGATCGATCATCATGTGACACTTCGTGCGGTGCGGATTCGTATCGTAGGTCTCGCTATCGGCGATGAACACGGAACGGTCGAAGCGATTCGGCACGCCCTGGCTCGCATAGATGCTGCCGCCGCCGGCCGCGAGCAGCAGCGTGAACGCGAGAATCGGACGCAGCGTGATGAACCTCGGGAACGCGCGCGCCTCGCCTTGCGACGCCTTTCTCGTCTTCGACTCGACGAGCGCATACGAGATATATCCCATCACGAAGCCGCCCGCGATGGCGCCCACGCGCCAGGGCAGCGAGCCGTCCTTGTCGAAGTACGTGAGCGCAACGACGAACGGCCAGTGCCAGAGATAGACCGAATACGAAATCTTGCCGATGAATTGCGCAAGCGGATTGCACGTGAAAATCGAATGCTTGCGCGCCGCGAGCAGCACGAGCGCCGTGCCGAGAACCGGCACGAGTGCGAGATAGCCGGGCCACGCGTTGCTTTCGTTGAAGGTGAGCGCGCCGTACACGATCATCGCGAGACCGGCGAATTCGATCGTCCGGCGAACGGACCTGCGCGGCGTCACCGGGAACAGGTACACGAGACCGCCCGCGAGCATCTCCCAGGCGCGCGTCGGCAGCAGGAAGAACGCGGCCGTCGGCCATTTAGTCGGATCGGAGAGATAGACGCACACCGCAAGCGACGCGAGCGCGACGCCGATCAGCGCGATCACCGTCCCGCGTTGCCCGACGAGCTTGCGCACGAGCAGAATGCCGAGCGGATACAGCAGATAGAACTGCCATTCGACGGAAAGCGACCACGTGTGCAACAGCCATTTCAGATGCGAGCGGACATCGAAGTAACCCGCCTCACGCCAATAAACGATATTGGAAAAGAACCCGAGGCTCGATCCCGCCGCCTTGCCGTACGCGCGAAACTCGGAAGGCAGGAACACGAGCCAGCCGAGCACGCCGAGTGCGAAGCAGAGAAACGCGAGCGCCGGAATAATGCGCCGCGCGCGATCGGCATAGAACTCGAGCACCGAGAACCTGCCCTTCTCCATGCGCCTGAAGATGATGCTCGTCATCAGGTAGCCTGAAATCACGAAGAACACGTCGACGCCGAGAAAGCCGCCCTTGAAGCCGGGCACATCGAAGTGAAAAAGGACGACCGCGAGAACCGCGAACGCGCGCAAGCCGTTTATGTCGTTACGGAAATTCATCGCACTTCCCCCTTTGTTCTTATCCCGCGCACGCGCCGACGCACTGCAATGGCCATCGCCAATGCAGCGCACCCGCGGTCCGCGGTGGTTTTCTAGTGTCTTGTTACCGTCTTTCGTACTTCGTCAAACGAACAGCCCGAACTCCATCTCCGCAAGCCTGCTCTCTTCCGATTGCGTCGCCCGCGCGACTTCTGCCATGGTCGCGGGCTGCACACCGTAGGTGTCTCTCAGATGCGCATGATGCTTGAGCACCGCTTCGAGCACCGCGAGGTTTTCAGCGAGATTCGCGCCGAAGTTATGCGGATGCCACCACAAGTGAAACGAGCGTCCGGTGCGCGCCGCCGAAGTCATCGACTGCTTGATCCGATGGATGCGCAGCCATTCGAGCGCCCGCTTGTTGCGCGCATACGGACGCAGGAAGCGGCTGGAGCGCACATCGACGAGCCCGCGCGAAGGGCGCGGATCGAAGGCGTGATCGCCCGAGAGATTGACATAGGCATCGGCGAGACGCGCCGCGCGGCGCAGCGCGGCTTCGTCGGCGCGCGATGTTTCGCGATACATCCAGTTGCGCTCGGTGCCCCGGTACGCGATCAGCCCCTCCTGCGCGCAGACCGATAGATACGCGTTGTTCACCTGATTGCGCGGAAACACGATGCTCGCGGGCGGATCGGCGAGACGCCGGATCGCCGCAACGGACGCGTGCATGTCGGCGGCGAATTGCGCCTTGTCCTGCCCCGCTTCGAGACAGTAGTAATGACAGAACGTGTGACTCGCGAGCTCGCTGCCTTCGGTATCGACAATCTGCCGCGCGAGCGAAAGGCCATAATGGTACGGATCGCTCTTTTCGTCCGCGCCGATCGAATCGAGATAACCGTTCGTGTAAGGGCTCAGTTTCGCGTCGGTATAAGTCGGCCGGACATCGGGCAGATTCGCGAGCAGGTCCTTCTTGTTATCGAAGAGCAGCATGCCGACGGTCGCCCATGTCGCCTTCACGTGATACTTCGTGAACATCGCGAGCATGGCCGGAATCGCCTCGCGCACGCCGAGGATGTTCTTTCCATATGTAGCGATCGTGCGATGGTCACGCACGCCCCACATCAATTCGAAATCGAGTGAAATCAGGAAGTAGGACATCGTCGTCAGGGCATCAGGAAGTAGTGATAGACGCCTTCGAAATAACTCTTCGTTGCGTCAGCGGCGACAGCCACGAACACGCCGAAGGTGATGACGAGAACGGCCGCGTTCTTGAACTTGATCTCCGGCGCGAGGAACGGCAGGAGCAAGGGCACGCAATACCAGACGCGGCCCTTCGCGAACGGAAACACGAAGAACGCGACGACGAGATAAACGAACAGGCCGAAATGCATGATCGACAGACGCGTGTAGTTGATCTCGCGCTTCGTTTCAGGCGAGCGCCACGACGAGTACAGCACCATGATCGACGCCATTGTGTAGAAGAACAGCAGCGCCAGCAGCTTGATCGTGAAGTTTTCCTGATAACCGGTGTATTCGTCGATGCGGCGTCCGCCGTAGGTCGCGAACAGGAACTTCGCCGCCGACGCCAGCACGATCGCCGTCACGCTGACCACGATGAGCGAGCGCTTCTTCTCGCCGCCGAACCCCGCGGCAAGAAGAAGCGCGGTCGGCACCGCGAAGGTCGTATGCACGAAGCTCGCGAGACCCATGCCGAGCGTCGGGCGGTTGAAGCGGCAGGCGAACAGCATCGCGATCGCGAGCCCGAAGCCCTGGCGGATCTGGAACAGTCCGACGGTCGCGAGCGCGTACGGAATGACGAGCCACAAGAGCAGGCCGATCAGCGGCCGCCGCGTCTGCAGCAGCGAATACATCACGATCAGATTGAGCAGCACCACCGTCGTGCGAATGCCGCCTTCGGGCGTCACGCCGAACGCGTTGAGCAGAATGACCCACGAGCGCCAGCCGAGCTCTTCGGTGATCAGGCTGATGAGAAAGCCCATGTCCGACTCGCGGTTCTGATAGAACTGCACGAGCCAGTGCCAATCCGTCGAGCGGAAGTACTGGATGTACGCTTCCTGGTCGAAGATCAGCCCGACGCTGCGCTCGCGGAACGCGACGATCGAAATCGCGGCGGTCGCCAGCACCAGGAACGCCCATCCGGAGGGCGTCATGAAGTACGCGAATCCGCGTATCCGCTTCGCGGGTGCAACTTGCTGCGCGGTGTTGTCCATTGTCGTTGATTGCATCGTATTGGCCTTGTTCCGCTTTAGTTATTGTCCTTGGGCGCGGGCTGTCATGGCACGAGCCTCAGGTTGGTGACGACGATCTTCGGTCCCGCCTTGTCGTAATCGATGCTCTCGACGGTGGAAAGCCGCGGGCTGACCCATGTCGGCGAATGGCTGGCGATCTGCCCGGATACCTTGCGCCCGTTCAGCTTGAGCGCCGACACCGCGAACGCCGCATCGCTCGCGCCTTCGTCGCGATGATTCGTGATGCCGATATCGATATGCTTGGGCATCGGCCCGACGATCTCCTCCAGCCAGACGATGATGCCGTACCGGCACTTGCGCGTCGTCGGATTGACGATGCGGATGTTCTCGAGAATGTCCGCATTGCTGTTCGGCTCCGCGTCCAGCCCCGCTTCAGGCTGCGTGCCGCCGATGTTCTCCCACAGCGGATTTTCGAACACGATATTGCGTCCGCTGATGATCGACACGCCCTGTCTGCGGCAGCGGTCCGCATGATGATTCACCACGCGAATGCCGCTGCTGTACTTGAATCCGACGTTGTAGCTGTTCGCGATATAGATGCCGTCGCCCCAGCATCCGACCGTCTTCGGCGAGATGAGCGTCACCTCGGTGCTGCCCGCGATCGAAAAGCCCATGCCGTGGCCGTTCTCGCGCAGCTCCGGCTTGGCGGCGTTCAGCTCCTTGCTGCCGTCGAGCACCGCGTTCTCGACGAGCACGTTGTTCACGTCCCAGATGCGGAAGATCGAATAGAACGACGTGTCGTGCGGCAACAGCTTGATCGACGCGCCCGGCGCGAAACGCACGTGACTGTTGCGACGCAGATCGAGCCCCTTCTCGTCGATGCGGCACCGGCCCGTGATCAACAGCGTCTGATCGACGGACCGGTCGATGGCCATTTGCAGCGCCACGCGATCATTGGTCTTGCCGTCGCCCTTCACGCCGAACGACTTGTCGGTGACGACGTCGCGCCGCTCGGCCGCGCGCGCGTTCAGGCCGAGCGCGCCCGAGCCGCCGGCCACGGCGCCCATCAGCAGCGAGTGGATCACGCGTCGCCGGTCGACCATTACGCTTTCTCTCCCGTGATCGTGCGTCGATAAGCCGTGCCCTTGCTTTCGTCGCCACGCGAGCGCGCGCCGAGTTGCGCGAAGATGGCGTCCCACTGGCGCAAAATCGCCGGCGACGAGTAGCGTTGCCGCACCGAAGCCGCCGCCTTGCGTCCGAGTTCGACGCGCAGCGCTTCGTCCGACATCACGCGGCGCAGCGCATCGATCAGCGCGGCCTTGTCGCCGGGCGGCACGAGCACGCCGTCCTGACCGTCGCGCGTCAGTTCGCGCGGGCCGCTCTTGCAGTCGAACGCGACGGTCGCAAGTCCGAGCGCCATGCCTTCGAGCATCGCCATCGGCAGGCCTTCATAACGCGACGACAGCACGAACGTATCCGAGCGCGCCATCTCCTCCCAGGGACTCGTGGTCTTGCCCGGCATCAGCACGCGTTCGCCCATCTGCAACTGCGCGACCTGCGCTTCGAGCACCGCGCGCTCCGGGCCTTCGCCCCAGATCCACAGGTCCCAGTCGGGAAACTCGGGCGCGAGCGTCGCGAACACATCGATCAACAAATCGAACTGCTTCTGCGTGTTCAGACGCCCAACCGCGACGAGCCGCTTGCGCGCGCTTTTCTCGACCGTTTCGGGCTGCAACAGCAACAACTCGTCCGGCAGCGGATTGGGCACCACTTCGATGCGCTTCACGCGCGGCACCATCTTTCTGAACGATGCCTCCATGTTGTCCGTGAGCAGCGTCAGCAGATCCGCGCTCGGATAGACGAAGCGGCACATCTGACTCATGAGCTGCGAGCGGCCATCGGCGGAAGGGTCGATGTGCTCGCACGCGATCACCGGAACGCCCAGCCCGCGCGTGGCGAGAATCGTCGTGATGTTCACGTTCGAGAGAAACGACACGACGACATCCGGCGCGCTCTCGCGGATCAGCCCGCGCAACGCCCGAAAGCGCGCGGGATATTGCAGCATGCGCGCGCCGGCCTTCACGCGATCGGCGAGAAAGATGCAGCGCACGTTTTCGGCGAGCGGATAGAAGCACGCGCCGCGGCCGCTGTACGTGATCACGAGCGTCACGGTATCGCCGCGTTGCGCCCATGCATTGACGAGCGAAGCCGCGACGCGCTCGGCGCCGCCGCTTCCCATCGAACTGACGACGAGCATGATTTTCATCGTCGGCTCCTCATCGTTCGACAACGGGCACGCGCAGGTCCGCGCGCAGCGGAACCTTCACGCCGGACTCTTCGAACACTTCCTGCCACAGCGCGATGGTCTTCGGCAGCGCGAAAGTGTCGTTGACCGAGGTCGCGCACAGCGCCATGCGATGACGCTCGGCGTCATCCCGCATCAGCGTTTCGAGCGACTTCGCGAGCGCATTGGAATCGCCGACGGGATTCACGAGCAGCCCGTTCATGCCGTGCGTGACGATCACGCGCGGCCCGGAATCGCAGTCGTAGCTCACGGCCGCGCAGCCGCTCGCCATCGCTTCGACGAGCGTCATCGAGAAGCCTTCGAAGTGCGAGCTCAGCACGTAGAGATCCGCGCGGTCGTACCAGTCCGCGACGTTGCCCGCGCGGCCCGGCAGGAACACGCGGCCATGCAGCTTCGCCTCTTCGACGCGCCGTTCGAGGCTCGCGCGCGCAAGACCTTCGCCGACGATCACGAGGTCCCATTGCGGCAGCGAGCCGGCGATTTTCCTGAACGCGTCGATGAGACTGTCGAAGCCCTTTTCCGGCGACAGCCGGCCGACCGCGAGCAGGACGCGACGCTCGTCACCGACGACGCTGCGCGGCTCGATCATCGGATTCGTTCTCGCGATCGGCAGCGTGAACGGCGGCGGAATCACTTTCACGTCGGTGCAGCGGCAATGCGTTTCGATCCATTCGCGGGTCTCGTCGGTGAGCGCGACGACCTTGTCCGCGAAGCGATACGTGAGAAGCCGCAGACGCTCCCAGAACGGCGTGAGCGGCGCTCTCGGCGGATGCGTGTGCTCGCTCGCGATGATCTTGTACGGCAAGCCGATGCCCGCGAGGACGGCGAGCACGTTGGCGGTCGCCATGACGCCGAGCGCGACCGTCGGCTTCGTCTCGCGCAGCACCTTGCGGAAGGCGAGCACGCGCTTCAGGTTCGACAGCGCCGTGCGCAGCACGCCGCCGCCTTCGACGCCGCCCGCAAGCCCCAGCTCGATGCGCTTCACGCCCGGATGGAACGGATAGACGTCGCCTTCACCGGCTGTCAGCGTGACGACGGTCACTTCCCAGCCGAGCGCCGCCCACTCGTTCGCGAGATTGGCGGTGACGCGCTCCGCGCCGCCGCCGTGCATCGAGTAGATGAAAACGACGATCTTCATGCGGTCCTCGTCGCCATTTCGGCTTCGGCCGGCTCGAGACGCCGCCCGGAAAGGAAGCGGATGTACCAGGGCATCGCGATCGCGAGACCGTCGGCGAGCGCAATGGCGTTCGCGTAGCCGAGCAACTGCGCGGCCTTGTCGACGTTGGCCTGCGAATGGCGCACGTCGCCAGCGCGAAACGGCGCGTACACCGGGCTGCCGTCGTTCAGCACGCCGTTCTCGGCGAGCACGCGCTTCAGGCCGTCATAGAGCTGATTGAGCGTCGTGCGATCGCCGACCGCGACGTTATAGACCTGGTTGCGCGCCTCGGCGTCCGACAGCGCCGCGAGGATGTTCATCTGCACGACGTTGTCGATGAAGCAGAAATCGCGGCTGGTTTCGCCGTCGCCGTTGATGGTCACCTGCTCGTCGTCGATGAGCGCGGCGGTCCACTTCGGAATCACGGCCGCATACGCGCCGTCCGGGTCCTGACGCTTGCCGAACACGTTGAAGTAACGCAGGCCGATGGCGTTCAGGCCATACGTGCGCGCGAATACCGATGCGTACAGTTCGTTGGCGTACTTCGTCACCGCGTAGGGCGAAAGCGGCTGGCCGATGCGATCCTCGACTTTCGGCAGGCCCGGATGATCGCCGTAGGTCGAGCTCGACGCCGCGTAGGTGAAGCTCTCCACCTTCGCGTCGCGCGCGGCGACCAGCATGTTCAGAAAGCCGCTGATGTTCACTTCGTGCGTCGTGATCGGGTCGTTCACCGAACGCGGCACCGAGCCGAGCGCCGCTTCGTGCAGCACGTGGGCGGCGCCCTTCACCGCGGCGCGGCAATCGTCGAGATTGCGGATGTCGCCTTCGATGAAGCTGAAACGGTCCCATTGCGCGGGCGTCACGAGCGAGCGCACTTCGTCCAGATTGCGCTGATGGCCCGTCGCGAAGTTGTCGAGCCCGACCACTTCCTGATCGAGCTTCAGGAGCGCTTCGAGCAGGTTCGAGCCGATGAACCCGGCGACGCCGGTGATCAGCCACTTGCGCGGCGTGCGCGTCAGTTGCTGGCGGATCGATTCGTAACGATCAGACATGAAAGTCTCCAAGATTACCGACGGGCGCGGCGTGTTCGCGGCGCTCGCCTTCTATCGCGATCGAGGGCACCAGCTCGCGATACACGGCCAGCGTCTTCTCGATGACGATGCGTTCGTCGAAATTCTTCAGTGCCTTTTCCCGCGCGGCGAGGCCCAGCTTTCTCGCGAGCGCGCGGTCGTCGTCGAGCTGGCGGATCGCGTCGGCGAGCGCGCCGGCATTGCGCACCGGCACCTGCAAGCCATCCACGCCCGACTCGCTGACCACTTCGCGACAACCCGGCGCATCCGTCGTGATCAGCGGCAACGCGCAACCGGCGGCCTCGATCAACGCTTTCGGCAAGCCTTCGCGATAGCTCGGCAGCACCATCACATCCACTTCGGCGAAGAGCTTCGGCATGTCGCTCACATGACCGAGCCATTCGACGAGCCCTTCCTTCACCCAGCCCTGCACCATCGCCGTGCTCACCGACGCCGGATTGCCGTCATCGGGCGAGCCCGCGAGGAGGAAGCGCACGGTGCGATTTTCGCGCCGCAGCATGCGCGCCGCCTCCACATATTCCTCGATGCCCTTGTCCCACACGAGCCGCGCCGCCAGCAGGATGCGCAGCGGCTTGACCGCGTCCTCGGGCGACTCCTCGCGCACCTTGAAGCGCGTCAGATCGACGCCCGATCCCTTGATGAGGCGGATCCCCTTCGACTCGACGATGCGCGCGGCTTCGAACAGCTTGATGTCGTCCGGATTCTGCAGGACGAGAATGCTGTCGCGGCCATTCAGCGCCGTGCGCATCACCTGGCGTACGACCGGCTTCAGGATACGCGCCTTGAGGTCGCGGCTCGTGAAGACGTAGCCCATGCCCGCGACCGCGTTCACGCGCGCGGGGACGCCGGCGAGCTTGCTCGCGAACGAGCCGTACACCGCGCTCTTGATCGTGAAGCCGTGCACGAGCTGCGGCTTTTCGCGCCGGAAGAAGCGCGCGAGCCACAGCACGAGCGCCAGTTCGCGAAGCGGATTCAGGCTGCGACGGTTCATCGGCACCGCGTGCCAGCGAAAACCGAGATCGCGCAGCTTCGGGCCGTATTCGCCGTCCGGTGATAACAGAATGA
This sequence comes from Caballeronia sp. EK, assembly GCF_014384845.1. Lineage (NCBI taxonomy): Bacteria > Pseudomonadati > Pseudomonadota > Betaproteobacteria > Burkholderiales > Burkholderiaceae > Caballeronia > Caballeronia sp. EK. The sequence goes on from NZ_JACSUE010000007.1 coordinate 402,358, forward strand.
CTTCGAAACCCGCATCGCGCAGTTTGCGAGCGAACGAAAGGCGAAAGTTAAATAGATACCAATCGGTGTTGGCGTACAGAACTACCTTGGGCATCTTCATTGCGAACTCCGAAGGTCCGGTTGACATCGCCGCGGGCAACCCCCGAATTTTCGGGAGCCGAACCGCGGCGATGTTGTGCGACGGCCTGCATCGGCTGAACCCGATGCCACCGAGCTTCAGAGACGCATGTCGCTCGCCTCGGCCGGCAGGATGTACTTGAGGTCGCACAGCACGTGCTTCGCCTTGCCGTAGGCGTGGATGCCGTCCGCGCCTTCATCGGCGAACTGGCGGTGCGCCACGGCGAGCACGATCGCGTCGTAGACGCCCTTCGCCGGCTGCTCGATCGGATCGATGCCGTACTCGTGATGTGCCTCTTCCTTCGACACCCACGGGTCGTACACGTCAACCTGGACGCCGTATTCCTTGAGGTCGGCGATGATGTCGACCACGCGCGTGTTACGCAGGTCCGGGCAGTTCTCCTTGAAGGTGAGGCCCATGATCAGCACGCGCGCGCCCGAGATGGCGATTTCGCGCTTGGTCATCGTCTTCACGAGTTGCGAGACGACGTAGTTGCCCATGCTGTCGTTCAGACGGCGCCCGGCGAGGATGATCTCCGGGTGATAGCCGATCGCCTGCGCCTTGTGCGTGAGGTAATACGGGTCCACGCCGATGCAGTGGCCGCCGACGAGGCCCGGGCGGAACGGGATGAAGTTCCACTTCGTGCCGGCCGCGAGCAGCACCGATTCGGTATCGATATTCATCTTGTTGAAGATGATCGAAAGTTCGTTGATGAGCGCGATGTTGACGTCGCGCTGCGTGTTCTCGATCACCTTGGCCGCTTCAGCGACGCGGATGCTGCTCGCCTTGTGCGTGCCCGCGGTGATGATCCCGCGATACAGCTCGTCGACGAAATCGGCCACTTCGGGCGTCGAGCCGGACGTGACCTTCTTGATGTCCGGCAGACGGTGCGACTTGTCGCCCGGATTGATCCGCTCCGGGCTGTAGCCGACGAAGAAGTCCTCGTTGAACTTCAGGCCCGACATCTTCTCGAGCACGGGCACGCATTCTTCCTCGGTCGCGCCGGGATAAACCGTCGATTCATAGATGACGACATCGCCCTTCTTCAGCACGCTGCCGATGGTCGTCGACGCACCGATCAGCGGCGAGAGGTCCGGACGCTTGTAGTGATCGATCGGCGTCGGCACGGTGGCGATGAAGACCGTGCAGTTGCGCAGATCTTCGACTTCGGCGCTGTACTGCATCAACGTCGCGGAGGCCAGCTCGGCATCGTCGACTTCGAGCGTCACATCGCGGCCTTCCTTCAGCGCGTTGATGCGCGCGCGGTTGATATCGAAGCCCACGACAGGATGACGCTTGCCAAATTCGACGGCTAGCGGCAGGCCGACATAACCCAGGCCCACGATGCCGAGTTTCAACTCTTGCGGCGAGAACATATTCACTTCTCCTCGTTATACGACTCAGGACGTTTATTTAGTACTACTTTTTGATTCGGGGTCCAGCACGAGTGTATGCCGGATAAGTCAGGCTCTAGCCTTCGTTGTCGGCCTTGTAGGCAGCGTAGGCGTAGCCGCCGTACTGACGCGCCTGGGCGTAGTTGCCGTAATGCACCTTGAAGCCGTTGAGCAGCACGCCGGTCACGCTTGCGCCCGACTGTTCAAGCCGCTTCACGGACTCCGAGATTTCCCCGGAGCGCGTATCCCCATAACGCGCAACCAGGAAGATCGAACCCGCGACGGGCGCCATGATCGCCGTGTCCGACACCGCCAGGATGGCCGGCGCGTCGAGCAGCACGATGTCGTAGTTCTCCGATGCGCGGCTCACCGATTCCGTGAACGCGTTCGACAGAAGCAGTTCGGCCGGGTCCGGCGGATAGAAGCCGCACTGCACGAAGTCGAGGTTGTTCAGCACCGAGCGATGCACGGTTTCTTCGAGCGTGCTGGAGCCGTTGACGATATCCACGAGCCCCTTGCCGCGCGGCAGGCCGAAGTACTGGTTCAGGTGGCCGCGGCGCAGGTCGCAATCGACGAGCAGCACGCGCTTGCCGCCGGCGGCAAGGAGCGTCGCCAGATTCGCCGACACAAACGACTTGCCGATACCCGGCAGCGGACCCGCCAGCATCACCACGTTGTTCGGCGCATCCATCAACGCATAGTGCAGGGACGAGCGCATCATGCGCAGGCCTTCCACGGCCGGGTCCGTCGGATATCGCGAGGCGAGCGCGAGCTGTTCCGGCCGCTTGTCGGCGATACGCTTCGCGAGTTCCTTCTGGCGTTCGCTGTCCGGAATGGTCGCGAATACCGAAAGACCCGTCTTCGATTCCAGTTCCTTCGGATCGAGCACGCCCTTGAACAGGAAGTCGCGAGCGAAAGCCAGCACGATGCCGATGAACAGTCCGATACCTGCCGCGATCACGAGCACCAGCGCCTTGACCGGCTTGACGGGACGCTCGGGCACTTCGGCGCGGTCGAGCAGTTCCACGGTCGGCACGCGGCCAGCCCGGATGAGGCGCATCGTTTCGATGTTGTTGCGCAACGCCGAATAGACATCGGTGCTCACACGCACGTCGCGTTGCAGGCGCAGCGCGCCCTGCTCGGCTGCCGGCATGGCCTTGACACGCGCCGCGAGGTCGTTGATGTACTTCTCGGTCGCCGCGATCTGCTGATCGATCACCACCACGCTCGGATGCGACGGCGAGAAGTGAACGGCCAGGTCGGAACGGCGGCGCTTCAGGTCGAGCAACTGCGCGTCCGCCTGCGAAGCCTGCTGCATGACGATGCGGCCTTCTTCGTCCGGATTGAACATCGTCCGGCTGTTGCGATACGCGTTGTAGTTGTCCTCGGCCGATTCCATCTGACGTTTGGCGTCGGGAAGCTGCTGCTCGAGGTATTCGAGCGACTTCTCGGCGTTGATCCCGCGACGATCGGCGTTCTGCCGGATGTACATCTGCGAGAGTTCGTTGATGGTCGCCGCGACGAGCACCGGGTCCTTGCCTTCCAGCGACGTGCTGATCACGCCCGACTTGTTGCCTTGCTCGGCGATCGTCAGCGAGTTCTGCAGGCGATTGATGGCCGACACGCGCGAATTGCGGGTGAGATCGAATTCGACGCCCTTTTCGCCATGAATGAAACCGACGAGCAGCGAGATCGGGCCTGCTTCAGTGTCGAAGCGCTGCACGGTGCCGGTCTGGCCGCCGACGCCCGTTTCGATGCCCGGGCCGCGAACCTGATACTGGCCGTTGCCGAGATAGCGCAGCGTGTATTCCTGGCCTTCGAACTTCTTCGGCACGTCGAACGCGGACACGTCGATCGATTCGGCGCCCCACGCGTAACCGCCGCGACCGAACAGACCCGGCGTGGACGTTTCGTCGGTGGTGCGCGCGATCATCCCGCCGATCAGCGGGAAGCGATGCGGCGCGGCTTGGATATACAGCTTGAGCGCATCGACGACGGGACCGAGCACGAACTTCGAGCCGATGACCTGGATCTCGCCTTCGGCCGTCGCCCGCTGGTCGAACATCGAGGCCGCGGTCCTCACCATGTCGCGTGAGTCGGTCGGCGGCGCGCTGCTCGAGTCGTCGACCCGAACGAGCATGCCTGCCTGATAAATCGGCGCGGAGAAATACGCGTACACCACCCCGATGCTGAAGACGACCGCCACGGTCGTCGCGATCATCTTCCAGTGACGGCCCAGCGTTTCGAGAATCGACGTGAGCTCGATCTCTTTGTCGGTCTCGGCCGTTACGGCTGACGCCTGATTTTTAACTTTCATGGAACGTCTCGTTACAGGCTCTTATGGGACCGGCGCGCGGTATGCGCACCGGATGCGGATCGAAACACTTGCAGCGCACCCAAAAGGGCGCAAACACCATTTCCTTATTCTTGAATTCAGGCCGGCATTCAGGGCCGTTAATATCCCGCCCCGGCATTGCAGTCGTATTGAAACACACGACTCAAAAAAAGAGAAATTCCCACAGACGATTTTTGTTGTTTATCGAACCTTTCAACGCGGCCGAGTGTTCTATAACCCACTTTTAAGAATTTATTGAGTATGCGGGCCATTTGAGCAAATCGAAAATTATCACAACGGGTCTTGTTGTATGCGCGGCACCGCACATATAATTGCTTTTAATCGAACTGCTAATTTTATGAAGAAAGCCGGTTTAGCCGGGGTTCGATTTCCGGACATTTTTTCGCCTACCGGTGGGGCTCCTTCCGGCCTATGCTAGGCATAGAGACAGCCCTAGGCGCTCCCTCCGTGGCAAAACGTACCGACCCTCCAAAAATCTGCGTGCGAAGGTGGGCTTGCGCACCGACTATGCACGATTCTTTTAAAACGGATTTTAAGTCCTTTATATGAAAATCGTGTTTTTATGGGATATTAAAATCGCGTTTGTATGAATAATCGGGGGAAGTCCCAATATAATCCCGGTAGGCTCGGTTTCACACATTAAAGCGCCATAAATGCGTGGACAATGACAGGGGTTGTACCTACCATACGCTTTCGGGTTTTGATATTCGAAAAGAGATGCGCCCTCTTCGTGAGTGAAAAAAATGTTAAACCTTGCGCTTGGCTTCATCAGTTCTTTCTGCATGACGCTACTTATAGTTCGATTCGCGGGGCGCTACGGGGCGCTCTCCCTGGATCATGATTTGAACGGGGTTCAGAAGAATCATTCTCATCCGGTCCCCAGGATCGGCGGCATCGCATTGATGGTCGCGGCTTGCGTGACCTTTCCCATCGCCGCGATTTTCGGGGGAAATCCTCGCGACGAATCCCTGCTGCTGCTGCTCTGCGCGGCGCCGGCATTCGGAAGTGGCGTAATCGAGGATTTGACGAAGCGCGTCAGCGTCCGTGCGCGGCTTCTGAGTGCGATGCTGGCGGCGCTCCTCGGCGCGTTTCTGCTCAACGGCGTGGTAGGCCGTGTGGATCTGCCGCTCGTCGATCCGATTCTTTCCGTCGCGCCCATCGCGATCGGCCTGACGGTGCTGGCGGTCGCGGGGCTCACCAACGCTGTCAATATCATCGATGGTTTCAACGGACTCGCTGCGGTCGTGTCGATTCTGATCTTCGGCTCGATCGGTTATGTCGCACATGAAGTCGGCGATCTGCTCGTGATGAGCACCGCGCTCACGATGATCGGCGCGATCGGCGGCTTCGCGATCTGGAATTATCCGGCTGCGTCGATTTTCCTCGGTGACGGCGGTGCGTACTTCATCGGCTTCACGATCGCGGAGCTGCTCGTGCTGCTGGTCGCCCGGCACCCGACCGTCTGCGCGTGGTATGCGATGGTCGTCGCGATCTATCCGCTCTTCGAAACGCTGTTCTCGATCTACCGCCGCAGGATCGTGCGCGGCCGGCCGGTCGGCGCGCCTGACGGCATCCACCTGCATACGCTGATCTTCAAGCGGATCGTACGCAAAGGAAGCGATCCGCGACAGCGCCAGCGCAGAAACGCGCGCACGTCGCCGTATCTGTGGGTGCTGAGCATGATCGGCATCGTGCCGGCCTCGCTCTTCTGGCACAACCCGGTGGTGCTCGCGGTGACCGCGGCCGTGTTCGTCGTCGCGTACGTCTGGCTGTACACCGCGATCGTGCGGTTCAAGACGCCGCGCTGGCTCGTGGGCAGCAGACAGGCCGTCGTTCCCGCCGCCGTGCCCGAGCAGACGACGCATCACAAGTAAATCGAAGTCACGCGATTCCGGCGCGATGTGCGCCGGAGATGGCAGAAAGGCGAAAGGCCCTGGTCGATACAACCGGGGCCTTTTTGCTTTGGGCTTTGGGCTTTGGGCTTTGGGCTTTGGGCTTTGGGCTTTGGGCTTTGGGCTTTGGGCTTTGGGCTTTGGGCTTTGGGCTTGCCGTCATGTGCCTTTATCGCTTCGGGCCGGCCGTCATGAGTCGCGCATCGGCATACTCTCTCCGCGCATATTCAACCGCCGTGAAACGCGATACGACTACGGCGCGTCGATCATCGCACCAGTCTGCGCGCAAATAAAAAGGCCCTGGTCCGGTAGACCAGGGCCTTTCGTTATAAACATCGTCATGAGCGGCGCGTGAACGCCCCCCGGCGATATCAGCCTGCCATGCCGGCGAGATCCGCCGTGGGGGACGTGAAGAGCGGGATCGACGAAGCGTTCTGATGCTCGAGCCACTGCTGGAACATCAGCACGTTCCAAAGCTGCCGATGCCAGTTCTGCTCGCCCGACAGATGCTGTTGCCATTTCGCCCGCACCATCTCCGGATCGAAGAAGCCCTCGCGACGCAGCCGCGATTCGTCGAGCAGCGCTTCAGCCCAGTCGCGCAGCTCGCCGCGCAGCCAGTGCGTGATCGGCACGCCGAAACCCTGCTTGGGCCGCTCGATCATCGCGCGCGGCACATGACGATAGAGCACCTGGCGCAGCGCCCATTTGGTTTGCCCGTCGCGCACCTTCATCGATTGCGGCAGGCGCCACGCGAACTCCACGACGCGATGATCGAGGAACGGCACGCGCGTTTCGAGCGAGACGCCCATCGCGGCGCGATCGACCTTCGTGAGAATGTCGTCGGGAAGATAGGTGATCATGTCGAGCGCCATCATGCGCTGCACGTCGTCGAGGCCGGTGAAAGCGGGCGCGTTGCCGGTCATCAGCGTGGGCGGCTGATGACCGCCGATCACGAGCGCCGCCGGGTCGTTCCATTGCGACATCAGATGCAGATACACCTCGTCGCGCGACTGGCACGACAGCAATTGCGCGCCCTTGTGCAGCTTGTCGCCGACTTTCACGCCGCGCAGGGACGACGGCAGTATCGGTTCCATCAGCCCGGCCATGCTGTTCCAGCGCTTCGGCGAAATCCCGACGATGCCCGATGCCGCCAGCTTGCGCAACGACGCCGGCAGCACCGTCATCTTGTCCCACATGTCCGGCGCGGTGCGGTAGCGCTGATAGCCGCAGAAGAGCTCGTCGCCGGCGTCGCCGGACAGCGACACCGTCACGTGTTGCCGGGCGAGTTGCGAGACGAGGAACGTCGGGATCTGCGATGAATCCGCGAACGGTTCGTCATAGAGTTCGGGCAGACGCGGAATGACATCGAGCGCTTCACGCGCCGTCACGTACAGCTCGGTATGTTCGGTGCCGAGATGCGCGGAGACTGCCTTCGCGAGCTTTGCTTCGTCGAAGTCGCTTTCGTTGAAGCCGATCGTGAAGGTCTTCACCGGACGCGACGACTGCTTCTGCATCAGTGCGACGATCGTCGACGAATCCACGCCGCCCGAGAGAAACGCGCCGAGCGGCACGTCGGAGAGCATCTGCTGGCGGATCGCATCGCTGAGCAAGTGCTCCAGCTCTTCGACGGCGTCCTCGGCAGTGCCCGCAAAACCGCGCGCGGCGCCGTTGACGGCCGCCTCGACGCCCGACCAGTACGCCCAGATGCGCGGCTCACGCCGTTCGAGCGACACGGTGAGCATCTTGCCCGGTTCGAGCTTGTAGATGCCTTCGAAGATGGAATACGGCGCGGGCACGCAGCCGTGGCGAATCTGCAGCGTCAGCGCGCCGCGATCGACGTTGTTCTCGAACGCGGGATGCTCGCGCAGCCCTTTGAGTTCGGAACCGAACACGAACGCGGCTTCTTCGCCCTGCCCCTGCCACCCGTAATAAAGGGGCTTTTCTCCGATCCGGTCGCGCGCAAGCGTGAGCTGGCATTCCTGCCGGTCCCACACGGCGAACGCGAACATGCCGACCGCGCGCTCGATGGTCGCCTGAATGCCCCATGCATCGAAGCCGGCCATCAATGTTTCGGTATCCGAACTTCCGCGCCAGAAGGGCGCACGCTGCGTGTCTTCGAGTTCCTCACGCAGATCGAGATGGTTATAGATCTCGCCATTGAAGACGATGACATAACGGCCGCTGCCCGACGACATCGGCTGATGCCCCGCCGCCGAGAGATCCAGAATCGCCAGCCGGCGATGACCGAGCGCGATGCCGCGCAGATCATCGGTCCAGTCGCCCGCGTCGTCGGGTCCGCGATAGGCGATGGCAAGCGCCATCTTCCGGACCGTTGTCTTCGAGTCGCCCGGGCCGATGCCGCGACCACCCAGAAAGCCGACGATACCGCACATGTTCGTTCTCCTTCAGATGCGGCCAGAGGCCACGCTTATGCGATGCTCACTTTTCTTGGACGAGCCGCAGGTAGATATCTTCGAAACGCTCGCGCGCGCGCATCATCGTGAATTCGGCGTGGATGCGCGCCTTCGCCATCTGGCCGAGACGGATACGCTCGTCGGGCGTCATGTCGACGACGCGGGACAGTCCGGCCGCGAGCGCGTCGGTGTTTTCCTTCGCGACGACCACGCCCGTGTTGGCGACGAGCATGGCCGCATCGCCGACGTCGGTGACGACGCATGGCAGCGCCATCGCCATCGCCTCGCCGACCACGTTCGGGAAGCCTTCCGTGCGCGACGAGAGACAGAACACGTCCATCGCCGACAGACACGCGGGCACGTCGCGCCGCTCGCCGAGCAACACGAAGCGCGACGCAAATCCCGTCTTCGCGATCCACTCCGCGAGCTCGCGATTGTTCGCGTCGAGATCGCGGCCGACCATCATGAAGCGCACGTCGGGATGGCGCGCGGCCAGCATGCCCGCCGCGCGCACGAAATTCTCATGATCCTTCACCGGGTGGAAGCGGCCGAGAATGCCGACCACGACCGTGCCGTCCTCGAATCCGCATTGCTGGCGGATCGCGGCGCGTTGCTCGGGCGTCGCGGAAAGGCGCGCGACATCGAACCCGTTCGGCACGACCATCATGCGGCTCGCGTCATAACCGACCGACACGTGCGCCCGGCGCGATGCCTCGGCCGCGCACACGATCGCCTGCGGCACGGAGTACGACAGCCACGCGCAGATCTTGCGCAACAGCACGGTCACGCGCGAGCCGCCCGATTTCACGTCGGTGGTGCGCACGCCCCACACGATGCGCTTGTGCGCCGCGAGCCGTCCCGCAAGTCCGCCGAGAAAGTCGGCGTGGTACATCCACGTCTGAATGATGTCGGGGCGCACCTTGCGAATCAGCTTCACGAGGTGCCACAACGCGCGCGGAAAGCCGAGCGGCGAACGCATGCCGAGGCTATGCACGTCGATGCCGCGAGCGGCCAGTTCTTCACCGACCTTGCCGGTCGTCGTGAGCGAGCAGACGACGTGACGAAACCGCGGATCTTCGATGTGCGACTCGATGAGGCGCTGAAGCATGCGTTCAGCGCCGTCCGCATTGAGCGCAACGATGACATGGAGAAGCTTCATGGTCCCGGCTGCCGTTTTTCTGCGATGGGCCCGTCTCCAGGCAACCGGCGCGCGCGCTGCTGGCGGAGATGCTGGTGCTGACGGGTGTGTTTTATGGCGATGGGCTGCCTCGCCGGATGACCTGTGTGACGCGCGCGCAAAATATTGCCCGATGCGGCTTCCAGTCTCCGATGAGTCATCAATGTAAGCCGGCGCCCGTGGCACGCACTGTGCGACGCGCCACACGCCGGTTGTCTTGCCCGCGCGCGACTGGCCGCGGGCGCCGTTTGCGTCATGCGCGCCTCATCGGGCCGCGCCACGGATTCCATTTGCGAAGCTGCGTCTTCAGATCGATGACCGTGATTCCGCCGACCGCATTCCACGTATGAAGTCCCTGATGGCCGCGCGGCGGCGTGCGGATCGACACGGTCCGTTCGGCGTAGGTCGTCGTCGTGAGTTCGGTGATCTCGCGGAACGTCAGCGCGGCGCCGTACTCGCGCTCGCAATTCTGCGCGGGACGGATCAGGCGGTTCTGTCCGTCCTTGAACAGGTTACCGGCCATGCGCGCGAGACGGCAGTCGGAGACGACCGGGTTCATCGGATGCGCGGTCCATTCGCCGAACGGGCTGTCGGAGTGGAAGATCGACAGCTCATCCCAGTTCGATCCGCCGTCTTCGGTCATGCTCGTGAACATCCACCACGTCTTGCCGTCGTGATAGAGCGTCGTGTCGGCCGCGACGACGTCGCGCATGATGACCTTGTGCAGCACCCAGTCGGTCGGAAACGAGGCGGCGCGGTACATTTCGATCGTACGATTGCCGCAGGTCTCCGGGATCATGAAAACTTCGCCTTCATGCTCGAAGAGAAACGGGTACGACAGGTGATAGCTCTTGTCGAGCACGACGCGCGGCGTCTCCTGCCACCTTTGCGTGACCGGATCGAACGCGATATGGCTGATCGTGCCGCGGTTCGTGTCGTAGGGAAGGCTCTCGAAGAACAGGTGATAGTCGCCGTTCTTGCCGCGCCATAGGAACGGATCGGCGTGAAACTGCGACGTCATGCCGGGAAGCGTGACCCAGTTGCGGCTTTCGTCTCCTTCGACGCTGTTCTCCGCGCCCGTGCGTCGATACGCCAATACCCAGTGCCCGCGCTGAATCAGCAGCTTGAGCGGCTGGTTCAGCACCTTGCGTCCGAGATGCCGCAACGCAAAACACGCCGACGTGAAAGCCGACAGACGCGCCGTCCGCGCCTTCGCCTTGACGAGCGGAAGATCACGAGGCGACGAGGCCGCCTCCAGACGCTTCTGCGCCCGCTCGACGAGAACGGCGACGCGCCGCAGACTCGTCTGCAGCGACTTCAGGAAGAAGAGCTTTTCCGGTATCGCGACATACGATTCCGCCAGCAGACGCATCTCGTCCGATTCGGGCGACTTCCATACGACCTGAATGTGCGGAGTTCGGCATTGGAGCAGCGCTTTCCACAGCGCCTCGATGTTCTCGCAGCCGTCGTACAGAACCATGATCGGTGCACGGGCATGAGAGGGGATCCGCGGTGTCTCGTCGGAGTCACCGTAGATCCGCTTTTCGACGCGCGTCCACCACTCGAGCACGGAAGGATATGCGGGTTGCGCCATTTCTTTTCCCTCAGACAGCAGCGATTTGCCAGCCGATCGCACTTCCATCTTTAGCTAAACGCTTAACTGTCTTTATATGTTTTGTGGTCCGGCATTTGAAATGATGAACAGTCCATTTCATGTTGATGCCGGCGAAGAAAGACTAGAGTCTGGGGAATGTGCGTGCGGTGCGCTATCGCACACTGTTGCGACAGCTAATTAATGCGAGGGATTTGAACGGCTGTGCAGGAAATGCGGCGTTGCGTGATGATCGGCGGCTTGGCGGGAGGCTGCTTCGCCGATGGCGGCGGAGATCCTAACTTGTTGGTGGAGCAGGAAAATTTTTCGTGAATCAAGGCTCATCACGGCGCACGGCGACTTCGCGCCTGCGAAACCAGGTCTGCCGCTTGTGACCCGGCTCGCTCGTTTCATCTGCCTTATGTCTGGAAGAAGGCGAAAAGATAATTTCGAACACGGCCAGCAATGCAAGACCGATTATTGCGAAAAAAACAATTGCGCCTATAACACCGACTACTGACATGCTTCCTCCGCGCTCATCCGCGATGAATCAAGCATTAGATAAAACCCGTGGCTGAAAGTTTGACCGAATGACTTTGATTTATTCCTGATTATATCACATGGCTAATCGGCCGATTTCCGCCACGCGACCTCCAGCATGATTTTCCGACGCATCCGGTGCGCGCAAATCCCTGAACAAATGGGTGAAAGCACGTCTGTTCCGGCGACCGGCGGCGCAAGGAGCCATGCCCGGCGCGCTCCGCGGGACGCTGGCGTCGTGCACGTCACCTCACGCCGTGCGACGGACGCGACCGCGATTAATCGAATTTCGATACGCGGTGTATTAATTATTGCGGCCAATTTTCGAAAGGCAGCATTCCGCCATTCGAATGTCTTCAACTGATATACGACGTTTCTTCGACAGTCGGCCGCCTATTTGACCGACAATTAACCGGTCATTCGGCTATAAGAAGGCCCAAACTCATGCGAGGCGTTCTTTCTCCGTGGGTTTGTCGGATGTTGTCAAGAGAATGTCCGCGACCGCCAACAATGAGAGGCCCACCACGGCCACAAATCCGACGGTCCCGGCGAACATGCTGACGAGCTTCATGGTTTCCTCCGCCAATCAAAGGGCGAATGCCTCCGTTGCTCAAGGCTGCAACGGGCGCTCGGCGATACACGCACGAGCGCCCGCAAGCGTTTCAAACGGTAGCATAGGCGTAACTTCGCCGAAAAAGTATTCATTTCGCAGCGAAATACGCGCCCGCGCGGTTTGCGCAGACAAGAAGAATCGTCAGTCGAAGGGAAACCGGTCCGCGCTAGCGGCCACGTCGGCTAAAGCCGGCCGCCACCTCCGACTCCGCGCCACCGTGGCTCCACGCATGCCTCGGCGAATCGCGGCCGCCGCCCATCGCACGCGTCAGGATGGCCCTGGTGCCGGGCGTCGCGCTGACGTTCGCGAGCTGACGCGCGTCGATCCACAACAATTCGTGGAACCTGGCGTCGGCTTTCGGCCGCACATGCACGTCGTCCGGTATCGCAATGCGAAAGACATGATGCAGATGATGCGCCGATACCTGCTGAAACAGAAAAGCGGCAGCGCTCGCCTGCACTCCCGTGTCTTCGTGCAGCGCTCGGATCGCCGCAATAATCGTCAATTCGTCGAATGCTACCGCTCCGCCTGGCAGCAACCACGGTCCGCCACGCTCCCGGACCAGCAGCACTGACTGGTGACGAACCAGCAGCACTGTTGCTCGTTCTCTCATCCCCGTCTCCGTGTTGCACCCCAATTCGTTGTTGGATTTGATGGTGCGATACGAGGCCCGGCGTGCCATTTTGATTTCACCGTCGCCCCGATCTTAAGCATGAACTGGCGTGCACGCTCGATCTTCACAGGCTTCGTTGCGCTTCGCAATGCGTGATGTCCCACGTATGTGCGCTGCCTGACGAGGCAGGATCGGAAAAGACTTCCGAGATGGCGGGAATGTCAGGGAGTCCGGTCGGGAGAAGATGCGTCCGACGCGCGGCCGTGCGCAAGTTTGGAATGCGCACGGCCTGCGATACCTACTACGTTGAGCAAGCCATTGTTGCCGTCGATGTCATTCGCCGAGCGCCGGATCGCTCATGCTGTCGCGTCCGGTCTCGACGTGCCCTGCGAGGCGCCGCAAGAACGCGCGATCGGTGTCGACCTTGATTTCGACGTCGTACCAGCCGTGGGCGTCGCGCAGATCGAGGTAGACCTGCGCGGTGTCTCCGCCGCGCACGCGCCGCGTGATGGTCTTCGACGGATCGTACGCATTGGTCACGCTGAAGGTGCACGCGGCCGTTCCGCGATTCACGAGCCGCAGTTGCAGATTGCCGTTGGCGACGTCGTAACCTTCCGCGACTTCCGGCGCGGCCTGTTCACGCGACCACCAGCCGGACGACGGCGCGTCCGCCGTGCCCGCGATCCGCCGCAGAAATCCGTTCGGGCCGTGCACGACGAAGTCGAAGCTGCCGTCCGGATTCGCCGCGACGCGGTCCGCGAGACGCTTGCGCGCCTCGACCGTGTAGGTGCGCGGCGCATCGGCGCTCGCGTTGCGATAGAGCAGAAACGCCGCGCCCACGCCGCCGGTGTTGACGAAATCGAACGACACGGCGCCCTTCGACGGACGTGTGCGCACGAACAGCTCGTACGGCAACGCGCGCGCGGCGCGCACGCCGGGCTCCTGCTTCGGGATCGCCTGCGTAGTCGGCGGAACGGGCACGTAGTCTTGATGGCGCAGCTTGTCGGGCGGCACGTAGCCGCTCGTGCCGGGCAGCGTGGGCATCGCGGTGTTTGGATTGCGGAAGTCGAACGCGGATGTCAGGTCGCCGCAGATCGCCCGGCGCCACGGCGAGATGTTCGGCTCGGCCAGACCGTGCGCACGGCCGAAGCGCTTCTGGATGAAGCGGATCACGGAAGTATGGTCGAAGGTTTCGGAGCACACCCAGCCACCTTTGGACCACGGCGACACGACGAGCATCGGCACGCGCGCGCCAAGGCCATACGGACCGCTCGCGTATTTCGCGCTGCCCGGAAAAATCTCGGCGGTCGTATCGACGGTCGAAAGGCCGTTTGCGCTCGAAGTCGGCGGGAACGGCGGAACGAGGTGGTCGAAGAAGCCGTCGTTTTCGTCGTAGTTGATGAGAAGCGCTGTCTTGCTCCATACCTCCGGGTTCGACGTCAGAACCTGCAAGACCTGATCGATATACCAGGCGCCGTAGTTCGCGGGCCAGTTCGGGTGTTCGGAGAACGCTTCCGGCGCGACGATCCATGAGACCTGCGGCAGCGTGTTCGCTTGCACGTCGCGCTTCAGGATCGCGAAGTAATCGTCGCCGGCGGCCGCGTTCGTGCCGCGACGCGCCTTTTCGTACAGCGGACTGCCAGGCTGCGCGTTCTGATATTGCGTGAAATAGAGCAGCGAGTTGTCGCCGTAGTTGCCGATGTACGCGTCGTCGGTCCAGCCCCACGAGTGCTTCGCGTCGAGTCCGGTGCCGATGTCCTGATAGATCTTCCACGAGATGCCCGCGCGCTCGAGCACTTCGGGAAACGTGGACCAGCCGTAGCCCGCTTCCGCGTTGTCGACGACCGGACCGCCGCCGGCGTCATCGTTGCCGACGTAGCCGGTCCACATGTAGTAGCGGTTCGGATCGGTCGATGTGTTCGTCGAGCAGTGATAGGCGTCGCAGATCGTGAAGGCGTCAGCGAGCTGATAGTGGAACGGGATATCGTCGCGTTGCAGATACGCCATCGTCGTCGTGCCCTTGAACGGCCCCCACTGATCGTACAGACCGCCGTGGAATGCGCCCTGCCCGCTCACCCAGTCGTGCGGCAAATCCTGCAGGAACTGCAGGCCGAGGTTCGACGCGCCGGGATGAAACGGCAGCACTTCGCCCGCGCCGGCTGCGATCGGCTGGTTGAAAACGGGCTTGCCGCCCGGCAGCGTCACCGCGCTCTTGTCACCGAAGCCGCGCACGCCGCGCAAGGTGCCGAAGTAATGATCGAACGAACGATTCTCCTGCATCAGCACGACGATATGCTCGATGTCCTCGATCGATCCATGACGGTTGTTCGCGGGAATCGCGAGCGCCTGGCGAATGCCGAGCGGCATCACGTTCAGCGCGGCGGTCGCGCCTGCGGCCTCGACGGCCGCGCGCAGAAAATCACGACGGTTCTTGTTTTTCATTCGTTTCGCGGGGGAAGTGAATAGGAAAGGTCAGTCCACCGTGTGAATCACGGGTGTTACGAGCGGCTCCGACGCAACCCGTGCGACGGCGGCTCGCGCGGTTGGATCGGATGCGCCTGCCGTGGCTTGCTTCGCCCAGTCCTGAAGCTCGCTCGTTGCTTCTGTCGCGTTCGTCGCGCTCATGGCGGGTGTCGCGGACGGCTCGCTGGCCGTTTCCTGCCTGCCGCATCCGCAAACGATTGCGCAGACGCAAACGGCAAAGCACGCCACCACGGCGTGGCGGATCGGGACGATCGACATCGGGATTCTCCGGCGGGGTCGCGCATATCGATACAGCGCTGCGAAGCTTAGCCACGGCTTGTGTAAGCAATGTGACCGGTCCGCGATACCATAGACATGACAAGACGAATCGCCATCCAAAGGACGACAAGAGCGTGATACAGCACGACGATGCGAGCGGAGACCTTCGCGAGAACAAGCCGGCCCATTCCAGCGGGATCGTCCACGAAGCCGATCGCAGGCACGCGCTCTTGCTCGCGGTGGCGTTATCGCTCGGCAGCGCCATCGCACTCGGGCTCGCACGCTTTTCCTACGCACTTCTTCTTCCGCCGATGCGACTCGACCTCGCGTGGAACTTCGCCCAGGCCGGCGCGATGAATACGGCGAACGCGTTCGGCTATCTGCTCGGCGCGCTCGCGTTCTCCCGGTTGTCGAGGCGCGTCGCCTCCCGGACGCCGTTCATCGCCGGTTGCGCGCTCACGGCTTTACTGATGGCGGCGAGCGGCGCAACGACCGATACCAACGCCCTGCTCGTGCTGCGCGTCGCGACGGGCATCGGCAGCGCGCTCATCTTCGTGAGCGGCGGTGTGCTCGCTGCACGGCTTGCATCGATGTCGCCGCGCGACGCGGGACTCGTGATCGGCCTCTACTACGGCGGCACGGGCTGGGGCATCGTGATTTCGTCGATAGTCGTTCCGCTCACGGTTTTGCCGGTTGCGCACGGCTGGCGCTTCGCGTGGTTCGCGCTCGCCGCGGCCTGCGCCGCGTTTTCCGGCATTGCGGTCTGGGCCGCGCGGCGGATCGAATCCGCACACCCGCTCTCGTCGGCGCGTCACGGTGCGGAGTCCCCGTCCGGCGCGCCGGTGCAACGTCGGCGCTTCGCGCTCGCGCTCGCCGGATATGGATGCTTCGGCATCGGCTATATCGGCTACATGACGTTCATCGTCGCCCTGCTTCGCAATGCGGGCATGAAGGCGGAGGTGGTGAGCGGCTTCTACGTCCTTCTGGGTGTGGCGACGGTGGTATCGGCGCGGATGTGGTCCGGGCTGCTCGATCGCATGCGTGGCGGTCAGGCACTGGCGATCCTGAACGGCCTGCTCGCCGCGGCAACGCTCATTCCTGCGATGCTCGTGCATCCGCTGGCGGCATTCGTTTCGGGCACGTTGTTCGGTGCGACGTTTCTGTCCGCGGTGGCATCGACGACGGCATTCGTGCGGCACAACCTGCCGGCGAATCAATGGCCGACGGGCATCAACGCATTCACGATCGTGTTCGCGCTGGGGCAGATCGTCGGGCCGGTGGTGATCGGGCGAGTGTCTGATAGCGCGGGGCTCACTCGCGGCCTCGTGTATTCCGCGCTCGTTCTGGCGGCGGGCGCGGTGCTCGCGGCGTGTCAGAAGCCGCTGATCCGGCCTGTTAGATAGGGGTGAGGGATATTACGGATTCCAGATGAATCCGCGGCGCTCGCGAGAATCAGATCCGGCTGCCCGCGCGCGCCTTTTTCATCTTCGCGTAGACATGGGCGCAGAACGCGTCGGCGACCACGCGATTGACCGTGAGAATATTTTCGGCGCTCACGCTCTCGCGTGATAGGCCCTGTTTTTCGATCAGCCGCTGCGGAATCAACTGGCTCACGAACGAGTGGCAAAGCTCCTTGCGCGCGGAAGCGTCGACCGACTCGAAGTACTCGCGGCCGGCCTGGATCTCTTCGCTCATCTTGGCCTTGGCCGTGTCGTTCTGAACCTGGATGCTGGCCTGAAGATGCGCCTGCGCCGTATCGCGCGAGCGACGGTCCTTCTTGTCGTCCTCGAGTTGCTTCGCCTTGATCGACGCCATTCTCCGGTCCGCTTCGCCGATGCGGTAATTCCCCTCCAGCGCCTTGAAGAGATAGCCGCGCGGGCTGACCGTCACCTTGCCCTCGTTGAGCTTGAACCGCGTGTATTCGATCGCTTGCTCGAGCCGCTCGTCGGTCCAGACGTCGCGGCGCTTGGCGAGGCGCTCGAAGTCGGGCGTATCGAACGCGAACTCGTTGTGCAACAGGAGATACATCGAATCCTGAATGCCGGCGCGCGCCGCGTCCGCGCCCTGCTTCTTCGTGAAGCGGAAACGGATCTTCAGCTTTTCCGCCGGAACACGTTCGGCGTTGGGCTCCCAACTGACATCGAAATCCGAGACGTCGTTGAGTTGATCGATAGCGGGCTCGAGGAAGCGCTTCTTGAATTCCTTCACTTCCTTGCGCGACTCGCCGACCTTGCCCGGCCATTCCAGTACGTCTTCGAACGCGAACCACTCCGTCACGCCGTGGCCTTCGCACGGGATCAGGCGGTCGTAGATCGCGCGGGCGAGCGAGAGCGAGAAAGCCGTCGATGCACGCAGGCTCAGCCAATGCGCCTTGTACGGGCTGATCAGATACTTGATGACGCGTCCCGCAAGCAGGATGCAAACGACGTTACGCTCGATGTAGCAATCGCCCAGCAGGCTGATGGTTCCCCACGAGTCCTTTTCGGTCAGTTCCTCGATCGACGGCGCCGTCATGATTTCGACGCGCGCCCGGGCCGCGGAACGCATCTGCGCAATGAGGTGGCTGTGGTTTCGGCTGTCGTAACGCATCAGCCACTTGAAGTAGTTGATGTCGGCCGTGAAGGTATAGACCTTGTCGTCGATGAGCTCTTCAGGCGCCTTGGTCGCGACGATGAAGTACGCGGCATCGAGCACGCGGCGCGCGGCGATGCCCAAGCCGCCGACCCGGGTGAAGATGTTGTTGCGCAGGAAACCAATGTCCCTTGTCGATTCGCAGATCGCCGAACCTTGCGCGGACATGTCTTCGTAAATGTCCAGCGCCAGTTGTTTCGGCGTGACGATGAGGTCTTGGTTTTCCATGCTTCCGATTCGGCTTCGATCCCCGGCACTCTATCAGGCGAGCGAGGGGTGTCAACACAAAAACCACCCCGGGGATCCTCAGGATTATCCGCACAAAAACCGTCCCGATTGCCGGTAGCGATCACAATTTCCGCCCCGGTCGCCACAATTACCGGCCCCATTTGCCCAATTTGCGAATCCTGCGTCACAAAAACCGCCCCACGCTTCACAAAAAGCGTCCCTATCCACAGGGTTTGTGATTGATTTTTAAGGGAAATGGGTGGTTCTGTTTGTTGGTGGGTGGGTCTAGGTTTACAAAAAACATGACAGACGTTGCCGTGATGTTTACTTGGAACGACGCAGCAAAGTCGTTAAGTAATTGAATATTTGGGGGTATTTTTCGGGGCGGGACTTACACAAAAACCGCCCCCGGGGTGGTTTTTGTGCGACGGGAATGCGGGGTTGAGAAAACTGCGGAAGTGAGACGCAAAAGTGCGGTTGTAAAAGTGGTCGATTGAGTACGCGGCAGACCATAAAAAAGCCCGAAAAATCAATCGAATGCGGGCTTGGTCCTGTCCGAATAGTCAATTCTCCGCGCAACACAACCTTGTTTACGCGTATTCGTGTATTCTGCGCTTCGGCGTCAATACTTGGAGAAAGCGCAGAATGGCAAACGTAGGCACCCTACCTATGGAAGACCGGAAAGTTACCCTTCGCGAAGTGGCGGAGTTCGCCGATAACCTCGAGCCCTTTTCGGACAACCTTCGGGAGCAAATTCTCGCTCCACGGCCGCGCAAGCTCGCGCCTTTCTACACGATCAGCGAGTTGGCTGAGATGTGCAATCTGACCCGGCAGCAGATTCAATATCTGGTGACAAAGGGCGAAGGAGGTTTGCCACCGGGAACGCTCAACGGAAGCGGCCGGAGCCGAACATTTACTCTGCCCGAAGTGCGCATGTGGGTGAAGATGGCTTCCGACATTTACCAGACGCGCCTCGGCGACGGCGATAGTGCTTTCCGCGGCAAGGTTCTGACGACTGCACAATTGAAGGGCGGTTCGGCAAAGACCACGACGACGGTTTGCCTGGCACAAGCGTTGACCCTTCTCGGCCGCAAGGTGTTGCTCGTTGACCTCGATCCGCAGGCTTCGGCGTCGGAGTTGTGTGGCCTCTATGCCGAGAAGGAAATATCCGGCGACGACACCGTGCTGCCCTATATCTACGATCAAAACGTCGAGGGTGGCCTCGGGGCAAGTGTGCAGTCGACGTACTGGGACGGCCTCGACATCATCCCCGGTCATACCTTCTTATATGGGGCGGAGTTCCTTCTGCCCGCTCGCCAAAAAACGATTCAGGGTTATCGATTCTGGGCGGTGTTGCGCGAGGGCCTCGAACCGCTGCGTTCGCAGTACGACTACATTTTGATCGACACGTCGCCGTCGCTGTCGTATATGAACCTTAACGCGTTGCTTGCCGCAGACGCGCTCGTTATGCCGATGATTCCCGAGAATCTCGACTTCATTAGTTCGCTCGCTTTCTGGCGATTGTTCTCCGACGTCGCGGAAGATTTTCTTCCATATGAAGAGGACAAAGTTTATGACTTCATTTCCATCCTGTTGTCAAAGGTGGACTATGGCAAGACATCGTCGGCGCCGGTCGTGCGTCAATGGGCCCAAAGCGCATATGGTCGTTGGCTCGATCCGTTCGAGATTCCTGCTAGCTCCGTGATGAGCGGTGGAGCCCTTTCGTTCTCGACCGCTCTTGACGTCGTCAGTACGCACTCCACGGCGAAGTCACTTCAGCGGGTGCGCCAGCCCATGATTCAATATGCCAAATGGCTGGATGATATGTTCGTCAAATCGTGGAAGGAGCCGGCATGAGTAATAACATCCGAGAACAGCTCATGGCCAAGACGGCCAACCTTCCGAAGCCAGCGGATTTCAAAGGCGAGAACAAGAAAGATAAGACGAACCGCGGTCCGCAAACGATGCCGGGCATCACGAGCGCTTTGGCTGCTGCCCAGCTTCGGATTCAGGAACTCGAGGCGCGGGGTGTCGAAACCGAGATTTCCGTCGACATCATCGTGCCGAATCCATGGCAGCCGCGTCGTCAATTCAGCGAGGCCAAGCTCGCGGAACTGGCGCGATCGATTGGCGAAGTCGGATTGCTGCAGGCAGTCACGGTTCGACGCGTGGGAGAGGCGTTTCAACTCGTCGCGGGAGAGCGACGTTGGCGCGCGCACAAGCTGATCAACAAGACGACGGTTCGTGCGGTTGTGATCGATTGCACGGATCAGGATATGGCGGCTCTCGCGCTGATGGAAAACGTCACGCGCGATGATCTTTCTGATTACGAAATCGCGATCGCGATTCGCCGGGCTGAAGCAGAGTTTCCCAATCGAACGCGGCTTGCGGAGGCAATGGGCATCACTCGAAGCGACCTTTATCGATTTCTTGCGTACGACTCGTTGCCGGACTTTGTGAAGCGAGACCTGGATCTGAATCCGTCAGTGCTTGGAGCTTCGTCGGCGCAGGATATAGTCAACGCGTTGAAGAAGACCGGAGAGCAAGGGCTCAAGGCGCTGCGGGAATTGTGGCCGCAGGTTCTTTCGGGCGATCTGGTTCAGACCAAGGTGGCGGCGAGTCTGAGCGCGCAGGCGAGTCGTGGAGAACCGGCGACGGATGCCGGCGGCCGAAGCATTCTTAAGATATTCGCGGGAAAGGTTCAGGCTGGAAGCATCACGAAGGACGTGAAGGGGCTGACTTTTAAGTTCAAGGCGGGTGTTATGACGGAGGAGCAGGAAAATCAGCTGAGGGAACACATAGGAAAGATGTTCTCCATACAGTCTGAGTGATCGGATCCAAGACCCGCTTCGGCGGGTTTTTTCATCTCTGTTGGTGGTGGTTTGGACCGGTCTTTTTGACCCTGGACTTAGCAGCACTCAGATCGAGTGTCCGAATTCGGACACTCGAGACGGGGTTGGACAAGATGTTTGGCGCTCAGTGGGAAGGCCTTGGTTTTGATGGGGCATTAGTGTCCGAATTCGGACACTTTGATCGCTCCGTGGGAAGGGGTCTAGCCCTACGCCTGAGGCGCAACAGAATGCACGGGCGAACACGCCAATTCTCAGTCCGGGTCAGCGCTAACTTCATACGCCCCCGTTAAGGTAAGAGCAAGTGGTACGCAACCTTCTGCGGCCATAGGACCTCACGCACTGCGAAAACGACGCTCTACCATCCCCAAAGCTCAACCGCCATGCCCCGGCGTTCAACACCTCCGCGTGCAGATTTATACGCTTGATGAATCGAAACGAGAATTCCGAGCGTGAGCCTTGAACTAGCCATCCTGGGCAGAGAACGCGTGATAAGGACCTCTCGTCCAGTTAGACGGTTCGCTGACGGTCAGTCTGTCTAAGAACGGCCCAGAACGGCGCTCACAGTGGGATCACTAGGCAGCGTTTGGGAAATAAAAACAGCTCGAGCAGAAACCTTCCTGCAGTCGCAGACTTGAATGCAGAGGCGATGATGAAACGTGGTCGGAGAACTCTTCGACCACTCTTGGACTGTTGCCGCTGCTTATGGAGTGTCGCCCAATAATCCGGGGAATCGGCTGGCACTTTATGGGTGCAACTCTCTACCATCCGCGCGACAGCCCTAACGCTCGTCGTCAAACGGCAGACCCCTGCGGATTTCAATGGTCCATCGACGGCGGAACGAGTCCGTCGCACGTGCTCGGCCGCGCAAGAATACCCAGCGTTGGCGCAGCGCGACGATCGGTCGAATGCACGTGCTCCATCGCACTGAAGCATCTCGACGCCGCTCTCACAGACCGATTTCGCCCCAGCGGACCATGCTCGTACCGTGAAACAGTCAGAAAAAAATTCATCTCGAATTTATCATATTAAAATCAACGAGTTGCATTCATCTTCGGAACTTGTTTCACGGATAGCACCCCTTGTGCTGTGCGACGTGTTCTTCTCCGCTCGAAGACGAAGGAGTCGCTGCCTGACCAGCCATCTAATTGGGCATCTGTAACGAACGATACTGATTGCGTATCGCTTGGATTAGGCTAATAAACCGTCGTATTTAGCTATTCCAAACGCCAGTCGCCAAGATCATATGCTACGTTATATCATCACGTCGCGCCCTCAGGGACTATAAACAGGCGTATATATCTGATCGATAAAAGAAACGTTATATCATTACATGATGACCAACGAAAACAAACGCAACCCATCCACCACGCCCGGCCCAAAGTTCATAGCCCTGACCGCGCTCCTTCTTACAACATCCGCCCGAGCCCAATCGAACGCGATCGAAGACACTCCGATCCCCCCGATCTTCGTCACCGCCAACCCACTAGGCTCGAACAATTTGGTGTCTCCAACGAGCGCGCTAGACGGAAACGCACTCACCCTGCGACAGGCGAATTCCCTGGGCGAAACGCTCAACGGACTACCCGGCGTCTCCACGACAACGTACGGCCCAATGGTCGGCCGACCGATCATCCGCGGCATGGACGGCGACCGAATCCGCCTGCTCCAAAACGGCGTCGCGGCTTTCGACGCATCGTCGCTGTCATACGACCACGCCGTGCCGCAAGAGACCTTGTCGGTGGAACGCGTGGAAATCGTGCGCGGGCCCGCCGCCTTGCTCTACGGCGGCAACGCGATCGGCGGGGTAGTGAATACAATCGACAACCGCATTCCGCGGGAATCGATCGAAGGCGTAACGGGCCAGGTCGATGCCAGCTACGGCGGCGCCAACGATGCGCGCGCCGGAGCGGCGCAAGTCGAGGGCGGAAACGGACGTTTCGCGTTCCACGTCGATGCCTTCGATCGCGAAACGAGCAACGAACGCATCCCCGGATTCGCGCATTCCGATCGACAGCGCGCGATCGACGGACCCGATGTTCCGCAACCCTACGGCATCATTCCGAACAGCGATGGCCGCTGGCATGGCGGCGCCGTCGGTTCGTCGTACACATGGGCGGACGGCTACGCGGGCATCAGCTACAACGGTTACGACGCGAACTACGGTTCGGTCGCCGAGGACGATGTGCGTCTGCGCATGCATCAGGACCACATCGCCGCGGCATCCGAGATTCGTAATCTGCAGGGCCCGTTCAGCCAGTTGAAGTTCAACTTCGCCTACACCGATTACGAGCACAAGGAAATCGACAACGGCGAGACCGGCACGACCTTCCGCAATCACGGTTACGAGGCGCGCATCGAGGCGCGGCACAAGAAAATTGGCCCGCTCGACGGCGCGATCGGCGTGCAACTGAGCCAGAACACGTTCTCGGCGCTCGGCGACGAAGCGCTCGTGCCCACGTCGCAAACGACCAATGCGGCGCTTTTTGGTCTTGAAGAGTGGACCGTCACCGACGCGCTCAAGCTGAGCATCGGCGCACGCTACGAACACGTGAACATCGACCCGACGTCCGGTGGAAACGAAAAGTTCGCCGATTCGCCAAAGCGCGATTTCAACGCGGGCAGCATCTCCGCCGGCGCGCTGTTCAAACTGAACGCGGCCTGGAGCGTGGCCGGGAATATCGCGTACACGGAGCGCGCGCCCACTTACTACGAGCTCTACTCGAACGGCCCGCACGATGCGACAGGCCAATATCTGATCGGCAACCCCGACGCGCAGAAGGAAAAAGCGATATCGACCGATCTGTCGTTGCGCTTCGCGAGCGGCCCGAACAAGGCGAGCGCGGGCGTCTTCTACAGCCGCTTTCGCAACTACCTGACCGAGTTCAATACAGGCCGCCTGGTCAACGATGACGACGAACCCGTCGCGCCCGGCACCGACGATGCGCTCAACGAAGCTGTCTACCGCGGCGTGCGCGCGGAGTTCTACGGCGTGGAGCTGGACGGCACTTGGCGCGTCTTCGATAAGGGCGCGCAGCGTCTCGACGTCGAATTCGTCGCGGACTACACGCACGCGCGCAATCTCGATACCGGCGAGGCGTTGCCGCGCATCTCACCGCTGCGCGCGACGCTCGCGCTCGACTACGTCTACGGACCGTACGGCGCAAGAACCGAGCTGGTTCATGCGTGGGCGCAGCATCGCGTTCCCGAAAACGACCTTCCGACCGGCAGCTACACGACGATCGGCGTCATCCTGACGTACAAGTTCCGCTTCGGCTCGACGAACTGGCTCGCCTACGTGCGCGGGCAGAATCTGACGAATCAAGAAGTGCGCTATGCGAGCTCGGTCGTGCGCGACATCGCGCCCGAAGGCGGCCGCAGCGTGATGATCGGCTTGCGGACCGCCTTCTGACGGCGAGGCGAGCGGGCAGCGTCAGAGCGGCGCCGACTTGCGCGCCGGAAGCGGCTGATAAGGTTCGCCCGCCTTGAAGCGTTCGAGCCGATCGCTCGCGACGGAAAGCGCACCCATCGACGCGCGCCGCAACTGATGATCGTAAAGCGACACGATCGCGGCGAGCCGCTCGAAGTCCTCCGCCGCGAGCGTCCAGGAACCAGACGTCCGGCCAGCGTCGAACACGGCGGCCATCGTCTGATCCGCGCGAAGCAGTTCGTCGTGAGAGAAGTCGCCGTGGCCCGCTTCCGCGAGGAACTTGGCGAGATACATCGCCTCGGTGATGTGCTGCGCGGGCGCGATATCCGGCGAGCCTGAACGCAAGGCCGTCAGCGACATATGGGCCGCGAGCGCGAGCTCGTCTGCCACCGCGCGCGGAATGGGAAGCAGCTGCGCCTTGCTGAGCCGCGCGCGCGTCGCCTGAGGCGAGCGCTGGAAGGGAAGAGTGCGTGACATGCGAGCATCGATGGTTGACCTTCTCAGGTTAACGTTCATCGATCGCCGAATCTGAAGGGTGCTGACCGCGTTCCTGTGCGAAATGTTCGACCACCGCGATCGCGCGCTCGCACTGATCGGCGTCGAGCGTGTGGATGCTGCACTTGTCGGGTTCGACGCCGATCGTCTGCGCGAGCCACTTCATTCCCTTGGACCGCGCCTCGAAGACATTGCAGCCGTCGCGCCGGACCTTGGCCTGCACGAGAGGTTCGAGCGCCGCATGTAGTTTCACTTTCAGATCGCGCAATCGCGCATCGGCGAGACGGCCGAGCGGGACATTGCGCGTGCTGCGCGGAAAGATGCCGATCCACGCCTGACAATCGGCGCACATCCAAAGCGGGCCGTGATCGTCGCGATACGGATAGGCTTCGTCACCCGCGCGCGTCAACGTCGCGGGCGCGCCGCAGTAGTCGCAGTTCGGATGGGGAAGCGGTTTGACAGGTCGGCCGACACGCATTGCCAGAAACTCACGAGAGGGAAAACCAATATAGCAAAACTGGAAGTCCGCTTCGAAATGCATGCTCCCCGAAAGTTCCGGACATCGAGCGATATCGCAGCCCGCTTAAAGCAAGCTCGTTCGCAAAGGGCTCCTCACGCGCGAGTGCAAAGGAGCCCTTCGATCGGGAATTTACTTTTCCGATCCACGGTATAGGGTAAGGAGTGCGTGCTACAAGCCACGCGCTTCTTCGGAGCCTACAGGCTCCAACCCTCACGTTCGATCAGAAGCCTGGAAGGCGCATCGTCCTCGCGCCCGACCGGGTCCGTGCATGCGTGCCCGCAAGCTCGTCGCAAGCTTGCAGTCCTCAATTGATTAATGATTCGAGAGGTGATGGCGATGAGAGCAAATTATTTATTGGCAGCAACGGCCGCTGGCATCTTCGCGATGAGCACTGTCGCTCAGGCGCAAGACATGCAGATGTCGCCGGCACAGGGCAGCGTCGCGCAGCAAAGCGCGCAAGACAGCGGCACCGCGACGAGCGATTCGAGCTACGGCGGAGCAATGTCGACGAGCAAGTCGGGCAGCGCCTCGCGCGATGCGTGGACGGGCAGCACGACTCAGCTCTGCACGCCGGGACTGAGCTGCAATATCTATAGCGGTCAATAAGGCAGAGTTTCCGTAGCGACGTGCCGAAGGCGGCGGGGACGCCTTCGATCTCATTTCTTCCGCCAGTCAGTTCTCTTCCATTTCGCAGTCCCCCAATGGCGGGGTGCTGCCCCTCCCGATGCGTGGTTTTTCCCGACGATCGTTCGGTCGATAGTAGAGCCCATCACAAGACGGCCACTGATCGGCCACGCGTGGGTTCTCCACACGACAGACTCCCATCTGCGGCGAAGCGGCGAGAACGCGCGGCATGCGCGACGCTCTGATATTGCCGACGCTCGCGGATTTCCTGGCTTCACATTCGTTGAGGCCACGTTCGTTCTCTATGCATGAGCCCATCTGGACAGCCGCCGTCACGCGGCCAGCAAGGAGGTACCGAAATGAGATCCCATCTGACGAAGTACGCGATGTTCCTCGCGATCACCCTGGCGGCGTTCGGCGCGACATGCGAAACGAGCCTCGCCGCGAACGGCACGGACGATGCCGATGCACGCCTCATCGCCGTCGACGGCGGTCCGCTCACGCTCACTGTTCAGACGCCATCGGGTGGAACATCGCGCCTGATTTACGCCGATGAAGACGGCTGGCGGCTCGACGATCGCGACGCCCGTCTCAAGCCCACGGAAGCGCGCATTACACAAGCGTCGGCGGAACCGCAAAAGGAAGCGTCCGCCAGCGAGCGTCCGATGACCGTCTTCATCGACGGCCCGACGGGTTTCACCTACGTATGGATGCGCGATCAGGGCTGGAAGTACGTCGGCCGGCTGGCCGATCGCAAACATTGAGCGGTCCTCGTGACTCAACGCTCGCTGTCGTGCTTGATCGCGTGCATGGTCGGCGCGTCGCTGTCCGTGCACGCGCAGACGCCCGGCGCAGCCGACGCCGCGCTCGCCGATGGCTGGCGCGCGGTGCGTGTCGCCGACTGCGCGCGTTGTCACGGCAAGGATCACGAGGGACTCGCCGCGCCGTCGATCGTCGGCTTTGCGCGCACGCAGAGCCGCGAGCGCTTCATCGCCGCGATTCTCGACGGCAATCCGCAAATGGGCATGCCCGCCTACCGCGGCAATCCGCTGATCGAGAATCATATCGACGATATCTACCGCTACTTCGCCGCACGCGCCGATGGCAGTCTCGCTGCCGGCGCGATGCCGGGTCGCGAGTGAGATAACGCAACTAGACTTTAAATGCGCGCTTTCAATCGAAGCGCGAACGGAGGTGAATCATGAGCTTCACTCAATCAATCAGCGACGGCACCGGCTGGTCCGACAAGCTCGACGATGCGACCACGCTCGCCATGCTCGTCACGGCGATCGGCACGCAGCAGACGAAGCTCGCCGCCAGCAGCCACACGGGCCTGAACGGGCTGATCGACCGCGCACAGCATCAGAAGCAACTGCTCGGTGCGTTCGGCACGCTTCGCATTGCAGACGAAATTCCCGAGGCCGCGCGCTTCGGGCCGTTCGCGTCGGCGGGACCGGCCACGTATCGCGTCGCGTGCCGCATCTCCAACGGACAGCCTTGCCCGCAGGCCGATACGTCATCCGATGTTCGCGGCATCGCGCTGAAGTTTTTCACGCAGCAAGGCGTCGAAACCGATCTGCTGATGACGAACGAAGGCGGGCGCTCGCATGCCCGCGATGCGGCGCAATTCATGGCGGTGGCCGATATCATCGTCGCGTTGCTTGCCGAGGGAACGGTCAGCGGCATCGCGCAGGGCTTGCGCGAGATGATGATGGCGCGGCTCGGGCCCGTCGAGGGCGCGCGCATTCTGGCGATCCTCTTCAAGGAAACCAAGGCTCATCACGTCGGCAGCGTGGCGACCGAACATTACTGGGGATCGGTCGTGCAACTCGGGCGGGCCGCGATCAAATACTCGCTTCACCCGCACCCATCGACGCCTGCCGGAACGAATGCCGAGCGTCATGGCGATAACTATCTGCGCGCCGACATATTCAATCGCCTGGAGCAACGTCCGGTGATGTGGCAGCTCGGCCTGCAATTTTTCATCGACGAAGAAACGACGCCGGTGAACGATGCATCCGTCGCATGGAAGTCGGACGTGGTCATGATCGGCGAGCTCGAAATCGATGCGCCGCCGTCGATCGACGAGGAAGCGCGCATCAGCCAGCTCGCGTTCAATCCGGCCAACGGTTTCGCACCGCTCGGCATCACGCATGCGCGCAAGGATGTGTATGCGGCGAGCGCCGCGAATCGCAAGGGACGGGGCGTTCTTTCGAGCGACGAAGCGCGCACGCTTTTGAGCGGCCACTGACGTTCGCCATCGCGCGACTGCGCAAGATGGCGAGTCGCGCGACGCTTTTCTCCGATAATGGTGCGCATTCAGAAACGGGCCATCGTGCTCGGGCGCTTCACCTACATCGGAGCCCGCCATGCATCTTGCCGGCATGATTCTTCCGATCTTCGCCATCATCCTGACGGGATGGCTGGCGCGCGTCTCGGGCTACATGCCGCATGCGCTGGCGCCATCGCTGATGCGCTTCGCCTACTATGTCGCGATGCCCGCGCTGGTGTTCCTGACCATCGCCGACGAGTCGCTGCACTCGCTGCTCGAATGGCGCTTTCTCGCCGCGTTCGGCGGCGGCTCGATGATCTGCTTCGCCGCCGTGCTGCTCGTCGCGCGAATCGCACGCGGTGCGAGTCTTGCCGCGAGCGCGATGCTCGCCGCCGCCGTGTCGATGACCAACACGGGTTTCGTCGCGCTGCCGATCCTGAAGACGCTCTACGGCAAACCCGGCGTGCTCGCAGCGGCGGTCGCGACCGTGTTCGTCGGCGCGATCATGTTTCCCGTGCTCGTCGTGCTGATCGAAATCGGCCGTCTCGATGCGTCGCGCAAAATCGACGTGACGGCGCTCGTTCGCCAGATCGCGACCAATCCCGTGATTCTCGCGACGATCTGCGGATTGCTGTGGTCGATCGGCGGATTGACGCTGCCTGCGCCGGTCGCTTCGTTTCTCACGATACTCGGCGAAGCGCTGACGCCGTGCGCGCTCTTCGCGATCGGTCTCGATCTCAGCTTCGGCGAGTTGCGCGGACGCGTGAATCTCTATGCGCTTCTGACCGTGCTCAAACTCGCCATCGTGCCGCTCGTCGTGTACGTCCTCTGCATCGCGAGCGGACTCGGCCACACCGCGACCATCGCCGCGGTTGTCTGCGCCGCCGTGCCGACTGCAAAGAGCGCTTACGTGCTTGCCTCGGAATACGACTTGGAGAAAAGCGTCGTCGGCGCGGTCATTTCGATGACTACGCTCTTCTCGATCGTCACATTGCTAGCTTGGCTTTACATCCTTTAGCGACGCTTCACACATCGCCCAGTTCTTCATCGACGTTGCGCTCTTCATCGTCGGGCGGCGAAATGCCGAGCGCCTTGTCCCATTGCGGCTCGCTCAGATAGCGCTCGCGCAGGAAATCGACGAAGGCCTTCACCTTCGTCGTCGATCGATGCGATGTCGGATACACCGCGCTCAACCACAGCGGCGGCGCCGCGTAGTCGGGCAGCACGCGCACGAGCCGGCGTTCGAGCAGATCGCTCGCGGCGACCATCGTCGGCAGATAGACGACACCCGCGCCCGCGCGCGCGAATTCGAGCAGCAGATGCACGCTGTTCGTTTTCAACACGGCGTTGAGCGCGATCTCATAGCACTCGTTGCCCTTCATGAGCGGCCAGTTGTCGCCCCACGGATAGTGCGCGTAACGCGCGAAATCGTGACGCAGCAAATCGAGCGGCGTCTCGATCACGGGCTCTTCCTTCAGATACGCAGGCGTCGCGCACAACACGCCGCGCACCGGAAAGAGCTTGCGTTCGACGAGCAGGTTCGACGCAGGCGGATAGATCTGCAGCGCGAGATCGAAGCCTTCCTGCACGGGATCGATCACGCGATCGTTCACCGTCACGACGAACTCGATGCGCGGATGCGCCTCGCGAAACGCGATCAGCGCCTGCGAGAAATGCCCGAGCGCGAAGCCCGGCAGCACATGAACATTGAGCGTGCCCGACAGCGATTGCGTCTGCTCGCTCGCGCGGCCCGACAGTTCGCCCACCTTCGAGACGAGCAGCAGGCAATCGCGATAGTACGTTTCGCCGACTTCCGACAACCTCACCGCACGCGTCGAGCGATGAAACAGCGCGACGCCGAAATGCTCTTCGAGTTGCTTCACGCGCGACGTGACGACCGATTTCGCCACGCCGAGCTGACGCGCCGCGCTCGCGAAGCTCTGCGCTTCGGCTGCGCGGACGAAGGCCTCCATCGACATGAAGAGGTCCATGCTTCCTCCTGTTTTCGTCGCTAGGCCGCGCCGTTCCGGTAACGCAGCGGCGTCGTGCCGAGACGCTCGGAAAAGAGCGCCGTCATGTGTTGCTGCGACGAGAATCCGCACGCGGCGGCGACATCGACGAGCGGTGCATCGCCCGAACGCAGCATGCGCGCCGCAGCGCCGATGCGCTTTTCCAGCACATACCGATACAGCGAATAACCGGTGCGCGCCTTCACGCCATCGAAGACGGCGCGCACGGGCAGTTCGAGTTCAGCGGCGATATCTGCGCAGGAAAGACTCTGGTCGATGTTGTCCGCGACATACGTTTCGAGCGTGGCGAATCCGGCATCCGTCAGCGCGGATTTGCGCTCGCGCGACGCGCGTTCGAGATGCCGCGTCGTTTCGATCCACGCGAGCGTGGCGACGCATTGCAGCTCCCACGGATCGACCTTGCCCGATTCGCCGGGCGCTTTCTGGCGCGCATAGCGCACGAGATGCCGGATGGAATCGGCGCCGAGATTGCTGCGGCTGCCCGCGCGACGCAGCGGCTCCGCGCTGCGATCGGCGATGCGATTCACGAACGCATCCGCATAACGAAACGCGATGAAGCCATGCCGCACGTCGTGCGCATCGATGCGCATGCTGCCGCCGCGCGGATGATAGGCGGCCGTTTCGGCGCGAAACGTGAAGGGCGCTGCGGGGCCGTCGTCGTAACGCGTATCGGAGACGATCGTTCCGAGCAAAAGGCAGATCATGTCCGACGAATTGCTCAGCTCCAGCGAATAGGGGCGCGGGCCGGAGATGCAGTATTCGAGTCCGGGAACGCCTGTGACCGCGCTGAAGCGGTCGATGCGAGCGGGCGCGGCGGTGGCGCTCATGGTGGTGTCTCCGTGTTTTGCGCGGCTTGCCATCGGATCGCCGGACGCCGCTGTTCACGCGAGTATAGATGCGCGCGGGAAGCCCTTGCACGCGCGATGGGTCGCCGTTCGCGAACGCCGCGTGCGCACTTTGCGTCCCGGTGTAAACCCGAATCCGTTCGCAAGCCGCCCGGAATCTGTAATCCGCAAAACCTGAAAGACCCGCGCGCCGCGTCTTCGTAACGTTCGCTCATACGACACGAACGACGGAGACGACGATGCAAAAGCGGCACACACGAAAGACCATTCGAAGGCGGAGCACTTGCGCACTCGCCCTGCTTGGCGCGGTTTGCTCGATCACGGCGCACGCTTCGGGCATTCCCTTCGCGACGGACCGCCCGCAGACCTGGCAGTTCAGCAGCGACTTCGAAGGCACTTACGATTCCTTCGGCCAGAACCTCGAATGGAATCACGACAACCGCGCATTCGATTCGCAAGGCAATCAGGTCGCCGGTCCTGGCACGAATACGTTCGTAGGCCTCTCGACGTTCATTCACTACTGGAAAGTGCCGTCGCTGCCGCATGTCGGCTTCAACGCGAGCATCACGCTGCCCGAGATTCGCACGCAGGGCTCGCAGTTTTCCGCGAGCGGCATCGGCGATCCGCTCATCGGCGGTCTTGTCTGGTACAACCCCGCGCCCGCGACGACGCTCGGCTTTCAGGCCTACGTGCAGGTGCCGATCGGACAGAACGCCGTATCGACGAATACGTGGTCGTTCTGGCCATCCGTTTTCTACGACGACTGGTACGGGCATGTGAACGTCGATCTGCTGCTCGGCGGCATTTTGCGCGGACGCACGCTGCGCTCCGGTCAGGACGACCTGAGTCCGGACAACACGTTTCATCTGAACCTGCGCGTCGGCTACAGCATCTCGCCGCCGGATAACCCCTTCGCGATTCCGTTCGTCGGTCTCGATTACCAGACGAGCGGCGGCACCTTCAACCAGACCGCGTCGATGCCGCTCTCGAACAGCGCGAGCCGCGAAACGACCGTGGGACTGGGCGTCCTGTTCCAGTTCAAGCCGAACAGCCTGCCGTTCCTGCACCAGAAGATGTACGACCAGCTTTCCATCCAGTACCAGCACTCGGTTTCGGGGCGCAACACCACGCTCACCAACGGAATTCTCGTGCAGGCGTGGCACTACTGGTGAGCACATTCAAACGATGGAGACGAACATGAGTGACACGAACAAGCTTCCCGCCGCATCGCGGCGCAACTTCATCAAGGCCGCGAGCGCCGGAACGGCGGCGGCCGCATTCGGCGCGGTGTCGCTGACCGCGCGCGCCGCGAGCGAAACCAGGTTCGATGCGGAATACGACGTCGTCGTGTGCGGCGGCGGTGGCGGCGGCCTGCCGTGCGCGCTGTTCTCGCGCTGGCTCGGCAACCGCGTCGTGATTCTGGAGAAGGCCGGCAGCGTCGGCGGCACGGCTGCGAAGGCCGCGTTCTGGTACTGGGTGCCGAACAACGAGCCGATGCGCCGCGCGGGCATCGCCGATCCGAAGGCCGATTACATGCGCTATGTCGCGCGCCTGTCGCGGCCCGAGCAATACGATCCTTCGTTGCCGAAGCTCGGCCTCTCGGACTGGGAGTACGAGATGTGCGAGGCGATCTACGATAGCGCGTCGCCGGCGGCGGAACTGCTCGCGAGCAAGGGCGCGCTGCCGTATCGGCATGAAGCGGCGGTGCCGGATTACTGGGCCGAACTGCCCGAAGACAAGGCGCCGCGCGGCCGCGTGCTGTTTCCGAAAGACGGCTTGCCGAGCATGTCCGATGGCGGGCGCGTCGCGATCCGAACGATGAGCGCCGCGGCACGACGCGATGGCATCGACATCAAGACGGGTTATCGCGTGCAGAAGGTGCTCGTCGATGAATCGGGTGCGGTGATCGGCGTCGAATCGCTGACGGAAGAGGGCGAGCTCTTTCGTGTGCGCGCCAAGAAGGCGGTGGTGTTCGCGACCGGCGGCTTCACGCACGATCCCGAATTGCGCAAGAACTTCCTGCATGGCGCGGTGTATGGCGGCTGCGCCGCGCCCACCAACGAAGGCGATTTCGTGCGCATTTCGAGCGCGCTCGACGTGCAGTTGCGCAACATGAACTACTCGTGGATGGCGCCGATCTCGCTCGACAAGGCCATCGCGAAAGACGGCTCGCTCTCCGGCATCTTCACGCCGACCGGCGATTCGATGCTCTACGTGAACAAGTACGGCAAGCGCGTCGTCAACGAAAAGCTCGCGTACAACGAGGTTTGCGCGACGTTCTCCGAATGGGACGGCGCGAAGGGCGAGTATCCGAATCTCACGCTCATTTCGATCTGGGACCAGCAGGCGCAGGACCATTGCGCGAGCGATGACTACGGCAGTCTCATCGTGCCGAAGGGCTCGAACGACCGTCACGTGCTGCGCGGCAATACGCTCGCGGAACTGGCGGGCGCGATTCGCGAACGCATGGCGAAGTACAGGAGCGCGCTCGGCAACGCCGACCTTTCCGACGACTTCGTGCGCAATCTCGACGCGACGATCAAACGCTTCAACGGCTTCGCGAAGACGGGCGTGGATCAGGACTTTCATCGCGGCGAGCGCATCGTCGAGAAGCTGTTCAACGGGACCGTATCGAAGAAAGCGGATCAGAAGAACGAGACGATGTATCCGTTGAGCGCGAAAGGGCCGTACTACGCGGCGCTCATCGTGGCGGGCAATCTCGACACCAAGGGCGGCCCGAAAACCAATTCGCATGGACAGGTGCTCGATACACGCGGCGAGCCGATCAAGGGCCTGTACGGCGTCGGCAATTGCGTCGCGTCGGCGTCCGCGCGGGCTTACTGGGCGGGCGGCGGCACGCTCGGACCGATCCTCGCGTTTGCTTATCGTGCGGCGCAATCCGCCAGCGGAGTTCAATCATGATTCGGATAACTAATTTATTGACGATGCTCGCGCTCGTGAGCGCCGCGGCGCATGCACAGCAAGACCCCGTCGCGCTCGGCAAGAAGCTCACGACGAACAATTGCGCCGTGTGCCACACCTTCGGCAAGGGCGAGCCGAACGGGCAAGGGCCGAATCTCTTCGGGATCGTCGGCAAGCCGATGGCGTCCGACCCGAGCTTCAAGTATTCGACGGGCATGAAGGCGGCTGCATCGGGCAAGGTCTGGGACGACAAGCTGCTCGATGCCTGGCTCACCGATACGCAATCCGTCGCACCCGGCAACGCGATGACCTATTTCGAAGGCGATGAAGCGCGTCGCCAGAAGATCATCGCTTATCTGCGCACGCTGCATTGAACTGGACAACTGGAGACGAAAGCATGAATCCCATCACCATGACCGACGAACAGCGCAAGACCATCGCGCTCGAATATCTGCGCAGGCTAGATCGCGGCGCACCATTTTTCGATCTGTTCGACGACAACGCCGAAGTCTATTTCCCGAAGTGGGGCATCGCGACAGGCCGTGCGGCCTTCGAACAGCTCTTCGCGGATCTCGGTTCCGTCGTCGCGAAGTTCAAGCACGACCTCGCGTATCTGAACGTGATCCAGCAGGGCGATACGGTGGTCGTCGAAGGCACGAGCTACGGCGCGA
Source organism: Caballeronia sp. EK (assembly GCF_014384845.1). NCBI lineage: Bacteria > Pseudomonadati > Pseudomonadota > Betaproteobacteria > Burkholderiales > Burkholderiaceae > Caballeronia > Caballeronia sp. EK. The sequence continues at coordinate 437,325 of NZ_JACSUE010000007.1, forward strand.
CGAAAAGCGGTGTCGAGTGGCGCGCGGGCGTCACGCACGCGGGCCGCTGGACGGACGTATTCGAAATCCGCGACTTCAAGATCCAGCGCTGCTTCATCTATCTCGATCCCGACTACGAAAGCGCGGACACGCAGCGCTATCCGTGGCTCGCGGATAAACAGGCGCAGAAGTAAGTACTTTCCCTAGGGCCGCGATCGAGGACGCATCGTTCGGCAAACGCGAACCTCGATTCATTGCCTCCCGCCGCTCGCAGCCCTAATCTTGATTCCAGCGCGACACCGCGGACGTGAACGCAGACATGGAGACAGACATGCAACAGACACAACTCGGCAGCCTCGATAACTATCGCAAGGGCACCATCGAAGTCATCAAGGGCAAGGCCTCGCACTACGTGATGTCCAACGTGTTCGAAGTCGCGAGCCACGCCGCGCCCTACGAAAAAGTGGTCGTCGGCAAGAACCTCAAATACGTGATCGAAACCTTGCGCGCGGAAGGCGTGTCGCCGTGGTTCAGCGCGTCGCACGATGAATTCGTGGTCGCGCTCGATGGCGAAATCGACGTGCACTTCATCAAGCCTTCCGATGGCGCGCTGGTCAGCGAAGGCGTCGAAGGTACGGTGAAGCTCGAAGGCGAACCTTCGGGCCAGAAGATGGGCTTCGTGCGTCTGCGTCGCGGTCATCAGGCATTGCTGCCCGCGGGCGCGGCGTATCGCTTCGAAGCGCGAAAGACTGGCGTGCTGCTCGTGCAGACGATCATCGGTTCGGCATCGGTCGAGAAGTGGGCCGAGATCTGCATTCAGTGAACACGCATACGCCAACTTCTTTCAAACATCCGGAGCACACCATCATGGATCACGCAGCATTCCTTCAAAGCGTCGTCGCGACCGACCCCGATGCGAACACCGGCTACCGCACGTTCAAGCTGGGCGATTTCGAATTCAGCCGCGACGCCTACTTCGTCACCGTGAAATGGCCGGCGCAAGGACAGACGCGCTCGCATCAGATGCACGCCGACGACTTCCTGCGCGCGATGATGCGCGACGTCGCATGGGGCTTCTTCTACGGCTGGGTCAACTTCGACGAAGTGATCGGCACGCGCAATCACTACGGCAAGGTCGACATGTACGCCGGTGCGTATAACGCGAGCTTCCGCGAGGCGGGCGTCGATTACACGCAGCAGTTCGAAACGCCGATCATCATGGCGACCTTCAAGGCGATCCTGAAGGACTGGGTCAACGAAGGCTTCGATCCGTTCGCCGCGCCCGAGGAAACCGGCTCGGCATTCGGCGCGAAGCACGGCGACAACATCGCGGCGATCGATCGCACGCGTATCGCGACGAAGCGCATGCCCGGCCTCGAAGGCGACTCGCCGCTGCGCGACGACTTCCCGGTGAATCGCCAGTTCGCGGACGTATCGCAGGACGAGCCGGAGATTCACGCCGAGCCTGGATTCGAAGGTCAGTTGCACGCGTTCAGCCTGTTCAAGTATCTGTCGCGTTCGGACGTCACGTGGAATCCGTCGGTCACGTCGGTGTGCAAGCAAAGCCTCTTTTGCCCGACGACCGAGGAATTCGTGCTGCCGGTCTTTCATGGCAACGACCGCGTCGAATGGTTCCTGCAACTGTCGGATCAGATCATCTGGGACGTGGCCGACAAGGACACCGGCGAGCCGCGCGCGCGCATCACGATGAACGCCGGCGATATCGCCGCGATGCCCGCCGACATCCGCCACAAGGGCTATTCGCAGAAGCGCTCGATGCTGCTCGTCTGGGAGAACGCGACGCCCGATCTGCCCAAGCGCTACGAAAGCGGCGAACTGCCGCCGTATCCGGTCGCGCTTTAACACTCTCTGCGTTCCTCTTCGATACGTCGGCGCTCTCATCGGGCGTCGCGGGAATGTTTCGTCTTCAATTTTCGACACGAGCAAGACATGCAAACGCAACTCTTCATCGATGGCCGCTTCGTGCCCGCCCTTTCCGGCGAAACGCTCGCGACCCTGAATCCGCACGACAACAGTGAGATCGCGCAGGTCTCGATGGCCGGCCGCGAGGACGTCGATCGCGCAGTAGAAGCCGCGAAAAAAGCGTTTCCTAAGTGGAGCAACATGGCGGCCGCCGATCGCGGACGCCTGCTGCTGAAACTCGCCGACGCCATCGAAGCCAACGCCGATGCACTCGCGCGTCTCGAATCGATGGACACGGGCCATCCGATCCGCGACACGCTCAATCTCGACGTGCCGCGCACGGCGGCAACGTTCCGCTACTTCGGCGGCATGGCGGACAAGTTCGAAGGTTCGGTGATTCCGGTCGAAGCGGGCTTTCTCAACTATCTGACGCGCGAGCCGGTGGGTATCGTCGGGCAAGTGGTGCCGTGGAATTTTCCGCTGATGTTCACGAGCTGGAAGATGGCGCCCGCGCTCGCGGCCGGCAATTGCGTCGTGATGAAGCCCGCTGAACTCACGCCTTTGTCGAGTCTCGCCATCGCCGAACTGATGGCCGAAGTCGGCTTTCCGGCGGGCGTCGTCAATGTGCTGCCGGGGCTCGGGCACGTCGCGGGGCAATATATCGCGGAGCATCCGGAGATCGGCAAGGTCGCGTTCACCGGATCGACGGCGGTGGGCCGCAAGATCGTGCAGGCATCGAGCGGCAATCTGAAGAAAGTGCAACTGGAACTCGGCGGCAAGGGCGCGAACGTCGTGTTCGCCGACGCCAACATCGATGCCGTCGTGCAAGGCTCCGCGTTCGGCATCTTCCATAACCAGGGTCAGGCGTGCATCGCGGCATCGCGACTGATCGTGCATGAGTCGATCGCAGATGACTTGCTGGAACGCTTCACGTCGCTGGCGCGCTCGATCCGCATCGGCGATCCGCTCGATCCGTCGACGGAAATGGGGCCGCTCACATCGCAGATGCATCGCGACCGCGTGCTGTCCTACGTCGATGTCGCGCGCGAGCAGGGCGGACGCGTGCTCGCGGGCGGCAAGGCGCCGGACGCCGCCGCGCTCGCGAACGGCTGCTATGTCGAGCCGACCATCGTGCAGGCGAAGCCGACCGATCGCGTCGCCCAGGAAGAGGTGTTCGGCCCGTTCGTCGCGGTCAGCACGTTCAAGAGCGATGAAGAAGCGCTCGCGATCGCCAACGGCACCGAATACGGCCTCGGCGCGGGCCTCTGGACGCGCGATCTGCAACGCGCGCATCTCTTCGCGCGGCAATTGAAAAGCGGCATGGTGTGGATCAACTGCTACAAGCGCGTCAGTCCGGGATCGCCCTTCGGCGGCGTTGGCGCGAGCGGATATGGCCGCGAGATGGGCTTCGAAGTGATGCGCGAATATACTCAGGCTAAGTCGGTATGGGTGAATGTCGACGCCAGTATTCCGCCTTACTATCCGCGCTGAGCGCATCGGGAATCATGCAATCGTTCATCTATCAGGGCATGCCGTCGCGCGTGGTGTTCGGCGCGGGCAGCATCGAACATGTCGAACGCGAGATCGAGCTTCTGGGCGCGCAGCGCGCGCTCATCCTCTCGACGCCGCCGCAGCGCGATCAGGCCGAAGCGCTCGCGGAACGCATCGGACATCGCGCGGCCGGCGTGTTCGCGAAAGCGGTGATGCATGTGCCGGTCGAAACGGCGCGCGAGGCGCGCGAGTATGCGCAGCGCATCGGCGCGGATTGCGCGATCGCCATCGGCGGCGGCTCGACAACTGGCCTCGGCAAGGCGATCGCGCTGACATCGTCGCTGCCGATACTCGCCGTGCCGACCACGTATGCCGGCTCGGAAATGACGCCGATCTACGGCCTCACGGAAGCGGGCCTGAAGAAGACTGGCCGCGACATGCGCGTGCTGCCGAAGACCGTGATCTACGATCCACAACTCACGGTGTCGCTGCCCGCGTCGCTTTCGGTGACGAGCGGCATCAACGCGATTGCGCACGCCGCCGAAGGGCTTTATGCGCAGGACGCGAATCCCGTCGTGAGCCTGATGGCGGAAGAAGGCATTCGCGCGCTCGCGCAGGGCATCGGCAAGGTCGTCGCGAAGCCGGACGATCTCGATGCCCGCAGCGATTGCCTCTACGGTGCGTGGCTGTGCGGCGCGGTGCTGGGCAGCGTGGGCATGTCGCTGCATCACAAGCTGTGTCATACGCTCGGCGGCACGTTCAATCTGCCCCACGCGGAGACGCATACCATCGTGCTGCCGCATGCGCTCGCCTATAACCGCGATGCCGCGCCCGACGCAATGAAGCGCATCGCTCGCGCACTCGGCGCGGACGATGCCGCCATCGGCGCATTCGAACTCGCGCGCGTGAACGGCGCGCCGACTGCGCTGAAGGACATCGGCATGAAGGAAAGCGATATCGATATCGCCGTCGATGTCGCGTTGAAAAGCCCGTACTGGAACCCGCGGCCGATCGAGCACGCACCGCTGCGCGCATTGCTGGAAGCGGCCTACGAAGGACGACGACCATGAACGAGTCACTCACGCAAAACGTCACGCAAGCCTTCGGCCAGTGCGCCGACGCGCGCACGAAGGAAATCGTCACCGCGCTCGTGCGTCATCTGCACGCGTTCGCGCGCGAAGTGAACCTCACGCACGACGAATGGCGGCGAGGCATCGAGTTCCTGACGGCCACGGGCAAGAAGTGCGACGGCATCCGGCAGGAGTTCATCCTGCTGTCGGACACGCTGGGGCTTTCGATCGTGCTCGACGACATCAACCAGCATCACGACGAAGGCGCGACCGAGAGCAGCCTGCTCGGCCCGTTCTATCGCGATGGCGTGAAGGAATCGGCGTTCGGCGCGAACATCGCGCAGAGCGATGGCGAGCCGGTGTTCTTTCATGGCGTCGTCAGCGATGTGAACGGAAAGCCCGTCTCCGATGCGCTGATCGAAGTCTGGCAGACCGCGCCGAACGGCATGTATGAAGGGCAAGACCCGGATCAGCCCGAAGGCAATCTGCGCGGGCGCTTTCGCACGAACGCGGATGGCGCGTATGCATTTCATTCGATCAAGCCGACGAGCTATCCGATTCCGACAGACGGCCCCGTCGGCCAAATGCTGCTCGCGACGGGCCGCCATCCGATGCGTCCCGCGCATATCCACTTTCGCATCGACGCGCCCGGCTACGAGTCATTGACGACCGCGCTCTATTCGTCCGACGATCCCTACGTGCACTCCGATGCGGTGTTCGGCGTGAAGCCCTCGCTCGTCATCGAGTATGTGAGCAAGGACGGCGGATACGACGCGGCGCGAGATTTCGTGCTGATCCCGCGAGGACGAGCGTGAGCCATTCCACATCGAACGATGTCTGCGCGCTCCACGACGTGCCCGACGGCGGCGGCCTCGAAGCCGCGCCATCGGTTCTCGTGCTACGTCGCGGAGGCGAAGCGTGGGCGTATCGCAACGAGTGCCCGCACTTCTCGATACCGCTCAACTACGAACCGGATGCGTTCTGGACTTACGAAGGCGGACTGCTGATGTGCGCGCATCACAGCGCGATGTTTCGCTTCGAGGACGGCATGTGCGTCGATGGCCCCTGTCTCGGCGCGAGCCTCAGGCGGATTCCGATCCGCATCGAGAATGGCCGCGTGATGATCGAAGCCACGGACATCACATAGGATGCGCCGCGACGAAGCTCTTGTATGCGGCGTAAGCGGGCTTTTGCGTGAAGCCATCGTTCTTGAGCAAGCCGAACGCGCCTTCTCCGCCTATCGGATCGTCGTATAGCTCGTAGCTCTGGATCGATTCGATATCGTATGTCGATGCAAGCGCGACGAACTGCGCCATCATGCGGTTGCCGACGAGATACGCCGCGATCTGCTGATCGGTGCCGTAGTTCGGGCGCACGCCGAACTCGTTGATCCAGATCGGCTTGCCGAGCGACTTGAGCTCGGCGAGCACGTTATGACAGCCCGTGCCGCCGCACGCGTTGGTGATATCGCCCTGCTCGGAGTACCAGTGCCACGCGGTGATATCCCAGTCGACAACCGCGTGCCCGATGCTGCCGTCGGGCTCCATGCCGGCCGCGAGCATCTTCTGGAAGCCGTAGTGCAGCCACGTGCCGCCGCCCATGATGATCTTGCCCGACGCATCCACCGATTTGATGCCCGCGATCATCCCGCGAATCACACCGCGCAGGATTCTGAACTTCACGACATCGAACTGCTGCGGATAAACGCCATCCACATTGCCGATGAGCAGTTCCGCTTCCATCTCGTTCGTGACTTCGTAGTACGGGTAATGGCGCGAGGTCGCCGTCTGCTGTCCGAGTGCGAAGCCCGCGTTGTAGCCTTCGGTTTCGTTGTTGAACGTATCGATGCCCATGAGCATCACCGGATACACGGTGACGCCGCCGGCAGCCATCAGTTGAGCGACGCCCGCGAGCTTGTTCGCGGTGCCCTGGCTATACACCTCGTTGCGATACAGTTTCGCGCCCAGGTCCTGCAACTGCGAAAGCTGCAGCGCGAAGCTGGAGAGATCGTAGGCGCCGCCCTCGTTGTTGTGGCCGTTCACGCCGTAGAAGGGCCGGACGGTCGGAAGCGGCGTCGTGGTATTGCCGGCGTTCGAGGCCGGATCGGGCGCGCCGACGGCGGGCGACGACGCGCCGCTCGCCGGAGCGGTGCTTTCGGTGGCGCCGTTGGCGGAAGGAGGACTCGTCGTGAGCTTCGATGTCCCTGTGCCCGAGGCCGGAAGATCCGTCGCCGGAACAGACACCGCCGAAGCGCCGCTACGCGAGGCGTCCGAGGATGAGGCAGGGCCGCCGCCACCACCGCCGCCGCATGCCGCAAGCAGCAGGCTTGCCGCAGCAGCGAGCGCGACGGCCTTGCATCGAATGAAGGGCGAAGCCGGAATACCGGATTGAACGAAGTTCATCATGTCAGATACGCACTACTAAATGGTCAACATCCATGTCCACGAAGTAGGCGCACGTTCCGCGAGTCGTCCGGGCGAACGCGGACGGACCGATGACGGACCTTCATCCCGCGTCGAACGCAGGAATGGTGGAATGCTCGTCTAATAGCCCCGATGAGCCGCCCGGAGGAGGGTGCTGCCGGAAGCGGGGGGCGAAGAGGAGACCGCGTCGAAGCCGGTCTCAATAGGGTTTACGGCGGGGATGGACGAGACTTGAACGCGTTTCGCGAGAAGCGAACGCTACGGCCGCGCGGAATCGGAAATTTTTAGCCCGAAAGCGGCCGATCCGGTTCGAGCGCCGCGCCGCCGAGGATCGACGTGGCGTCGGCGCGCGCATTGTCGAGCTGCACGACGCTCGCCTGACGCGCCGCGAGCGCATCGCGGTTCGCGATCGCGGTGAAGATCGCCTTGTGACGCGGCAGCGACAGCGCGTGCGTGTTCGGATGACGGCTCGTGAGCTTGATCGATTCGCTGAGCGCGAGGGAAAGCATGTTGCCGATGTACGCGAGCATGTCGTTATGCGTCGCCGTCATGATCGCGCGATGAAACGCCAGATCCGGATCGAGCAGATCGGCGGCGGTTTGCGCGCCTTCCATGCGCTCGTACGCAGCGCCGATGCGCGCGATGTCTTCATCGGTGGCGGAGATGGCCGCGAGCGCGGCGGCGGCGGGTTCAATGATCTGGCGCACCGTCATCAGCGAGCGGAAGAACTCGCCTTCGGGAAGATGACTGATGGTCCACACGAGCACGTCGGGGTCGAGCATGTGCCACTCGTCGCGCGGGCGCACGACGCTGCCCACGCGCGGCTTCGACACGACGAGCCCCTTCGCGACCAGCACGCGCGTCGCCTCGCGCAGCACCGGGCGGCTCACGCCATAGCTTTCGCACAGCGTGGGCTCGGCGGGCAGACGCTCGCCCGGCTTGATGCCGCCGCTCACGATCCGCATGCCGAGTTCCTGCACGATGCGCCCGTGCATGCTCTTTCGTTGCTTGGGGTTGCGGTAATCCATGATGCGGCGCGCGCGGCGTCTAACCAGCGGTCGTCGCGCGCATCGCCCGATATTCCCGCCTCACGATATCCATCAACTCCGCGACCGACGTATTCGCGCTGCGCTGCTCGTAAGTAACGCGTCCGCGCTGCATCAACATGATGCGATCCGCGATGTCGAGCGTCTGCGCATAGTTGTGCATGATCATGATGATCGAGAGTCCGCCTTTCTCCTTCAGGCGCATCACGAGATCGATGATGAGCGCGGCCTCGCGCGCACCCATCGCGGCGAGGGGTTCGTCGAGCAGCAGGATTCTCGCGTTCGAATGCACCGCGCGCGCAACCGCGATGGCCTGACGCTGACCGCCCGACAAACGCTCGACGGGCAGATCGACGGAAGGCACATGCACGCCGATATCCTCGAGGCATTGCGCCGCGCGCTCGCGCATCTGCTTGTGATCGACGAGGCGCAACAGACGGGCAGGCCCGCCCCGCACGATCTCGCGATTGAGGAACATGTTGTGATAGATCGACAGCGAATTCGCGAGCGCGAGATCCTGATACACGCATTCGATGCCGAGCGCGCGCGCATGATCGACGGACTTGAGCAGCGTCTCCTCGCCGTGCACGGAGAGCGTGCCGCTCGTCTGCTGATGAAAGCCCGTGAGAATCTTCACGAGCGTCGACTTGCCCGCGCCGTTGTCGCCGAGAATGCCGAGAATCTCGCCTTTGCCGAGCGAAAGCGACACGCCGTCGAGCGCGGTGACCGCGCCGAAGCGCTTCACGAGGTTGTCGCCGCGCAGCGCGAGATCGGCGGATGCGGCGGGAGCCGTTAGCGGTTCTGCCATCACCGTGCTCCCTTGCGGCGGATGCGTCCGACGTGAATATTGAAGATCATCGCGGCGAGAATCGCAGCCCCGAGAATGATGTTGAACGTGAACGCGTTGATGCCGATCAGCGTGAAGCCGTCGCTCAGAATGCCGAGCACCGCCGCGCCGAGCAGGCCGCCCACGATCGTGCCCGAGCCGCCCGTCAACGGCGTGCCGCCGATCACCGCAGCGGCGACCGCGAGAAACATGATCTGATTGCCGCCCGCTTGCGGATCGATCGACGTGATGCGGAAGCTTTCGAGGATGCCGGTGAAGCCCGCGAGCACGGCGGCGATCACGAAGTTGCCGAGCCGAAGCCGGTTCACATGGATGCCCGCCTCGCTCGCGCCGAGCGCGTTCGCGCCGGCCGCCTGCGTGTGCAGACCCCAGCGCGTATGCCGCAGCAGCACATGCATGACGAACGCGATCGCCACGGTCCAGATGATCTCGCTATAGCCCCACGCGCCCATCACGGCGGCGAACGCGGGCGAGCCCGGCGTCGCGGCGGGCGTGCCGCGCGAAACGGTCAGCGTAATGCCGTTGATCAGAAAGAGCGTGCCGAGCGTCGTCACGAACGAAGGCAGGCGCAAAAAGACCGTTACCGCCCCGTTCACGAAGCCGATGATCGCGGCCGCGATCAGCCCCGCGATCACCGCGAGCCACATCGGTGCGCCCGCATCGTTCGCGAACACCATCATGAACGGCGCGAACGCGAACACCATGCCCGCCGAGAGATCGATGTCGCCGCCGATCATCAGCATGATCTCGCCGAACGCGATGATCGCGACCGGCGCAACGTACTGCGAGAGATTGACGAGGCTCGCGTTGCTGAGCAGGAAGTCGTGATTGACGAACTGGAAATACGCCGCGAGCAGCACGGCGACGAGCAGGATGCGCAACTCGGGCGCCCAATGCGACGCCCACGCACCGCGCGGACTTACAGTCTGCGCGGGCGTGGTTGCTTTACGAGGTTCGTTCACCGTGTTCATCAGGACTTGATCGCGCCTTTCATCGGCACGATTTGCGGCTTGGTGGTCTTGCCTTCATAACGCGTCGAGGTGTTGAGATAAGGCTCGACCGTATCCTTCGTCACGAACTTGAGACCCGTGTTGATGTTCGCCGGCCCGACGAGCCCGCCCGACGCGAGGAACACGAACGCTTCCATCACCGTGTAGAAGCCCTGCACGTAGGGCTGCTGGTCGATGGTGAAATCGAGGAAGCCTTCGTGGATGAGCTGGATGGTCTGCGGCAACAGGTCGAAGCCGCCACCATGCACGCCCTTCGACGGCAGATTCGATTCCTTCATCACCTGAGCGACGCCCTGCGTGCTGCCCGCATCGACGGCGAACATGCCTTTCAGATCCTGGTGGCCGAGATAGAACGACTTGATCTTCGAGAGTTCTTCGTTGACGGTCGCGCCGGTCGCGACGGTCTGAATGTCGATCTTCTTGCCGGACTTCTTGATCGCATCGCTTGCGCCGTCGAGACGCGGCTGGATGTTCAATTGGCCCGGCGTCGCGATGAAGAGCGCCACCATGCCGCTGTCGATCATGCTCGCGATGCGCTCGCCCATCTGATAGCCCGACAAATACAGATCCTGCCCGATATACGCGAGCCGCGGATTGCTCTTGCCGCGCGGCGCGTCGGCGTTGTAAGCGAACACGGGAATGCCGGCGTCGAGCGCGGCCTGAATGGGCTTGTCGAATGCGTTCGGATCGACGATCGGCACGGCGATGGCATCGGCTTTCGCGGCGATCGCGGAATTCACCGCGCGCACCATTTCGCCCGCATCGGACGTGGCCGAGCCGGTCCACTGATAGTCCATGCCGAACATGGCGCATGCGTCCTGGATGCCGTATTGCGTCGGCACGAAGAACGGATTCGTCGTCACATGATTGACAAACACGATCTTCCATTTCTTGTGCTGCGGGAACGCCGCTTCGGCCGCCTGCGCGCTCGAGATCAGCCCGCCGCCACCTGTCACGCCGCCGAGCAGCGACAGCGCCGCACCGAGCCCCGCGCCCTGCATGATGCCGCGCCGGCCCGCGCTGATGAGGCTGCTGTCTTTTGCGTCGTCATCCCGATCTTGCGCCATGTCTTCCTCCGTTCTCTTCTTCGTTGGTCGATGGGTCGACTCATCGTCGATCACGTTCAGATACTGGGTTCCACGGCATGTCGACCGCACGCCGCTTTCATGAATGAAAGACGGCAGTGTTGCGGAAGACGATGCGAGCAGTGTGCGAGAGGGCGATTCGAAAGCGCGGCGTGTTTGAACTAGTAATTGGGATCTGCGAAGCCCGCGCGCCGACTTCAATAGACAAACTATATGCAGACTGTTTTGACGTTGCGATTAGCGTTTTCCCGGTGGGTGTCATCGATATAGTCATGCTATTTATACAACTTTCTCGCAGAGTGAGCACAGCCATGAGCGCCCCCAAAACCAAGCTCCGCTCGGCCGCGTGGTTCGGCACCGCCGACAAGAACGGCTTCATGTACCGGAGCTGGATGAAAAACCAGGGCATTCCGGATCACGAGTTCGTGGGCAAGCCGATCATCGGCATATGTAATACGTGGTCCGAACTAACGCCATGCAACTCGCACTTCCGCAAGATCGCCGAGCACGTGAAGCGCGGGGTGTATGAAGCCGGCGGATTTCCCGTCGAGTTTCCGGTGTTCTCGAACGGCGAATCGAATCTGCGGCCCACCGCGATGTTCACGCGCAATCTCGCGAGCATGGACGTCGAGGAAGCGATACGCGGCAATCCCGTCGATGCGGTCGTGCTGCTCGTCGGTTGCGACAAGACGACGCCCGCGCTCCTGATGGGCGCGGCGAGCTGCGACGTGCCCGCGATCGTCGTTTCCGGCGGCCCGATGTTGAACGGCAAGCACCACGGCCGCGACATCGGCTCGGGCACCGTCGTGTGGCAACTGAGCGAGCAGGTCAAGGCGGGCAAGATTTCGATCCACGAATTCATGTCGGCGGAAGCGGGCATGTCGCGCTCGACGGGCACCTGCAACACGATGGGCACCGCATCGACGATGGCGTGCATGGCCGAAGCGCTCGGCGTCACGCTGCCGCACAATGCGGCGATTCCGGCCGTCGATTCGCGGCGCTATGTGCTCGCGCATCTGTCGGGCATGCGCATCGTCGAGATGGCGCTGGAAGATTTGCGTCTCTCGAAGCTGCTCACGCGCGAGGCCTTCGAGAATGCGATCCGCGCGAATGCGGCGATCGGCGGCTCGACGAATGCCGCGATTCACCTGAAGGCGATCGCGGGACGCATCGGCGTGAAGCTCGAACTCGACGACTGGACGCGCATCGGCCGCGGCACGCCGACGCTCGTCGATCTGCAGCCTTCGGGGCGCTTCCTGATGGAAGAGTTTTACTACGCGGGCGGTTTGCCGGCGGTGCTGAGGCGTCTGGGCGAAGCGAACCTGATTCCGCATCCCGATGCGCTCACCGCGAACGGCCGCACGCTCTGGGAGAACGTGAAGGAAGCGCCGCTCTACAACGACGAAGTGATCCGGCCGATCGAAAAGCCGCTCGTCGCGGATGGCGGATTGTGCGTGCTGCGCGGCAATCTCGCGCCGAACGGCGCGGTGCTGAAGCCATCGGCGGCGACGGCCGCGCTTCTGAAGCATCGCGGCCGCGCGGTCGTCTTCGAGAATTTCGACGACTACAAGCAGCGCATCGCCGATCCCGATCTCGATGTCACGGCGGACTCCGTGCTCGTGATGAAGAACTGCGGGCCGAAGGGTTATCCGGGCATGGCCGAGGTCGGCAACATGGGCCTGCCGCCGAAGCTGCTGGCGCAAGGCGTGACGGACATGGTGCGCGTATCGGATGCGCGCATGAGCGGCACGGCGTATGGCACGGTGGTGCTGCACGTCGCGCCCGAGGCGCGCGCGGGCGGGCCGCTTGCGATCGTGCGCGATGGCGACTGGATCGAACTCGATTGCGACAAGGGCGTGCTGCGCATCGATATCGACGACGATGAAATCCGCACGCGTCTCGATGCGTGGCTGGCGGCGAAGAGCGAGATTCCCGAGGATCGCAGCGGCTATCGCAAGCTATATGTGGAGCATGTGCTGCAAGCCGACGAAGGTTGCGACTTCGACTTTCTCGTCGGCTGCCGTGGCGCGGAAGTGCCGAAGCATTCGCATTGAGCGCTCACTTGCGCGGCGTCCATGTCGCAATCGCGACGCCGAGCACCGCGACGCCCATCGCCCACCATGCGGCTGCCGGCAGCACTTCGCCGAGGAAGAAGTAAGACAGCACGGCCGCCGCGGGCGGGATGAAGAAGAACAGCGACGCCACTTGCGATACCTTGCCCGCGCGGGTCATCGCGAGCAGCAGCGTGATCGCGATCAGCGAATTGCCTATCACGAGATAGGCGAGCGTCGCGATGAACGTGGGCGTCCATTGCACTTGCGTGTGCTCGAAGGCGAGCGCCATCGGCGCGCAGAACACGAAGCCGACGCTGTATTGCACGAGGTTCGACGTGATCGGATCCTGCGCCGTGCCGAGCCGCTTCTCGTACAGCATCGCGCCCGTTATGCCGATGAGCGCGCCGATCGCGAGCAGCACCGGTCCGAGCGAATCCGCATGCAGCGGCCCGCGTGCGGCGATCACGCCCGCCGCGCCTGCGAGCCCGAGCAGCAGGCCGATCCAGCGTCGCACGCCGATTCGTTCGCCGACGAACTTCGGCGCGAGCACGCCGACGAGAATCGGCTGCAAGGAGACGATCAACGCGAGCACGGAGGTCGCGATGCCCGCCGTCATCGACAGATAGCTGAGCCCGAAGTACATGACCTGCACGAGAAAGCCGACGACGCCGAGATGCAGCCACGCGCGCGCATTGCTCGGCCATCGCGGCCGCTTGATCGCGCATACGGCGAGCAGCACGCCGACGCTCAACGCAAAGCGTATCGATAGAAACGTGAGCGGCGACGCGTAGTGCAGGCCGGTCTTCGCAATCGGAAATCCCGCGGACCAGAGAAGCAGAAAGAGGATGGGTCCGCCGATGGTGAGCCAGCGGCGTTCGTTCTGCGTGCTGCTTGCTTCATTCCGGTCGATGCGCGGCGCCTGCGCCATATTCGCGTCCTTGTTCGTGTGCAGCGAAAGTACCGATTGTAGTGGTCGAGACGACGCCGTCGAAGTGTGAGACATTCTGTGCTTACAACCTCATCGATTCGATCGAACGCTGAACCATGAACGACAACATCAACGGGGCGCCCGACAGCACCGCCGCACGCGTCGCGATGTGGCGCGCGCTGCACGCCGAAGCCGATGCGCCGCCGCATGTCCTGAAAGACACCATCGGCCTCGAACTGCTCGCGCCCGATGCGAACTGGCGCGAACGCGGCGACATGAACCCGCAGTTCACGCGGCCTTTTCGCGCGTCGATCGTGGCGCGTGCGCGCTTCATCGAAGATCTCGTCGTCGAAGCGCTCGATCGCGATGTCGCGCAGTACGTCATCCTCGGCGCGGGTCTCGACAGCTTCGCGCAACGCAGGCCGGAGATCGCCGCGCGACTGAATATTTTCGAAGTCGATCCGCCGGGACCGCAGGCGTGGAAGCGTCGGCGTCTGATCGAGCTCGGCTACGGCGTGCCGGAGCGGCTGCATTTCGTGCCCGTGGATTTCGAAGCGGGAGAATCGTGGCGCGAGAAGCTCGTGCAGAACGGTTTCGATGAGAGCAGGCCCGCAATCGTCGTATCGACGGGCGTCAGCATGTATCTCACGAAGGAAGCGAACGCCGCCACGTTGCGCGAAGTCGCGGGCTTTGCATCGGGATCGACCTTCGCGATGACCTTCCTGCTGCCGATCGAACTCGCGGACCCCGACGTGCGTCCGGGTCTGGAGATGGCGGAGAAGGGCGCGCGTGCGAGCGGCACGCCGTTCATCAGCTTCTTCACGCCGGCTCAAATTAAGGCGCTGGCTCACGATGCGGGCTTCAAGGACGCGCGCCACGTTTCGGCCGAGGATCTGACACAGCGATACTTCGCGAACAGAACCGATGGCCTGCGTCCGCCGAACAATGCCGAAGAACTGCTGATCGCCAACACATAGGCTTGCCATGCCGAAGATCGATATCGCCGCCGTGCCCCGGATAAAAGGCTCGGGATATCCGCCGCCCTTCGATGCGCCGTGCGCCGATCGCACCCGCCAGCGTCTCGGCGATGCGGGCGGTCTCGGTGATTTCGGCGTGAATCTGATGCATCTGCCGCCGGGCGGATGGTCGAGCCAGCGTCACTGGCATTCGCACGAGGATGAGTTCGTTCATGTCCTCGAAGGCGAACTGGTGCTGATCGAGGACGAAGGCGAAACGACCTTGCGCGCGGGCGATTGCGCGGCGTTTCCGAAGGGCACGGGCAACGGCCATCACATGATCAACCGTTCGGACCGGGTGGCCGTGTATCTGGAAGTCGGCAGCCGCGTGTATGAAGACCTCACGACCTGCTCCGATATCGACATGATGAGCGCCAACGCCGATGGCCGCTTCGTGCACAAGGATGGCACGCCGATCGATCCGGCAAAGCGCTAGTACGACTACCAGTGACAGACACCAAGCCTTCCGACCGCGCATCGCTGCTGCGCGAACTCGACAAAACGCCCGTATTCGATGTCGTCGTGATCGGCGGCGGCGCGAGCGGTCTCGGCACGGCCGTCGATGCGGCCTCGCGCGGTTACCGGACCTTGCTGCTGGAGGCGCGCGACTTCGCCAAGGGCACGTCGAGCAAGGCGACGAAGCTCGTTCATGGCGGCGTGCGTTATCTCGCGCAAGGCAACATCCCGCTCGTGCGCGAGGCGCTGCGCGAGCGCGGCCTGCTCGCGCGCAACGCGCCGCATCTCGTGCATGCGCTCGGTTTCGTCGTTCCGGCGTATCGCTTCGGCGACAAGCTGATCTACGGTGCGGGACTGAAGATGTACGACTGGCTCGCGGGCGCGTCGAACCTCGGCGCGAGCCGCAGCCTGAGCCTCGGGGAAACGCGCGCGATATCGCCGATGCTCGCCGATTCCCTCGACGGTCACGCGCTGCGCGGCGGCACGCTCTACTGCGACGGCCAGTTCGACGACGCGCGTCTCGCCATCGCGCTGATGCGCACGCTGTTCGATCTCGGCGGCCTCGCGCTGAACAATGCGGCCGTGCGCGGCATCGGGTTCGATCGTGCGGCGGGGCATCATCGCGTGTCGGTGACGGATGTCGAAACGGGCGATAGCCTCGACGTCGGCGCGCGCTGCCTCGTCAACGCGACAGGCGTCTGGGTCGATTCGATCCGCGCGATGGCCGAGCCCGGCGTGCGCCCGATCGTGGCGCCGAGCCAGGGCGTTCATCTCACGTTGCCGGGCCGCTTCCTGCAAAGCAACGACGCGATTCTCGTGCCGAAGACCAAAGACGGACGCGTGCTTTTCATGGTGCCGTGGCACGGCCATACGATCGTCGGCACGACGGATACGCCGCGTCAGGACTTGCCGCTCGACCCGCGCGCGAGCGACGAGGACATCGACTTCATTCTCGCGACGGCGTCGGATTATCTGTCCGTGAAGCCTTCGCGCGACGATGTACTTAGCGTATGGGCCGGCCTTCGTCCGCTCGTGAAGGCCGACTCGAACGCATCGACGGCGGCGCTCTCGCGCGAACATACGATCGAAATGAACGCGACGGGCATGATCACCGTGACGGGCGGCAAGTGGACGACGTATCGCCTGATGGCGCAGCAGGTCATCGATCTGGCCGTCGCGAAGCGGCTGTTGCCGGAGGCGCCTTGCCGCACGGCGTCGCTGCCGCTGCATGGCGCGACGGCGGAGCAGCACGGCCATTACGGTTCCGATGCAGCCGCTATCGAACGTCTGCCCGGCGCGCATAACTTGCTGGTGAAGGCCAGCGGGCTGACCGAGGCGCAGACGCGCTTCGCGGTTCGGGCCGAACTCGCGCGCTGTGTCGAAGATGTGCTGGCGCGGCGCAATCGTGCGCTGTTTCTCGATGCCGCCGCCGCCCGCGACGCCGCGCCGGAAGTCGCCCGGATCATCGCGGAAGAGCTAGGGCGAAGCGCGCAGTGGCGAGCCGAAGAGGTCGCGCGTTTCGATGACTTCGCGCGCACCTGGATGTTGTCGTAGCGGCTCGATTTCCCCGGCCGGCGCGCGTGCGCCTCGGGGAAACGCCTACTGCCCGATTTAACCCGCCATTACCCTTTGCGCGCGCCGCTTCCTACACTTGTCTCACAAGGAGGAGGCGCCCATGTCGAAACTCATTCACACGATGATTCGCGTGCAGGATCTGCAACGCTCGCTCGATTTCTATCAGAAGGCTTTCAATCTCGGCGTTGCGCATCGGCTGGATTTTCCGGACTTCACGCTCGCCTATCTCCGCAACGATGAAACGCACGCCGAGCTCGAACTCACCTGGAACAAGGGGCGCGCCGAGCCTTATACGCATGGCGATGGCTACGGCCATGTCGCGGTGAGCGTGCCGGATGTGAAGACGGAGCGCGAGCGTCTCATCGGCCTGGGGCTTACGCCCAACGACGTGCGCGAGTTCAAGAACGACGACGGCTCGCTGATCGCGCGATATTTCTTCATTCAGGATCCGGACGGTTACAAGATCGAAGTGCTGGAGCGTCACGGGCATTACGAGTAGTCACGGCGGCACCGCGGGACCACATACAAAAGTTGTTGCAGCACCCCACAAGGAGAGAGACATGCGAGACACGATCATTCCGATCGTCGCGCAGCGGCGCGCGCACGATGCTGGACATCATCACGATCACGATCACGATGAAATCGCCGCCGCCCCGCCGAAGATCGCACTGACGCGACGCGAGTTCCTGCGCGGCACCGGCGTGCTGGTCGGGACGATCGCCGCGACGTCGATTTTCGCGAGTCTCGCGCCGAGCCGCGTCTGGGCGCTCGAGATGCAGGGGCTCAGCACGCATCAGGGCGAGGTGCTGCTGCAGGTGACCCGCCAGATCTATCCGCACGCGACGCTCGATGACGCCGTCTACGCGCTCGTCGTCAAGGATCTCGATGCCAAGGCGAAAGCCGATCCCGCAGTGCGTCAACAACTCGCCGACGGCGTTGCACAACTCGATGCGAAAGCCGGCGCCGACTGGACGAAGCGCGGCGCGAACGACAAGGCGCAGGACGTCGCCGCGCTCGCGGGCACGCCGTTCTTCAGCACGGTTCGCAGCACGGCCGTGGTTTCCCTCTACAGCAACCCGCTGGCCTACGAGCACTTCGGCTATGGGGCGTCGAAGGGCGATGGCGGCTATCTCTATCAGGGCTTCAATAACCTGACGTGGCTGCCCGATCCGCCCGCGGCCGACAGCGGCCCGATTCCGAAAGACAGCTAACCCATCAGAGCGATCCGACGGAAAACGGAGACAGACATGTACACGGACAACAAGGTGCAGTTCAGACACACCGACGATCACGTCGTGGTGATCATCGGATCCGGGGCGGGTGGCGGGACGCTCGCCAACGAACTCGCGCAGAAGGGCGTCGACGTGGTCGTGCTCGAAGCGGGCGCGATGCACACGCAGGGTGATTTCGCGACGGAAGAGTGGAGCGCGTTCAAGCAGCTCTCGTGGCTCGACAATCGCACGACGTCGGGTAACTGGCGCGTCGCGAAGGACTTTCCGAACCTGCCCGCGTGGATCTGCAAGACGGTAGGCGGGACCACCGTTCACTGGGCGGGCGCGAGCCTGCGCATCCAGCCGCACGAGTTCAAGGCGAAGACGACCTACGGCGACGTGCAGGACGCCAATCTGCTCGACTGGCCGGTCACGCGCGCGGAACTCGATCCTTACTATGACCGCGCCGAGAAGAAGATGGGCGTGACGCGCACGAACGGCAATCCGGGCCTGCCGGGGAACAACAATTTCAAGGTCATGTCGGCGGGCGCAACGAAGCTCGGCTACAAGGAGTGCAACACCGGCCACATGGCGATCAACAGCACGGTGCGCGACGATCGCACGCACTGCTTCCAGCGCGGCTTCTGCTTTCAGGGCTGCCGCACGGGCGCGAAGTGGTCGACGCTCTACACCGAGCTGCCGCGCGCGCAGGCGACGGGCCGCATGGAACTGCGCCCGCAGTCGCATGTCGTCAAGATCGAGCACGATGCGCGCGGCAAGGCGACAGGCGTCGTCTACTACGACAAGGACGGCAAGCTGCAGCGGCAGAAGGCGCGCGTCGTCGCCGTGGCGGGCAATGCGATCGAGACGCCGCGCCTGTTGCTCAACTCGCATTCGAGCAAATTCCCCGATGGCCTCGCGAACGGCTCGGGCCAGGTGGGCCGCAACTACATGCGGCACACCACAGGCTCGGTCTATGGCGTGTTCAACGACAAGGTCGAGATGTACAAGGGCACGACGATGGCCGGCATCATCGAGGACGAATCCGTGTTCGATCCGAAGCGCGGCTTCGCGGGCGGCTATCACCTGGAGACGCTTTCGCTCGGGCTGCCGTTCTACGCGGCGTTTCTCGATCCGGGCTCCTGGGGACCGAACTTCGCGGCAGCGATGGATCAGTATCAGTACACGGCGGGCATGTGGATCGTCGGCGAGGACATGCCGCGCGAATCGAACCGCATCACGCTCAATACCGACGTGAAGGATCAGTACGGCCTGCCGGTGCCGAACGTTCACTTCGACGATCATCCGAACGACGAAGCGATGCGCGAGCACGCGTACAAGCAGGGCAGCGCGGTCTACGAAGCGGCGGGCGCGAAGGCGACGTATCTCGTGCCGCCGTATCCATCGACGCACAATCTCGGCACGGCCCGCATGAGCGCGAAAGCCGGCGACGGCGTCTGCAATTCGCACGGCCAGACGCACGAAGTGGCGAACCTGTTCATCTCCGATGGCAGCCAGTTCACGACGGGCGCCGCGGAAAACCCGACGCTCACGATCGTCACGCTGGCGATCCGGCAGGCGGATTACATCGCCGGGCAGATGAAGCAGCGCAGGGTTTGACGCGATTGCCGGTCGACACGTAGCGGAGTAGCTTTTTCAGTTGGCCGTCGTGCGCGCGCGCGGCGGCCCGTTTTGTGGAGGCTTTCGTCATGTGTGGGGTGTATATCAACGCCGACCCGATCCTCTATGAGTCGCGCACGCGTTCGCTGCGCATTCATGGCGTGATCACGACGGTCCGGCTCGAAAATCTGTTCTGGGACGTGCTGCAGGAAATCGCCGGGCGCGAGAATCTGACGACGAGCCAGTTCGCCGTCAAGCTCTACGACGAACTGATCGCTTTGCGCGGCGAGGTGCCGACCAACTTCGCGTCGTTTCTGCGCGTGTGCTGTCTGCGCTATCTGTCGATGCGAGAGGCGAAGCAGAATGCGGAGAGCGAGGCGGCGGGGGCGGTTGCGTTGCGGGTGTTGAAAACCGGGTAGGGTTGGCGCGTTCGAGCGCGGAGGGACCCGGGGTCGCTGCGCCCCTCACCGCTCCACGGCAACAAGCAACATCATCGGCCGCTCGACCTCTTCCGCCAGCGCAGGCATCGCGCCGACCTGCTCCCGCGTCGGTCCCCACTCGATCAACCGTCTGAGCGTAAAACCGCAATCGATGAGCGTATTGACGAGCGTCCCCATCGTCCGATGCTGCTTCACGACGCCTTCCGCAAGCCAGTTCGTCACGCGTGCGCCTTCGTTCTGATAACCGTCGAGCGGCCAGATCTTGCGTCCATCGCGGTCCACATCGAACGCGGGATTGCGCGGCGCCATATAAATCGGATGCTCGATCGAGAAAACGAGCCTGCCGCCCGGCACGAGCGCCCGATGAATCGCAAGCATCAGGCGCGGCAGATTCTCTATGTAATGAAACGCGAGCGAGCTATAGACCAGATCGAAACCCGAATCGGCTAGTTCGACGCTCTCGAGATCGCCGAGCCGATACGCAACCGCCGGATGCGCATTCAACGCTCCGGCCCGTTCGAGCATCTTCTCCGACACATCCACACCCGACACATGCGCCGCGCCATGTTCGGCCGCCCATCTACAGAACCATCCATATCCGCATCCCAGATCGAGCACGCGGAGCCCGCGCATCTCCGGCAAGAGCGCGCGCAGCGCGGGCCATTCCGGCGCGCCATCGAGCCCATGAATCGATCGATTCAGCCGGCTATAACCCGAAAAAAAATCCGGGTCGTCGTAAATGTTCTGCGTCATGCGGGCAACTCCAGATAAACAGGGGTATCTGCGAATTTTGCGCGTTGCTGGCACGATTCCCCTCACGCTGCTAGATTACCGTGCAACAGAATCGTTGATCGAGAGACTACGATGGCTGACAAACCCGCTTCCCCCCGTTCGCCCCTTCCCGCGCTGATCCTCATCGCGGCCGTCGTCGTCGTGCTGGTCGCGGCCTTCGCCTACACGGGAGGCTGGCTCACGCCGAATCGCCTCACGCCGGCGAAGATCGTCGGCAGCCTCGCGCCGCCCGGCGGCGCGGTGCCGGGGTTCAGGCGCAATCACGCGAAGGGCATCTGCTTCACCGGCGATTTCGAATCGAACGGTTCGGGCGCGGCGCTCTCCAAAGCGAAAATGTTCATGCCGGGCACGTATCCCGTCACCGGCCGGTTCAATCTCGCGACGCCGGACCCGAAAGCATCCGACGCAATGGCCCGCGTGCGCGGCCTGAGCCTGCGCATCGTGATGCCCGATGCAAGCGAGTGGCGCTCCGCGATGATCGACGCTCCGTTCTTCCCCGTCGCGACCCCGCAGGCCTTCTACGACCTGCAGCGCGCGCTCGCGAACAAGAACGACCCCGAGTCGATGCAGAAGTTCGCCGCCGCGCATCCGGAGATCGGCGCGTTCGGCGCCTGGGCGGGCAGCGCGCCGTGGACGGCCTCGTATGCGGACGAACGCTACAACAGCCTGAACAGCTTCGTCTTCACGAATGCGGAAGGACAGGATCAGACGGTGCGCTGGTCCTTCATTCCGGCCGCAAAGCCCGAGAACCTGACGCCGGACGAGCTGAAGCAGAAGGGCGCGAATTTCCTCGATGCCGAGATCACGCAGCGCGTGCAGGGCGGGCCGCAGCGCTGGGCGATGGTCGTCACCGTCGCCAATCCCGGCGATCCCACCGCCGACCCGAGCAAGGCGTGGCCCGAAGACCGGCACACGGTGGAAGTGGGCACGCTCGTCGTCAAGGCCATCGAGCCCGAGCCGGACGGCGCGTGCCGCGATATCAACTTCGACCCGACCGTGCTGCCATCCGGCATGCGCGTGTCCGACGATCCCTTCCCCGCCGCGCGCTCGGCCGCGTATTCCGTATCGTTCAATCGACGCACCGCCGAGGACAAGGACTACCCGCACACGCCCGCGCAAGGAGCCAAGCCATGAACGCGATCAACGAGCGGTTCTCGCCGCTGCAACGCGCCCTGCACTGGATCATGGCGATATGCATTCTCGCGATGCTGTTCATCGGCGTCGGCATGGTGTCGACGGTAAAGCCGGACTACCTGACGCTCGTGTCCATCCACAAGCCGCTCGGCGTCGCGATACTCGTGCTCGCGCTGATTCGTCTCGCGGTGCGGATCGCACGCGGTGCGCCGCCGCTGCCCGCGAACATGCCCGAGCCGATGAAGCTCGCCGCGCATCTCTCGCACTATGCTTTTTATGCGCTGATGATCGCGTTGCCGCTGCTCGGCTACGGGATGCTGTCGGCGGCGGACTATCCTGTCGTGATCTGCGGCTGGCGCTTGCCGTCGCTTCTGCCTCATAGCAATTCATTGCACACGCTGCTCTGGAACGCGCATCGCTTTCTCGCGCTGTGCTTCTTCGCGTTGATCGTCGTGCATCTCGCGGCCGCGCTGTTTCATGCGCTCGTGCGGCGCGACGGCGTGTTTCATGCGATGGCGCCGTGGAAGTAAGCGCGAAGGCTCAAGGGCGCCGCTGCTGCACGACCTGCGCCAGCGCCCGCACGCCCGGCTCGATCAGCTCCGCGCGTATCGCTGAAAAGCCCATGCGGAAGCATCGCTGACCATCGGCGGGATCGGCGAAGAACACGCTGCCCGGTTCGATCAGCACGCCGAGCGCTTGCGCGTCTTTCGCGAGGCGCGTCGCGTCGAGCCACGGCGGACCCTCGACCCAGCACGATGCGCCGCCCGTCACCTTCGACGCGCGCAACTCCGGCAGATGCGTGGCGAGCGCATCCATCAGCACTTCGGCGCGCTCCTTGTAGACGCGCCCGAGCTTGCGCAACAGCGTGTCGTGATGACCGAGCGCGAGAAAAGTCGCGAAGGCGCGCTGAATGTATGCGGCCGGATGCCGGATCATCAATCGGCGCAGCGCGCGCAATTCGCGTATCAAGGTGCGCGGCGCGACGATATACCCGAGTCGCAAGCCCGGCGCGAGCGTCTTCGATAGCGAACCGATATACACGACGCGTTCCGCCGTATCGAGGCTCTTCAGCGCCGGATGCGGCGTGCCGGAAAACGTGTTCTCGCTCTCGTAGTCATCCTCGATGACGATGAAATCGTGCTTCACCGAAAGATCCAGCAGCCTGCGCCGCCGCTCGATCGGCATCGTCACCGTAGTGGGGCATTGATGGCTCGGCGTGACATACACGTAATCGCACTGGGCGATCACGCTTTCATCGTCGATGACGACGCCGTCTTCATCGACCTCCAGCGGAACGATCTGCGCGTTGTGATGCTGGAAGATATTGCGCGCATCGGGATAGCCGGGGTTCTCCATGCCGACTTTCGTTTGCGTCGCGCAAAGCAGATCGCCCATCAGATACAGCGCCTGCTGACAGCCGTTCGTGACGACGATCTCGTCGGGCATCGCGAACACGCCGCGGCGCGGCAGCACGCGCGTGCGAATCTGTTCGACGAGCGTCTCGTCGTCGCGTTCGATCAGATCGGGCGCCCAGTTGCGAATCTCCATCACCGACAGCCCGTGCATGCAGCTCTCGCGCCAGTCGCTCGTCGGAAACAGTTCGGTATCGAATTGCCCGTAAATGAAGGGATATTCGTAGCTCTGCCAGTTCGACGGCTTGACGATATTGCGCTGATGCGAGGGCGCATGCCGGATGCGTGCGCTCCAGTCGGGATGACCTTGCTGTGCGTCGATGGCTGTCGTGTCGGCGACGCCCGTTGCGGTGAAGCCGCGCTGCAATTCATCCGTCGCCGGATTCACGAAATGGCCGCTGCGTTCGCGCGACACGAGATAGCCTTCTTCGACGAGTTGCTGATACGCGAGCACGACGGTATTGCGCGACACGTTGAGCTGATCGGCGAGCTCGCGGCTCGAAGGCAACGCGGAATCGGGCGCGATATGACCGCTCAGGATCGCATTGACGATCATCTGACGGATCTGGTTCTGCAGGCTCATCCCCGAGACCCGCGAACGTTCGAAAAGCTGCGCCCAAAGCGTGGCGGCTGGGCGTGTGGGCATGCATGTCTCCTGCGAAATGTTCTGGTGATATCCAGATATTACGTGCGGCTTGCACCGCTTGCCAGTGCAACAAAAAGCCGCCGCGCCGAGGGTCCGGCGCAGCGGCTGTCGATGTTCACGCGAGAAGGATCAGCCCACGGAAAACGCCATCTCGCGACGCTGCCTCAGCCCGACCCAAGCCGCCGACAGCGCGCTGATGATGCCCGCCGCGAGGCAATATCCCGCGATCATCCACGGATCGCCGCCGTTGCGCTGCAAGAGCCAGGTCGCGACGATCGGGCTGATGCCGCTCGCGAAGATGCCCGAGAACTGATACACGAACGATATGCCCGAATAGCGCACCTTCGCATCGAAGAGTTCGGAGAAGAGCGCGGCTTCGGGACCGTAGATCGATGCATACACCACGCCCAGCGGAATCACGACCGCGAGCCACGCGAGCATCGTGTTGCCGCCGCTGTTCTTCATGAGCCAGAAGCCGAAGAACGCGGAGAGTCCCGTCGCGAGCGAGCCCCAGAAGTAGATGCGCGCACGCCCGACGCGATCCGAAAGACGCCCGAAGAACGGAATCGTGAAGATCATCACGAACGCGGCGACCATCACGCCGAGCAGCGCATCGGTGCGTTGCAGATGCAGCGTCCCCGTGAGATACGAAATCGAGAACACGCCGAACACATTGAAGAACACGCCGTCGATGAAACGTGCGCCCATGCCCGCGATCGTGTTGCCGGGATACTTCGAAATCACTTCGAGGATAGGCATGCGCACTTCGCTGCCCGTCTTCTGGATGCGCGCGAATTCCGGCGTTTCCATCACGTTCAGGCGGATATACATGCCGATGACCACGAGCGCGAACGACAGGAAGAACGCGACGCGCCAGCCCCACGCAAGGAACTGCGCATCGGTCAGCGTGAGCGACAGCCCCGCGACGACACCCGACGACAGACACAGCCCGAGCGCGAGACCGATCTGCGGAATGCTCGCGTAAAAGCCGCGCTTGTTCTCCGGCGCATATTCGAAGGCCATCAGCACCGCGCCGCCCCATTCGCCGCCGAGACCGATGCCTTGCAGCACGCGCAGAAACAGCAGGAGCGAAGGCGCCCAGATGCCGATCTGCGCATACGTCGGCACCATGCCGATCAATACCGTCGCGACGCCCATGATCGTCAGCGTCATCACGAGCATGCTCTTTCTGCCGACGCGGTCACCGAAATGGCCGAAGATCACGCCGCCCAATGGCCGGCTCAGAAAGCCGACGGCGAAGGTGCCGTAGGCGAGCATCGTCGAGATGAGCGGATCGCTGTTCGGGAAATACAGCTTGTTGAAGACGATGCCGGCGACCACGCCGTATAGAAAAAAATCGTACCACTCGATCGTCGCGCCAATCAGGCTGGCGACGACGACCTTTCTCATCTGCTTGCCATCGGTTCGGGGCAGTGCGTTCATGGTTGTCTCCTGATGTGTGTGAGACTTGTGCTCAGTCTCTCTGGCCTGCGTGGGCCACGGGTTTTTCCACAACGACTTCGGGTACGTCTTCCACGCGCGTGACGTGCTGATAGCGCCGGTCTTCGAGGATCATGTCGGCGGCTTTCTCCGCGATCATGATGACGGGAGCGTTCGTGTTGCCCGACACCAGCTCGGGCATGATCGACGCATCGACCACGCGCAGGCGTCCGATGCCGCGCAGCTTCAGGCGTTCGTCGACGACCGCGAGCGCGTCGCTGCCCATCTTGCAGGTGCCCGCCGGGTGATAGATCGACTGACTGAACTTGCGCGCGACATCGAGCAGCTCGGCATCCGTCCCATACTGCGAACCGGGAATGAACTCCGACACGATGTGCTTCGCGAGCGAAGGCGCGGCGGCGATGCGGCGCGCCACCTTGATGCCGCCGATCACGACGGGATGATCGCGTTCGTCGGAAAGATAGTTCGCGTGAATCGCCGGATAGTTCAGCGGATCGTTCGAGCGGATCTCGACGCTGCCGCGGCTGTGCGGCCGCAACTGACACACCGACGACGTGAACGCCGAGAACGGATGCGCGCCCTGGCCGGGTTTGTCGGCGGAAAGGGGCTGCATGTGAAACTGGATGTCGGGACGCGCGACGTCCGGCGACGAACGCGTGAAGATCGCGACCTGACTCGCCGCGAGCGTGAGCGGCCCGGTGCGCGATAGCGCGTATTGCAGACCGATCAGCGCCTTCTTCAGTGGATTGTTGACCTCGTCGTTGAGCGTGCGCTCGCGCGTCTTGAAGACGAGCCGCACTTGCAGATGATCCTGGAGATTGCGGCCGACGCCGGGCAGCTCGTGTCTCACCTGCACGCCCGCGTTGTTCAGCACCCTCGCGGGACCGACGCCCGAGTTCTGCAGAATCTGCGGCGAGCCGATCGCGCCGGCCGCGAGAATCACTTCGACGCGCGCACGAACCGTCTTCACGACGCCTTCATGCACGTACTCGATGCCCGTCGCTTCCTTGCCGTTGAACAGCACCTTGCGGGTCTGCGCGCGCGTCTGCACGATGAGATTGCGGCGATCGCGCACCGGCTTGAGAAAGCCTTTCGCGGTGCTCCAGCGAAGACCCTTATAAGCGGTCTGCTGAAAATAGCCGACGCCTTCCTGCGTCGCGCCGTTGTAGTCCGTGTTGAACGGGATGCCGATCTCCTGCGCCGCCGCGATGAAGTGATCCGCGATCGGGCGACGCAAACGCAGGTCCGATACCTTCAAGGGACCGCCCGCGCCGTGATACTCGCTCGCGCCGTGCTCCTGATCTTCCGACTTTTTGAAGTAGGGCAGCACGTCCCGGTAGCTCCATCCGGCGTTGCCGAGTTCGGCCCAGCGGTCGTAGTCCTCGCGCTGGCCGCGCACATAGAGCAGCCCGTTGAGCGAGCTGGAGCCGCCGAGCACCTTGCCGCGCGGCCAGTCGATGCTGCGTCCGGCGACGGCATCGTCCGCTTCGGTGCGATAACACCAGTCGAGCTCGGGATCGTGCATCGTCTTGAAGTAGCCGACGGGGATATGAATCCACGGGCTCGTGTCTGGGCCGCCCGCTTCGAGCAACATGACGACGTTGGACGGGTCGGCGCTCAGACGGTTGGCCAGCACGCAACCCGCTGAGCCCGCACCGACGATGACGTAATCGACTTCCTGCTGCATGACACCTGTCTCCTGAAGTCTTCTTTTGGAACGAATCGTTTCGTTTGCGTTTCGTTCAATGTGGAAGAAGCGGGCAAGGAAGCCAAGAGAAAAGCGCGGAAGCTCGCGAAAGTGAAACGGAAAATGCGAAATCCGATTCAGAAACAGGAGGGCGATTCGGGTTGTCCCTGAGATTGATTCGCCATCCGAAATATCGATGCTGCGGCGCGTCAGAAGGTCGCCGTGAGATCGGCAGCGGCTTCCTGAAGACGCGGCACGAAGGTCAGCGCGCGCGACAAGGCCATGCGCGACACCGGACCATGCACGGCGATGGCCGCGATGCATTTGCCGCGCGAATCGAACACCGGCACGGCGACGCACGCGATGCCCAGCACGAACTCCTCGTTATCGACAGCGATGCCCTTGTGCGCGATGCGATCCAGTTCCGCTTCGAGCAGGTTCGGATCGTCGAGGGTATTGGGCGTAAAGCGTTCGAGCCGCATCGCGCGGATGAGCGCGGCGCGTTCGTCGCGCGGCATCGTCGAAAGAAGCAGCTTGCCGCTCGCGCTGCAATGCGCGGGCACGTGCGAGCCGGGCTTGAGTTCGAGCCGCAGCGCCCACGGCGATTCGCAGCGATCGAGATAGAGCACCTGCGTGTCGTGCAGCGTGCTCAGGTTGCAGGTCTCGCCGAGATCGGCGACGAGTCGCTCCAGAATTGCGTGGCGCTGACGCCTTGCGCCGCTGTGCATCATCACGTCCACGCCCAGCCGTTCGAGGCGCGGACCGATCACGTACGCATTCTTCTGGCCCGGCTCACGCGCGACGAAGCCGCCCGCTTCGAGCGACTGCAACATGCGATGCAGCGAGGCCTTCGGCTGCCCGATGATGTTCGCGAGTTCCGCGAGCGACAGCGCGCCCTTTGCCGCAACGAGATGTTCGAGCACGCTGAACGCGCGCAGCGTAGGCGTGTCCGTGCGCGCGGCGTGGTCGATGAGCGCCGCGCTTTCCGTCGATTCAGGTTGAACGAAGGCTTCGGTATCGGCTCGCGTATCCATGATGCGCACTCACGCCGTCTGATGTCGCGCGGCCTGCGCCTGCACGCAGGTTACGGCGATCACGTGATAGATATCGTCGGCGCTGCAGCCGCGCGACAGATCGTTGGCGGGTTTGGCGAGCCCTTGCAGCAAGGGTCCGATAGCCTTCGCTCCGCCGATGCGCTCCGCGAGCTTGTAGCCGATGTTGCCCGCTTCGAGACTCGGGAAGATCAGCGTATTCGCGTGGCCTTCGATCTGCGAGTGATGCACCTTGCGCATCGCGATCTCCGCGACGATCGCGGCATCGAGCTGCACGTCGCCGTCGATGGCGAGGCCGGGGCGCGCTTCCTTCACGCGCCTCGTCGCATCGATAACCTTGTCGACGGCTGCATGGTGCGCGCTGCCGCTCGTCGAGAACGAGAGCATCGCGACGCGCGCATCTTCCATCAGGAGGCTGCGCGCACTGTCGGCGGCGGCCAGCGCGATTTCGGCGAGCTGCTCTGCATTCGGCTCGACGACGAGCGCGCAATCGGAAAAGATGAGGCCACCTTTCATCGTATGAAAAGGCTCGCACAGCATCATGAGGAAGAAGCTCGAAACAAGCTTGAACGACGGCCGCACGCCGATGATCTGTATCGCGTTGCGCACGACGTCCGCCGTCGTGTTGACTGCGCCGGACACGGAGCCGTCCGCCTCGCCCGTGCGCACCAAGAGATTCGCGAAGCAGAGCGGATCGAGCACGGCGGCGCGCGCCTGATCGGGCGTCATGCCTTTCTTCTCGCGCAGCGCGAAAAGCTCCTCCGCGAAGCGTTCGGTATGTGAGGAATGAGAAGGATCGATCACGTCGATGCCTTCGAGATCGATGCCCGCGCCATCTGCAACCTGAAACGCACGCGCTCGCGCGCCCACGAGCACGATGCGCGCGATGCCTTCCTTGTGCGCGCGTTCCGCCGCCTGAAGCACGCGCGTATCTTCGGCTTCGGAGAGAACGATGCGCATCGGCAGGTCGCGAGCCTGATCGATGATGCGATGCATGGCTTTCATGTCGGGCTCACTGTCATGGTTAAGAAAACGCCGCTCCGGGCGCGGAGCGGCGTGGCGCAGGACTTAGACGTAGTCCTTGTACTTGTCGAGCGTGCGCACCGGCTTCGAGAGTGCGTCGCGGCGGAACGGATCGCCGAGTTCGCGCGTGCACATGATCTCGATGATCGTCGTCTTGCCGTGATTCATCTGCAGATCGATGGCCTTCTTCAGCGCAGGCCCGACATCCTCCAGCTTGTCGACGACGATGCCTTCCGCGCCCATCGCCTTCGCGATCTCGGCGAAGCTCTGGTTGTCGAGCTCGCCCGCAACGAAGCGGCGATTGTAGAAGTCCACCTGATTCTTCTTCTCCGCGCCCCACTGACGGTTATGGAACACGACAGCCGTCACCGGAATGTTATGGCGCACGCAGGTCATGGTTTCCATCAGGCTCATGCCCCAGGCGCCATCGCCTGCATACGAGACGGCCGGACGATGCGGTGCCGCAACCTTTGCGCCGATGATCGTCGGGAACGCGTAGCCGCAGTTGCCCCAGCTCATCGCCGCGAAGAAGCTGCGCGGCTTGTTGAAGCGCAGATAGCTGTTGGCGACCGAGTTGATGTTGCCGATGTCGGTCGACACCATCACGTCTTCCGGCATCGCCTTTTCGAGCTCGCGCAACACCTGACGCGGATGCAGATACTGGCCGCCGCTGAAGGGCTTCTCGTTCTTCTGCTCTTCGATCATGTCGAGGCTGTACGGATCGCGCTCGTGCGTCCAATCGTCGAGTTCCTTCTCCCATGCTGCCTTTTCCGTGGCGATGGTCTTCGCGCGGGCGTCCTTCGTCGCATCGCAATCGAGCTTGCGATCGGCGAGCCGCTGCGTGAGCGCGATGGCCGTCGCCTTCGCATCGCCGCAAATACCGACGGAAATCTTCTTCACGAGGCCGAGCATCTTGTGGTCCGCGTCGATCTGGATGACCTTCGCTTCCTTCGGCCAATAGTCGAGGCCGTGCTGCGGCAGCGTGCCGAACGGTCCGAGCCGCGAGCCGAGCGCGATCACGACATCGGCTTGAGAGAGCAGCTTCATCGCGGCCTTCGAGCCTTGGTAACCGAGCGGGCCGCACCACAGCGGATGATTCGCCGGGAACGAGTCGTTGTGCAGATAGCTGTTGACCACCGGC
Organism: Caballeronia sp. EK; assembly: GCF_014384845.1. Lineage (NCBI taxonomy): Bacteria > Pseudomonadati > Pseudomonadota > Betaproteobacteria > Burkholderiales > Burkholderiaceae > Caballeronia > Caballeronia sp. EK. Next base: position 467,847 of record NZ_JACSUE010000007.1, read on the forward strand.
GCGCCGAGACGCTCGGCGAGCGCCTTGCATTCCTCGATGGCATCGGACATCACCACGCCGCCGCCCGAGATGATGACGGGGAATTTCGCTTCGGCGAGCAGATCGGCGGCTTCGTTCAGGCTCTGATCGCCGCCGGGGCCGCGATCGAGACGCTGCGGCTTCGGAATCTCGACCTTGACCTGGCCGTAGAAGTAGTCGCGCGGAATGTTGAGTTGCGTCGGGCCCATCTCCGACATCGCGCGGTCGAAGCAGCGTGCCGTGAACTCGGCCATGCGCGCCGGGTGCGTCACGTGGCCCTGATACTTCGTGAATTCCTGGAACATCGGCAATTGCTTCGCTTCCTGGAAGCCGCCGAGGCCGATGCCCATCGTGCCCGCTTCCGGCGTGACGATCACGACCGGGCTGTGCGCCCAGTACGCCGCCGCGATCGCCGTCACGCAATTGCTGATGCCCGGGCCGTTCTGACCGATCACGACGCCGTGACGGCCCGACACGCGCGAATAGCCGTCGGCCATGTGGCCCGCGCCCTGTTCATGCACGACCGGAATCAGGCGGATGCCGGCGGGCGCGAAGATGTCCATCGCGTCCATGAAGGCCGAACCCATGATGCCGAACATCTCGGTCACGCCATTGGCGGCGAGCGTTTCGACGAATGCTTCGGACGGGGTCATCGACTGCGGACCGGCGGGCGCCGCGCTGGTGGCGGCGAGAGTGGTCTGGGAAGGACGGGCTTGGTCGTGCTCGCTCATGAGTGTCTCCGGGTGAAATAAATCGGAACGTTTGGTTCCGGAATATGTATCGTGAAGACATCGTAGGACGAGCCGATTTCGGCGTCAACCAGTTTTTCAAATAAATGGAATGTTTTGTCTCTAAAAAATTCGGAATTTTTAGCGATGGTGAGCGGGAAGCGCCGCCGGGGCCCGCGCGGCGGGCGTCTCGGCGGGAGAGTGGACTAGCGCGCTGCGGGGCGCTGGCGCGCCATGAGCGTCAGTCCATCGGAGGAATCGATGAGCGTTGCGAGCTTCACGGCGGTCTCGCGCAACTGCGGAACCGCCTGGAGCAGGTCGTTGAGATTGGCGCGGGCGGTCGGGGCGTGCGCGGCGAGGCACGCGAGCACGCGTCCGGTCGCGGCATCGGTGATGGGCACCGCCACGGCCACCATCCCCAGCACGAACTCCTCGTTGTCGATGCCGATGCCACGCGCGGCGAGCCGGTCGAGCTCGGCTTCGAGCAGCGTGCGATCGGTCAGCGTGCGATGCGTTTTCTTCGTGAGGGTGAGGCGACCGAGGATCTGGCGACGCTCGGCGAGCGGCATCTGCGAGAGAAACAGCTTGCCGCTCGCGGTGCAATGCAGCGGCACCCGCATGCCGGCCTGCATATGCAGGCGCAGCGGTTCGGCCGTCTCGACGCGCTCGATATAGAGGACCGTATCGCCATCGAGCGCGGTGAGATTGCAGCTTTCGCCCGTGGCATCGACGAGCGAGCGCAGGATCGAACGGCAGGCGCGCGTGAACGCGTTGTTGGCGAGCGTGGCGAGCGCGAGCTGGGCGGCGCGGGGTCCGAGCGCGATGCCGCGGTCCGTGCCGCGCGAGTCGGGCATGTGCGTGACATAGCCTTGCGCTTCGAGCGAATCGATCAGTCGCAGCAAGGTCGCCTTGGGAATGCGCACGCGCGCCGCTAGTTGCGACAGCGTGTAAGCGTGACCGGCCGCAGCCAGTTGTTCCAGCACGGCGAGCGGACGGAGCGTGCGCGATTCATCGCCGGCATGCTCGGCGGAATCGAGATGTGTGACGTTGCGCATGGGCCGGAAACGGAACGTTTGGTTTCGAATTACGGCTACTTTACGCGCGTGTCCCGTCACCGCGCCACAATTTTCGGAATGCCGGGTTGCGTTTTTATTGCTTGGAGAGCCTGTTCAACCGAACGTCTTGCCCAGCTCCGCGGCGGCTTCCTTGAGACGAGGGACCATTTCCAGCGCCCGCGACAGCGGCGTGCGCGATACCGGCGCGTGAACCGCGATCGCCGCGATGCATGTGCCGCCCGCATCGGCGATGGGCGCCGCCGCGCACACGATGCCCTGCACGAACTCCTCGTTGTCGATCGCGACGCCCTTCTTCGCGATGCGGTCGAGTTCCGCTTCGAGCATCTCCGTGTCGGTGATCGTGTTGGCGGTGTAGCGCTCCAGCTTCATTGCGCGCACGAGCGCATTGCGTTCGTCGCGCGGCTGAAGCGCGAGTAGCAGCTTGCCGCTCGCGCTGCACCAGACGGGCACGTGCGAACCGGGCTTCAGATCGAGCCGCAGCGGCCACGGCGCTTCGACGCGGTCGAGATACAGCACTTCGTTCTCGTGCAGCATCGTGAGATTGCAGGTTTCGCCGAGATCGGAGACGAGCCGCGTGAGGATCGCGTGCCGCAGCCGTCGCGCGCCGGCGTGCGTCATCACATTGAGGCCGAGTTGCGCGAGGCGCGGGCCGACCACATAGGCGTTCTTGTCGCCCGGCTCGCGAATCACGAGTCCGCCCGCTTCCAGCGACGCAAGCATGCGGTGCAGCGAAGGCTTCGGCATGCCCATGTCGTCGGCCATGTCCGTCAGCGACACGGGGCTGCCCGCCTGAACCAGGTATTCCAGCAACGCGAAGGCGCGCAGCGTGGGCGTGTCGGGCTTGTCCATCGGCATGGTTTCCATGTGAATTCGTTCGACATTATTTTAAATGAGGTGCCGATCGGCGCCGTATAGGCCGTTTGGATAAAAATAAACGAAATGAATTGTTCCGAAAAAATATAATTGATATGCTGGAGCCTCTGTCACGGGAGACGAAGCCTCATGATGCGCGACACATGGTTGGACGAGCCGGACCGGAAAGTGTCCGTGCGCACGCTTTTCGGCATCGATACGGACTTGCAGGTGCCGGCGTTCAGCACGCGCGATCCGCACGTTCCGGAAATCGACGAAGCGTATCGCTTCAATCCCGAGGTCACGCTGGCGATTCTCGCAGGCTTCGCGTGCAACCGGCGCGTGATGGTGCAAGGTTTGCACGGCACCGGAAAATCGACGCATATCGAGCAGGTGGCGGCGCGGCTCAACTGGCCGTGCATGCGCGTGAATCTGGATGGCCACGTGAGCCGGCTCGATCTCGTCGGCAAGGATGCAATCGTCGTACGTGATGACGTGCAGGTCACCGAGTTTCAGGAAGGTATCGTGCCGTGGGCGCTGCAACGGCCGGTGGCCCTCGTGTTCGACGAATACGACGCCGGCCGCCCCGATGTGATGTTCGTGATCCAGCGCATTCTGGAACGCGACGGCAGTTTCACGCTGCTCGACCAGAACCGCGTGATCCAGCCGCATCGATTTTTTCGCCTGTTCGCGACGACCAATACGATCGGCCTCGGCAATCTGAACGGCATGTATCACGGCACGCAGATGTTGAATCACGCGCAGATCGACCGCTGGAACGTGGTCGCAACGTTGAACTACCTCTCGCGCGAAGAAGAGGCGCGTATTGTGCTCGCGCGCGTGCCGCATCTGGATGACGACGCGGGCCGGGCGCTCGTCGATTCGATGGTGAGCATGGCCGGACTCACGCGGCGCGGCTTCGCGGCGGGCGATCTGTCGACGTTGATGTCGCCGCGCACTGTCATCAACTGGGCCGAGAACTGCGAAGTTTTCCACGACGTGAAGCTGGCGCTGCGTCTCACGTTCCTGAACAAGTGCGACGAAGCGGAACGGCCGAATGTCGCGGAATATTTTCAGCGCGCGTTCGGCGATGAGCTGAACACGCTATCGCAGTGGCACGACGAGTCGGCGAAATGAACGGGCCGCGTGAACTCGCGCGACGCGACGCGTTATGCGCGGCCACCGTGCGCGCTTTGACGGGCGATGAAGCGCTGCACTATCGCGGCGGCAAGCTGTATCGTCACTTGCGGCCGGTGCCGTTGCATGCGCCGCATTTGCGCGGCGAAAGCAGGGACGATGAAGACCTGGATTCGACACGCGGCGCCGCCGATGCGTCCGCGTTGCGCATCGCGTATTCGGACGCCGCGCTGCATCGGGACATGACGCCTGATGAGCCGGTCGAGCGCATGGTCTTCGACATGCTGGAACAGTTGCGCTGCGAAGCGTGCGTGCCTGCGGGCATGGAAGGCGTGAGGCGCAATGTGCGGCATCGATTCGATGCGTGGTCGCACGCGTGCCATGAGACAGGCGTGCTCGACAGCGATATCGGCCTGTTGATCTACACCGTCGCGCAGATGGCCGAATCGCGGCTATCCGGGCGCGCTGTGTTCGAAGCGACCGAGGGCATCATCGAAGCCACGCGCGCGGCGCTCGCGCCATCGCTCGGACATGCGCTTGCGGGCATGCGGCGGCATCGCGCGGGTCAACGCGCTTATGCGGTTCATGCGCTCGCCATCGCGCGGAACATTGGCGAAATGATTCGCGACGTGCAGCACGCGTTCGTCGAAAGTAACCCTTCATCCGACGATGACAAGCAAGAGGCCGCGCGCACGATGCTCGGCGCGTGGTTCGACATCGACGATGAAGAAGGCAGCATCGAACGGCTCGTGCTCGCCTCGAGTGGCGATAGCACCGCGCGTGAAGCGTCGGGCGAGCACTATCGCGTGTTCAGCACGCGCTATGACAAGACCATTCGCCCGGCGACGCTGATTCGCGCCGCGTTGCTGCGTGAATATCGCGAACGTCTCGACGATCTGATCGCCGCGCGGCATATCAACGTGCCGCGTCTCGCGCGCATGTTGCAAGCGGCGCTCACCGTGCCGCGTCGCGACGGCTGGTCGTTCGGCGAAGAAGAAGGGCGCATCGATGGGCGTCGGCTTGCGCAAGTGGTGGCATCGCCGAATGAGCGGCGCGTCTTCAGGCGCGAGCGCGAACGTCCGCACGCGGATTGCGCGGTGAGTTTTCTGATCGATTGCTCGGGCTCGATGAAGGCGAGCATCGAGCCTGTCGCGGTGATGATCGACGTGCTCGTGCGCGCGCTCGGCATGGCGGGCGTCGCGACCGAAGTGCTCGGCTTCACGACCGGCGCATGGAACGGCGGCCGCGCGAAGCTCGACTGGCTCACGAAGGGCCGGCCGAAGCATCCGGGCCGGCTCAACGAAGCGTGCACCATGATCTTCAAGGAAGGCGATGCGAGCTGGCGTGCTGCACGCGGCGACATCGCGGCGCTGTTCAAGGCCGATCTCTTTCGCGAGGGCATCGACGGGGAAGCGGTGGAGTGGGCGTGTTCGCGGCTTGTCGCGCGTGGCGAAGCGCGGCGCATCGTCGTCGTGATATCGGATGGCAGCCCGATGGACAGCGCAACCGCGCAGGCTAACGATCCGAACTATCTCGATCAGCATTTGCGCGAAGTCGTCGCGCAGTACGAGACGGCGCGCACCGTTGAAGTGCTCGGGCTCGGCGTCGGGCTCGATCTCAGCCCGTATTATCGGCATCACTTTGCGGTCGATCTGTCCGTCGCACCGGATATGACCTTATTCGCGAAGCTCGCTGCATGGCTCGGTACGCGGCGCAGACACCACACTTAGCGCGCGATGAATGTCGTCGGATGCGAAAAGACCGATAAACACGATACGAGTCTCTTCGACATCAACGCATCGCGTGATATGCCAGCGCTTGCCGACGACATGAATCTCCGCACAGGTGCCATCCTGAAGGCGCACAAAGCCTTTAGCGCGCAAGAGCCGATCGCTGAACGACGCGCATGCGGCCTTGAGTTGCCGGCGGTCAAAGCGCTCATCCGAGCGAAACGTGACGCTGCGCAGATCGGCGGGAAGGTGGTTCGATGACGTGAATGCACGCGGTGCGATGCGTTCGCGCAAGGACGGTTCATCGCTGAAGAAAAGCGTATTCGGCACCTTGCCGCGATCGGCTTCGAACACGATGCGCGTATGCGCGATCTCCATCAAACGCGCACGCACGGCAGATACATCGTCGGCGGAAGTCAGATCGGTCTTCGTCAGCACAATGGAACTCGCGCCTTCGATCTGCCGCCGCGCGATATCGCCGATATACGCATCGGCGAGCGTCTCTTCGATGCGCTCCGCATCCACCGCGACCACGATGCCCTGAAGCCGGAACGCGCGATCGAGCATGCCGACCTGCGCGATGCGTACCGGGTCCGACACGCCGCTCGCTTCGATCACGAGCAGATCGGGCCGCAACTCACGCGCGCTGATATCGATCAGCGTCTCCATCAGCTTGCCGCCGATCGAGCAGCACACGCAGCCGTTCTCCAGCCCGATCACATCGTCGCTACGCTCGCGGATCAGCGCCGCATCGATATTGACCGAACCGAAGTCGTTGACGAGCACGGTGATGCGCCGGCCATCGGTGTTGGTCAGCAGCGCGTTGATCATCGTGGTCTTGCCCGCGCCGAGATAGCCGCCGATGACGGCAAGAGGAATCGGCGTCATCATGCAGGCGCCTGATGTGCGCGGCCGCTGAGAATGGTGCCCCACACGCGCAGTTGGCCCAGGCGCTCCGACGGCACCTCGCTCGGGTCTTCATCGAGCACGGCGAAATCCGCGAACTTGCCGATCTCGATGCTGCCGATGACGTCGTCCATGCCGATCGTGAAGGCCGCACCGAGCGTGATCGCGCGCAGCGCATCGGCGACGCTCAGCCGCTCCGCTTCGCCCAGCACGCGCCCGGATGCGGTCTGACGTTGCACGGCGCACCACGCGGTGAAAAGCGGATTGAGCTGCGTGATCGGCGCATCCGAATGCAGACCGAACGTGATGCCGAGTTCGCTCGCCGTGCCTGCCGCGTCCATGCGGTTTGCGCGGTCGGCGCCCATCGTTTGCGTGTAGTGCGCGTCGCCCCAATAGTAGATGTGATTCGAGAAGAAGTTCACGCACATGCCGAGCCGTGCGGCGCGTTCGAGTTGTCTTCTGTCGGCCATCTGACAATGCTGCAACGTGTGCCGATGATCCGATCGCGGATGCCGGTTCAGGATCGTTTCGATTGCATCCAGCACGAGTTCGGTGGCTTCATCGCCATTCGTGTGGATGTGCAGTTGCAAGCCTGCCAGATGGAACGGCAGGAACGTTTCGACAAACTGCTCCGGCGGAATCAGCCATAAACCGTTGGGCCGTCCGTTCACGTAACCGGGCCAGCGCAGGCGTGCGGTAAAGCCCTGGATCGAGCCATCGACGATGAATTTCACCGGCCCGAAACGCAGCTTGTCCGAGTTGAGCTTCACGGCTTCCAGCACGCGATCGGGTCCGCCTTCGGGGTTGCGTTGCGGCCCGAATGCGGGCACGAGACGAATCGGAAAGCGCGCGTCGCGCGTAACTTCGACGAGATTGCGCATGCCCTTGTCGGACAGATCGTTGAGCAGGTCGGTGGCCGTCGTCACGCCGGCGAGTTGCGCGACCTTGCCGAAAGCGCGGATCGCGTCGGGGTTGTCGCTGGCCGACAGCGACAGCTTCGCACCGATCACGCGATACACCGGGAACATCGCCGCGAACTCCTGCAATTCGCCCGTGAGCTGGCCGCTCTCGTCTTTCACGATGCCGTCGACGTCGGTGTCTTCATCGATGCCGGCGAGTTCGAGCATCGGCGAATTCACGTTCATCAGATGCACGCTCGCATGCAGGATCGCGATGGGACGCGTCGCCGATACGCGTTCGAGCTGCTTCACCGTCAGACGCTCGCTGCCGAAGAAGATCGGATCGAAGCCCCATGCAAGCAGCGGCGCATCGGCATCATCGAGTTGACGCTCGGCTTCCCGCAATCGCGCGATCACCGCATCGAGCGATTGCAGGCCGGGCCAGCGCGTGCCATCGGGTCCGCGCCGCTCGTAATAGCCGACATAGACCGCGCTCCACATCGCGCCTTCCATCAGATGCGAATGGCCTTCTACGAGACCGGGCATCAGCACCTTGTCGCTGAAGCTCGTGTCCGGTTCGGCATCGGTCCATTGGCGCATGTCGTCGCGCGTGCCGACCGAGAGGATCTTGCCGTCGCGAATCGCCACGTGCGTCGCGACGGGCTGACGCGGATTCATCGTCAGAATCTTGCGTGCCACAAGCACTTTTACTGCGTTGTCGTCGGTTCGATTCATGAGTCGTTCGAGTGGATCAGGTCAGCGTGAACATGCTTGCGTCCCGCGCTCGGATTGGCGAGAAACACGACGAGCACATTCACCGCGAGACAGATGAGGCCGATATTGATTCCGGCGATATCGACATGGAACACATACAGGACGACCGCAAGCAACTGGCCCACGAGCAGCCCCGATGCGATCGCGCGCGCACCCACGCGCAGCCCGAGCACGATCGCGATCACGCCGGGGAAATACTGCGTGACGCCGTAATACGTCATGTTGATGAGCGTGAGCATGAGGTTCGGCGTCGCGAGCGTCATGCCGATGGAAAGCAGCAGATAAACGCCGATCACCACTTTGGCGCTGGCCTTCTGACGTGTCTCCGGCATGTTCGGCAGCAGATTGCGCGTGACCACAGGCCCGATCGCGAGACAGATGCCCGCGAGCACGAGCAGGCCCGACAGCGACGCGCCCGCCGCGACCAGGCCCACGAGCCACGGTGGCAACAGATGCACGACAGCGGTGAAGAACGCCTCGTTGGGCGAGGCGAGCGGCACGTTCTGCGCGATTGCGTAGTACGACGCGACCACGAGGAACGGGTACATCAGCATGTAGAGCGGCATCACCACTTGCGAGCGGCGAATCGTGTTCGCGCTTTTCGCGGTGAAGAAGTTCTGGATCGCAAACGGCATCACGTAGAAGCCGAGCGACTGGAACAGCATCGTGCTCATCGAGAACGTGAGTTGATGCGCGGACATCGCGTTCGATACGTGCTGGCTCGCGGCCCTGAACACCGGTTCGACGCCCGCCTCCCACGCAACCGCAATGCCTGTGATGACGATCGCCGCGACCATCAGGATGTCCTTCAGAATGGCGATATACGCCGATGCCCGCACGCCTGCGATCGCGATATACGCGAACGCGAGCAGCGCGGAGATCATGATGAGCAGCACCGGATTCAGGTTCCAGCCGAGACCCTTGAGCGCGGCGACGAGTCCGGTGAACTGCAACTGGCCCCACGGCAGCAGAAAGATCAGCGCGGAAATCGCAACGATCAGTTCGAGTGCGCGGCTTCCGAAATGCCCCTTGAACAGATCGGGCAGCGTGATCGCGTTATAGCGCTTGCCCGCTTCCCAGATTTTCGGTCCGACGAAATAGCCGATCGGATAGGCAAGCAGGATATAGCCGAGAAACCAGACGCCATACGTCGGGCCCTTCGCATAGATGCCGCCTGGAAAGCCGACCATCGTACCGATGCTGTAGATCTCGCCCGCCGCGAGAAAGAACACGAGCCACGCGCCGAACTGACGCGACGCGACAAAGAAGTCGTGCACGCTCTGCGAGCCGCGCCCCTTGCCTGCACGCAGCGCGAGCCACAACGACAGCGCGATGAAGCCAAGAAATACCGTGGAAGCCATGCCGATGTCTCCTTATGCGCCGTGCGCTTCGCGCTGTTCCGTTTTTTGTCGAACAAAACCCAGCAAAGCTGGAGACACACCGACGTCAGCACGAACCAGCCGAAAATCCACGCATAAATAAACGGAACGCCGAGCACGTAGAAATCGTTCGACGCAGCCCACGGCAACAAGCCGATGACCCCGACAAACGGCAAACCGATTCCGATCAGGAACTTGAGCATGGACCACTCCGTATGATCATTGGCCCGCGCGAGGCCTTCAATGCGCGAGAGAAAGAGGATTCGGCCCAGTATGACCAGACAAAATTGGACGGTCGTAGTACCAGAAAGGACCAATCGCTGGGGCCAGCGCCGCGAGCATCGGCCCATGCAGGGAGCGTCCTGGCACTAACGATGATTCCGGCGTGGCTCTAAGCGGGGCGTGAAGTTCGGTGCAGTATGAGGGTACTTTCCAAGGAGTTATCGGTGGCTACTCTCGATTACGTTGCGCCGGCCCTTCGAGGCGCGTGCGCCCCATACGATCCGCTCTACGACCCGCTCGTCTCGCCGATCGGCCGTCAGGCGATGGACTATGCGCCGACCTACTGGGTCGCGACCGCCGGCGAGCCGCCAGAAGACGACGGACCCTTGCCCGGCGATGCCGACGTCGATGTGCTGATCGTCGGCGCGGGATTCACCGGCCTTTCCACCGCGCTCTTTCTGGCGCGGGAGCATGGCATCCGCGCTACCGTCGTCGATGCCAACCGCACCGCGTGGGGCTGCACGAGCCGCAACGGCGGGCAGGGGCAGAACGCGAGCGGCCGTCTCTATCGCTCGCAATGGATCGAGCGATGGGGCAAGCAGACGGCGCTCAGGCTCGACGCGGAAATCCGCGAAGGCTTCGACACCTTCAAGAAACTGATCGGCGAATTCGCGTGCGATCCGCAGCCGGGCGGGCATCTGTATATCGCGCATCGTGCGCGAAAAATGGATTTTCTGACGAACGAATGCAAGGTGATGCGCGATGTCTTTGGCTACGACGCGCGCATGTTGAGCGCGAAGGAAGTCGCGCAATCGTATGTCGATGACCGCGAAAATTGTGGTGCGCTGCACGAACCCGATGGCATTGGCGTGCATCCGCTCAAGCTCGCTTTCGGTTATATGCGCATGGCGCGCTCGCTCGGCGTGAAGGTGCATACGAGCACGCCCGTGGTCGACGTAGAGACGATTCGCGGCGTGCATCACGTGCGCACGCCGCGCGGCGTGATTCGCGCGAAAGCGGTTGCGTTCGCGACCGGCGGCTACACGCGCAACGACATGCATCGCACGCTGTCCGCGAAAATCATGCCGATTCTTTCGAACTCGCTCGTCACGCGGCCGCTCACGCAGGAAGAAATCGCATCGACCAACTTCCGCACGCATGAGGTCATCACCGATACGCGCACGCTGCGCTTTTACTATCGCCTGCTGCCGGACAATCGCGTGCAGATCGGCAGCCGCAGCGCGATCACGGGCGCGGATGCCGCGAACCCGCGGCACATGAATGTGCTCATCGAAGGCCTGCATCGCAAGTTCCCTTCGTTGAAGGGCATTCGCATCGATTATTCGTGGTGGGGCTGGGTCGATGTGAGTCACGACATGATGCCGCGCGTCGCGCAGCCCGATCCGCAGGAAAGCATCTTTTATGCGGTCGGATACGGCGGCAACGGCGTGTCGTTCTCCGCGCATGCGGGGCGGCGCATGGCCGAGCGCGTCGCGGGCAAATGGCAGCACAGCCGCGACGATCTGCCGATCTACGACTCCGCGCTCGAATATCCGAACGTGATGGGCATGGTGCGATGGAAAGGCTTCGCGCCGTTCCGCCGCGTCGGTCAACGATTCCTTTATCACAAGTATCTGGCGCAGGACGAGAAGTGCTGAATCCCGCCGAACCCTTTCGCAACGCACTGAAAATATCGACATGAGCACTCAAACGAATCAGGATTACATTCGGCTGCTGGAGACATTCAACGATGCGTGGAATCGCCACGACATCGATGCATTGATGAATTGCATGGCTGAAGAATGCGTCTTTCACGGCGTGGCCGGACCCGATGCGCTCGGACGCACCTTCAAGGGCCGCGACGAGGTCCGCAAGGGCTTCGCGCTCGCTTGGGAAACCTTCCCCGACGCATCGTGGAAAGAGGGCGAGCATTTCGTGAGCGGCGAGCGCGGCGTATCGGAATCGACGTTTCGCGGCACGAAAGCGGACGGCTCGCGCGTCGAGGCCCGCATGGTGGATGTCTTCACCTTCAGCGACGGCAGGATCGCCGTGAAGAACGCGTATCGCAAGGACCGCCCGGCGCTTTGAAGAATGAAGGAGACCGGCATCGCATGACTGAATGAATGACTCGACTCGCTGGCAATGAACCGGCGAGCGAGCCTCGAATCGATACAAGCAAAGCAGGAGACGACATGCAATCGAACACGGATCAAGGCGATCTCAAGTGTGGCCTCAAGCAGCGCCACATGACGATGATCGCGCTGGGCGGCGTCATAGGCGCCGGACTTTTCGTCGGTAGCGGTGTGGTGATCCAGCAGGCCGGGCCCGCCGCGATTCTCTCCTTTCTCATCACGGGCGGCCTCGTGGTTCTCGTCATGCGCATGCTCGGCGAGATGGCCTGCGCGATGCCCACCGTCGGCTCGTTCTACGAATATGCGCGCCTCGCCTTCAGGACGCAGCGCGGGCCGGGCCGCCTCGCCGGCTTTCTGACGGGCTGGATGTACTGGTACTTCTGGGTCATCGTGATCGCGCTGGAGGCGGTCGCGGGCGCGAAGCTCGTTCAGTTCTGGATACCCGATGTGCCTGCGTGGATCATCAGCCTCGTGCTGCTGGTCGTGCTCACGCTGACCAACCTCATTTCAGTGGGCAGTTACGGCGAGTTCGAGTTCTGGTTCTCGTCGATCAAGGTCGGCGCGATCATCGTGTTCCTGTTCCTCGGCGGCTTGTACGTATGCGGTTTCTGGCCCGCCGCGATGCACACGACCGACGTCGCCACGACCTTCCTCGGTCACGGCGGGTTCATGCCCAAGGGCATCGGTCCGGTGATGACGGGCGCGGTCGCCGCGACAGGCTTCTATTTCGGCGCGGAGATCGTCACGATCGCGGCGGCCGAAGCGAAGGAGCCCGCGAAGGCCGTTGCGAAGGCGACCAATTCGGTCATCACGCGCGTGCTCGTGTTCTATGTCGGATCGGTGGCGCTCGTCGTCGCGCTGGTGCCGTGGAATTCGCATCAGATGGCGACGCCCTACGTGAGCGCGCTCGAAGTAATGGGCATGCCCGCCGCGGCCAACGTGATGAACGCGATCGTCCTCACCGCCGTATTGTCCGCGCTCAACTCGGGCCTGTACGCCGCGTCGCGGATGCTGTTCGCGTTGACACGTCACGGCGATGCGCCGCTCGGCCTCGCGAAGGTGAACAAGCGCGGCGTGCCGGTACGCGCGATCCTGCTCGGCACGGTGTTCGGCTACGTGTCGGTGGTGATGTCGTATATCTCGCCGGATACGGTGTTCGCGTTCCTCGTCAATTCGTACGGCACGGTGGCGATCTTCGTGTACCTGCTGATCGCGTTCTCGCAACTTCGTCTGCGCGCCCGTATGACGAGCTTCGAGGCGAACGACCTGCGCGTGCGCATGTGGGGATTTCCCTATCTCACGTGGCTCGCGATCTTCGGGATGACCGCGATTCTCGTCGCAATGGCCTTCATCCCCGATCAGCGCAAGCCGTTGTGGCTGGGCGTCGCGAGCCTGGGCATTCTGATCGTCGCGTATATGGTGTTCAAGCGCGGCCGCAAGGAAACCGAGATCGAAGACGATGCGCATTCGACGCGGCATCTGCAAACCGTCGAACGATAAGCACTGAGACGGCGGCCGGTTTGCTGCATTGCAAACCGGCTTTTTATTCCCTGAATGTCCTGGCGGTTTCTTCGGCCGCGCGGCGCAGATCGGGTTCGAAGGCGAGCAGTTGATCGAGCGCGACGCGTCCCACAGGCGCCTGAATGGCGATCGCGGCGCACGCGCGATTGCGATCGAGCATCACCGGCACCGCTATCGCAACGAGTCCCTGCAAATGCTCCTGATTGTTGATGGCGAGCATGCGGCGGCGCGTCAATGCGAGTTCGCGCCGCAACGCATCGCGATCGGTGATCGTGCGCTCCGAATACGAGCGTAGCGGCAGGCGCTCGATCATGCGCTCGCGCCGTTCCTTCGGCAGAAAACTCAGCAGCAGCTTGCCGCTTGCCGAGCAATGCAGCGGCACATGCGAGCCCGGCTGCAAGTGCATGCGCAACGGCCAGCCGGTTTCCACGCGATCGACATAGACGACGTCGTTACCCGCAAGCATCGTCAGATTGCAGGTTTCACCGACGCGTGCGACGAGCTGTTCCAGGAGCGCATGACGCGCCGCAGCGGGGCCGGCGTGCATCAGCACATTGATGGCGAGCGTGCGCACGCGCGCCGAGCATTCGTAGAGCTTGTCGCTCGCGCCGCGCGTGACGAGCCATGCGTCCATCAGTTGCACGAGGATGCGATGCACAGTCTGCTTGGGCAGGCCCAACGCATCGACGAGCTCGGTCATCGAGAGCGGGCGATTCGCTTCGGCGAGCGTTTCGAGCACGCGGAACGCGCGCACGGCGGCGGCATTCGATTGATTCGACGTCACGTTGCCTTGTCTCCATCTGCGTGGTTTGCGTTTCTATTTCATTGTGCGTCGAAAACGCCGGTTTTCGGGACTCGTGAAAGTCCCGAAAAGTTGAATTTCCGATGCTCGCGATTTCGCTGCATGCGTTAGTCCAGAAAACGGGACCGCGCGACGAACGCGGCTGACTAGATTGGAAAGCATCGCCAATCTTCCAACAGCCGAGGTTTATCGCATGAATCACATGGCAAGCGGCGCAACGCTCGCGCGTCCAAGCGAGAACGCGCAGAACACACAGGAACCCGATGTGGAGCGTGCCGTCGGCGCGCTCGTGGCGCGAGCGCGCGACGCGCAACGACGCTTCGAGCAGGCGGGACAGGAGACCCTCGACATCGCCGCCGCGGCTGCCGCGTGGGCGATCATGGAGCCGCAGCGCAACCGGCTGCTGGCCGAGCAGGCCGTGCGCGACACGGGCCTCGGCAACGCGGACGACAAGTTTCGCAAGAACCATCGCAAGACGCTCGGGCTGCTGCGCGATCTACACGGCGTCGCGACGACGGGCGTGATCGCGCGCGACGAGGAACACGGCATCGTCGAGATCGCGCGCGCGGTCGGCGTGGTGGCGGCGATCACGCCATCGACGAATCCGGCGGCGACGCCCGCGAACAAGATCATCAACGCGCTCAAGTGCGGCAACGCGGTCATCGTCGCGCCTTCGCCGAAGGGCTATTCGTCGTGCGCGACGCTCATCGGCTTCATTCATGCGGAGTTCGCGAAGGCCGGTCTCGATCCCGATCTCGTGCAGATGTTGCCGCATCCGATCGGCAAGGCAGCGACCGCCGCGCTGATGCGCCTCGCCGATCTGGTCGTCGCGACCGGCTCGCAGGCCAACGTGCGCATGGCCTATACGAGCGGCACGCCGGCTTTCGGCGTGGGCGCGGGCAATGTCGCATCGATCGTCACGGCGAACGCGAATCCCGATGATGCGGCGCGCAAGATCGCCGTGTCCAAGACGTTCGACAACGCGACGAGCTGTTCGTCGGAGAACAGCGTTGTGATCGAGGAGCCCATTTACGCGCGCATGCTCGATGCGCTGACGAAGCAGGGCGGCGTGATGCTCGACGCCGCGCAGAAGGCGCAATTGCAGGCGGCGATGTGGCACGACGGCAAGCTCTCGGCGCGCTGCACCGCGCGTTCTGCGACCGCGATCGCGCGCGAAGCGGGCCTCGACGATATCGCCGCGCGCGAGCCGAAGTTCCTGATGGTCGAAGAGACCGGCTACGGAGCGGATCATCCGTTTTCCGGCGAGAAGCTCTCGCCCGTGTTGACGGTCTATCGCGCGCGGGACATCGGCGCGGCGATCGATATCGTGCGCGGCATCTACGGTTATATGGGCGCGGGCCATTCGGTCGGCGTGCATGGCGCTGACGATGCGCTCGCAATCACGCTCGGCACGCAATTGCCGGTGGCGCGCGTGATCGTCGATCAGGCGCATTGCCTCGCGACCGGCGGCAACTTCGACAACGGCCTGCCGTTCTCGCTCTCGATGGGTTGCGGCACATGGGGCGGCAATAATTTCTCGTCGAATCTCGGCTATCGGCAATACCTGAACGTCACGCGCGTCGCGTACCAGATAGCGGAGCGCGTGCCGGAAGTCGACGCGCTTCTCGGCGATTACTTCCGGAGGGTCGGACGATGAGCGCGCTGCCGGATCGAATCGTTGCGTCTGATCGGATGCCGCTCGATGCGCCGACGTTACGCGCGTTGATCGACGCGCGCGCGCAAAGCGCACCCGACAAGCCGTTCCTGCTTTCCACCGCTCACGACGACGTACTGACGTTCGGCGCATTGCGCGAGGATTGCATCGCACTCGACGCACGTTTCAAGGCAGCCGGCCTGCTTCCGGGCGATGTCGTCTCCGTCTTCATGGGCAACGGCATCCAGACCGCGCGCCTGCTGCTCGCGACGATGTACAGCGGCCTTGTCGCCAATCCGCTGAATCTGCTGTGCCAGCCTTCGCAGGTGAGCTATATCGTCGAGCATTCGGATACGCGCGTGATCTTCGTCGCGGACGATACGCACGACACAATCGTCCAGGCGATCGATGCGTTGCGCAGCGAAGGCACGGATCGCGAGATCGCGGTGGTGCGCACCTCGCCAGCGTCGACGCAGTTGCCGGACATACCCGCGCTTTCATCGCGCGCGATTCCGCTGGTGCGCGACGAAACGCCCGGCACACAGATCGTCGCGAGCGATGCGGGCGCGCCGAATCCCGGCGATACCGCGCTGCTCATGTACACGTCGGGCACCACGGGCGCGCCCAAAGGCGTGCTGCTGAGTCATCGGAGCCTGCTCGCGAACATGCGCAATATCAGCGCGGAGCATCGCCTTACCGACGATGATCGCGTGCTCGTATCGCTGCCGCTGTATCACATCAACGGCCTCGTCGTCGCGCTGCTGACGCCGCTCTGGCACGGCGGCTCGGCGGTGCTGACGCCGCGCTTTTCCGCGCGCACGTTCTGGAGCGAAGCATCGGATTCCGGATGCACGTGGATCAACGTGGTGCCGACTATCGTCGCGTATCTGTTGAATGCGGAAGGCGAGCAAGACTGCGATATCTCCGCGCTGAAGTTCTGCCGCAGCGCATCGGCGGCGCTGCCGGCCGATCATCATCGCGCATTCGAGGAGCGCTTCGGCATCGGCGTCATCGAAACGATGGGCATGACAGAAACCGCCGCACCGATGTTCAGTAATCCATATGATGAAACGATGAGGAGACTCGGCAGCATCGGTCTGCCATCGGGCGGCGAAGCGAAGATCGTCGATCTCGACGGGCGCGAATGCGCGTCCAATGAAACCGGCGAACTCGTGCTGCGCGGCGAGCAACTGATGAGCGGCTACTACAAGCGCCCGGAAGAGACGCGCAACGCGTTCACCACGGACGGCTGGCTGCGCACCGGCGATCTCGGCTATCGCGACGAGGCGGGCTTCTTCTATATCAACGGGCGCGCGAAGGAACTGATCATCAAGGGCGGCGAGAACATCGCGCCGCGCGAGATCGACGAAGCGCTGCTGCGTCATCCCGGCGTGCTCGAAGCGGCCGCGGTCGGTGTGCCCGATGCGGCGTATGGGCAGGACATCGTCGCGTATATCGTGCCGAGCGGCGGCGCGGCTTCGCTCGATGTCGCGGAACTGCGCGCGTACTGCCTGCGCGAACTGGGCCGCTACAAGACACCGCGTGAATTCCGCTTTACCGATGCATTGCCGCGCGGCCCGTCGGGCAAGGTGCAGCGCCTGAAGCTCGTTGAGAGTCCGCAGCCTGCAACGTAAGCCGACGCGAATTAATTCGCACGACTTGACATTCCACATCAGATGGACTGAAGGAGACAACGTGAACAAGCAACGTCAGCGCGTGAAGACGCGCCATATCATTCTCGGCGTGATGTGCCTGATGTACTTCATCTCTTACATCGACCGGGTGAATATCGCCGTGGCGGGACCGTTGATTCGCCAGGAGATGGGACTGACGTCCGTACAACTCGGGCTCGTTTTCTCCGCGTTTGCCTATCCGTACGCGGTGATGCAGATCGTCGGCGGATGGCTCGCCGATCGTTTCGGGCCGAAGCTCGTCTTGACCGTGCTCTCGCTGATCTGGGGCGCGGCGACGCTAGCGACGGGCTTCGCGGGCAGCATCGGCATGCTGGTGCTGTTGCGTCTCGCACTGGGCATCGGCGAGGGCGGCGCGTTCCCGACCGCGACGCGCGCATTCACGTTCTGGATGCCGGTGCACGAACGCGGCTTCGCGCAAGGCATCACGCATAGCTTCGCGCGGCTCGGCGGCGCGGTGACGCCGCCGCTCGTGCTCGCGGTGGTCGCGGCGAGCGGCTGGCGCGAGGCGTTCATTCTGCTCGGTATCGCGAGTCTCGCGTGGACGGTGCTGTATCTCTTCGTCTTCACCAATTCACCCGACGAAAACCGCCGTGTGACGCCCGAGGAGACCGCTGAAATCGGCTATCGCGCGGGTGAATGCGCGCGTGCGAGAAAGAACCCGACGCCGTGGCGCAAGCTGATTCATCGCATGTGGCTCGTGACGCTGGTGGACTTCTGCTACGGCTGGCTGCTGTGGGTGTATCTGACGTGGCTCCCTTCGTATCTGAAGGAATCGCGGGGCTTCGATCTGAAGCAACTCGCGCTCTTCACCGCGTTGCCGCTGCTCGCGGGCGTGATCGGCGATACGCTGGGCGGCGTGCTATCGGACCGCATCTTCAAGATGACCGGACGGCTGCGTCTCGCGCGTTGCAGCATTCTGGTCGTCGGCATGGGCGGTTCGCTCGCGTTCCTCATACCGATGGTCAATGCGCCGAGCCCGATCGCGGCGGTGTGGTTCCTGACCGGGTCTTTCTTTTTCCTGGAGATCACGAATCCGGTGTTGTGGACCTTGCCGCTCGATATCGCGGGCAAGTATGCAGGCACGGCGGGCGGCATGATGAACACGGGCTTCGGTCTCGCGGGGATGGCGTCGCCGGTTGCGTTCGGCTATCTGATTCAGGAGACGGGCAGCTATAACGTGCCGTTCACGATCTCGGCGGGGCTGCTCGCGGTCGGCGCGTTCGCGGCGCTTTTCATCGACACGAGCAAGACTGTTGAGGCCGATGAGGCGCGGGAGGCGCAGAGTCGCGGTGAGATGGGTGTGCCGGCGTTTGCGGGAGGGGCGGGGCAGTGGCATGAGTAGGGTGGGCTGAGGGGCGGCTTTAGATTTTCCCCTCGCGCACGCGCCGCTCCAGCCTGAAAACACCCGGCGGAACGAAATACGTCCCGAAGCGCACGAGACCCGCGCGCTTGAGATGACAGGTCATCTCGAAGCTCACTTGCAGGCCGGGTTCGGGCGTGTCGACCATCTCCACGTCGATCGCCCGGATGCGCGGCTCGTACTTCAGGAGCGTCGCTTCCATTTGCTCCTTGAGCGCCTGGGAGGACGCGGGCAGCGCCTTGTAGATGTTGGTCAGATCGGGCAACCCGTAGTCGGGCAGATGCTTGAGCGCACCGGCCCGCGTATTCAGGATGCGCCGCACGTTTTGCTGCACGCTCAGGACTTCGAGCGTGCGGTCGTCGAAATCGCTGAGCGGCTCGCCGTCGATCTGGCCGAGCAGCATTTCGTAGAGGGATGGACCGGCTGGCATCGTCGCTCGCTTCAGAGGGCGGCTTGCTCGGGCTCGCCGCGATCGATGAATTCGATCGTCAGATTCGCTTCCCCGGATTGCGCAAGGTGTATCTCCGCAGGCGCGGCGCCGCTCGCCATGCGCGTGAGCAATTCGCGCGAGACCGTCGGCAGGATGCGCTGATCGAGGAACGCGTCGATGTTGCGTGCGCCTGAATCGCGCGACAGGCACAACTCGGCGAGCGATGCGATCAGCGAATCGTCGCAGACCAGCGCCACGTCGTGCTGACGCTTCAGGCGATCCGCGATCTTCGCGATCTTCAGCCGCACGATGCTGCCGAGCGCGTTCACGTCCAGCGGCCTGTAGACGAGCGTCTGGAAGCGCGCGAGCAGCGCGGGCTGGAAGTGCTTCACGAGCGGATCATGAATGGCGTCGAGCAGCGCGGCGTGCGCGATGTCGGGCGTGTCGGTGGTCGCATCGTGAATCTGTTCGCTGCCGAGGTTCGACGTCATCAGGATCACGCAGTTGCGGAAATCGATCTCGCGGCCTTCGCCATCGCGCATCGAGCCGCGGTCGAAAACCTGATAGAACATGTCGAGCACGTCGCGATGCGCCTTCTCGACTTCATCGAGCAAGACGACGCTATAAGGGCGCTGGCGCACGGCTTCGGTCAGAATCCCGCCGCGCCCGTAACCGACGTAACCCGGCGGCGAGCCCTTCAACTGCGATACCGTGTGCGCTTCCTGATACTCCGACATGTTGATCGTCGTGAGCGCGGCCTCGCCGCCGAAGAGCACATCGGCGAGCGCGAGCGCGGTCTCCGTCTTGCCGACACCCGACGTTCCCGTCAACAGGAACACGCCGAGCGGCGCATGCTCGCTCTTGAGTCCCGCCTTCGCGGTGCGCAGGCTTTGCGCGAGCATGCCGAGCGCGTCGTCTTGCGCGACCACGCGCTTTTGCAACTGGTCCTCCAGCGTAAGCAGATTCAGCAGTTCATCTTCGACGAGACTGCCGACCGGCACACCGGTCCATTCGGCGACCACGCGCGCGATGGCTTGTGCATCGACATCGGCGAAGATCAGCGGCGTCTTGCCTTGCGCTTCGTCGAGCGCGTGCTTCGCTGCGGCGAAGGCGTGCGCGTCGGGCTTCGCCGCGCCGTCGCCGCGTTGCTCCAGCAGCGCGCGAACCAGCGACAGCTCACGCTCATAACGCGCCTGAATCTCCGCGAGTTCCTGGTTCGCCTGCGCAATCGCGGCGTCGAGCGCGTCGCGGCGCGCGGCTGCATCGTCGATGCCCGCGCGCTCGTCCGCATCGATGGTCGCGCGTTCGAGTTCCAGCGCCGCCGCGGCCGCACGGGCACGCTGCAACTCGGCGGGCGGCGTATCGAGACCCATGCGCACGCGCGCGGCGGCCGTGTCGATCAGATCGACGGCCTTGTCCGGCAACTGGCGCGCGGGGATGTATCGGCGCGAGAGCCTGACCGCCGCGACGAGCGCTTCGTCGCGGATATGCACATGGTGATGCTTCGCGTAGCGCGTCGCGAGGCCGCGCAGCATGAGGCAGGCGGCATCGTCGTCCGGCTCCTCGACCTTGACCAACTGGAAGCGCCGCTCCAGCGCCGCATCGCGCTCGAAGTATTCCTTGTATTCCGTCCACGTCGTCGCGGCGATCGTGCGCAGTTCCCCGCGCGCGAGCGCCGGCTTCAACAGATTGGCCGCATCGGAACCGCCTGCCGAATTGCCCGCGCCGATCAGCGTGTGCGCCTCGTCGATGAAGAGCACGATCGGCGTCGCCGATGCCTTCACTTCGTCGATCACGTTTTTGAGGCGCTGCTCAAACTCGCCCTTCACGCCAGCGCCCGCCTGCAAGAGGCCGAGATCGAGCGTGAGGATGCGCACCTCGCGCAACAGCGACGGCACACTGCCTTCCGCGATGCGCAGCGCGAGCCCTTCGACGAGCGCCGTCTTGCCGACGCCCGGTTCGCCGACGAGGATCGGGTTGTTCTTGCGGCGGCGCACGAGGACGTCGATCATCTGCTGGATTTCGCGATCGCGGCCGAACACCGGATCGATTTCGCCACGACGCGCTTTCTCCGTCAGATCGATGGCGAAGCGTTCGAGCGCTTCGCCTTCGGTCGAGCGGGGTGGTTTCGGTTGAGCGGGTGCAGGTGTGTTCGTATCGGATGAGGGCGCGCTTGGTTCATCGGCTTCATCGTCTTCCTGTTGGGATGCGTTCTCGCACGAAGCGCGTCCGAGCCGCGGCACCAGACGTTCGATCTGCGCACCGGACAGCGAGAAAAGCGGCCATGCATCCTGCGTGCGCATCACGTGCGGCGCGGCGATGATCGCGCGCAGCAGATGCGCCGAGCGGATCGTGCCTTCCATATCCTCGCGCGACGCGAGATTCCACGCGTCCTGCAGCACGCTCGCGAGCTGAATGGAGAGCGACGGCATGCCCCGCAGATTGCGCGGCTGGCGGTCGATCGCGGCGAGCAACGCGTTCCAGATTGCATCGACGTCGATTTCATAGTGACGCAGGATCGCGGGGATATCCCCTTCGTCTGCTTCGATCAGCTTGAGCAGCCAATGCTCGACGGTAATTTCGTCGGAAAAGCGCGACTGGCACAGGCTCGCGGCCGCTTCGAGCGTACGGGCGCAGTGCGGGTTGAGCCGGCGAAGCAGATGAGTGGAGTCGCGCGTTGTCATATGAAGTTCGGTGACGAGGGGATGAAGGAGTGCGTGCGGGGCTGCGGGAATTCGGAAGAAAAAGCCAGCCCGCGATGCGGACTGGCTTCGACGACTCACGTCGTCATGAGACGCTTACGCGCGCTCGTTCCACGTGTCCTTGTGGATGATGTTGCCGTCCTTGTACGACCAGGTGATCTGTTCGTAGCGCAGTTCGATTTCTTCCAGATGGTTGTGCTTCTCGTAATCGGGATTCTTGATGTCGAGCATCTTCGGGCGCACGGCCACGACCTTGACGTTGTCGAGTTTGGTGTTGAAGTATTCCTTCTCCTTGCCCGCGTCGTCGATCTTGTACCACTTGATCTCGACGGACTTCAGCGTCTGGCCGCTCGTCACCGCCTTGTACAGGTACGGCGTCGATGCGTCGGTTTCCTTGGTCAGCGTGATCGGCGCGTGAACGCGCGTGCCGGTCAGCTTGCCGGTGTTGCCATCGGTCGGGATGTGCACGCCGTGATCGAACGCGACCATTTCGACGCTGCCTTCGCGGCCTTGCACCGTGACGGAACCCTTGATGTCGGCGCCGCCGTCATCCTTGAGCCACATGTATGCGGGAATTGCCATTTACTACTCCTCTTTGGTACTGCCAAGCAATGCCCAGGAAAACTCCTGAGCGACAAGATCCCGGAGAGGGAACCCCGGGGATTCGATTCGCGATGCTAGTTCGCGCTATTTGTTCTGTCCGGCACCAGCGTGATCTCGACGCGACGGTTCTTCGCGCGGCCCGCGGGCGTGCCGTTGGCGGCGATCGGGCGCGTGTCGCCGTAGCCTTGAACCGCGAACTGCGTGGCCGGAATGCCAGAGGCGTCGATCAGCCAGTCGCGCAATGCCGCCGCGCGCGCGTTCGACAGTTTCAGATTGCTGGCGGCGTCGCCGGCGTTGTCCGTGTGACCTGCGACGAGTATCCGTTTGCCGGGATGCGCCTTGATCATCTCGACGGCGTCGACGAGCGCGCGCGTCGAGCCGGGCTTCAACTGCGCCTTGCCGCTGTCGAAGAGCGACATGCTGTCGAGCGTTATTACGGCGGGCGGCGGAGGCGGCGGCTGATAGCTCGCGATTGCCGTATTCAACGCGGGCACCAGTTGCGCGCCGTGATACAGCCCGAACGACAGTTTGAGCGGCTCGCCGGTGCGGGCGTAGCGATCCAGTTCGTCGCGATCGGCGACGAGCGAGCGCCGCGCATCGCGCCGGGCCGCGTCGTGATCCGGCGTGATCGATGCGTAGCGGTCCAGATCCGCGTGAATACGGTTGAGCAGTGCCGCGTTGTTGCGGCCGGCGCCGAGAAACGCGGCGCCCGCAGCGAGTGCCGCGATGCCGATTGCGTGCGCGAAGGCGGCGACGCGCGGCGACATCGCGACGCGGCGCGGCATCGCTTCGATCAACGACTGCGGCAACGGCCACGGCGCGGGCGTCGCGTCGACTTTCGCGGGCGCAACGCGCGTCTGCGATTGCACGTCACGCTCCCACGGTCTGGATGCATCGCTCGCGGGCCCGCAATCGATCCAGCCCGCGCCATAAAGCGCCCAGGGCGCGGCCGGCTGGCGCGGATCGGTGAGCGTGCCGAATATCACGCGCTGCGTCCAGCCGACGATCGATGCAAGCGCGGCGGCATGAGCGGCCGCATAGCGATCGCCGGAGGCTTCGCTTTCCGCATTCCGGATGACGATCTCGAAACGCCTCGCGTCGATGATCGGCGCGGCGGCGGATACGCTGTGCCATTCGCGCGTTGAGTTCGCGTCGCGGGGCGCAAGGTTCGTCAGTCGCTGATAGACGGCGATGTAACCCGGCAGCCGCGCACTCACGAGACGCGACGCATCGGCGAGCGCCTGACGTGCGACGCGCAGACGTTGCGAGAGCGCGTCGGCGTCGAGGTGCAGCGCGGGCGCGATGCTCAGCACGACACCATCGGGCGGATGGCCGTCGCGCCATTGCCGCATCGCAAGCGCGACCTCGGGCAGATCCTGCGGACGATCCACGCGCAGCCAGATCGCACCATCGCCGATATATACGAGGCGCGGCTCATGTGCGCCGCGATCGAAGAGCGAGGCGAGCGCATCGCCCGTGACGAGCACGAGCGGCATGCGGGCGCGCAGATTCAGCGGGATGTCGACGGTCGCGGCGCCCAGCGCGTGCAGGATATGCGCGCTCCGCCGACGCGCGCGCGACAGTTGCCGGGTGCGCCAGACGATGAAAACCGTCGCTGCAACGACAATGGCGGCCGTGGAAAACCAGACCCATTCCTTGCCGAAAGGCTCGACAAACCACTGCACCGCGAGCGCGAGAAGCGCCGCAAACACGACAATGCTGCGCGCCGGATAACCCAACCTTTGCATATTGCTCACGGCTTGACGGCGTGGGGAATCAACGCGGCGAGTTGCGCATCGAGCGCGATGCGCCAGATCACCCACGTCACGAGCGCGACGACGCAGCCGAGTCCGGCGATAGCCCACGGCGAGATGCGCCGAAACCAGTCGCCGAAGCGCCGGCCCGGCTGATCGATCATGAGGGCGCGCTCGCCTTCGGGGCGGAGGCGCCCGATCAGCGCATTCAGTTCGGCGATGAGCGCCTGACGTTCATTTTCACCGTGAACTGCGTATCGGCCGAGAAATCCCAGGCCGAGAATCGCCGCGTAGCATTCGAGCAGATCGACTTGTGGCGAACGCTCGCGCATGCGGAATTCCAGCCGCTCGAAGACGCGCTCGCCGCCGTCGTGCTGCTTGAACTTCTCGACTTGCAAGGGCTGCGCGGACCATAGCGGCTTGTCCTCGTGCGAGAGGTGTTGCAGCGCCGTTTCGTCGAGCAGCGCGCATTGCGCCTTCACTGCATCGTCGCGAACGTCTTCCGGATAAGCGCGCCGTTCGAGCGCAGCGCTCAGATCCGCGACCATCGACGCGCAGCGCGTGCGCAACGCATTGAAATTCTCGACGGTGCCGCCCGTCGACAGGTTCGCGACGAAGAGGGCGGTGTCGCGCAGCAGATCGCGGATGCCGCTCACGGCGGCCGGCGCGACACCCGGCCCCGCATCGACGAGACCCGGATGGGCGGAAGACGTGGACAGCATGTTCATGAGCGCAGCACCGCGTAGAGTTCGAGCGAGACATCCGGCACGGATGTCGGCAGGTAGACCTGGCATGCGCGCGCGGCCAGCATGCGCGCGAGCGCGGGACTCGCGGCATCGAGTGCGAAGTACTGGTTGTCGAGACGCACGGGAATCGCCGCCGGCACGCGCTGAACGGCCTTCAGCGCAATGCCCGCGAGCGCGGAATTGACGATGTGATCGACCTCGTCGGGCGCGCCGATCTTGCACAGCCGCGGGATGCGCTCGATAAGCTCGAAGGCGGGCAGCGTCGAGTTGACCGACAGATACCAGTCGGCGGCGCCGTCGGCGATACGCGTGTCGAGAATCTTGCCGCTCCACGTCGTCGCGTTGTCGTGCGTGAGATTGATCGGCACGACGCGCGACGGGATGATCGCGTCGAGCAGATTGCGGATCATCGATTCGATCTCCGCGAACACTTCGTCTGCGCGCACGTGATCGTAGGACGGGATATCCGTGAGTTGCGCGCTCGTGGAGAAGGTCATCAACGCGCTGGCGAGCTCGGCCAGAACCGTATACAGCCGCTCGGGCGGCAGGTTCGGATTCGACGCGAGGAACCGCAGCTTCGGCCACGCCGCATGGATGCAGTGCAGGAGCCAGAACAGCTGCACGTCGGCCACGCCGTATTCGGCGACCTGTTCGATGCGCTCGCTGCGTCGCACGCCGAGCGCGAGGCTCTTGGCGAGCAGGATGTCGGCCATCCGGCTGATGCGCTCGACATGCAGCGCATGCGCGCCCAGCGACAGGCAAGGCGGCACGTAACGCCGGTCGAGCTGGAACTGCCCGCTCGTCGAACGCGTCAGGCGCGCGATGGCGCAGACGGTGTCGTCGGCATGCGGCTCGAAGTCGAGAAGCAGGCGCACGGCGTGACGCTCCGCGGCGATCTCGGTTTCGTCCGTTCCGTTCAGGTCGACCACCTTGACGAACTCGCGATACGCGCGGCGCGGACGCGTGAGCGGCGTATCGTCCATGCGGCAGTTGTTGCCGTTGGCGTCGGGCAGCGCGAGCGCGGCCAGCACGGTCACGCTTTGCCGTTCCGCGCTCACGCCTTGCGTGAGATCGCGCGCGGGTGGCAGCGCTTGCGCCAGCGACGTATCGATGGGCGTGCCGTCGGGAAACCGCAGCCTGAGCCGCGACAGCTTGAAGCGGCCGGCTGCGAGCGCGTCTTCGTCGACCTCGACGTCGAGCGTTCCCCACGGCTGCGCGAGCGCGGCCGACGTGAACTGCCGCAGGGCGAATTCCGTCCACCGCTCCTGTTGCTGGAAATGCTGCTGCGTGAGAATCAGTCCTTCGTGCCAGAGCGGCTTATCGATCCGCATAATATATTTGGTGATGCTATTCGTTTGTATTGGAATGGATTCTATAGGCCTGCATTTAATTCGTATACCTACTCATGAAAACGGATTGATTACCGATCAAAAAATAAAAATTTTGCTTGATAACAGCAACTTGCCGTCGGTCACGAGGCGTGTGGACTAATTTCAAGACGAATCGCGGTCCGCGAGAAGTGTCAAATAGTGTCGGATTTTGGAATGAGCCGCCGTCTTGGAACTCGAAGGAAGACCGTGAGAGAGATTTGAAAAACCTTTTTATATCAACGTCCGCGCGCGTTGTTCCGTCTCGATTTCCAAATATCAAGGCAAGCTAACGATACTTTTTTATTGAGGTGAAACCTGTTCTAATGAGACCCCAATGACGTTCGAAAGACAGATTCGTAGACTGGGTATGTCTTCCGCCCGGTCGGGCAGGCCCAAAGACTTTGGTCCGGCTTCTCTATATTGAGATGCATGTCATCTATTTATTAAGGATTATTGATGGATAGCTTTCAGAGAGAGATTCCCAAGAGCCGTGTTTCGATCACGCTCGATCTGCATACCGGCGGCGCGCAAAAGAAGGTCGAATTGCCGCTCAAGCTGCTCGTCGCGGGCGACTTCAGCGCGGGGCGCGAGCAGGCGCCGCTTTCCGAGCGCAAGAAGGTCAATATCGACAAGAACAATTTCGACGCGGTTCTGGCGGACTACGCGCCCGACCTGAAATTCGCCACCGAGAACACGCTCGCGAACGACGGCTCCGATATGCCGGTCAACCTCTCCTTCCGTTCGATGAAGGACTTCGAGCCGGAGCAAGTGGCCCGGCAGATTCCGGAACTGCAGGCGCTGCTCGCCGTGCGCAATCTGCTGCGCGATCTGAAGTCGAACCTGCTGGACAACGGTACGTTCCGTCGCGAGTTCGAAAAAATCCTGAAGAACAAGGAACTCTCCGACAAGCTGCGCGGCGAGCTTTCGCAGATCGCCACGGCGGCGACGCAGCCCGAAGGCAACGCCTGAGCCTTCAGCCTTCAGCCTTCAACCGACAAGCTTCCCAGACAGGACAATCTATGAGTAAGAAAGAAGTCCGCGCGAGCGCAGCAGGCGAAACCGTCGTGCTCGACGCCCCGCAAGAGTCGTATGGCGACAGCGTCTATGCATCGCTGTGCAACAAGATCAATCTGAGCCCGGTAGCGCAGGCGCGTCCGCTCGAGGCATTCCGCGACAACGACATGCTTTCCGAAGCATCGGCCGACGAGCGTCTCGCGCGCGGCATGGGCGCGTTCCTCGATCTCGTCGCGCAGACGAGCAAGCCCGTGGACCGCCTCGACAAATCGCTGCTCGATTTCTTCATCGGTCAGCTGGATCGCCAGATCAGCAGGCAGCTCGATTCGGTGATGCACAACCCCGAGTTCCAGGCGCTGGAAGGCCGCTGGCGCGGCCTGAAGATGCTCGTGTCGCGCACGGATTTCCGCAAGAACGCGCGCATCGAAGTGCTGGACGTATCGAAGGACGCGCTGGTCCGCGACTTCGACGACGCGCCCGAACTGATCCAGAGCGGCCTGTATCGCCTGACCTACATCGAGGAATACGACACGCCGGGCGGCCAGCCGATCAGCGCGCTCGTCAGCGACTTCGAATTCGCCAATTCGCCGCAGGACGTGGCCTTGCTGCGCAATATCTCGAAGGTCGCGGCGGCGGCGCACATGCCGTTCATCGGCGCGGTGGGCGCGGCCTTCTTCGGCAAGAAGTCGATGGAAGAAGTCGCGGCGATCCAGGACATCGGCAACTATTTCGACCGCGCCGAGTACATCAAATGGAAGAGCTTCCGCGACACGGACGATGCGCGCTACGTCGGCCTCGTGATGCCGCGCGTGCTCGGCCGCCTGCCGTACGGCAAGGACACCACGCCTGTTCGCGCCTTCAACTACGAAGAGCAGGTGAAGGGTCCGGACCACGATCGTTATCTGTGGGTGAATGCGTCGTTCGCGTTCGCGGCGAACATGACGCGCAGCTTCGTGAACAACGGCTGGTGCGTGCAGATTCGCGGTCCGCAGGCGGGCGGCAAGGTCGAGGATCTTCCGGTGCATCTGTACGACCTCGGCACCGGCGTGCAGCCGAAGATCCCGACAGAAGTGCTGATTCCCGAGACGCGTGAGTTCGAGTTCGCGAACCTCGGCTTCATCCCGCTCTCGTTCTACAAGAACCACGATTTCGCGTGCTTCTTCTCGGCGAACTCGACGCAAAAGCCTGCGCTCTACGAGACCAAGGAAGCGACCGCGAACAGCCGCATCAACGCGCGCCTGCCGTACATCTTCCTGCTCTCGCGCATCGCGCACTATCTCAAGCTGATTCAGCGCGAGAACATCGGCACGACTAAGGACCGGCGTCTGCTCGAACTCGAACTGAACAACTGGATCAAGAGCCTCGTCACCGAGATGAAGGATCCGGGCGATGAACTGCAGGCATCGCATCCGCTGCGTGAGGCGAAGGTGATGGTCGAGGACATCGAGGACAACCCGGGCTTCTTCCGCATCAAGCTCTTCATCGTGCCGCACTTCCAGGTGGAAGGCATGGATATTGGCTTGTCGCTGGTTTCGCAGATGCCGAAGGCGAAGAACTGACCATCGCGGTAGCGCCTTGCCTGGAACGCCGGGACGACTCATGCGTCGTTCCGGCGTTGTCGTTTTGCGAGCCGCCAAACGCGCTCTCCCGATCGATCGTAGAATGAATTGCGCCATGTCACGGCGCGCTTACTACACAAATCGCTTCGGGAGACGACATCATGCGAGGTTGCAGCGCAGCATTCCTGATCGTTTCTGTTGTCATCGTCGCCATGCTCGCCGGTTGCGGCGGTTCCGACGACGACAACCAGCCCGCGTTTTCCAAAGCGCCGAAGATCATCATCGATTCGGACTTCAACACGATGGGCGACGACGGCCAGCTCTTCGCGATGTCGACGCAGCTAATGGGCGAGGGCAAGGTCAATCTGCTGGGCCTGTGCGTCGTGACCGGCAACGACTGGCTGTTGCAGGAACAAGCCGAGGCGCTGAAGGCGGTCGAACGCATGGGCGTGCAGGACAAGGTCGGCGTCTATGCCGGCGCGAATTATCCGCTGCAATACGACGTCGCGAGCATTCGCGCGCAGCAGGCCGCGAATCCGAACGGCTACTTCGGCGCATGGATGCGTCCCGAGCCGACGAGCCAGTCGCAACTGACCGCGCCGCCCGACGGCTTCGCGACGACGGCGAAGCTGCAAAGCCAGAGCGCTGCCGACTTCATCGTCGAGACGATCAAGCGCTATCCGAACCAGGTGACGATCATCGAGGTCGGACCGCCGACCAATCTCGCCACCGCCGTGCAGAAAGCGCCGGAGATCGTTCCGCTCATCAAGGGCATCGTCTATATGGGCGGTGCGATGAATGTGCCGGGCAATGCGAACGCGGTCGGCGAGCTGAACTGGTGGTTCGATCCCGTCGCGGTGCGAACACTCTTGCAGACGACGATCCCGCAGAAAGTCATCCCGCTCGACGTGACCAACACCGTGCCGCTGACGGAATCGGTCTACAACCAGATCGTCAATCCGCCGACGGGACAGACGGCGGTGACGAAGGTCTACGCAATCGCGAACGCGGGCGCATTCTCTACGAACACGGATATCTACGACACGCTGACGATCGGCTATTTTCTCGACTCGACTTACGCGACACAGACGCAGAGCGCGTATCTCGACATCGAAACGACGCCCGGCGAGGATCAGGGGCACGTGAAGGTGTATCCGGATGCGCCGCAGGCCGGAGCATCGCCGCAAAAGATCACCTATGTGACGCGCTACGACAACGACCGATTCTTCAACTTCTACATCGATCTGCTGACGCGCCCCGTCCCCGTGAAATTCCAGTAACGCCAAAAGTTCAGGGCCGGCGGTGCAGCCCGCCGGCCCACCAAAAGCATCAAACTTCCAACTGCTCCAGCACCTTCCCCTTCGTCTCGATCCCCATGTAATGCACCGCGACGGCCGCGACCAGCGGCACCACAGCCAGCGCATAGAACGCGACATTCATATTCCCGCCCATCAACGTCTTGCCGACGAGCGCCGGCGCGAAAATCGCGGCGATCTTGAGCCATGCGCCGCCGAGGCCGCATCCGAACGCGCGGATGCTCGTCGGATAAAGCTCGGGCGTATAGACATAAGCGGTAATGAACCCGCACGCCATGAAGCCGAGCGCGAGCGCGCAGAACGTCGCGACCACATACACCGACTGCATGACGAACACGCCCGCACATACCAGCGACACCGCGCACAACACGAACGACCAGTTGATGACCGGCTTGCGCCCGACCTTGTCGACGATCAGCGCGCATGTCAGCGAGCCGATCACGCCGAGCACGGATGCCGCCACCGCCAGATTCAGCGCGAGTTGCAACGGTGCGTGATAGACGGTCTTGTAGATCGTCGGCAGCCACGTCGAGAGGACGTACTGAATCACGCCGCACGTCATCCACAGAAGCGCGACCGCGATCGTGCGCTTCAGATACGCCGGGCCGATCAGATCGAGACGGCGGCGCTTCGGATGACGGTTCGCCATCGCTTCGAACTCGGCGAGATTGCCGATCGGCGGCAGCGGCTGCTTCACGGTGGCTTCGAACGCGTTGAGCGCGTCGCCGGCTTCGCGCATGCGGCCGCGTTCGCCGAGCCAGCGCGGCGATTCCGGGACCAGCGTGCGCAGCAGGAAGAACAGCAGGAGCGGCACGCCGCCGATGAAGTACATCACTTCCCAGCCGAAGCGCGGCACGATCCACGCGCCGAGCGCGTTCGATGCGAGCAGGCCGATCGGAAACACGATCTCATACAGCAGCACGAAACGGCCGCGTCCATGCGCACGCGTGATCTCGTTGATGTACGTCGCCGCGACCGGCAACTCGCCGCCGAGCCCGAGGCCCTGCACGATCCGCAACGCGACGAACACCGCGAACGAAGGCGCGAAACCGCACGCGATGCTCGTCAGGCCGATGATGCCCGAGCTCCACGCGATGGAGCGCACGCGCCCGTAGCGTTCCGCGAGCGACGGGAACAGGAACGCGCCGATCAGTTGCCCGATCGAGCCCGACGCGATCAGAAAGCCGACCTGCCCCGGCGTAAGCCCCCATTTCTGGATGAGCAGCGGCAGCGTCGCCGCGATGACGATGACATCGAAGCCATCGAAGAACGTCGCCGCGCCGATCAGGATACGCGCGCGCACCTGCATCGCGTTGGCGGGCAGCCGCTCGATGCGCGCGATGATCGATCCCTTCGTGACCGCGTGAGCGGCAGTGGCCGCGTCGGCGACTGTCGTGGCGGTGCCGCCGTGTTGAACGGCCGTATTGCCCATGCTCCTCATGCCTGCTCCCGTCTGTGTGTTATGCGAGTGCTTTCGCGGTGTCCGCGAGCGCCGCGATATCGACCGCGCGCCCCTGACTCATCCATTTCTTCGCGACCTTGAGATCGCGCGTCGCGTTGATCGCGATGACGCCGCGCAATGCATCGCCCTCGAAGAAGAACAGCGACGCGCGACGCGCGTCCAGATCGCCGCGCACGACCGGCGCCGCGCCCGCCGGAATGTCGCCGAGAATCTGCAGGTTCACGTCGTATTGATCCGACCAGAACCACGGAATCTCGGCATACGGCGTGCGCACGCCGAGCACCGCTCGCGCCGTCGCGATCGCCTGGTTCTGCGCGTTCGCCCACGATTCGAGGCGCACGCGGCGCTTCAGCCACGCGTTCGGATGATTGGCGACATCGCCGCACGCGAACACATGCGCATCGTTGGTCGCGCCGAATTCATCGACGACGATGCCATCGTTCACGTCGATGCCCGCGCGTTCCGCGATCGCCGTATGCGGCGCGAGGCCGATGCCCGCAACCGCGAAATCGGCATCGACCGTCGTGCCGTCGGCGAGTTGCGCGCGCACGCCGTTGCCGAAGTCATCGAGCGACACGAGCGATGCATTCAGGCGCACATCCACGCCGTTATCGCGATGCAGTTTCAGCAGAAAATCGGACACGCTTTCGGGCACCGAACGTCCGCACAAACGCGGCGCGCCTTCGATCACCGTCACATCGACGCCGAGCTTCTTCGCTGTCGCCGCGACTTCGAGGCCGATCCATCCGCCGCCGATCACGAGTAGCCGCTTGCTATGACTCTCGCGCAGACGCTTGCCGATGAGCATCGCGTCGTCGAGCGTGCGCAGATAGGCGAGATGCGAGGTCTTCACAAGCGACTCCGGCAGACGCCGCGCCGCGCCGCCCGTCGCGATGACGAGGCGGTCGTAGTGCACTTCGCGTCCGCTCGCGGTGCGCACGATGCGCGCGTCCCGATCGATCGATGCCGCGCATTCCGGCTGCCACGCTTCGACGTTCAGCTCGGCGAACGCTTCGTGATCGACGATGCGCACGGTGTCGATATCCGCATCGCCCGCGAGCACGGCCTTCGACAGCGGCGGGCGCTCGTAGGGAAGATGAATCTCGTCGGCGATCATCACGAGGCGGCCATCGAAACCTTCCTTGCGCAGCGTCTTCACGATCCAGCCCGCCGCCTGTCCGCCACCGATCACCACGACCGTTTGAAGATCAGCCATTTTTGCGCTCCGTCATGAACTTGCCTTCCGGCGCCTTCGCATCTTTCTGGCGGCGCGTGTTGCCGTCGAGACCACCATCGACGGCCCATTCCGCGAACACGGTCGGGCCGGGCTCGAAATCGCGCGGCTGCCATTCGGGCGTGAGCACGTCTTCATCGGCGTAATACTCGATGAGTCCGCCCGCCGGATTCTTGAAGTACCAGAAGTACGCCGACGAAACCGGATGACGTCCCGGCCCGAGCTGGGTCGTCCAGCCGCAGCGGCTGATGTGCAGGCCGCCGCCGAATACTTCGTGGATATCGCGCACGGTGAACGCGACGTGATTCAGGCCGCGCTTGCCGTCGGGCAATTGCAAAAGGAACAGATCGTGATGGCCGCCGTGCGGCGCGCAGCGCATGAACGCGCCGCGGCCCGGATATCGATCCGACGTCTCGAAGCCGAGCAGCTCGTGATAGAACTTCTCCTGCTCCGCGACGCAGTTCGTGAAGAACACGACGTGTCCCACTTCCACCGGCTCCGCGCGCTCGTACACGGGACTCGGCGTATCGACGCGCAGGGTTTGTCCCCACACGTTCGAGGGCGAGCCTTTCACGTCGATGTCGCGCTTCTTCGTGACTTCGACGCGTATCGCCATGCCGTTCGGATCGATGCAGCCCACCGCGTCATCCGTTTCGACGTGGCCGGGCTGGCCCGCGAAGCGTCCGCGCAGTGCATCGAGTTCTTCGCGCGTCGCGACGGCCCACGTGACTTCGCGCAGTGTCGGACCGCCTTCGAAGGCGGGCGGAAGCGCGGGGTCGTCGGACAGCGCGAGCAGCACTTCGCAGCCGTTCAGGGTTTCGAAACGCGCGCGCGTTTCGTCGTGCGCGACTTCCTTCAGGCCCCAGTCGGCGAAAAAGCGCCGGCAGGTGTCGAGGTCCGTCACGCCGTACGTGATTCGTTCAATGCCGAGAATCGTCATGGCAACTCCTTCAGTTCGCCCACGGCAGCGGGGCATCGTTCAAGCCCCAGTACAGGCTCTTCTGCTGCATGTATTCGCGCAGGCCCAGACGGCCTTTCTCGCGTCCCATGCCGCTGTCTTTCCAGCCGCCGAAAGGCGTCGAAATCGAAAACTGCTTGTAGGTGTTGATCCAGACCGTGCCGGTGTTCAATGCACGCGACATCTTCCATGCGCGCTTGTAGTCCCGCGTCCAGATGCCTGCCGCGAGGCCGAACACGCTGTCGTTCGCCTGTTCGAGCAGCGCGGCTTCGTCGTCGAAGGGCAGGGCGGCGAGCACCGGTCCGAAGATCTCTTCCTGACACATGCGCGCGTCGTTGCTAAGACCTTCGATGATCGTCGGCAGATAGAAGAAGCCTTTCTCACGGCCATCGCCCGTGGGACGCTCGCCACCGCACAGGAGCGCGCCGCCTTCTTCGAGACCGAGCGCGACGAAGCGCTCGATGCTTTCGCGATGCTGCCCCGTGATGAGCGGGCCCATCTGCGTGTTCTCGCGCGTCGGGTCGCCGACGCGCAGCTTCCTCGCGCCATCGGCGAGCCGCGCCATGAATTCGCCGTACACCTTGCGCTCGACAAAGAGCCGCGAACCCGCGATGCACGATTCACCCGACGAACTGAAGATGCCGTAGAGCACGCCGTTCACCGCGTGATCGAGATCGGCATCGGCGTACACGATGGTCGGCGACTTGCCGCCGAGTTCGAGCGACACCGGCATCAGCTTCTCGGCGGCGAGCCGCGCGATGCCGCGACCGACTTCCGTGCCGCCCGTGAACGCGACTTTCTTCACGAGCGGATGCCGCACGAGCGCATCGCCGATCACGGAACCTTTGCCCGGCAACACGCTGACGACGCCCTTCGGCACACCCGCTTCCTCGCAGATGCGCGCAAGTGCGAGCGATGCGAGCGGCGTCACTTCGGCGGGCTTCAGCACGACGGCGTTGCCGGCGGCGAGCGCGGGCGCGAGCTTCTGCGCGTCGGAAGCAATCGGCGAATTCCACGGCGTGATCGCCGCGACGACGCCGAGCGGCTCGTGCACGCTCATCGTCAGATAGTCGCCACGCGAAGGCGTGAGTTCTTCTTCGAGCGTTTCGAGGCACGACGCGAAGTAGCGGAACGTGCTCGCCGCACTCGTGACGAGCGCGCGCGTTTCGCTGATCGGCTTGCCGTTGTCGCGGCGCTGCAATTGCGCGAGCGCTTCGTGACGCGCTTCGATCAGACCTGCGATGCGATGCAGAACGGCGGCCCGCTGATGCGGCTTCAATCCGGCCCAGTCGGCCTTTCTAAAAGCACGATCCGCGATCTCGACGGCTTCCCGCGCATCGTCGGCGTTCGCCGTGCTGATTTCCGCGTTGACGCTCTGATCGGCGGGATAGATGCTCGCGTACTGATTGCCACGCCCCTGGCGCCATTCGCCGCCGATAAAGATATCGCCGGACGTCACGAGCGAAGTGTCGGGATGATTCATCGTTCTAAAGCTCCTTCAGATGACGCAGCGCGCGGCGCGATTGCGCAACGCACGGATCGCGCTGAACGCGGTGAGCGCGGATGTCTTGGGATTCGACGGCAGCGGCTTGCCGCACATTTCGAGCGACATCTCGCCGAACGCGCCGCGTGCGACGATGCGATGCACGTTGCGCTCGACAGCCGGATCGGCAATCAGCCGCACGCGCGTGCCGTCGAGCCCGAGCCCGGCGAGCGCGATGGTCGCCGCGACGTTCGCGTTCTTCGGATAGAGCCGCGCGGCATCGCGTGCGGTCCCTTCGAAAATGACCTTCTCGGCCGTCAGCGACCTCAGATCGCACACGCTTTCGGCGGGCGTGCCGAGCCAGCCGAGCGGCGGCTTGCGGCCCGTGTATTGCACGTCGTCGAGGCCGCCTTCCTTCGCTGCCGCGAGCGCATCGACGCCGCCGATCGCGCCCGACAACAGCGTGATAGTCGCCGCGCCTTCGTCGGCGGCGCGGGAGAGCGCATCGAGCAGGCCGGCTTCGGACAGCGCGCCGATCGATGCGACCGCGCAGTCCGTGCCCGACTTCAAGAGCGGCACGACGTGATCGACGAGCGCCGCGTGTCCCGCGCATTCGAGCGCGAACTCGGGATGGCTCGCGAGCGCATCGACGTGCGACACGACATCGACGTGATCGCCGAGCACCGAGCGCACGTGATCGCGATCGCGCTCCGGCACGATGACATGCGAGATGCGCACGAGCGGATCGTTATCGAGCGCCTGAAACACCGCCCTGCCGATCGCGCCGAAGCCGATCATCGCGATATCGATCGCGTGCTGTGCGTGACGAGGATCACGCATATTCCGGCTCCTTCGGCTCTTCCTTCTTCACCGGCGGGCCTGCGAACGCGGTCGCGAACGAGCCGACCGACAGCATGTCCACTTCGACGAGCACCGGACCGTCGATGGCGAGTCCTTCGCGCACGATGTCATCGGCCTGATCGAGCGACGTGATGCGGCGATGCGCGAGGCCGAGGCTCGCACAGAACTGCGCGAAATCCGGCTGATGCAGATCGACGAACATGCGGCGTCCGCCGTACTGCGCGTCCTGAATGTTGCGGATGACGCCATAGCATTGATCGTTCATCAGCACGATCATCACGTTCGCCTTTTCCTGCACGGCCGTGGCGAGTTCGCCGACATTGACCATCAGACCGCCATCGCCGACGAGCGCGACGGTCTTCTTCGCCGCGCCCGAAAGCGCCGCGCCGATCGCCATCTGCATGCCCTGGCCGATGCCGCCGCCGAGCGCATGCACGCCCGCGCGCGGATTGAAAATCTTCAGCAGGCGATTGCCCCACGTGCTGTTCGAGATCGTCACGTCGCGGACCCAGTTGTAATCGCGGCCGACCGCGCGTTGCAGCGAATCGACGAGGCGCTTGTACGGTCCCAGTCCCTTCGATACCTCCGCGACCGCCGTTTCGCGCGCGGCGGCGAGATCGCTCGCGAATGCCGGATCGATACGGATGCGGCCTTCGAGCAGCGTCGCGAGTTCGTCGAGCACGCGCGATGCGTCGCCATGCACGAACAGCTCGTTGCGATAGCCACGGCTGTCGGCGAGCGCATCGGCGTCGATGCGATAGAGCGGTTG
The DNA here is from genome assembly GCF_014384845.1 of Caballeronia sp. EK. NCBI lineage: Bacteria > Pseudomonadati > Pseudomonadota > Betaproteobacteria > Burkholderiales > Burkholderiaceae > Caballeronia > Caballeronia sp. EK. The sequence goes on from NZ_JACSUE010000007.1 coordinate 504,992, forward strand.
CGGCAGCGCGAGCTTGTACTTCAGCGTTTCGTTTCCGCGCAGACGCGAGCCGACGACGACGAGCGCATCGCACGTCTTGTAGAACGCTTCGACGGACGGATGCACATTGAACGCGCCGAGCGTCGCCGGATGATCTTCCGGCAGCACGCCGCGTCCCTGCACGCTCGTCACCACGCCGAAGCCGAGCTTCACCAGCCGCTCGACCGCGCTCTTCGCATGACGCGTGCCGCCGCCGAGCCACAGCAGCGGGCGCTTGGCGTTCGTGAGCGCATCGGCGAGTTGCTTCACGCGCAGGCTGTCATGCGTGAGCGCACCGACATGCGGCGCGGCCAGATCGGCGGGCCATTCGATTTCGGCAGCCTGAATGTCGATCGGAATCTCGACGCTTACCGGACCCGCAGGCGCGGTCAGCGCGACGCGCACGGCTTCGCGGATCGTCGGCAATGCGGTTTCGACCGTGCGCACGCGGAACGCGGCCTTCGAGATCGATTGCAGCATCGACAACTGATCGGGCGCTTCGTGGATATACGCGAGGTCCTGATCGAGATATTCGGTTTCGATCTGCCCCGTGACATGCAGGAGCGCCGTGCCCGCGGTCAGGGCTTCGACCATCGCGCCCGCCGCATTGCCGGCGGCGGTGCCCGTCGACGTGAACGCGACGCCCAGTTCGCCCGAGACGCGCGCGAGGCCATCGGCCATGTTCAGCGCGCCCGCTTCGCCGCGTGCGCCGACATAGCGGATATTGCCGCGACGGCCGATCGCATCGAGGATCGGCATGTTGTGAATCGAGATCACGCCGAACGCCGTGCGCACACCGCATTGTTCGAGGAACGCGGCGATCAGTTCGCCGACCGTGGTTTTCTTAGACATGACGAGCAAAGCCTCCGGAAACATCGATATGGCTGCCGGTCGTGTACGACGACAGCGTTGTTGCGAGATAAAAGAGCGCCTGCGCCGCTTCTTCGGGATGCCCGAAGCGGCCGAGCGGAATGTTCTTCTTGCGCGCGAGTTCGCCGGTCCATTCCTGCCAGCTTTGACGCGGCTCTTGCGCCTGTTGGAAATAGTCCTGATAACGCCGCTTCCACTGCCCCGATTCGACGATGCCGATCAGAATCGAATTCACGCGGATGCGTTGCGGCGCGAGTTCCGTCGCGAGCGATTTCACGAGGCTCAGCACGCCTGCTCGCGCCGACGAAGTCGCGACCATGTGCGGCTCGGGCTGCAACGCGAGCAGCGAATTCACGCAGACGATCGCGGGCGAGGGCGCGTCTTTCAGCAGCGGCAGAAAGGCGCGCGTCGGGCGGATGATGCTGAAGTACTTCAGCTCCAGTTCGTCGCGCCAGGCGTCGTCGGTCGTATCGGCGAAGGTGGACACGCGGCCTTGTCCCGCGTTGTTCACCAGCATGTCGACGCGGCCGAAGCGTTCCTCGATGCGTGACGCGAAGGCGTTCACCTGGTTCTCATCGAGCACATCGCAACGTGACGCGAGCAATTGCGCTTGCGGAAATTCTTTTGCCAGCGCGGCTTGTGCGGCTTTGAGCCGTTCGCCGTCGCGTCCGCAAATGGCCACCGATGCGCCCGCCTGCAAGAACAGGCGCGCCGTTGCGTAGCCGATGCCCGACGAACCGCCGGTCACGACCGCAACCTGCCCTGAAAGATCGATCTGAATCATTGCAACCCCAGAGACTTCATGTATCGGCTCGACGCTGAAGCGCGCGCGGCCGGACGATAGTTGAGACGCATCGAGAGCGCATCGGCGGCTTCGCGAACCTTGTCGATGAGGCCGCTGCCGAGCAATGCGGCATCGATTTCCGGACGCGGGATCGTCGTCGTGATGACGGCGACGATGCGCCCCGTGTCGTTGCGAACCGGCGCGGTGACGACCGAAATGCCGCGCTCGAACGACGACTGACTCGTCGCGTAGCCGCGTTCGGCGTCTACTTTCACGCGCTCGAACAGTTCTTCCACGGTCTCGGGCGTCGACTTCGTGAAGCGCTCCAGATGCTGTTCCGGATACAACGCGCGCAATTCGTCGAGCGAGAGATCGCCCATCAGAACGTGACCGTGCGTCGTCGCATGCGCGGGCAGGCGCGTGCCGACATTCACCTTCACCGAGCTGAAGATCGGCGCATGACTCTGCGCTTTCGCGACGAACACGACATCGCGGCCATCGCGAATCAGGATGTGACTCGTGAGGCCGGTCGCATCGCGCAACGCCTCGATGATCGGCAGGCCGAGATCGGTCAGTTCGAGCGAGCTCAGGTATTCGAAGCCGAGACGCAGGACGGCCACGCCCAGGCGATAGTTGCGGTCCTTGTCGGCGCGCTCCAGAAAGCCGAGCGATTCGAGCGTTTGCAGCAGCCGGAAAACCGTCGTGCGCGGAATGCCGAGGCGTCGCGACAGTTCCGGCGCGCCGAGCACGGGTTCGCGCGGCGAGAACTCGGTGAGGATCTTCAGTCCGCGTTCGAGGCCCGGCACGATGTAAGTCGGTTCGCCCTTGTCGGCGTCTTCGGTGGCGATGGATGTCATTGCGGTACTCCGTCTTTCATGTGACATTCGATGCCCTGGCAAAACGAATCGATCAGCGCCGTATAGGCGGCGGGTGATTCGACATAACCCGCGTGTCCGGCACGCGGCATGACTTGCAGGCTGACGTGCGCGGCCTGCGCGATGGGCGCGCACGCGGCGGGCGGCGTGATCGCGTCGTCCGCGCCGACCGCCACCGCGATGCGCCCATGAAAGCGCGCGATATCCGCCGCGAGGTCCGCGTTCGCGAGCAGATGCGTCGCTTGTGCGTAGCCTTCGGGGACGATGCGCGCCATGTTCCAGCGGACCCATTCGCGCGCGGTGTCATCGGCGTATTGCGAGACCATGTTCGCGCTGCGCTCGCGTGCGAGTCCTTGCGGACCGAGTTCGTTCAGCATCTTCAAACGCGCATCGCGTTTCGATTCGCGCAGTTGTTTCGATGCGGCGCCGTAACCCGCGGCGGGCGATATCAGCAGCAAGCCCGCGACGCGCTCCGGCGCACTTGCGGCAAACGAACCCGCGACGATCGCGCCGAGCGAATGACCGACGAGCACGCAACGCGTGATGTCCAGCGCATCGAGCCACGCGTGCAGCGCATTCGCATAGTCGGAAGCAACCGGCGATTCATTCGCCACGCGAGTGGACACGCCATAACCCGGCGCATCCCACGCGAGCACGCGACGCTTCGCGCCGAGCACGTCGAGTTGCCGAACCCACGACGCCGCGCCCGACCCGATCCCGTGCAGCAACACGACGGGCAGCGTGTGCAGATGCGACGCACCTGCCTCGCGATAAGCCGTGATGCCGTGCGCGGTATCGATGTGCATGTCCGGAAAGCGCGCGAGCGTCTCGTTGTTCATCGCAGCCTCAGCGCTTGAGCTTCGCCAGGGGCGAATCCGGCGGATACGTCGGCGTGATCGGCTTCGATGCGCCGAGCATCACGCACATCAGCGCGTCTTCCTCGCCGATGTTGATCTCCGTGCGATACACGCCCGGCGGCACGGAAATGAGATCGCGCTCACCGAGCACAGCTTCCCACGTCTGTCCGTCCTTCTCGCAGACCACCTTCATCTTCCCGCGCAGCACGAAGAAAATCTCTTCGACGTCGATATGAATATGGCTCGGCCCGATGTTGCCTGCGGGAATGACCATCGTCGAAAACGTGAAGCTGCCCGAGGGAACCGTGTTCATGTCCTTCGCGACGCCCGTGCCGCCCGTGCCCACATAGCGCATCTGCGCGCGGCGATACTTCGGGTCGTAATCGGCCTGGAACTTGAGCGCGTCCCAGTCGTAGCGGCGCGTTTCGAGGCGCGCGACACGCGAGTCCATCCATTGCTCGAAGCTCGCGTCGGCGGGCTGATCCCACGATTTGCGTTCGATGTCTGCATCGGCCATTGCTTTCTCCAGGTTCTAAGTAGAACGAATCAATTCATCACGAAGCCGCCGTTCACCGGCAGCAACTGGCCCGTCACGAAGCGCGCCGCATCCGAGAGCAGGAACAGCACGGGGCCGTTCACGTCGTCGGGCGTTTGCGCGCGCGTCAGTGCGCGGCCTTTGAGGTAGTACTCGTGGCGCTCGGCGGGCACGTAGGCGGTGGCTTCCACTTCCGTGAGACCGGGCGCGATTGCGTTGACGGTCACGTTGCTCGCGCCGAACTCGCGGGCGAGCGAACGCGTCATCGCGATCACGGCGCCCTTGCTCGCGACGTAGGCGAGCAGCTTCGGCGCGCCCCACAAGGCCGTATCCGATGCGATGTTCACGATCGCACCGCGTCCCGATTCCTTCAGATGCGGCAGGCACGCGACGCTCATGAGCCACGAGCCGCGCACGTTGACGTTCATCACGGCGTCCCACGTTTGCGGCGTGAGTTCATCGGCGGACTTGCCGCCCGAGTTCGTGATCGCGGCGTTGTTGATGAGGGCGTCGAGTCCGCCCAGCGCTTTCACGCTGTCTTCGACGAATGCGGCGATGCTCTGCGGCTCGTTCAGATCGAGCGGGAAGAAGTGCGCATTCGGCAGTTCACGTGCGAGCGCCTCGCCTTCCGCATGCAGCACATCGCCGAACGCGACGCGCGCGCCGCTCTCGACGAGGGCTTTGACGAACGCCGCGCCGAGTCCGCGAGCGCCGCCTGTCACGAGCACGCGGCGGCCATCGAGCGCGTCACGCATGAGCGTGCTCCGGGTTCTTCGGCAGCGCGTCGAGCGCGGCGAGATGCTGCTGCGCGCGTTGCTTCAGCATGCGGCGCACACGCGTCATGCCGACATCGTGCTGATAGAGGAATTCGTGATTGCGCGCGTTCGGTGCGAGGCTTTCGAGCACGTAGCGGTCTTGTTCCAGCACGGCCCAGTGCAGCCCTTCGAGTCGATTGCGATACAGGAAACGCCATGCATCGCGCTGCCATCCCGACACCTTGCGCGTGCGCCAGAAATAGACCTGGCAGTTGTCGTCATCGACGGGCGTGGCGAAGCCGATGATCCCGAAGTTTCCGCCCGGGCCGAACTTCTTCTTGTATGGAATCGCGAGACGCATCCACAGGCAGCCGGTTTCGCCGAGCTCGACCCAGTCGAAGTTCACGTCGCGCTGATTCACCTTCTCGAACATGAGGCCGGTTTCGGTCTTGCGCACGCGCATGTCGGCCTGCTTGTCGCCTTCGGCCATCGAGTGCGATGTCGCGTGAAGATACGCACCGTGCATCGGGTCCATCACGTTGTCGATCGCGTACTGGTAATTGCACTTCCAGTGGGACATGCACAGGAAGCTCGCGTATTCGTCGCCGACGAGTTCTTCCGGCAGCACGAGCGGCGCAGGTTCCTTATTGGCGTCATCGCCGAACCAGAGGAAGATCGCGCCCGCATGCTCTTCGACGGGATACGACTTCACGCACTTCTGGCCTTCGAGCGGGCACGCCGACACGGCGGGCACTTTCTGCACGGTGCCGCTGCCATCGATTTCGATGCCGTGATACCAGCATGCGACGCTGCCGCCGAGATTCCAGCCGAGCGACAGACGCGCGCCGCGATGCGGGCAGCGGTCTTCGAGCGCGTGTACTTTGCCTTCGTTGTCGCGCCAGAGCACGATCTGATCGCCGAGGCGCGTCAGGCCGATGGGCGCATTCGCCACTTGCCAGCTCGGCGCGACGGGATACCAGTAGTTACGCAAGCCGCGATCGAGATAAGCCTGAACGGGATCGGCGGCGACAGTTGTTTGCTGAGGGGACGTCATGGGGGAAAGCTCCTTCTTTAGTCAGCGAGCGTGCGCAACTCGGCGGCGAGGCGTTCGGCGGTCCACGTGGCGCCTTCCGGCGTACGGAAGCCGTCCTTGTTCAAGCCCGCGACCACTTGCTCCAGTTCCAGCGCGCCCGCTTCGAAGACGCGTTCGAGCGCATCGCCGAAGTCGTTCTCGTATTGCGTAGGCTCGGCCTTGCGCGTTTGCCAGATGAAGTTCTCTGTCTGACCCGGCTTCTCGATCACGCCCTTGCCGGCGACGTTGTTGGGCTGCGGCGCGAGCCACGGCTTGAGATTCGGGTTGAAGTTCACGACTTTTTCCATGTCACGCCACCTTGATCTGGATTTCCTCGCCGGCGAGGCGTACCGAATACGTCTTCAGGTCGCGGCCGCCGGGCTCTTTCAGGCATTTGCCCGTGGGGATGTGAAACACCGCTTCGTGCAGCGGGCATTCGACGGTGTCGCCATCGACGAAACCCTGCGTCAACAGTGCATATGCGTGCGGGCAGACGTTCTCGAGCGCATACAGCTCGTCGCCCACTTTGTAGATACCGATCTCCGCGCCGTCATCGAGCTTGAATTCGATCGGTGCGTCTTCCGACAGATCGCCGGCATGTCCGGCGCAGCGCCATTGTTCAGACATCTTTCACCCTTTCCTCTGGTTCGTCTGTGTTCCACTAAAGGAACATCAGTTCGTGTATGGGCATTATAGGAGTGGTCTCAGCCTCAGAAAATAAAAAAATGAATCTCTAGGTGAAAACACTGAATCCAGCCCGTTTAAAAGATCGCCCGTGCATTTGCCCGCAAGTAAGAACGCCCGTTCGACATTGATTCGTAAGCTCTTTTTGTCACGATGGACACGCATCCAACGTGCCTCAGGGTCTACCCGATGTCCTCTCAAATTTATTGTTTTGGCGCTGGAAACCTCACTATACTTTCCATAGGCAGTACGTTGATCCATAGGTGGAACATAAATCGAGATCGACGGGATGCCTTCCGGGCGGCGCGAAGCACGGCCATCCGGAGCCGGGATAAAGCGCAATAACGGCTACAAGCGGGAACGGGAGAGCGGGCACAGCCCGTCCTTGAACCACACGGTTAGGAGAACGAAGGGTGAAGCACATCATTGCAGCGGGGCTCATCGGAGCCGGGGTCGCGACGGGCGCGGCCGCGCAAAGCACAGTCACGCTTTACGGCAGCCTCGATGCCGGCATCGCATATATCAACAACGTCGGCGGCCATCCGAAATGGATGGAGGAGCAGGGCAACATGCAGCCGGACCGTTGGGGCTTTCGCATCGTCGAGGATCTGGGCGGCGGCTTGAAGACGGTCGCGCAACTGGAGAACGGCTTCTATACGAACACCGGCAACTTCGCGAAAGCGGGCACGCTCTGGAATCGCCAGGCGTATCTCGGGCTGAGTCAGGAAAACGTCGGCACGCTGACGCTCGGTCATCAGACGCCGTTCAGCTTCGACATGCTCGGGCCGCTCTCCACCGCGTATCTCGCGGCGAGCTGGTATGCGTTTCATCCGGGCAACATCGACCAGCTCGCGGACACCGGCGTCGTGCCCTACGACAACTCGGTGAAATTCCGCTCGGCGAACTTCTATGGCTTTTCCGCAGGCGCGATGATGGGCCTCGGCAACACGACGAACTTCTCGACGGGCCGCAACTACGGCTTCGGCATCACGTATGCGAACGGTCCGTTCAGCGCGGCGGCCACGTATTCGAACGAGCACAACCGCACCCCTGCGATTGCGACGACCGGTCTTACAACGTTCCAGGGTCAGCCTGCCGCAACGTACATGGCTGACAAGCAGGAAGTGATGGGCGCGGGCGCGTCATATGAAATCGGCAAGTTCGTCGTGCATGGTCTTTATACGCGCGTGAAGCTGCAATCGAATGGTCAGTCCGATACGTTTCAGTCATACGATGCGGGTCTTACGTTCAAGCCGGTGGCCTGGAACTGGATCGCTGGCGGCGCGGCTACCACGACCTTCGCGGGCGGGCGGTGGACGCAGTTCGAGATCGGCGATATCTATATGTTGTCGAAATCGACGCAGCTTTATGTGAATGCGCTTTATGAGCACGCGACTGGTGGTGCTAAGGCGGCGTTCTTTACTGCAGGTGTTTCGAGTACCGCGAATCAGGTTATTGTGCTTGCGGGGATTCATCACTCGTTTTGATGGGGGTTTTTTCGGGGGATCCCGTTAACGTGGAATCCTGTTAGCGTGGAATCCTGTTTTCGTGGTGGTCTATTAGCACTGCCCCTCCCCGGGGCGGGGGTCACTTTCTTTGCTGCTGCAAAGAAAGTAACCAAAGAAAGCAGCTCGCTCAGGCCCGCGGTCACACGCAGTTTGGCCATGCTTGCCAGCCGCCAATGGCACTCGCCTAAGTGTCGCCCTCGAAGGACCAATTGGGCTTGGCTCGCGCACGGTCTGCCGCACCAAATGTTTTGGCGCGCTGGTTCAGCACGAAATGGCTTCGGCACAGCGCTACGCGCTGCCGTTGGGTATGCAAGGGAAACCATCGAAGAGGAAGCACGCGCACACCCGATTGACCGGTCGGCCGCGTAGCGGGCCGGAGCTATTTGGTGCTGAACCAGTGAGGCAAAACATTTGGTGCGGCAGACCGTGCGCGGTCCAAGCCCCGCGAGACCTTCGAGGGCACTCGCTATTGCCGGGCCATTAGGCCAATCGCCTGTGCCGCGGCCGGTGTGAAGTGCTTAGGCTGGGGATAGCTGTTTCTTTGGTTACTTTCTTTGCAGCAGCAAAGAAAGTGACTGCCGCCCCGCACAGGGGCAGTGCTAATAAACCAACACGAAAACGGGATCCGGCGAAAAAAAACCTCAAGCCAGCGCAGCAGTCCGATCATCCGCCGAAGGCCGATAGTTGAGCCGCATCGAAAGCTCAACCGCAGCACCACAGATCGTCTCAACGAGCCGAGACTTCTCATCATCCGCCCCGATATCCGAGCGCGGCACGGTCGCCGCCACCGCCGCAACGATCCCTCCGGAATGATCCCGCACCGGCGCGGTGACCACCGATATCCCGCGCTCAAACGACGCTTCGCTCAATCCATAACCGAGCGCCACGCACTCCTGCACGCGTTCGAAGAGTTCATCGACGGTCGCGGGCGTACGCTCCGTGTACTTTTCCAGTTGAACCTCGGGATAGAGCGCCTTGAGCGCGTCAAGCGAAAGATCGCCCATCAGCACATGTCCATGCACCGTGGCATGAGCGGGCAGCCGAGTGCCGACATGCACCTTCACCGAACTGAACAACGGCTCATGACTCTGCGCCTTCGCGACGAATACGACATCGCGCTGATCGCGGATCAGCAGATGCGTCGACAGACCGGTTGCATCGCGCAGACGCTCCAGAACCGGCGTGCCGAGATCGGTCAGTTCGAGCGAGTTCACGTATTCGAAGCCCAGCCGCAACACAGCGACGCCCAGCCTGAAATTGCGGTCGCCATTCACACGTTCGAGAAAGCCGAGCGATTCGAGCGTTTGCAGCAGACGAAACGTCGTCGTGCGCGGAATGCCGATGCGCCGCGACAACTCGGGCGCGCCCAGCACCGGCTCCCGCGCGGAGAATTCCGCCAGGATCCGCAAGCCGCGTTCGAGGCCCGGCACGAGATAGCTCGAACCGCCGCCGGACGATGCGTCATCGTCCGTGGTGTCGAGGGTTTGCGCCTGAGTGTCTTCCTGTTTGCTTCGTCGGGCCATGGTTGGCTTTAGTTGTCGTCGTGCAATGGCCAAATCATAGCGCGAGACGATCGGACCTCATCCGTCCGTAGCTTTTGCTACTTGTTATGACATGTTATATTAATGCCATCACGATACTTCTCCGAGGCAGATTCAATGAGCTTCGAAGCAACCCTCTGGCTCTTCTGCGCGGGCGTCGGTGCCAGCGCGGTGGGCGGCATGCTGGGCATGGCGAGCGGCCTGTTCATCGTGCCCATTCTCACGATGTTCTTCCATATCGACATGCACGCCGCCATCGGCACGAGCATCGTGTCCGTGATCGCGTGTTCATGCGGCGGCGCGGCGGCCTTTCTGCGCGGCGGCCTCACGAACGTGCGACTCGCCCTCGTGCTCGAAACCGGCACCACGCTCGGCGCGCTCACAGGCGTGCTCCTCGCGGGCATCGTCCCCGTGGCCGCGCTGGATTTTCTTTTCGCGGGCGTGCTGGTCGTGTCGGCGTGGCAGATGTTCATTCGCCGCGAAGATACGGCGGGCATGTCGCGGCCGATTCCGGCGCGAGGACTTGCAGCCGCGCTCGATCTCCATTCGAGCTATCCGGACGCCACGCTGCGCCGCGATGTCGCGTATGAAGTGCGGCGCGTGCCCGCCGGTCTCTCGTTGATGGTTGCGGCCGGACTCGTTTCCGCGCTGCTCGGCATCGGCAGCGGCATCCTCAAGATTCCGGCGATGGACAACGCCCTGCGCCTGCCGATCAAGGTATCGACCGCGACATCGAACTTCATGATCGGCGTGACGGCCGCCGCGAGCGCGAGCGCCTATTTTCTGCGCGGCGAGATCGTGAGCGCCATCGCGGGACCAGTCGCGCTCGGCTCGGTGGTCGGCGCGATCGTGGGCGCGCGCGTGCTGATGAAAGTCCGCAGCGAACGTCTGCGCGTGCTGTTCCTGTCGATGCTGCTGCTCGTCGCGTGTCAGATGGTCATGCAGGGTTTCGGCATCGATCTTATGGAGTACATCGGTCGATGAAATGCGCCACGTCAGCTTCGATGGATCGTCTGCTCGCCCGCTTTCTCCAGTGCGGCACATGGGCCGCGTGCGCGCTGATCGGCGCGGGACTGTTCTTCGACACAAAGGCATTGAGCGCGGGCGTCGCGCTCTTCATTCTGCTGCCGGTGCTGCGCGTCGTCGTGATGCTCGCCGTGTTCGCGCAGCAACGAAACTTCCTCTATGTGACGATCGCCGCGACGGTGCTCGCCGTGATCGCGGCGGGCTGCGTGATCGGCCTGCGTCTCGCGCCGCTCGCGGGCTGACGCGCCCGCCACAAGCACACACGTAACGGTTATTCTCTCTGACGACCGCCGGCGAAGACGTCGCGCACGAAGGCATTCGCCGGTTTCCTCAGGAGATATCGCACCATGTTCGATACGACCGATGTGCTGATCGCCGGCGCGGGCCCCGTCGGCCTGATGCTTGCCGCCGAACTGCGCCGCGATGGCGTGAAGGCGCGTGTGATCGATGCGCACGACGAACGCGTCTTCTTCGTGAAGGCGCTCGGCGTCACGGCGCGCACGTTGGAGATTTTCGAGGATCTGGGCATCGCGCGCGACGCGATCGATGCCGGTGTGTGGCTCACCGGCGCGGACACGTTTCAGGACGGCGCGCCCGCGTTCAGCGCCGAGGTTCCGCGCGCCGGACTTCCGTACGGCGCCCTCTCGCTCGCGCAGTTCGAGACCGAGCGCATTCTGGAAGCGGCGCTCGCACGCAACGGCGGGCACGTCGAATACGGCGCGACGCTCGTCGATTTCAGCGATGCAGGCGATGCCATCGACGTGCGCATACAGGACGCATGCGGCAAGAACCGCACGATTCGGTGCCGCTGGCTCGTCGGCTGCGACGGCGCGCGCAGCACGGTGCGCCGGCAATCGAACATCGCCTACGAAGGCGATCAGTATCCGCAAACCTTCATGCTCGCCGATGTCGACGTCGAGTGGGGTCTGCCGCGCGGCCGCATGTATCGCTTCAACGTGTCGGGTGAGGGCGGCGCGGGATCGATCGCGCTCGCCGCGCTGCCGGTACGCGGCTCCGCGCGCCGCTATCGGCTCTCGATGGTCCTGCTTCCCGACGATGCCGCCCGCCACACGCTGAACTCCACGCCCGATTTCGCGGAGATCGAACGCATCATGCTGCCGATTCTGCCGAAGGGTACGCGGCTCTCGTCGATGCGCTGGTCGTCGGTGTATCGCGTGAGTCATCGGATCGCGCAGAACTATGCGCGCGGGCGCGTGTTTCTCGCGGGCGATGCCGCGCATATCCATCCGCCCGTCGGCGGGCAGGGCATGAACACCGGCTTGCAGGATGCGCACAATCTCGCGTGGAAGCTCACGCTCGCCGCGCGCGGCGTCGCGAATCAGGCGCTGCTCGATAGCTACGAAGCGGAGCGGCGGCCGGTCGGGCTCGATGTCGTCGAATCGACGAGCCGTGCGTTGAACACGGTTCTCGCGCACGGCGAGATCAAGCCCGCGATGCGCGAGACGCAATTGCTCGTGGGTTATCGCGGCGGCAGTCCTATCGTCACGGACGAATGCACGGACATGGCCGCGGAGTTGCCCGCGCCCGGCGATCGCGCGCCGCAGGCCGGCGGTCTCGTGGAGGCTTTCATCGGCCATGCGCAGCGTTTGCACGATCATCTCGGGCGCGGACGTCACACGCTCGTAGCGTATATCGATGACGTTGACAGCGCGCGCATCGCCGCCTTCGATGCGGCCGTCGATGCATGGCGCGCCGCACTCGGCGCGGCAGCGAGCGCCGTGTTGATCGTGTCGCCGAAGGTAGCGAACGCGGCATCGTTCGAGCCTGCGCGCGAGGCGTATCGAACGCTCTGCGACAACGCAGGCGAATTCGCCGATGCGTTCGGTGCGAAGCAAGGCACGGTGTGGGCCATACGGCCGGACGGGCACATCGGCTTCCGAAGCGCGTCTTGCTCATCGGACACGCTGATCGCATGGCTCGATCGCGTGCTGGGCCGAGACGTCACGCGTTAGCGCCGCACGACGATCACATGCGCCTGAATCCTGCCATCGACGGCGCCTGAACCGAAGCGCGCCGCGATGGCTTTCGCACATGCCGACGTCGCTTCATCCAGACTCGCGCCGCCGCGCGCTTCGATCTCGTTGCGCAAGGGCGTGCCCTGGCAATAGGCGATAGCGGCCACATCCGCCGATGACGCGCGGCTACGTTGCGCGATCGTATCGAAGCGCGGCTTCGCATCGAAGCCCGCGGCTGCGAGATCGCGCGCGATCACGTCCCGATCGAAATAGCCGTGCGGCGTGCGTTTCATGAAAAGCGGCGGATCGGCGGGAAAGACGCGGGCGAGCGCGTCGGTTACCGTGTCCGCAAACTCGTTCTCTTCGATGCGGTCCCACACGTTGAACAGGAGCGCGCCGCCGGGCCGCAGCACGCGACGCGCTTGCGCGAACGCCGCTGTCTTGTCGGGAAAGAACATCGCGCCGAACTGGCAGACGACGATATCGAAGCTCGCATCGTCGAAAGGCAATTGCAAAGCATTGGCCTGCTGCCATGTCACGGTTCTGCCGGTATCCAACTTTGCAGCGCGATCGAGCATCGCCTGATTCAGATCCGTCGCGACGATATCGACATGTGCGGGCAACACGTGCGCCATCGCGCGCGTGACGGCGCCGGTGCCCGCCGCAGTCTCCAGTACGCGCGATGGTTCGAGCGCCGCCGCGCGTTGCGCGATATCGGCTGCGTAGGACGCGAAGAGCATCGGCACGAGATAGCGGTCGTAAAGCTCGGGAATCTGGCCGGCGAAATTGGCGTCGTGCCGTGGCGTGTTCGTGTCCATATCGCCTCCCGCGTTCGATTATTCGTCTGATCCCGCAAGTCTTTTCACTCTACGCTGCTTTATCGCGTTCGAAGAGATGTCTACATTGAACCCTGTCAAGACGGTTGTGCAACGGGCACGACCGGTCAGTCCCGGCATTAAATAATCTCTTCAAGGATTCGATCATGAGCAAACTCGCAGGCAAGGTGGCGGTCGTCACGGGCGCGTCGAAAGGTATTGGAGCGGCCATTGCAAAGGCGCTCGCCGCGGAAGGCGCGTCGGTCGTCGTCAACTATGCGAGCAGCAAGGCGGGCGCGGATGCGGTCGTCGCGGACATCACCGCATCGAAGGGCAAGGCGATCGCCGTCGGCGGCGATGTCTCGAAGGCCGCGGATGCGCAAGGCATCGTGAATGCAGCGGTCGAAACGTATGGACGGCTCGATATTCTCGTGAACAACTCGGGCGTGTATGAATTCGCGGCGCTCGAAGAGATCACCGAAGAGCACTTTCATAAGCAGTTCAATATCAACGTGCTAGGCACGCTGCTGACCACGCAGGCCGCCGCGAAGCATCTCGGCGAAGGCGCGAGCATCGTCAACATCAGCTCGGTCGTGACCCGCATTACGCCGGCGACGAGCGCGGTGTATAGCGGCACCAAGGGCGCCATCGATGCGATCACTGGCGCGCTCGCACGCGAACTCGGCCCGAGAAAGATCCGCGTGAACTCGATCAACCCGGGCGTCGTGGTGACCGAAGGCACGCACAGCGCGGGCATCATCGGTTCCGAATTCGATGCGGCCGCGCTCGCGCAAACGCCGCTCGGACGTCTCGGCCAGCCGGACGATATCGCATCGATCGCGGTGTTCCTCGCTTCCGACGATGCGCGCTGGATGACCGGCGAAAGCCTCATCGCGAGCGGCGGCATGCGCTGATGCGAATCGCGCCGCGTTGAGCATCGTGCAAGATGGTCTTGCAGATACTTCGCGGCGGCGCGGCTTTTCGCCGTGTCATCATGGGGCAACCTGTCATAGCGCACTTGCCCCATGATCGACCGTCTCGCTCATCCCGATGCCTTAGTCGTCGATGCGACCATCCGTTCGCGCCGCGCGATCCGGCGCTTCACGCATGATCCGGTTCCGCGCCGCGTAGTCGAAGAAATACTCGACGTCGCGCGCTCCGCGCCGAGCAATTCGAACACGCAACCGTGGCGTGTCTATGTGCTGACGGGCGAACGCAAGGCCGCGATGAGCGAAGCATTGCGGCGAGCGCACGTCGACGATGGACATCCGCCATTGCGGCATATGCCCGATGCGTTGCCGCACGATATGCGGTCGCGGCAGGAAGCGTTCGGCATGCGCTATTACGGTGCGCTCGGCGTACCGAAGTCCGATCTTCAGGAGCGTGCGCGCGTGACGGCGAGAAACTTCGACTTCTTCGGCGCGCCCATTGGTTTGATCTTCGCGATCGATTCCACGCTCACGAAATATAGCTGGCTCGATTACGGCATGTTCATTCAAACGGTGATGCTGGCCGCGCGTGCGGTCGGCCTCGCGACTTGCGCGCAGGTGTCGTTCGCGCGCTTTCAGGACGTCATCGCGGAGCAGCTCGACTTGCCTTCCGGTCTTGAAGTCGTCTGCGGCATGAGCCTCGGATTCTCCGATGAAGCATCGCCCATCAACTCCATCGATATGACGCGCGAGCCCGTGCGGAATTTCTCGACCTTTCTCGGCTTCGATTGACTGTATCGACGGGCGTCTTCGAATTTGTATCTGGCTGCGCGGCCAGACGCGCGAGAAACTGCATCGACCTCTTTAACCGGAGCACGTCCGATGCCTCACACGCCGCAACTCTTCGCGTTCGCCCTCGTCGCGCTCGGCATGGCGCTTACGCCGGGACCGAACATGGTCTATCTGATTTCCCGCTCGATCTGCCAGGGCCGCACGGCGGGGCTCATTTCGCTCGGCGGCGTGGCGCTCGGCTTCGTGTTCTACATGTTGTGCGCGGCATTTGGCATCACCGCGCTCTTGATCGCGATCCCGTTCGCCTACGACGCGTTGCGCTTCGGCGGCGCGCTCTACCTGCTCTATCTCGCGTGGCAGGCGGTCAAGCCGGGCGGGCGTTCGCCGTTTCAGGTGCGCGATTTGCCCGTCGACAGCCCGCGCAAGCTCTTCACGATGGGTTTCGTCACGAACCTGCTCAATCCGAAGATCGCCGTGCTGTATCTCTCGCTGCTGCCGCAATTCATCGATCCGGCGCACGGCGGCGTGCTCGGCCAGTCGCTCGCTCTCGGCGTCGTGCAGATCATGCTGAGTATCAGCGTCAATTCGATCGTCGCGATGACCGCCGGATCGATCGCGGTTTTCCTGGCGCGCAGGCCGACATGGCTTCTGATTCAACGCTGGCTGATGGGCACCGTGCTCGCCGGCCTCGCGGTGAGAATGGCGACCGAAGCGCGCCGCTGATCCATCCGCGAAAATCTCGGGCTGAAATGTATTCGATTTCAGCGATAGCTATCCCGTCGCTTTTTCTGGTTTTCCCTAATCGTCGGCTGATTGCGTCACTGGACAATCTGACTCACAGCCTTGCGGCGGCGCGCACCGCCGGAAAAGAGCGAAGACAGCTATCAAATGAGAGAGAGGGTGCCATGCTCCAATCCAGCCTCGCGTATCGCGGTTTCGTCATTACGCCGATGGCCGCGTTCGACGGCGGTCTATATGCGGCGATGACGATCGTCTGCGATGGCGACGGAATTCAGCGCGCGAGCGGCGTCCTGGGCCATTTCGCCTGCGCCGAAGACGCTCGCGCGTTCGCGCTGATTGCCGGAAAGAAAGACATCGACCAGCGACTGCACACGCCGCTCGCCGCCTGACCTAGATGATCGGCTTGCCGCCCGTCACGGCGATGGTCGCACCGGACATATAACTCGCCTCATCCGATGCGAGCATCACGTAAGCGGCGGCGAGTTCCACGGGCTGGCCGGGGCGCTTCATCGGCGTCTGGTTGCCGAAGTTCTCGACGCTCGACGGCGGCATCGTCGATGGAATGAGCGGCGTCCAGATCGGCCCGGGCGCGACGCAATTCGCGCGTATGCCGCGCTCGGCCAGCAGTTGCGCGAGGCCGCCCGTGAAGTTCTGAATCGCGCCCTTCGTGCTCGCATACGCGATCAGGCCGGGATTCGGCGCGTCCGCGTTGACGGAGGTCGTGTTGATGATCGCGCTGCCAGACTTCATGTGCGCGAGCGCCGCCTTCGTGATGCGGAACATCGCGCCGATATTGGTCGAATAGGTCTTGTCCCATTCGTCGTCGCTGATGTCCTCGAGCTTGTCGTAGGTCGCCTGATAGGCGGCGTTGTTCACGAGCACGTCGATGCGCCCGAACGTCTCCGCGGTCTTCTCGACGAGCTGCCTGCAATGCGCGCGGTCGGTGATATCGCCGGGCAATAGCAGCGCGCGCCGTCCCGCCTTCTCGACCCAGCGCGCGGTTTCCTTCGCGTCGTCATGCTCGTCCAGATACGCGATGGCGACGTCCGCGCCTTCACGCGCATAGGCGATCGCCACCGCGCGGCCGATGCCGCTGTCCGCGCCCGTGATGAGCGCGATCTTGTCCGCGAGCCTGTTGTTGCCCCTGTACGTCGATTCGCCGTGATCCGGCTGCGGATCCATCGGGGCGGTGAGTCCGGGACGCCTGTCCTGCTGCTGAGGCGGCAGGGGCGGGCGTGGATATTCGGATTGGGCGGTATCGGTCATGACGTTCTCCCTTCCAGTGCCGGGTAAAAAGGACGGCCACTCACGCGGCCATGTCAGCGATTCAGCATGGGTCGTTCCCGGATTCATTTCGTTAGGACATAAAACTAAAAATTCACTGACGTGTTCCAGCGGTGACGGCATCGCGCATGCTTCGTATGTCGCGCGTCGTGACGGGCGCGGCATCGTTGCCCCATGCCGAGCGAACGAACGTCAATACGCGCGCGATTTCCGTATCGGTGAGCTTGTCGGCGAAGGCGGGCATTTTCTCGGGCTCGGGTCCGTGTTGCGTCGATGGCGCGCGTCCGCCCTGAAGCACCATTCGCACCAGCGAATCCGGCTTCTCCGAGAGCACGGCCGGATTGCCCGCGAGCCGCGGATACTTGAACGGCTCGCCTCCGCCATTGCTCTTGTGGCAACGCGCGCATGCGCTCTGATAGAGACCCGCGCCGGGGCGTTCGTCGTCGCCGGTGCGCAGCGCCGCCACGCTCTGCGTGGCCATGCGCGAGTGCGCATCATAAGTACCGCCGCTTCCGCTCGCGGGCAGGGTCTTCAGATACGACGCGATCGCACGGAGATCCCGATCGTCGAGATACTGCGTGCTGTCCTCGACAACCTGCACCATGCTGCCGAATGTGACCAGGCCCGCGCCATGACCGGTCTTCAGAAATGCGGCGATATCGTCGGCGGACAGGCTACCCAGGCCCGCGCCCGATATCCCCGTCAGGTTCGGCGCGTGCCAGTGGTCATTGGTGCCGCCCGTGAGATAGGCGCGCGACGATTCGGTATAGCCGAGTTCATCGTAAGCCGGTCCGCGCGGCGTATGGCAGGCGCCGCAATGCCCGAGCGATTGCACGAGATACGCGCCGCGATTCCATTGCACATCGCGTTTTGGGTCCGGCGCGAATGGCTTTGTCGGAGCGAAGGCGAAGTTCCACATCGCGAGCGCCCAGCGCTGGTTGAACGGAAACGGCAGGCGCGTCTCGGGCGCCGCCTGCGCGACGGGTTCCACGCCGTGCATGAAATACGCATAGAGCGCGCGCATGTCGTTGTCGTCGATCTTCGAGAAGGACGGATAGGGCATCGCCGGATAAAGATGCTTGCCGCCGGGCGCGACGCCTTCACGCAACGCGCGCGCGAAGTCCTCGTAGCTATAGCGGCCGATGCCGTGTTGCGCGTCCGGCGTGATGTTGCTCGACCAGATCGTGCCGAAGGGCGAGCCCATCGGCAGGCCGCCCGCGAACGGATGCGGTTGCGCCTTTCCCGGCACGGGCGCGGCGGTGTGGCAACCGGCGCAATCGGCGGCCTTCGCGAGGTATGCGCCACGCGCGATGAGATCGGGCGTCTGCGCGTGAGCGTGTTGCGTCGACAAGGCGATCGTGAAGATGCAGAGGAGCGCGCGGCGTCGGAGCGTCATGGCGATCACCGTCCGCCGCATGGCGATACGAGCAGCCACGCGAGATCCGTCGCGATCAGCGCGAATACGAAGAGCGCGCTTGCAAGCGCACCCGCGCGTGCGATGAACGCGTCACGCGCGGCATGTCTGTCGATCGATCCATGCTCTTTCAGCATCGACGCAAGTTCGCCCGTGCGCCGCCAGTTGCGCCATGCAATGACGCCGCCCGCGACGCCGAGCAGCAACGCGCTTAACCCCAGCATCACGATCCCGCGCTCGAGCCAGGGCATCGCGGGCGCATTCACCGGACGTTCGTGCGGGAAGCATCCCCACGCGGCGAGCATCTGCGCGAGCGTCGTTTGCGCTATCCACGCAGCGGGTGCGAGCAGCAGGCCAAGCACGAGCGCGATGCCGCCGGGGCGCGCCGGATGCCTGTGATCACCGATGGACGAGGCGTCGTTCATTTCATCTCGCCAGCACATAGGGCGACAGATACAGCGTCGCAAAGATGAAGAGCCACACGACATCGACGAAATGCCAGTACAGCCCGCCGATGGTCAGCGCCGCCGAGCGCGCCCGGTCGAAGTAGCCGAGCGCGGTCCAGAGCAACAGGAACGCGAGCACGACGAGGCCCACAAGCACGTGCATCATGTGAAAGCCGGTGATCGTGAAGTAGAGCGAGCCGTAGAGATGCGTCGTCAGACCGTAGGGATGATCGGCCCACTCCTTGAGTTGTATCGCGACGAAGGCGGTGCCGAGCGCGATGGCGATCGCGAGCATCGCCACGCCCATGCCGCGCCTGCCGCGCCGTACGAAGCGCTCGCTCGCCCACACGAACACGCTGCTCGACAGAAGGATGCCTGTGTTCGCGATGCCGAGTCCGAACTTCGGCATGCCTTCGGGCGGCCAGC
Source organism: Caballeronia sp. EK (assembly GCF_014384845.1). Classification (NCBI taxonomy): domain Bacteria; kingdom Pseudomonadati; phylum Pseudomonadota; class Betaproteobacteria; order Burkholderiales; family Burkholderiaceae; genus Caballeronia; species Caballeronia sp. EK. The sequence continues at coordinate 524,340 of NZ_JACSUE010000007.1, forward strand.
GCTCCGTCGTCTGCGACGCGAGATACAGATACGAAAAGATCAGATAGCCGAAGAGCCCGGCTTCGGTGGCGACGAGCGTGAGACATCCCCACCAGCCGCCCGAACGTTCGCCCGGACTGCCGACCGGCAAGCGCGCACGCTCGGGCAGCGTTTCCGCAAGATCGCTCATGACGTCGCTCCGGATTCACGCGGATGGGCCGTGTCGTCGCGCTGGCCGAGTTCGCGGCGCGGCCACAGCCATACGACGATGGCCGCGCCGCACGCGGCAAGCCCGAATGCCGCGAGCCACCACGCGGTCAACGCGAGCCCGGTAAAGAAAACCAGCGAAGCGACGCCGAGCCAGAAGGGCGCGTACGAGTCTTCCGGCATCTTGAGGATCACGTCGGGATCGCCGTCGAGCGCGGTCGTGCCGAGCGCTTCGCGTCCCTGGTCGAGCACATAACCCTCGGTGAGCCGCGAGCGCATCGTGCCCGATATGCGCTCTTCCCACAGCGGATGACGGCTCGCGATGCGCGGCACGATTGCGAAGTTATAGGGCGGCGGCGGCGATGATGTCGACCATTCGAGCGTCGGCGCATCCCAGGGGTTATCGCCCGCGACGGGGCCGCGTCTCAGGCTATACGCGAAGTCCCACAGAAACACGAGCACGCCGAACGCGAACAGAAACGCGCCGATCGACGTGATCATGTTCACCGTGTTCCAGCCCATGTCGGGCGCATAGGTATAGATGCGCCGCGGCATGCCGAGCAGGCCCGCGATATGCATCGGAAAGAACGCGATGTTGAAGCCCGCGAACAGGATCCAGAAGCCGATGCGCCCGATCTTCTCGCTCATCATGCGTCCCGTGAACTTCGGGAACCAGAAGTAGATGCCGCCGATGACCGGAAACACGTTGATGCCGAGCAGCACGTAATGCAGGTGAGCGACGATGAAGTAGGTGTCCGTGAGCTGCCAGTCGAACGGCACGGCGGCGGTGAGCACGCCCGACAATCCGCCGATGACGAAGAGGAAAACGAAGCCCGCGAAGTACAGAAACGGCACGCGGAACACCGGCCTGCCGGTCCAGATCGTCGCGATCCACGCGAAGGTCGCGACCGCGCTCGGTATCGCGATCACCATGCTCGCCGCGCCGAAGAACGACAGCGCGAGCGCGGGGATGCCGGTCGCGAACATGTGATGGATCCACACGACGAAGCCGACGACCATCGTCGCGACCGTCGACAGTGCGACCGGCAGATAGCCGACGAGCGGCCTGCGGCAGAACACGGGCAGCGCATCGGAGACGATGCCCATCGCGGGCAGCACGACGGCATACACCCACGGATGCGCGAAGATCCAGAAGAGATGCTGCCAGAGCAGCGCGCGGCCGCCGTTGAGCACATCGAAGAAGTGCGTGCCGATGCGCCGGTCGAGCCATAGCATGAAGAACGCGAGACTCACCGAAGGCACCGCGAGCAGGTTGCCGCCCGAAGCGGTCAGCGTGCCCCATACCAGCACCGGCACGCGATCGAGCGACATACCCGGCGCGCGCATGCGCAAGAACGTGACGACGAAGTTCATCGAACCGACTGTCGTCGAGATGCCGAGCAACACCATGCCGAGCGCATAGATATCGATGTTCGGGCCCGTGCTGTAGGTGAGTCCCGCGAGCGGCGCGTAGTTGAACCAGCCCGCATTGGGCGCTTCGCCGAATGGAAAACTCGCGTAGAGGAACAGTCCGGCGAACAGAAAGATCCAGTACGACAGCGCGTTCAGGCGTGGAAACGCCATGTCGCGCGCGCCGAGTATCAGCGGCCACAGATAGTTCGAGAACCCCGACAGCACGGGCAGCGCGTAGAGGAAGATCATCGTCACGCCGTGCATCGTGAAGAGCTGGTTGTATTGCTCGGGCGTGAGCAGCGTTGCGTCGGGGCGCGCGAGTTGCACGCGCATCACGAGCGCTTCGATGCCACCGGCGATCAGAAACGCGAAAGCGGTGACGAGATAACGCAAGCCGATGCGCTTGTGATCGACCGTCGAGAGCCAGCCGCGCCAGCCGGGCGGCGTCTCCCAGAGTTCGCGCAGCTTGCTCTCCTGCTCGCTGCCGGGCTCGATACGGCCGATCGTGAGCGTGCGTTGCAGCGGCGCGGGCGTGGCGGCGTGTTCGGTCATTGCAGTGTCCGAAGATAGGCGGAGAGCGCGGCGGCGTCCGATGCGGATAGCGCGATCGACGGCATCAACGCATCCGGCTTGATGCGCTGCGCATGTCGTATCCAGTCGAGCTGATTCAATGCGGTATTCGGCAACGCGCCGGCCGCGATGAGACGGCGCGAGTTCAGATGAGTGAGATCGGGTGCCTGCGTGCCGCTTGCATCGCTGCCGCGCACGGCGTGACAGCCCGCGCATCGATCGAGAAAAAGCTTTGCGCCGGCATTCACACTTGCATCCGCAACATGCGGCAGCGCTTGCGCCGCGTACCACGCATCGAATTGCGGGCGCGGCTCCGCGATCACATCGAATGCCATGTGCGCATGCTGCGCGCCGCAGAACTGCGAGCATTGCCCGCGATACACGCCCGCATGATCCGCCTCGATCCATTGCTCGTTGACGACGCCCGGTATCGTCTGCGTCTTGCCTGCGAGACGCGGCACCCAGAATGCATGGACGACATCGGCGCTGCGCAACTCGATCTTCACCGGCTCGCCGACGGGGATATGAATCTCGTTCGCCGTGGTCACGCCTGCTTCGCCGCGATTCGTGCGCGTGTAGTCGATCTTCCACCACCAGTCGTAGGCCGTGACCGCGATGGTCAGCTCCGGCGCCTTGCGCGGCGATGCAACTGATTCGAGCGTGACGAGTACATACGCGAGCGTGACGAACAGCGCCACCGACGAAATGCTCGTGCCGATCCATACCCAATGCATTCCGCCGCCTTCAGCCTGAAGGTGTGCCGCATCGCGTTCCGCAGGTGGTGGCCGCCTGCGCATGATTGCCGCGACGAGCAAGCCTGTCACGATCAGCGCCACGATGACAGCCAGTGCCGCGAGCGCCCAGCCGAGGCGCATCGTCGGCGTGGCGGCGGGGCCATCGGCGTGAAGGAAATAGTTCAGCGGTGCATCAGCGCGTACGTTCGTTTGATAGACGAGCGCGACGAGCGGGGCGATCACTGCGCGGGTGCTTCGCCTTGCACAATGAATCGCGTTGTGCATAGCAAGCATCCGCATACGTCTCCGGAAAAGATTGGGCTCAAGGTTATGCGCCGGGTTTCTTCGCGCAAGCAATCCGTGATCCCAACGAAAGCCTTACTGATATTTCTTCAGCCTAATCAGCGTAACCGAATCGATTGGTATTTTTGTCGAGGGGCCTTCAGCGCTTGAATATGCCGGGGCGGACGATATGATGTACTAACGTATTCGTGACATGCATGTCGATTGCATGTTCGCTTCATCTACAAAAATTCCGATCCTTCTTCGCGCGCTTCTGTTCAACCGAAGCGCGAAGATCCCCTGTGGCATTCGGTGAGCGCCATGTCCGGGCCATCGCGTTACTTGCGCATCGGCCATCGGGGTGCTCCTTTATTTCTCGTATCGAAGCGCGCTGCGTTCGCCATTGCGGACGCGGCCTGCACTCATTCGCGATGATGTCGCCGCGCAGGTTGGGTGTTTCACTGCCGGCAATGAAACGATCGCTCGATATCGTTTTCGACATTCCGAAGTTGCCATGACCAAGAGCATTTATATCTCCTCCGTTGCACGCATGTTCAGGTTGCGTCGAACTGCTTCGCCGGGACGACTATCGACGTTGCTGAGTTTCACGGTCGTCTTCATGCTGGCGGCATGCGGAGGCGGTAGCCGCGATGGCGGTGGCGGCGCCACCACAACGGGTGGTGCGCAGTCGAGTCCTTCGGCTGCATCGAGTCCAGCGGAGAGCGGCGCGTCGGCGCCTTTGGCCGCGTCGAGCCCGGCGCCGGCGAGCGGCGCAGCCAGCACCGCGCTGTCCGTGATCGCGCCTTCGGGCAGCGTGTTCTATGGCATGAACGGCCATGTCAACGCAGCGGGTCCGTACACGAGCTCGACGCCCGAACAGCAACTCGCGCAACTGAAGGATCTCGGTGTCACGCTGTATCGCAGCGATGTCTCCAGCGTGGTCGGTGCGCAAAAACTGGCGAGCGTCGCGCAGATGATGGCCCAATCCGGCGTGACGGTTTATCCGGTGCTCCTGCAGCAGCTCAACTTCCCCGACGAAAACTCGGCCTATCAGGCGAGCTATACGCTTGCACAGCAGATCGTCAATGTGCAGCACTATGCTTATTACGAAGTAACCAACGAACTGGCGCCGGAGTGTCTCGTCGGCTGGGTCGACGGCGTGAACAGCACTGACTACAAGAACGATTGCTTCCAGATTGCGCGCGGCGTCATACGCGGCTTGATCGCGGGCATCAAGTCGGTCGATCCCGCCGGGAAGATCGTGATCGGCGGCAATACGTGGATGCATCTGGGCCTGGACGTGATGCTGGCGAACGGCACGCAGCCCGACGGCACGAGCGGGCATCCGGTCGTCACGTGGGACATCACCGCGTGGCACTGGTACTCGGAGCAGGGCGACATTACCCACGCATGCGGAACGCTTTGCTACAACGTGATCGGCACGCTGCAATCGCTCGGCAAGCCGATCTGGATCAATGAAGTGGGCATGCGGCCGAACTTTCCCGGCACGGCCGACCAGGCGGCGACGTTCATGGCCAACAACATGATGGGCGCGCTGCTTGCCATCGCGCCGCAATACAACATTCAGTCGCTTCAGGTCTATGAGCTCTACGACGATCCGCCGACAGGACAAGGCCCATACGGCATCATGCTGAACGATGGCGTGACGAAGAAGCCGACATACACGGCGGTCAAAAACTTCATCGCGACGAATCCGCGATAAAGCTATCGATCGACGAGCAGGCTCGACGCTTGCTGGCGCATTTAAGGATTTAGTGGATACAGTGTTAATGCGATACGTGTAAAGAGCAATTGGCTGTCCGCTCTTTTTGGCATATAAATGAGTTACTTCTCACTCATATTCGGGAGTAAAGATGCTGATCCGCTGTGTAGCATGCAACAAGCTCATTTACTCGGACGATGCTCTCGAAGAAGATACGTGTCCCGCCTGCGGCTCCACGAACACCGAGCATATCGCGATGGGCTTTATCTTCGATCAGACGGTCACGACGCCGGATCGGCCGGGCGGCGCGACACAACAACGCGACGCGCCCGATACGATTCGCGGAAAGGCTTGATTGCTTTTTGGATGTGCGCCTCGATCCCCTCTCGTTGAGCGCATCATTGCCCGCCTGAACAGGCGGGCTTTTCTTTCCGGGCGTTCAAACGAACGAAGGAAGCGAATGCGTAGTTATTGCGACATCACGACCTGCGCGATAACGCCCGACGCGACCGCGACCAGCAGATAATCCGCGCCTACGCCGACCCATTGATATCCGCGCGGCGGCTGGTGCAAGCCGTGACCGTGCCAGTCGTCGACGACGTACTGATGATTCCGGTAATCGGACGACAGGCGCTCGCCCTTGCGCCAATCCGAATGATGCGGCTCGTTGTTCGCATGCTCGGGCGGGCGCGGGGCATTGTGATCGTACCCGTTGTGACCGTTCATCTCGGGGCCGTGGCCGGGCGCGCCGGGTCCGCCGGGCCCGCGATTCATGTCGTGGTAGCCGTCCGGGCCATTCGGTGCGGGCTGCGCGAATACCGCACCCGTCGTCAGTCCGATGGTCGCGCAAAGCAGCGCGGCGACGATTCGATTCTTCTTCATGTTCTTCCTCTTGAAAGTTGCGAAGGGATGATCTCGATGCCGGGACTGTACGCAATGAATCGGAAGAATGACGTGAGCATGTGTAAGCAACGCTTACCTTTGATTACGCGAGAAGGCGCATTTAATACTTAATGCTATTGAAAGAAAGCGCCAATTACCTGTGCGGAATGCGGATTGCTATGTCTTCGGCACGGTATACCGGAGACCCACGCGTCGGATGACATCGACTTCGAACAATGTCCACGCGCCGAAGAAAGCGCTCTCGGGCCTCATGCTCGGCGCGCTTGGCGTCGTGTTCGGCGACATCGGCACGAGCCCGATCTACGCGTTGAGGCAAGGCGTGAGCGACGCGGGCGTCGTCGATGCATCGATCGTGATGGGCATTCTTTCGATGATCGTGTGGGCCGTCGTCATCGTCGTGATGGGCAAGTACGTGTGCTACGTGATGCGCGCGGACAATGAAGGCGAAGGCGGCATCGTCGCGCTGACGGCGCTCGCGCGTTCGGGCTACGAGCAACAGGGGCGGCGCGTTCCGCATCTTCTGCTGATGGCGGGCTTGTTCGGCGCAGCGATGTTCTACGGCGATTCGATGATCACGCCCGCGGTTTCGGTGCTGTCCGCAGTCGAAGGCCTGAGTCAGGTGAGCGCCAGGTTCGAGCCGTTCATCGTGCCGATCGCAGTGGCGATCCTCATCGCGCTCTTTCTGTTTCAGTCGCGCGGCACGGCGGTTGTCGGCAAGTCGTTCGGGCCGGTCATGCTGCTCTGGTTCGTGTATCTTGCCGCGGTGGGCGTCTATCGGATCGTGGAGCATCCGGACGTGCTGCGTGCGCTTTCGCCAGCGTATGCGTGGTCGCTCGTGCTCGGGCACTCCGCGCTCGCATTCACGATTCTCGGTGCCGTGATTCTCGCGTTGACGGGCGCCGAAGCGCTCTATGCCGACATCGGTCACTTCGGCCGGCGCGCGATCCGGCTTGCATGGATGATCGTCGTGTTTCCGGCCATCGTCATCGGTTACTTCGGGCAAGCCGCGACGATTCTGTATCAGCCAGGCGCGGCCAGACAACCCTTCTTCTTCGCCGCGCCTTCGTGGGCGCTGGTGCCGACGGTGCTCATAGCATTGCTCGCCACGGTGATCGCATCGCAGGCCGTCATTTCAGGGGCTTTTTCGATGACGAGTCAGGCGATCGAACTCGGCTTCCTGCCACGGCTTCGCGTAATCGAAACGTCCGCATCGCAGCGCGGGCAAGTGTATGTGCCCGCGGTGAACGCGGTCCTGTTCATCGCGGTGATGTTCCTCGTGATCGCTTTCCGCAGTTCGGACCGGCTGACATCCGCATATGGCATCGCCGTCGGTCTCACGATGCTGATCACCACCGTGCAGATGGTGAGCGTCACGCGCAATATCTGGCGCTGGCCGTGGCTCGCGGTCGCCGCGCTCAGCGTTCCGCTCATCGCAATCGATGCGCTGCTCGTCGCGGCCAACGTCCATAAGATTCCACAAGGCGGCTGGTTTCCGGTTGCGATCGGTATCGTGCTGTTCGTGCTGATGGCGACATGGCATCGCGGGCTCCAACTCGCACATTTACATGCATCGCACGCGCCGCCGCTCACGGAATTCCTGCGCGATGTGCTGAGCAAGCCTGAGCCGCCCGCGCGTGTGCCGGGCACTGCCGTCTATCCGGGCAGCACGCCGGGCGCTACGCCTTCCGCGCTCACGAGCAACGTGCGTCACAACCGCGTGCTGCACGAGACGACGGTGATCTTCGCGAACCGCGCGGAATCGGCGCCGCGTGTGGACGAACACACGCGCATCGAAGTGCGCGATCTGGGCGCGGGCTGCTATGAAGTGATCTCGCGTCATGGCTTCGTCGAACGGCCGAACCTGCCGCGCCTGCTGTCATCGCTCGATGGACAACTCGGCGACTGGCGATTCGATCCGAAGCACACGACGTTCTTCCTGCCGCGCGACGAAGCGACGCCCGGCTGCTCGCACGGGCAGATCCCGCGCTGGCGCGAGCGCCTCTTCGGCGAGATGGCGTTCCATTCGGCAACGAGCGCGGAATATTACGGACTTCGAAGTGAAGATGTCGTTGAACTTGGCGTTCAGGTCGTGCTGTAACGCGCGTGATTCATGCAATCACTGCGCGGTGCCCGCGGGCAGCATGTCCGCCTTCGCATTTGCGTGGTTCTTCGCCGCTTCCAACGCCGCATCGTGTGTGTCCAGCGGGCGATCGCGCATTTCGGTGTAGCCGTCCGCATCGACAGTGTAAGACCAGGTGCATTGCCCCGTCGGATCCTGATCGATGGTGATCTCGACATGGTGCCCGTTGCGAACGTAAGTCTCGGTAGACATGATGTGATCTCCCAGTGAGTGGAATCCGCGTCGCGACCGCTCGCTGCGAGGTCACGGCTTGCGGGAATCGGGCGGAACAGGATTCTTTTCCTGCGACGATGGCAACTCGTTTTCCGATACCTCGTGCGTGCGCATTTCGCGTTCGTCGAGCTGACGCTGCTTCGTGTCTTCGGAGGGCGTCGGCGTGGATTCGTCGCGGCCCACGGGTTCGTCCATGTCATCGGCGGTGGCGTGCGGCACAGGCTTGCCTGGCTCCATGATGGCCTCCGGAAATCGTGAGATGGCGCGCCGATGCGCGCCTTCTATCGGTACAGCAAGTGCCGGACCCGCCTGGCGATGTGCCGTGCGTCACGCGCGACAGGTCACTCAAGTCCCTCGTGCTCGAATGCGAGCTTCACGGCCGGCCGCTCGCGCATGCGCTTGTAGAACGCCTGAAGCTCGGCGGGCATATCGACGCTCATCTTCCGCGCCCACGTCAGCATCGTGAATAGATATGCATCCGCGACGCTCACCTTGTCGCCGAACAGATAATCGCCACGCATCGTCTTCGCAATGAGCGCGAAGCGCTGGCCGATTTTCTCGCGCGCGGCCGCGGCTTCCGCATCGGAAGACGGGCGGAACACGCGGCCGAACTGCTTGTGAATCTCAGTCGATATGAACGCGAGCATTTCCAGCAGACGCAAACTTCCGTCGTCGCCGGAAGGCGCAAGCGATGGCGCCTTTTGCGCGACCCAATAGAGAATCGCGATGTTCTCGGTGAGCCGCTTGCCGTCGTCGAATTCGACTACGGGAACGTAACTCTTCGGATTGATTTCGTTGAACGGCGTGCCGTCCTCGGTGATCTTGGTCTTGAGATCGACTTTCACGCGATCGAAGTTCAGGCCTGCTTCATGCATCGCGATGTGATCGGCGAGACTGCATGCGCCGGGTGCGTAATACAGTTTCATGATGCGCGTCTCCTTTCCGTTATGGCTGTGCGGGAACCCTATTCGGCGAGCAAGGCTCATGCCGCGAAAAGGTGGACGGCGCTAAAGTTTTGCCGCGTGCGTGCCGTTGACCCGAAAGTGCCGTTTCCGCAGCGCCCGGAGGCGAAAGGTATGATACGGCCGTTTTGTCGCGATGCGCGGTCCGCCGTCGATGACGGTCGATGTCCCGGCCACCGCACGTGGCGGGCTTTTCCATGTTCCACACACCTGACACTGAAACACTTCGCCTTTGCAGCGTGCTCGCGAGCACGGCGTTCGGGCTCGTCTTCGCGCTGGTGCGCTTCGGTCGCAAGATCGAGCCGCAGTTCGTGCACTGGTCGGCGAGCGCGTTCCTCTACGCGGCGGTGCTGACCGGCTTCGAGCCCGCGCGCGGCAATCCGGTCCTGATCGGCCTGCTGCTCGGCGCGCTCGCGGCCACCAACATGTTGATCGTTTCGGGCCTGCGCGCTTTCGACGGCAAGCCTCCGTTCCGCTCATGGATGCTCGCGCCGATTCTGGGTTGCGCGGTGGCGCATGTCCTGCCGGGATGGATCGTCGGTCCCGGTCCGGTAGCGGCGATGTTGACGCACGCGGGCGATACGATCAGTGTCGCGATCTCGGCCGCGATCACCGGCATCATCCTCTGGTCGAGCGGGCGGCGCGAGAAGAGCCGCGGGCGGCGCGAGAAGAGCCGCGCGCGGCGCATCGCCGGATTCGCGATGCTGGGTTATCTGCCCGGTTATGCCGTGACGCTCGCAGCCTATGCGTGGTCGGGCTCGCACATCAATTACCTCGCGCTGATTCCGATGCTCTCGGACCAGTTGCTACTGGGCGTACTCAATCTCGGCCTGCTGGCGATTCCTGCCGAACGAGCGCAACGCCGTTTGCGCGATGCCGCGCTGCGCGACCCGCTCACAGGCGTCTGGAATCGCGCCGGATTCGAGCTTTACGCGATGCGCCTCGCCGCGCCGGGCGCGACCGTGCTCGCCATCGACCTCGATCATTTCAAGCAGATCAACGACCGGCACGGTCACCTCGCGGGCGACAACGTGCTGATCGAACTCGCGCGGCTCGCGGGCGCGGAAGTCGCGTCGCTGGGCGGCGAGTTCGGGCGGCTCGGCGGCGACGAGTTCGTCGCGATCGTTCCGGCGTCGCGCGCATCGGATGCTCAGGCCTGCGCGAACCAGATTCACGCTGCGTGCCGCAAATACACCGAAGGCATGCCGGAATGGACCACGAGCATCGGCGTATCGCAGATCGGCGCGCAGGATGCGAGCTTCCACGAAGCACTGCAACGCGCGGATGTCGCGCTGTATCGTGCGAAGCTCGCGGGCCGCAACACGCTGACGGTCTGATCAAGGTAGAGTCGTCAGTATCGATATAACCCGGAGACGCGGATGAACGGCAAACGCATCGCAACGGCGTTGCTGCTGCTGCTGACGTGGACGTTCTGTGCGAACGCGCAGGAACGGCCCCTCTCCGATGAGCAAATGCTCGGCGTGATTTTCGTCGCGAATCAGGCGGAAATTGCCACGGCCAGTCTGGCCTTGCGCAAGACGCGCTCCTATAGCCTGCAGGTCTTCGCGAAGCGGATCGTGTCGGAACATGCGCAAGTCAATCAGGAGATCGCCACGCTGATGCAGCGATACGGCACGCAGCCGCAACGCAGCGCGACGAGCGAGGCATTGACGAAGCAAAGCCGCGACGATATAGCCGATCTCGATCAGACCAGCATTTACGATTTCGACGAAGCGTATCTCGATCGCGAAGTCGCTTATTTGCAGAAGCTGGTCAATACCGTCGATGGCTATATTCGAACGGCGCGCAGCGCGGAGGTGCGGACCTTGCTGATCCGCTCGCGACCGTCATTCATTTTTCATCTCGATCAGGCTCAACGGCTGCAAATCACGATCGGCAGTCCGGGTCTGATACGCTGACGCCGCGGTGGTCGAGCGAAGCATAAACAAAACGCAAAAGCACGGAGATATGCATGAGCCCTTCGGAACGAATCGACGCGTTGATTGCCGGCATCACGGACTGGCGCGGCGAGACATTCGCCAATGTGCGCAAGACCATTCTGGCGGCGGATAGCGGGATCGTCGAGGAGTGGAAATACATGGGTAGCCCGGTGTGGTATCGCGACGGCATGATCGCGGTGGCTAACGCGCATAAGGGAAAAGTGAAGCTGACCTTCGCCAACGGCGCGAGCCTTGCCGATCCCGAACAGCTCTTCAACGCGGGACTCGAGGGCAATGCGCGGCGCGCGATCGATTTTTTCGAGGGCGACAAGATCGACGCGCGTGCGCTGAAGAATCTCGTGCGCGCGGCAATCGAGTTCAATCAGTCGAAATCGAAGAAGAAAGCGGCCGGCTAGGCCACGCGTGCCCACGCACCGATGAAGGCAGGCGGCTGTATGACGCCATCGAGCGCGACGATTTCATCGCGCAGTCGTGCGGCCAGCGTATCGATGCCGATGGCATCCGCGCTCGCAACGCCGAAGCGCTCGGCAAGCGGCAACAGCGTGCGCAACACCTCGGCCAGATACTGATACGCGAACGAGTCGGGCCCGCCTTCGAAGCGCGCCGATAGCAGCATCTGCGGGCCGGGCAGGCCGGCGCGGCGAAACGTCGAAAAGAGCTTCGATCCCATGTCGGTCTCGACGCCCGCCCGCGTGAACGTCTCCCTGATCCAGTGCATGCCCTGCGCGCATAGCGGCGACTCGGGCACCGAACGCGCGGTGCTCATGTCCATCTCGTGAAAGACGAAGAGTGTGCCCGCGCCCGCACGGTCGGCGAGGCGGCGCAAGGTCGCGGCGGGATCGGGCAGATGCAGCAGGATGAGACGGCCGATGATGGCGTCGAAGGGTTCCGTGAGTTCGAAATCCGCCACGCTCGCAACGTCGAAGCGCACGTTGCCGAGGCCCGCTTGCCGCGCCCGTTCGCGGGCCTTGTCGATCACGCCGGGCGCCTGATCGATGCCGGACACCGACCCGTCCGGTCCCACGAGCGATGCGGCCAGAAACGAGACATCGCCCGTGCCGCAGCCCAGATCGAGCACGCGCATACCGGGCGCGAGCCCCGCGCGGCGCAGGATCTCTTCGGTCAGATCGCCGATGAAGCGCGCCTGATTCTCCAGTCGCTGCACTTCCGGATCGGAATGGCCGAGCACGTAGGCGCCGGTGGAACTGACGGAAGGATTCATGGCTGTGACCTCGCGTGTGCGTGCCCCTTTCATGTTAGTGGCTGCGCGACAAAAGCCACTTCCTGCCCCCAAATATTTCAGATAACTTTCGGTGAAAAAGAGCGCTGCCCGCGCGCTTATCGCGGACGAAGCTATCCGTATCGGGATTTCTTCGTTCGCGTGTGAGTAAGCGACGAGTACATTTATCGTTCGCCGCTCTTCGAAGAAATCCCGCATGACGACATTTTTATTGCAGCGTTTACTCGCCGTGTTCGCGTCGATGGCGTTGCTCGCGTTGCCGATTCATCGCGCGCACGCCGAAGGGAAGGTGACGATCGTCGATCAATACGGCATCGGCTCGTTGCTGCTGAAAGTGGCGAAGGATCAGAAGCTCATCGAGAAAGCGGGTGCGCGCGAGGGACTTGCCATCGACGTGCAATGGAGCACGCTCTCGGGCGGCGCGGCTGTGAACGAGGCGTTGCTGTCGGGCGCGGCGGATATCGCGACCATCGGCATCGGGCCTTTGATGACGATCTGGGACCGCACGCACGGGCGTCAGGACTTTCGCGCGATGGCGGCGCAAAGCGCGGTGCCGGTGTATCTCGTGACGAACGATCCGCGCATTCGCAGCATCCGGGATATCGGCGAGAAGGATCGGATCGCGGTGGTGTCCGTCGCCGTGTCGCAGCAGGGACGGCTTCTGCAGATGGCATCGGCCAAAGCTTTCGGCGATGCCGACTATGCGCGTCTGGACCGCTTCGAAGTCAGCATGCCGCACGCCGATGCGACGACCGCGATGTTATCGGGCAACTCTGTCGTCAACCTGCATTTCTCGAACGCGCCGTATCAGTATCAGGAACTCGAAGACCCGAAGATTCACAAGGTGACGAGTTCCACCGACATTCTCGGTGGTCCATCGACGGGCAGCGTCGTCGTGACTTCCGGCGCATGGCGGAAGGACAATCCGAAGACCTATGCCGCCGTGCGCGCCGCGCTCGACGATGCTGCGAAGCTCGTCGGCAAGGACAAGGCGCAAGCGGCGGCCATTTATATACGTCAGGACGGGTCGAAGCTTTCGCCGGCGTTCGTCGAACGCATTTTGAGCGACAAGGAAGCCAGCTTCGCGACGACGCCGCAAAACACGCTGCAACTGGGTGCGTTCCTGCACAAGGTCGGCGTGATTCGTCATGAACCGAAGTCGTGGCGCGATTACTTTTTCGCCGACGACGCGAACGCGCAAGGCAGTTGAGCGCATCATCCATTTATCCCACATATAAAGGAATCCGAAATGAATGCCGCTGCCATCCAGAAAGAAGCAGAGTTGACCGTCAATCCGCTCTCGGCGCATATCGGTGCAGAGATCGGCGGCGTCGATCTCACGCGTGCGCTGTCTCCCGCGCAGGTCGAAGCGATTCGCGCAGCGCTGCTCAAATGGCGCGTGATCTTCTTTCGCGAACAGTTTCTGAGTCACGAGCAGCACATCGCGTTTTCGGCGCAATTCGGCGAGCTCACGGTGGGACATCCGGTGTTCGGACATGTCGAAGGTCATCCCGAGATCTACTCGATCTCGAAGTTTCGCAAGGCGACGCGCTTCGAAGGGCCTTCGCTGCTGCGTCCCTGGACCGGCTGGCACACGGACGTCACGGCGGCGGTGAATCCGCCGTTCGCATCGATCCTGCGTGGCGTGACGATCCCGCCTTATGGCGGCGATACGCAATGGACCAATCTCGTGATTGCGTATGAGAAGCTCTCCGCGCCGCTGCGCGCATTCGTCGATGGCTTGCGTGGCGTGCATCGCTTCGCGCCGCCGCAAGGCGCGAGCGGCACCGATGCGTTCACGAAGGCCGTGACGGATCACACGCTCGTGAGCGAACATCCGCTCGTGCGCGTGCATCCCGAAACCGGCGAGCGCGCGCTGTATGTGAGTCCGGGCTTCCTCAAGCACATCGCGGGACTGGCGTCGCGTGAAAGCCAGGTGTTGCTCGAACTCTTGTGGGAGCATGTGACGCGGCCGGAATTCACGGTGCGCTTCAAGTGGGAACCGGGCAGCATTGCGTTCTGGGACAATCGCGCGACCGCTCATCTCGCGCCCACGGATATCTTCGATCTCGACTTCGATCGCCAGTTGTATCGCACGACGCTCGTCGGCGATGTGCCGGTCGGGCCGGATGGGCAGAGGTCGCTGGCGATCGAGGGGTCGCCGGTGGGCGCGGCGGCCGCGGTGGCGTTGAACTGAATATGAATCAGTCGATGAGCCGCCGCGCCCGCATCCATTCGAGCACGATGCCCGCGATGTCATCGCTGTTGTCATCGGCCATCAGCGCGTGACTGTTTCCCTCGATGCCGCGCGCGGGAAGATCGATCCATTCCGTATCGACGCCAGCCGCGGCGAGCGCATCGTGCCATCGCCGCACCTTCGGCACGGACTCGACCCAGAACGGATGCCGCTCCAGATAGTCGCCCCAGACGAACAGATGCGGCACGCCGCGCAGGATACGCGGATCATATTGCGAGGGGTCGGGCGCGCCTGAAGGTTCGAGCGAGATGACCGCCGTCACGCGCTCGGGCGCATTCAGCGCGGCGCGCAGACCGAAGTTGCCGCCCTGACTGTGCGTGAGCACGATGCTGCCCCGCAGGCGTTCGATCAACGCGTCGTATGCATGTTGCGTAAGCGTGTCGTTCGTCGACCAGCGCGGCACGAACTGATTCATGAAGGCTTCCATCTTCGATACATCGAAGCGCATGCCCGCATGAGGCCGGCGCGATTGCGCCTGCGCGTGCCACGAACCGGCCGGGCCGAACCGAAACGTTTCTTCCCATGCCTCGCGCGCCGTACGGAAGTAGGGCGCCTCGGGATACACGTCGGGATAGGGCGCCCACGATGCGCGGCCACGTTCGACGGCATCGGACACATAGACATCGAAGCCCGCGCGCAGAAAGTACATCTGCCAGCCGGGGCGTCCATCGGGCGTCGTCTCCCAGTTCACGCCGCTCATGCCGCCGCCATGCCAGAGCAACAGCGGATGAGGGGAGCGCGCCGATGCGAGCCTCACGTACTGCACATACATCTGACCGACGATCACTTCGCCGTTGGGATCGACCGGATGAACGGCGCCGTGCGCCGTGCTTACGCGCGAGCGCGGACTCATGCCCGACAGCGTGACCATCTTCCCGCCGACGTGAAAGCTGCCGATATCGCGCACCTGAATCGCGCTGGTTGCATCGTTGGTGTTCATGCGGTTGTTCTCAAAAAGGGTGGATGCGTTTCTGCGCGCGTCACGAAGATCAATATCACGAGGAAGGTCATGAAGAAGCGAAACGCGCTCTCCGTGCCGTTCCATTGCTGCGACTGCCACATGCCGAACCATTCGCCGCCGATCGACATGAAACAGACCTGCCAGGTGAGATAGCCGAGCGTGAGTCCCGCGATTGCCCAGCGCTTGGCTCGCGCGAACACGGCATTCTCTTGCCGCATCGCGCGACACATCGCGATGACGCCCACCCAGCAGAGCAGCGCGGTCACGGTCTCGAGAAGGATGATCAGGTCATAGCCGAGATGCTGAAGCATCGGTGACGTGATCGCGCGATACATGTTGGCATTGCCGGGGAACGTCGTGTCCATCCGCAAGACGTGCTCGACGAATTGCAGGTTGCTGCCATAGTCCGTCAGATTGCCGAAGCTGACGAGCGATGCCAGCAGGGCCATCGAGGCCACGGCGAAAAGTTTCGCGAGTCGTTCGGTCATCCCGTTCTCCTGACACGTTGTGCACCCGATTGTGCGAGAAAAGAATTAGATAGGCATGACGACGCGCCGCAACTAACTGTCCCGCACGAACGCGCCACTTCTTCAGCTTCGCCAATAGCCATCAACAGAGAGAGGTCGATCGCTGGCCGTATAATCGCTGCCTCAAAAGATTACGTGCCGACGCAGGCACGTCGGCCAGCTTCGAACGACGCCGGTTTATCAACATTCGGAACGCCTCGCGTGGAAAGTCTCTTTCAGTCCGTGAATGCATTGTTTGCCTTCATTGCACCCGTATCGGATTTCTTGTGGGATTTCCCCACTAATTTCAAGGCATATTCAAGCATTCCCGTGCTCGGGCAATTCCCGTTCGCGATTCTCCTGCTCGTCGGCGTGGGCATCCATTTCACGATTCGCACGCGCTTCATTCAGACGATGAACGTCGGCAAGATCGTGCGCATCATGTTGCGCAGACAGTCGTCGAAGACCGGCGTCAGCGCGCTCGCATCGTTCATGCTCGGGCTCGCGATGCGCGCGGGGCCGGGCAATATCGTCGGCATCACGGGCGCGATTTCCGTCGGCGGGCCGGGCGCATTGTTCTGGATGTGGGTCGCCGCATTCTTCGGCATGGCCACCGCGTTCATGGAATCGACGCTCGCGCAGCTCTTCAAGGAGAAGAAGCACGACGAGTTCGTCGGCGGCCTGCCGTTCTATGGACGGCGCATTCTCGGCGACAGGCGCATCGTCGGCACGTTCTTGTCGCTCGTGTTCATCGTCTATGCGCTTTTCAACGTGCCGCCGCAAACGTTCAACGTGTTCACCGCGATCGGCACTATTGCCGATACCGTGACCGGTACGCATCTCGCACGTCAGTCGACGGTGTATTACGTCATCGCCGCCGTGTTGATCGCGGCGTGCTCGTTCATCATCATGGGCGGCATTCGTCGCGTGACCGCCTATACCGATGTGCTCGTGCCGATCAAGGCAACGCTGTTCTGCCTGATGTCCCTGGTCATCATCCTCATCAATCTGCCGCTGATTCCGTACTTCTTTCATGAGGTGATCGTCGGCGCATTCGCACCGCATGCGCTCTTCGGTGGCGCAATCGGCACCGCGCTCGCGCAGGGCGTCAAGCGCGGGCTGATGTCGAACGAGGCGGGGCAGGGCACCATCACGATGGCCGCCGCGATCGCCGACAACGATCACCCGTGCGAACAGGGCTTCGTGCAAAGTCTCGGCGTGTTCTTCGACACGATGGTCATCTGCACGATGACCGGCTTCATCGTCGTGATGGCGCATGTCTGGACCGGCACCGTCGACGGGCAGGCGTGGGAATCGGTGAGGGCGTCGAAGATCACGGTCTATCTCGCATCCGTCGAAACGCTCGTGCCCGTTGGGGTCGCGCACATCGTCAAGATCGTGATGTGCGTATGTTATGGCCTCTTCGCGTTCACCACCTTGCTCGGCATGATCTCGTTCGCGGAGATATCGGCGAACTTCATCTCGCGCAGTCGCGGCTTCATTACCGGTATTCGCGTCGTCGGCTCGCTCGTGTTCGTGCCATTCGGCGCGCTCACGGTGCTCGCCGGCCTCGAGTTGCCGAACCTCTGGGCGCTGTCGGATCTGATGAATATCGTGATGGTGCTGCTCAACGTGCCGATTCTGCTGATCGGGCAACGCCTCGTGTACAAGGCGCTGGCGAACTACCGGTCGACGCGCCGCGGGCCGTTCGTATCCGACGATATCGGCGTGCGCACGGAGTACTGGACGGCTAAGCGCGGCGTCGCGAAGCAAGAGGATGGCGTTCGCGAGCGCGTCGAAGCTTAGGAGCCGAAAAACTCCACCGCGCCCGTGCTTAGGTTGTACATCGAGCCGGCGATCTTGATGCCGTGCTGGCTTTCCATCTCGCTCAGCACTGTGCTGTCGCGGCGAATCTGCGCGATGGTCAGTTCGACGTTCTTGCGCGCCACTTTATCGACGAACGTGTAGTTGGTCGCCGACCGTTCGCCGTCATACTGCGTTGCATCGACGGCGGGCTTGATGCGCGCGAGCAAACCGGTGAGATGGCCGAGTTCGGCATTCGCTATCGCGCCCTTGATCGCGCCGCACGACGTGTGCCCCATCACGAGCACGACTTTCGCGCCCATCAGCTTGCACGCGAATTCCATGCTGCCGAGAATGTCGTCGTTTTCGATATTGCCCGCGATACGGCAATTGAAGATATCCCCGATACCCAGATCCATGATGACTTCCGCGGGCGCGCGCGAGTCGATGCAACTGAGCAGCACGGCCGCGGGATACTGGCCCTTCGCGCTCGCCTTCTGTTCACGCAGATAATTGCGCGGCTTGCGCTCGCCTTTCTGAAACCGCTCGTTGCCACGTTTCATCAGGTCGATGATCTGCTCGGGCGTCATGCTGTCGCGCTGCGCGTGCGTCAACGCATCGGCGTGGGCCGAGGTCATGAGAAGCGATGGACCCGCAAGCCCGACGATACCTGCGGATGCCACTGATCTGAGGAAACCCCGGCGGCACTCGGGCGTGCATTGCAGCGGATGCTTCATTTCTTCGCGCATGACCTTGCTCCTCGATCCAAGGATTGGGCCTTCTTGACGCTCTTCTTGCGAACTGAAGTGTTGGACGAAAACGCGTCGAATGCAATGCGCGCTTGTTCTGATGACAATGTCACGCCGATGACGTAACGATGTGGCGCGCGATATCGAGGAAGTTGGCGGTCTTGGCGGCCGTCGCGTCGATGCGCGAGGCCAGTGCGAGACGAATCGTGATCGCGCTGCCGAGGGCATCGGTGTAGGCGACGCCATCGACCTGAATCTGACACACGGAAGCCGGCACCAGCGACACACCGAATTCCGCCGCGACCAGATTCACGACTGATGAAAGCTGCGGCGCCTGCTGCCCGGCGACTGGCTCGAATCCCGCTTCACGGCACGCGCCGATGATGACGTCGTGCAGGGTCGGGCTCGCTTCGCGGGGCAGCATCACGAAGGGATCTTCCGCCAGCGCCGCGAGCGGCACCTTGCGTTTCTTCGCGAGCTTGTGCGTGGCGGGCAGCACGATTTTCATCGGCTCGATCGCGATGTGATTGATCTGCACGCCCGCAGGCGACTGGCTGCCGAGCCGAACGAACGCGACATCGACACGGCCGGCGTCGAGATGGGCGAGCAATTGCGCGGTGTTGCCCTCGGTCAGTGTGAGCGTGACGTTCGGATAAGCCTGCCGATACGAGCGGATGAGTTTCGACACGACCGGATTGAACGCCGCCGACCCGGTGAAGCCGATATTGAGTTGCCCGATCTCGCCGCGCCCCGCGCTCTGCGCCTTTTCAACGGCGAGACGCGCGTCGTTCATGAGGCGCTTGGCATCGACAGCGAACGCCTCTCCCGCTTCGGTCAGCACGACGCCATGCCCGGTGCGCCGGAAGAGCCGCACGCCGAGTTCGTCCTCCAGAGCGTGAATCTGCTGGCTAAGCGGCGGCTGGCCGATGCCGAGCCGTTCCGCCGCGCGCGTTACGTTGCGCTCCTCGGCGACGGCCAGAAAGTAGCGAATGTGGCGCAGTTCCATGCGATATCTGTCAAAGATATTTCAGAAAGACGAGATAGATATTGGACAGTATATCAATCGCGCGACAAAATACCGCTATCGCGCAGTGCGCGGGCAAAAAACTTATCCCCAACGACATCGCCGGGCGCTTTTCGAGGCGGATCAGGCTGGACGAGTCGCGCCCGTGTCGTGCATCGACGACGCGCGAATCGTCAATCAGATTGGGAAGGGGTCTAACGTGGCTGAAGCATTGAAAAAACCAAGGCCGGAATACCGGAACATCGGAATCGGCCAGCTCGCGAAGTATCGCTTGCCGCTGGCAGGGAAGGTCTCCATCCTGCATCGTGTGAGCGGGCTCTTGCTCTTCGTGTGTCTGCCGTTCATCCTGTACCTGCTCGATCAGAGCCTCACGTCGGAGATCTCGTTCGACGCGTTCAAGGGCTTTCTCGCCAACCCCATCGTCAAGATCGTCACGCTCGTGCTGTCGTGGGCGTATCTGCATCACTTCTGCGCGGGCATTCGCTTTCTGCTGCTCGACACCCACGTCGCGGTGAACAAGGAAGGCGGCCGTCAGACCGCCCTCATCGTGCTGATCGTTTCGCTGTTGCTCACGCTCGCGATGGCCCTCAAGATCTTCGGAGTGTTCTAAACATGGCAACGCAAAATCGAGTCGGCCCCAAGCGCCTGGTTGTCGGCGCACACTACGGTCTGCGCGACTGGCTCGCGCAACGCATCACCGCGGTGGTGATGGCCGTCTATACCGTCATTCTGCTGTTCTGGTTCTTCGGCGCGCACAACTTCTCCTATGAAGGCTGGGCGGGCATTTTCGCGACCCAGTGGATGAAGCTCGCGACTTTCGTGGCCTTGCTTTGCCTCTTCTACCACGCGTGGGTCGGCATTCGCGACATCTGGATGGACTACGTCAAGCCGATGAGCTTGCGCCTGCTCTTGCAGGTATTGACCATCCTGTGGCTGATCGGATGCGCCGGCTACGCCGCACAGATTCTCTGGAGAGTTTAAAGAACATGGCTGCAATCAAGACTTCCCTGCCGCGTCGTCGCTTTGACGTGGTCATCGTCGGCGCGGGCGGCTCGGGCATGCGCGCATCGCTGCAACTCGCGCGCGCGGGCTTGTCGGTGGCGGTGCTGTCCAAAGTGTTTCCGACGCGCTCGCATACGGTGGCCGCGCAAGGCGGCATCGGCGCATCGCTCGGCAACATGAGCGAAGACAACTGGCACTATCACTTCTACGACACCATCAAGGGCTCCGACTGGCTCGGCGACCAGGACGCGATCGAGTTCATGTGCCGCGAAGCGCCCAACGCGGTGTACGAGCTCGAACACATGGGCATGCCGTTCGACCGCAACGCCGATGGCACGATCTATCAGCGCCCGTTCGGCGGCCACACCGCGAACTATGGCGAGAAGCCGGTGCAACGCGCATGCGCTGCGGCCGACCGTACCGGCCACGCGCTCTTGCACACGCTGTATCAACAGAACGTCGCGGCCAAAACGCATTTCTTCGTCGAATGGATGGCGCTGGATCTGATCCGCGACGCCGATGGCGATGTGCTCGGCGTGACCGCGCTCGAAATGGAAACGGGCGAGGTCTATATCCTCGAAGGCAAGACGACGCTGTTCGCCACGGGCGGCGCGGGGCGCATCTTCGCGGCATCGACGAATGCGTTCATCAATACGGGCGACGGCCTCGGCATGGCCGCGCGCTCGGGCATCGCGCTGCAGGACATGGAGTTCTGGCAGTTCCACCCGACGGGCGTGGCGGGCGCGGGCGTGCTGATCACCGAAGGCGTGCGCGGCGAAGGCGGCATTCTGCGCAACTCCAACGGCGATCGTTTCATGGAGCGCTACGCGCCGACGCTGAAGGACCTCGCGCCGCGCGACTTCGTCTCGCGCTCGATGGACCAGGAGATCAAGGAAGGCCGCGGCGTCGGTCCGAACAAGGATCACGTGCTGCTGGATCTGTCGCACATCGGCGCCGAGACGATCATGAAGCGTCTGCCGTCGATTCGCGAGATCGCGCTGAAGTTCGCCAATGTCGACTGCATCAAGGAGCCGATTCCGGTGGTGCCGACCATCCACTATCAGATGGGCGGTATTCCGACGAACATGCACGGTCAGGTCGTGGGCACCGCGAAGGGCTATGACGATCCGGTCAACGGCTTCTACGCGGTGGGCGAATGCTCGTGCGTTTCGGTGCACGGCGCGAACCGTCTGGGCACGAACTCGCTGCTCGATCTGGTTGTGTTCGGCCGCGCGGCGGGCAATCACATCATCAAGCACGCGAAGGAACTGAAAGAGCACAAGCCGCTGCCGGCCGATGCCGCCGACTTCGCGATGGAACGCCTCGCGGTGCTGGAGAAATCCACCTCGGGCGAGTACACGCAGAACATCGCCAACGATATCCGCGCGTCGATGCAGGCGCATGCGGGCGTGTTCCGCACGTCGAAGCTGCTCGAAGAAGGCGTCGGCAAGATCGCGGAACTGGCCGAGCGCGTGAAGCACGTGCATCTGAAGGACAAGTCGAAGGTGTTCAACACGGCGAAGGTCGAGGCGCTGGAACTGGCGAACCTGATCGAAGTGGCGCGCGCGACGATGGTATCGGCCGAAGCGCGCAAAGAGAGTCGCGGCGCGCACGCGCACAGCGACTACGAACATCGCGACGACGAGAACTGGATGCGTCACACGCTGTGGTTCAGCGAGGGCGATCGGCTGGATTACAAGCCGGTCCAGATGAAGCCGCTGACGGTCGAATCGGTGCCGCCGAAGGCGCGTACCTTCTAAGGAAAGCGCAAGGAAATCGAAATGGCAAAACGTATTTTTGAAGTCTATCGCTACGATCCGGACAAGGACGCGGCGCCGCGCATGCAGTCGTACGAGCTCGATCTGACGCATGAACGCATGCTGCTCGATGCGCTGGTGAAGCTCAAGGAAGTGGATGAGACGCTGTCGTTCCGTCGCTCGTGCCGCGAGGGCGTGTGCGGCTCGGACGCGATGAACATCAACGGCAAGAACGGGCTCGCGTGTCTGACGAATCTGAATGAACTGCCGCAGAAGATCGTGCTGCGCCCGCTGCCGGGACTGCCCGTGGTGCGCGATCTGATCTGCGACTTCACGCAGTTCTTCAACCAGTATCATTCGATCAAGCCGTACCTGATCAACGATACGCCGCCGCCCGAGAAAGAACGCCTGCAATCGCCGGTGGAGCGCGACGAACTGGATGGACTCTACGAGTGCATCCTGTGCGCGAGCTGCTCGACGTCGTGCCCGAGCTTCTGGTGGAATCCGGACAAGTTCGTGGGCCCGGCGGGCTTGCTGCAAGCCTATCGCTTCATCGCGGACAGCCGCGATCAGGCGACGGGCGAACGCCTCGACAACCTGGAAGATCCGTACCGTCTGTTCCGTTGCCATACGATCATGAATTGCGTCGACGTGTGCCCCAAGGGGCTCAATCCGACCAAGGCGATCGGCAAGATCAAGGAATTGATGGTGCGCCGCGCTGTCTGATATCCGGATCGAACGAAGAAATGGCGCAGCCTCGAAAGAGGCTGCGCCATTTTTTTATCCGTGATTTCGCCACGAAGTGAAGTGATTGCATAGCTAACCATAGCTGTGGGCGCTGATATTTCGATCTTGTAATGAGACTGTTGTCTCACTAGAATGAATCGGAAAGCATGACCCGCGCAAGGAGGCAATCATGACGCTGACCCCTGTGGAGATGGACCGGAAGATCGACGAGCATTTCAACTTCGAGCGACGCGACGATGTCGAAGGCGTGCTCGCGACGCTCACGGAAGATGTCGAACACGATGTCGTCGGCTGGCCCGCCGGTCCCGCGCATGGACGCGCGGGTGCGCGGCCTTTCTACGAAGCGTTGTTCGCTGACCTGTCGGAGAGCCGGGTCGAGTGTCTGCGGCGTCTTTATGGCGATGGCTTCGTCATCGACGAATCGTTGTGGCGCGGCAAGGCGCCGGGCAGACCGTTCGGGCTCGAAGGCCGTGGGCGTCCGCTCGAATTTCGCATGCTGCATGTGGTCGAATTCAGCGAGCGCGGACAGATCAGGCGTGAGAACGTGTGGGTGGATCTCGCGGCGATCATCGGCCAGTTGCCGCAGGCCTGACATGGCAGATCCGTCAACGAGCACGCGCGGCAATCAGAAGCAGCGCACGCGCAAGGATCTGCTGCTGGCGGCATCGCGGCTCATGAAGCAAGGGCACAAGCCGAGCCTGGAGGAAGTTGCGGTTGAAGCGATGGTGTCGCGCGCGACGGCGTATCGGCACTTCACGAGTGTCGACGCGCTCTTGCTGGAAGCATCGCTCGATGTCGATACGCCGGATGCTGACAAGCTTTTTTCCGCGCGCGCGTCGGCTGATCCGGTCGCGCGCTTGCTGCGTGTCGATGCTGCGCTCCACGACATGATTCTCGCCAACGAAGTGCCGCTGCGCATGATGCTCGCGCATTCGCTGGAGCGTGTGGCGAAGGGCGAAGCCGCGGAGGAAGTGCCGTTACGGCAGAATCGCCGCACGCCGTTGATCGAGGCGGCGCTGGAGCCCGCGCACGATCAGTTCAAGCCCGCGGCTATCGACACATTGACTCAGGCGCTCGCGCTCGTGATCGGCACCGAGGCGATGCTGGTCTGCAAGGACGTGCTGCAACTCGACGACGCGCGTACGCGCAAGGTGAAGCGCTGGGCGATTCGCGCGCTGGTGGATGCGGCGAGGCGAAGCGAATTGGACGAAGCAGGTATGGGATAATCCCAAAATTCGCGCCCGCCCGACCCAAAAGGTCGCCGACTCCGGCGCGCAAGGGCCTTTACCCTCGTGGCCCGCTTTCATTCAGCGATATTCCAACAGCAACCACGATGCCCACATACCGTTCCAAAACCTCCACCGCCGGCCGCAACATGGCGGGCGCGCGCTCGTTGTGGCGTGCCACCGGCATGAAAGACGAAGATTTTTCGAAGCCGATCATCGCCGTCGTCAACTCGTTCACGCAGTTCGTGCCGGGCCACGTGCACCTGAAAGACCTGGGACAGCTCGTCGCGCGCGAGATCGAGGCCGCGGGCGGCGTGGCGAAGGAATTCAACACCATCGCGGTCGATGACGGTATCGCGATGGGTCACGACGGCATGCTGTATTCGCTGCCGAGCCGCGACATCATCGCGGATTCGGTCGAATACATGGTCAACGCGCATTGCGCCGATGCGATGGTCTGCATCTCGAACTGCGACAAGATCACTCCGGGCATGCTGATGGCCGCGATGCGCCTGAACATCCCCGTGATCTTCGTGTCGGGCGGCCCGATGGAAGCGGGCAAGACGCGCCTCGCGAATCCAAAGACGAAGGCCATCGAACTGAAGAAGCTCGATCTCGTCGACGCGATGGTGATCGCCGCCGACTCGTCATACTCCGACGCGGAAGTCGCGGAAGTCGAACGCTCCGCATGCCCGACGTGCGGCTCGTGCTCGGGCATGTTCACGGCCAACTCGATGAACTGCCTCACCGAAGCGCTCGGCCTCTCCTTGCCGGGCAACGGCACCGTCGTCGCGACGCACGCCGACCGCGAGCAACTCTTCAAGCGCGCGGGACGCGGCATCGTCGAACTGGCGCGCCGTTACTACGAGCAGGAAGAAGCGCGCGTGCTGCCGCGCTCGGTGGGCTTCAAGGCCTTCGAAAACGCGATGACGCTCGATATCGCGATGGGCGGCTCGACCAACACCATCCTGCACTTGCTGGCCATTGCGCGCGAAGCCGAGATCGACTTCACGATGACGGATATCGACCGTCTTTCGCGCACCGTGCCGCAACTGTGCAAGGTCGCGCCCAACACGAACAAGTACCACATCGAGGACGTGCATCGCGCGGGCGGCATCATGGCGATCCTGGGCGAGCTGGATCGTGCGGGCAAGCTGCATACCGACGTGCCGACCGTGCATGCGCCCACGCTGAAAGATGCGCTCGATCAGTGGGACGTCAAGCGCACCGAGGACGAAGCGGTCAGGACCTTCTACATGGCAGGTCCCGCCGGCGTTCCGACGCAAACGGCGTTCAGCCAGAACACGCGCTGGCCGAGTCTCGACACGGACCGCGCCGAAGGCTGCATCCGTTCTAACGAACATGCGTTCTCGAAGGAAGGCGGTCTCGCGGTGCTGCGAGGCAATATCGCGCTGGACGGCTGCGTGGTGAAAACCGCGGGCGTCGATGAAAGCATTCTCGTGTTCGAAGGCACGGCGCACGTCACCGAATCGCAGGATGAAGCCGTGGAGAACATCCTCAACGACAAGGTCAAGGCCGGCGATGTCGTCATCGTCCGATACGAAGGTCCGAAGGGCGGTCCGGGCATGCAGGAAATGCTTTATCCGACGAGCTACATCAAATCGAAGGGTCTCGGCAAGGCGTGCGCGCTCTTGACGGATGGCCGCTTCTCGGGCGGCACGTCGGGGCTGTCGATCGGTCATTGCTCGCCCGAAGCGGCAGCGGGCGGCGCGATCGGGCTCGTGCGCGACGGCGACAAGATCCGCATCGACATTCCGAATCGCACGATCGACGTGCTGCTCTCCGACGATGAACTCGCGCTCCGTCGCGAGGAACAGAACGCGAAGGGCTGGAAGCCGGCGAAGCAGCGTCCGCGGAAGGTGTCGGCGGCGTTGAAGGCTTATGCGAAGCTGGTGATGTCGGCGGATAAGGGCGCGGTGCGGGATTTGTCGTTGCTTGATGATTGAGGGTGGTTGATTGCAGTGTTGAGAGCCGCTCTTTGGAGCGGCTTTTTTATGGGTCGTCGTGGAGTTTCCGGGAGACAGATTGTGAATAGGCTGTAGTCGGCCAGCTCCTGCTATTTGCCTCAGGCGTTTGAGTCCGTAAGTTGGTGACGGTGCTGGCTTCGATTCGTGCGCGGGCCGCCGCTTAGAACGCATCTTCGCTCTCGATCAGCGCTGAACGGCTTCAAGGAAGACAAAGCCGGGCTTGGCATGTCACTGACTAAACGCAGCAATATCAGTCGTAGGCAGCGTACGCTGCAATATGGCGGGCGTTCACGGGCTGACGCTCGATACCTCGCCTACCCCTCGCGACAAACACTCTGACGTGCCACGCGAACACTTATGTCCAGCTTCGTTGAGTGATTCGCTCAAGTTTCAGAAATGCGCATTTAAGACAGCTCCGAAAAGCTGGCTCTCGCTAAAAACCTAAGTTACTGATTGACCTCAAGCAATCGCATAATCCATATGGACTGCGACATGTTTATGACCAAAAACAGAAAGTATTTATGTAATCATCCCCGCAATGGCTGAATGGTGGACATCGCGTAATCGTAGAGCAGAGTCCGATGGAGCTGGAATTGGACCGCCCCGGTGTTTTCCATTAAGCCGGACGGCGCAACCTCAGGAGTTCTCTTCGCATGTCGATGGTCATACCCAGTCAGGCCTACAGCTTGACCCTCAAGCCGCAATCGGCACCGATCTCGGTTCTCCGATTCAGTGGGCAAGCAGAAATCAGTAAGCTTTACGAATACCGTATTGAGTTCACAAGCCCGGTTGTTGACATTCCGATGGATCAGGTCGTAGGCAGGCCGGCGACGTTCTCCGTCGAGCCCGTCGATCCTACTCAAGATTACCTGGAACAGATGTTCGGGTCGCGATGGAAAGACTTCAGCAAGATGCCGTCGAAGTACTCGACCCACGGAGTTATTCAGCGCTTCGAGAACCTCGGGCCATCGGCCGACGAAACCCGCTATCGCGTCACGCTCGTTCCGGAAATAGCAGACCTCGCCAGGGCGAGGAAAAGCAGGCTATTTCAAAAGCAATCCGTTGTCGAAATCATCACGGATACGTTGCGCCACTACGGCTATCGACTGGGCGTCGATTTCGACTTCAAGAGTTTGCGCGGAAAATATAAGCGGTTCGAGTACGTTACTCAGTTTCACGAAACTACGCCGCGCCGGGCGACAAGACCACGGACGGTGTCGATAGTCATTGGGGCGAGCACTACGAGACGCTGGAAGAAGGTCGCGAGATTGCGCGTCGGCGTCACGAGGAGCATCTGGCCACGCAGATCAGCTATCGCGGCCGGGGCAATCCGTTCTCGCTCGAAGTCGGCGAGGTGATGGGGCTTGATGCGAATCCAAAGGATGCGCCGCACGGGCTCTTCATCACGTCGATCCGCTGTGGTGGTGGACGTGGCACGTCGTATTGGACTGCCTTCCGCGCGATTCCGGCGGATCGCCGATGGCGCACGAGCATCGATTCGGTCAAGCCACCGAAGATCGAAGGCATTCTTCCAGCACGGGTGGATTCTCCCGGCAAATACCAATACAGCTATTTGACGGAGAAGGGGCTGTACGTCGTGAAGATGCCGTTCGATCTGGACGAGTGGAGTCCCGGTGGAAGGAGCCGTGCAATCCGGATGGCCAAGCCGTATGCGGGCGCCAACTATGGGCACCACTTTCCGTTAATTGACGGGACGGAAGTCGCGCTCATTTTTACGGCGCAAGATCCGAATAGGCCGGTGATCATGGGTGCACTGCATGACAGCCTGAATCCGGATCTTGTCAATAACCTCAACAACACTCGGAACCTCATCAGGACCGCCGCGCAAAACGAATTGCGCATGGAGGATAAAGAAGGCATCGAGCATATTCACCTGACCACGCCGTATCAGACCAGCGAGCTGAATCTGGGGCATATGGTCGATGGTGATCGCAAGGAAAGGGGTAGGGGCGCGGAATTGCGCTCGGACGAGCATGTGGCGGTGCGCGCAGCGAAGGGCGTGTTCATTTCCGCCGATGCTCAGTTTGCAGCGAACGGCAAGCAACTCGACATGCAGCCTGCTCAAGGTCTGCTCGAACAGGCGTATCAGCAGATGCAGTCGCTCTCCGAAGCGGCCAAGGCGGCGCAGGCGATCGCAGCGGATTACGAGAAGCAGAAGCAGTTTCTTGACGAGACTCTGACCCAACTGAAGAAGGCGGGCGTGTTGGTAAGCGCTCCCGACGGCGTTGGCCTTGTGTCGGGCTCGCACATGCAGTTCAGCGCGAACCAGAACCTCATCGCGACAGCGGGCGGTAGCGCCGACATTGGCGTGCTTAGGCGATTTACCGTTGCGGCGGGCGACGCGATTTCGATGTTCGCGCAGCGGATGGGGATGAAACTGTTTGCGAAGGGGAAAGTGGAGATCCAATCGCAGAACGACGAGATGGCGCTGTCAGCGCTCAAGGACGTGACGATCTCCAGCGTAAACGGTCGTCTCGTGCTTTCGGCGGCGAAGGAAGTCTGGATTGGCGCAGGCGGGTCATACGTCAAGATCAACGCTAACCGGATCGAGAACGGCACGCCTGGCGACATTCTGGAAAAGTGCGCCGCGTGGAGCAAAGCAGGTGCGGCCAGCGCGCAAATCAGCAATACATTGCCGAACGCACTCCCGGCCGAAAAGCTCATCTTGAACATGGCATCCTCGCCTTCCGCGAAGCTCAGCATCCCGCAGGATGTTCCTTACAAGCTATACGCAAAAGGTTCTTTGGTGGCGCAGGGCGTGATCGATGCGACGGGAAAAATTCTTGTCGATCATCGCCCTGGCACCCAGTCCTATCGAGTTGAGCTAGCAAACGGCGTGGCTTACAACATTCCAGTTAACGAAGAATTTCGGGGTGACGCCGTCAACGGTAATTTGGCGAACCAAGGCTTTCATTTCTTTGAGCAGGGCGAGACCGCTGACGGGGAAGATCGAGCGGCACATCGTCAACATTATTACAACCTTCTGAATCCGAATAACGACGACGCAGAAACGGAAGCACAGTCATGAGCGAGACCGCAGCAATTACGACACCAATCGCGCAGGCATGCGGAAATACCGCGACGCTGACGTTGCCTCATTATGTACAGGAGGCCGAGTACAAACCGAAGGCGGCCACGCATCGTCCGTTGGTGTGTGGAGAGGAAGCATTTGCCGCGGTGTACGATGCGATCAGCGCCGCGCAACATACTATCGACATCGTTTGTTGGGGCTTTCAACCGTCCATGTACTTCAAGCGCGGCACCTCTGGGCAGGGCACCGTGCCAATCGGGCAGCTGCTTTTGGAGAAGGCGAGTCAGAACAAGAAGATACGCTTGTTGGTTTGGGGCGACTCGCTGCATCTTGCGCAGTTCTCGGAGAACATGATGCCGGGAGGACGCTTCACAACGGCCAATGACAACCGGAACTCGACGCAAAAAGAATTCGACGCGTGGTGGTATGGCCAGGTCAAGATGGACAGAAAGAACGCCACGAGCGGTCTAAGCGTAAATTTCGCGGCTCGTGTTGTACGTGATCCTGCGTTCAACCGGATCGAATTCGCAACGCGGGATTTCGACGTGATCGAGCGCGCGGAAATTGCATGGCGTAGCGCCTACGACAGTAAATATTCTGACCGTGGAACGCATGCCAGGGTAATGAATAGCGTGGCGCTTACCTCGTTCCCTACGCACCATCAGAAAATGGTGTTGATCGACTATGAATACCCCGATGTTGCGACGGGCTTTGTGATGGGGCACAACACGCTCGACGAATACTGGGACACCCACGGTCATAGCCATCTACGACTACATCCTCAAATGGGCCGTAATGGCTTCCATCCGCGCCAGGACATTTCCGCCCAAGTAACAGGGCCGATTCTGATTGATCTGAATGCAAACTTTTGTCAGGCCTGGGATGCGGCGACGGGGCAAAAGTTGACGGAGCAGCGGCGATCCGCTAAGCAACCGGCCCTTCGTTGTGGCCAGGATGACGTACCGGTGATGGCGCAGATTCTGCGCACCCAATCTCAGTACGGCAAACACGGCATCAGAGATATCGAAGCGCTATATCTACAGGCGCTTAATAACGTCAGTAACTTCATCTATATCGAGAATCAATATTTTCGTTTTCCCCCGTTCGCGGAAAAGCTGATGAAGCTCGTGCAAGCTTATCAGGCGGGTGGACGCAAGCCGCCTCTTTACCTTTTCGTCGTCACAAATTCGAGCGACGAGGGAATGGGCGACGGTACGGTCAGCACGTACCAGATGCTCAATGCTCTGGGGCGCTCGGATGTGTTGCCAGGGGTTGCGAAGCTTGAACGGGCGGACGACTTCGAGAAGCAGTATAAGGAAGCGCTCGACGCGGAGAAGCAAGCCAATCAGGCGCTTGATCGCGCGGAGCATATCCAGATCGATCCGTTTTCCGGTTCGGCAGTGGGAGTCGCAGACTATTTCGCACGTCTTCAGCAGGACGCTGCACAGGCGTCTCAGCACGCGGCCGATGTGAAGGCGAAACTGGAGGGGGCGAAGACGGAGGATCCGCAGAAGGTGGATATTCCAGGCCTCAAGGTACATATTTGCACGTTAGTACCGCCCGATACGCCGAAAGGCATGCAGTGGGACGAAGTGTACATTCACTCGAAATTGATGATCATCGACGATGTGTTCGTTACGCATGGATCAGCCAACGTTAATCTGCGCAGCATGCAGGTGGATAGCGAACTGAATATCTGTCACGAGTCCGCTCGGGTCACGCAGCCTTTGCGGGAGAAACTTTGGCGGATTCATAGCAAGGGCATGGGCGTGGGGAAAAAGAGTTCGAGTGGGCGTCTTGATGCCGAGCATGCATTTAAAAAATGGGGTGAAATTATTCAAACGAACAAGATCGAGAAGCTCGAGGGACTTAACACTCCATACGCTTCCTTAGTTGAATTCTACAGAGATAGTCCGAAGCGAACCTATAACGATTAAAGAAATGCATTCTCTCGCCCTCGCTTTTGTCACGATCGTAGTATTAGCCGCCTGCTCGAAGGAGACTCCTTTGCCTGATTTGCAAAACGTTGCCCAAATACGCGCCAATCTTGCTTTCACCTGCAGCTGTGAAGCGGATCGGTTGCCAGCACTTGATCCGGATGCTGACGCGGTGTTCCGTTACGGTCGCTATCTACACACGCGAGATGGGCCTAAGGATTTCAATGAAGTGGCGCGCTACTATCGGATTGCGGCGGCGCACGGCCATTACAAAGCGAACCATAACGTGCAGCAACTTGTCTCGAGCGGTTTCGCTGATTCGCCAGGCGCTGCCCACGAGGCAGTCGAATGGGCGACACGACTCGTTGAACAGGGCATTCCGACCGGCTACTACGACATTGGCTACTATCTGAAATTGGGTTACGGTCTCAAGCAGGACCCTGAGACGGCGTTGAAATACATTCGCAAGGCAGCGGATTTGGGTAATGCAGATGCCCAGTACTACTTATCCGACATCTTGTCACGACATGACAGACAATCTAACGTATGGCGTGAGATGCTTCGATGCGCGACCGAGCAAGGACATGGGCGCGCGGCCTACGAACTAGGTGTATATCTTAAGGTCAAGAAGGATTTTCACGAGTCGCTAGTGGTGCATCAAAAGGGAGTGGAATCGGGAAGCAGTGAGTCTGCATCAAGCCTCGCGGAGGCGTTCTTGGATCAACCCGAGGCCCGCGAGCTCTACTCACTTAACGTCAGCAAGGATGAGGAACGCGCACGCCGCTACGAGAAAATCGAGTCATTTCTCGACGAGAACGAGCTAAGCAATCCAAAAGTGCCAGACATAGACAAGATCGTTCCACTTCCACCGGCCCAGCTTCCGCCTTGGGATGGCACATTCGAATGGGAGAAGGCGCACGCTCAGATTCCGCCGAAGCCATCGGATGCGTTGATGGAACGGTTGGCGAAAGAGAAGAACTTGGATCCGTCGACAGGCTTGCCTTTAACGCAACAGCAGATCGGCGCGAGAGAGAGCAAGTTGCCGCTCGGTACTACGGCTCGTGCACTGGAAGCATGTCCGCAAACGGGCGTGTGGAGGGCTTGCCCGCCTGCGGGCTATATCGCGAAAAGTGCCGAACGAGCCTTTCGGAAGGGGAATGAGTTGCCTCTCCTTCACGTCGAACAGCCGCGCGGCATTGCACTGCTCGATAGCGTACTAGGCACGCGCCGTATGCACACGGACGGTGTATGGAAGTTGATTTCCTATGGAGACGAAGCGTGAGCGCGGGGTGGTTACTTTAGCCGTACGGCGTAAGCACTATCGCTTAACGATCGCAAAGAATCAAGGAATTCTTCTGACACTAGCTGCCCGAACGTCCTGCGCTCGCGTAGGGCGTCGCGCTGGGGTTTCGCCTGTTTTACTTGGATCAGAAAGCGGGCGTTTCGATGCCGAGAACGAAGTGCTGGCCGGGGAACCGGATAAAGCGCTGCAGTTCGCGAGCGAACCGCTGATGGCTATCGCTGGTTCCTACCTGACAGCAGCGGAAAGGAAGGGAACTCGATGGACTAGATGTTTCATACGCTTTCTTAGTTGAATCACGGAGATGATCCGAAGTAAACCTATAACGACTAGAACAATGAAATTTCTCGCCCTCGCTCTTTTTGCGATCCTAGCCTTAGCCGCGTGCTCGCAGGAGAGTCCTTTACCTGATTCGCAAAGCGTGGCGCAATCACGCCTCAATGTTGCATTCACCTGCAGCCGTGAAGCGGATCGGTTGTCAGCACTTGATCCGGACGCTGACGCGGTGTTCCGTTACGGTCGCTATCTACACACGCGAGACGGGCCCAAGGATTTCAATGAAGTGGCGCGCTACTATCGGATTGCGGCGGCGCACGGTCATTACAAAGCGAACCATAACGTTCAGCAACTCGTCGCGAGTGGTTTCGCTGATTCGCCAGGCGCTGCTTACGAGGCGGTCGAGTGGGCGACACGACTCGTTGAGCAAGGCATTCCGACTGGCTACTATGATATTGGCTACTATCTGAAGTCTGGTTATGGACTAAAGCAGGACCCTGAGATGGCGTTGAAATACATCCGGAAGGCTGCGGATTTGGGTAATGCCGACGCTCAATATTACATCTCGGACTTACTGTCGCGATATGACAGACAATCTAACGTATGGCGCGAGATGCTTCGATGCGCGACTGACCAAGGCCATGAGCGCGCAGCCTATGAGCTAGGCGTATATCTTAAGGTCAGGAAGGATTTTCAAGAATCGCTAGCTGCATATCAAAAAGGGGTGGAATCGGGAAGCAGTATTTCCGCATCAAACCTCAGAAAAGCGTTTTTGGATCAACCCGAGGCCCGCGAGCTCTACTCACTTAACGTCAGCAAGGATGAGGAACGAGCACGCCGCTACGAGAAAATCAAGTCATTTCTCGACGAGAACGAGATTAGTAATCCCAAGGTCCCAGACATAGACAAGATCGTTCCACTTCCACCGGCCCAACTTCCGCCTTGGGATGGCACATTCGAATGGGAGAAGGCGCACGCCCGGATTCCGCCGAAGCCATCGGATGAGTTGATCGAACGGTTGGCGAAAGAGAAGAATCTGGATCCGTCGACCGGCTTGCCTTTGACGCAACAGCAGATCGGCGCGGGAGAGAACAAGTTATCGCTCAGTACTACGACTCGTGCACTGGAAGCATGTCCGCAAACGGGCGTGTGGAGAGCTTGCCCGCCTGCGGGCTATGTCGCGAAAAGTGCCGAACGAGCCTTTCGGAAGGGGGATGAGTTGCCTCTTCTTCACGTCGAACAGCGGCGCCGCATTGCACTGCTCGATAGCGTACTAGGCACGCGCCGTATGCACACGGATGGTGTATGGAACTTGATTTCCTTTGGAGACGATGCATAAGTACCATCGTCTAACGATCATCGCTTGTTCCTACCTGACAGCAGCGGAAATGCGGGACACTCGATGGACCAGATGTCCCATACGCTTCCTTAGTTGAATCACGGAGATGATCCGAAGCGAACCTTTGACGACTAGAAAAATGAAATTTCTCGCGCTCGCTCTTTTTACGATCCTAGCCTTAGCCGCGTGCTCGCAGGAGAGTCCTTTGCCTGATTCGAAAAACGTGGCGCAATCACGCGCCAATGTTGGGTTCACATGCAGCCGTGAAGCAGATCGGCTGCCAGCACTTGATCCGGATGCTGACGCGGTGTTCCGTTACGGTCGCTATCTACACACGCGAGACGGGCCTAAGGATTTCAATGAAGTGGCGCGCTACTATCGGATTGCGGCGGCGCACGGCCATTACAAAGCAAACCATAACGTGCAGCAGCTTGTCTCGAGCGGTTTCGCTGATTCGCCAAGCGCTGCCCACGAGGCGGTCGAGTGGGCGACGCGGCTCGTTGAGCAAGGCATTCCGGCTGGCTACTACGACATTGGCTACTATCTGAAATCTGGTTATGGTCTAAAGCAGGATCCTGAGATGGCGTTGAAATACATTCGCAAGGCAGCGGACTTGGGTAATGCCGATGCCCAGTACCATGTCTCGGATTTACTGGCGCAGAATAGAACAGAATTGGACGTTTCGGATCTGATGCTTCGATGCGCTGCTGATCAGGGACACGGGCAGGCGGCGTATGAGCTGGGGGTCTATCGCGAGGATGATCGGAAATTCAACGAATCCCTACTGGCATATCAGAAGGGAGTGATGGCTGGGAACAGTGCTTCGGCGTCAAGCCTTGCCGAGTCGTTTTTGGATAGGCCAGATGCTCGGGAACTCTATTTTCTCGACGTTAGAAGGGATCTCGAGCGATCCCGTCGATACGAAATGATCAGAAAGTTTCTAAGCGAGAACGAACTGAGCAATCCAAAAGTTCCAGACATAGACAAGATCGTTCCACTTCCACCGGCTCAACTCCCGCCATGGGATGGCACATTCGAATGGGAGAAGGCGCACGCCCGGATTCCGCCGAAGCCATCGGATGAGTTGATCGAACGGTTGGCGAAAGAGAGGAATCTGGATTCGTCGACAGGCTTGCCTTTGACGCCATAGCAGAGATCGGCGCGGGGGGCAGCAAGCCGCCGCTCGGCATGACGGCCCATGCACTGGAAAGCATGTCCGCAAACCGGCGTCTGGAGAGCCTCCCCGCTCAAGTGCCGTGCCGCTGACGTCATCGCCCCATCACGCCCCATTCCCCTCAAAACATAGACTTAATGTCCCCCCAGCGATTGGGCGACACACCACACACCGATATCGTTATCTCCACGCGGTCGCACCGTGCAAGACCGCCAAGATCCAGCAGATTGGAGACAACAATCATGGCGACCCCCACCGTCGCGCCGCTCACCTTCCAGCGCGCACCCAACCTTCCTCGCAACTGCACGTTCGATCCGCATGACTGGCAAATCCTGAGCCAGTACTGGCACCCGGTCGCGTTCGCGTCGGATATCGCGGACAAGCCTTTCAGAGCGCAATTGCTCGATGAATCGCTCGTCGTGTTCCGCTCGAACGGCACGCTCGTGGCCGCGCGCGATGTGTGTCCGCATCGCGGCGCGCCGTTGAGCCAGGGCTGGGTCGAGAACGGCAACCTCGTGTGCCCGTATCACGGCCTCTCGTATGGCGCGAACGGCAAGTGCAACCACATTCCTTCGCAGGAAGGCGGGCCGATCCCCGATCGCCTGTGCCTGACGACGTATGCCGCGCAGGAAGCCTACGGCCTCGTCTGGGTCTCGCTCGGCGGCGGCGCGCAACCGTTGCCCGACTTTCCCGCATGGAACACCGAAGGCTTCCAGCAGATCCTTCCGCCTTCCATCGACATCAAGGCATCGGCGGGACGTCAGACCGAAGGCTTCATCGATGTCGCGCACTTCGCGTGGATTCATCATCACAGCTTCGCGGACCGGCGCAATCCCGTCGTGCCCAACTATACGGTCGAGCGTCGCGACAACGGCATGCGCGCCGAATACGTGAGCAGCGTGAGCAACTTCCCGAAGTCGATGCAGCATCGCGCGCCCGATGGCTTTCTGTGGCGCCGCGTGTTCGAAGTCGATGTACCGTTCTTCGCGCGTCTCACCGTGCAGTTTCCCGAAGGCGGTCGGCTCGCGATCCTCAATGCGGCGAGCCCCGTGTCCGCGCGCCTCACGCGTCTGTTCGTGCCGATCGCGCGGAACTTCGACAGGGACTTGCCGCTCGATGACGTCTACGCGTTCAACCGGCAGGTGTTCGAAGAAGACCGCGCGATCGTCGAACTGCAATGTCCCGAAGACTTGCCGATCGATCGCGCCGCCGAAGCGCCCATCCTCGCGGATCGCTCGTCGGGTGCGTATCGCCGCGCGCTCGCCGAGATCGGGCTTGGCCAGAACTACGTCCGCTGAAGCGCATACGGAGCACATCATCATGAAGATCTGGGAATGCGTGATTTGCGGCTTTCGCTACGACGAAACGCAAGGTTTGCCCGAAGCGGGCATCGCGGCGGGCACGCGCTGGGAAGACGTGCCCGATGACTGGCTCTGCCCCGATTGCGGCACCGGCAAGCAGGACTTCGACATGCAGGTGGTGACGGCATGAGCACTGATACTGAAGATCGCGTGATCATCGTCGGCACGGGCATCGCCGGTTATACGGTCGCGCGCGAACTGCGCAAGCTCGACAAGAACGTGCCCATCGTGCTCATCAGCGAAGATGCCGGCGATTTCTATTCGAAGCCGACGCTCTCCAACGCGCTCGCGATGAAGAAGGCGCCGCATGAACTCGTCACGTTCGATGCCGGCGCAATGCGCGCGCAACTGAACGCGGGCATCATCGCGCATCGCAAGGTGGAGCGCATCGCAGCCGATGCGCATGAGGTGATCGTGAACGGCGCGCCGCTTCGTTACGCGAAGCTCGTGCTCGCGCTGGGCGCGGACGCACGCCGCATTCCGCTTGTCGGCGATGGCGCGTCCGACGTGCTTTCCGTGAACAGTCTCGACGATTACACGCGTTTCAGGGCGCGTATCGAAGGCGCGAAATCGATCGCGCTGCTCGGCGCGGGATTGATCGGCTGCGAGTTCGCCAACGATCTCGCGCTCGCGGGCTACGACGTGACGCTGATCGATCCCGCGGCCACGCCGCTTTCGCGATTGCTTCCCGAACTCGCCGGCGACGCATTCGCGCGTGCACTGGATCGTCATGGTATTCGCCTGCGCCTGGGGCAATCGGTTACGTGCGTGAACAGGCGTGAATCAGGTTACGACGTCACGTTGAACGATGGCGAAGTCATCGGCGCGGATGTGGTGTTATCGGCGATCGGTCTTGCCCCTCGCACCGAACTGGCTGCGCAGGCGGGGCTCGATATCGACATCGGCATTCGCACCGACGCGTGGTGCAGAACCAGCGCGCCCGATATCTATGCATTGGGCGATTGCGCGGCAATCGAAGGCAAGGTGCAGCCGTATGTCCTGCCGATCATGCATGCCGCGCGCGCACTCGCACGCACGCTCGCCGGCGAGCCGACGCGCGTCGAATTTCCCGTCATGCCGATCACGGTGAAATCGCCCGCATCGCCGACGGTCGTCGTGCCGCCGAATGAATCCGGCACATGGCGTTTTGCTCCGGCGAGCGACGATCCGCTCGACGGCCTTTCCGCGCTGTGCGAACACGCCGCCGACAAGCGCGCGCTCGGCTTCGCATTGCTCGGCGCGGCGACGCAAGGCAAGGCCGCGCTCATCAAGGCGATGGCGGCGGGATGCTTCTGAACCGGTGACCAAACAACGATAACGACGCAGCTTGCTTCTGACCGACCCGCGTCGCGTTCACCGATGATGCACCGAAGGCCTGTCGCTTTGTTCATCGGTTGAACGCATTGACGCCGCGCTTTGTACGCGGCGTTTTTTTGCTTTTCAGGCGACGTCGCTGACGAGCGTGCGCGAAACGGTCGTCACGAGCTTGCGCAGCCAGCGCGTCGCGGCACTGCGATGCGTTCTTTCGTGCCACAGCTGATAGTAGGTCAACGCGTTCGTTTCGCCGGGAATCGGCTCGATGCGCAACGGCAGAATGCGCGCATAGTGCGATGCGAGCGCGCGCGTCGTCGTGAAGAGAAGGTCGGAACGAACGAGCACATACGGCGCCATGCCGAAGTAGGGCAGCGTGGTCGTCACGGTGCGCGTGAGGCCGTTGCGCGCGAGTTCCGTGTCGATGGTGCCCCATGCCGTCGTGTTGTACGTCGTGACCGAAAGATGCTCGGCGCTTTCGTAGGCATCGCGCGTGAGCTTGCCATTGCCGATGGGGTGATCCGAGCGCATCAGGCACACGAGTTCATCCTTGCACAACGGCTGCAGATGCAGATGCTCCGGCGGCGTCCTCCAGTTGCCGATGACGAGATCGAGCAGGCCCGTTTCGAGCCCGTTCTCGTAGCCGCCGTCCACCATCATCAAATGCTTGAATTCGAGCTTCGCGAGCGGCGCGGCCTGATGAAACGCATCAATGACGGCGGGCACGAAGAACACGTCGAGATAATCCGGCGAGCCGATGCGAAACGTGCGCGTGCTCGCGACGGGATCGAACGTGGTGTTCGGATGCAGGATCGCGTCGATGTTGCTGAGCGCCTGCGCGGCCGGCTCGATCAGCGTGAGCGCGTGGCTCGTCGGCACCATGCGGCTGCCGCTACGCACCAGCAAAGGATCACCTGTAATTTCGCGCAAGCGGCGCAAGGCAATGCTCACCGTAGGCTGCGATTGTCCGAGCAGACTGGCGGCGCGCGACACGCTCGACTCGGTAAGGAGCGTATGCAGCACACGAATCATGTGCGAGTCGATGCTTTCCCTGGACATCGTGCGGCTTGACCTCTGGCGTGGGGGGCATCTTGTCGTTCGTCGTGGCCCTGTGTCATCGCAATATACGGACGGATATTGCGATGGTCAACGCAGGGCCTTTACCGACGATGCCGCTCAAGCCTTATGCCGCCTGATTCATGCCCGCGGAACTATGCTGAGAATGGTCGCGGTGTTATGCGCAATCGATCAGCTCGCGAAGTCCGTCGAAGCCGACAACTCGCGCCAGCTTTCCGTTTCCGCCGTGACGTACGCGTTCTTTTCCGCGATGGCCTTCAGCGTGTCGGTGCCGAGCGCGAGACGCAGCGGCGGCGTGTGCGCATCGGCGAGCGTGACGAGCGCGGTCGCGAGCTTCTCGGGATCGCCCGGCTGATTGTGATTCATGCCCACAGCGAAGCGCCGCACATTGCCGGAAGTCGCATCGTAATCGTCGATGATTTCCTTGCCCACGAGAAGCGACGACGCATCCAGAAAGTCCGTGCGAAAGTAACCCGGCTCGACGACTGTCGCGTGAATGCCGAGCGGTTGCAGTTCCGCATGCAACGCTTCGGTGATGCCTTCGACGGCGAATTTCGTCGAGCAATAGACGCCGAATCCCGCTGCCGAGCGATAGCCGCCTATCGACGACATGTTCACGACGTGGCCGCTCTTCTGCTTGCGCATCACGGGCAGCACCGCGCGCGTCACGTTGAGAAGGCCGAAGACATTGGTGTCGAACATGCGGCGCACGTCGGCGTCGCTCGATTCTTCGACGGCCGCGAGCAGCCCGAAGCCCGCGTTGTTGATCAGCACGTCGATGCGGCCGAACTTCGCGACGGCGGCTTCGACGGCCGCTTTGGCCTGCGCTTCGCTCGTGACGTCGAGCGCGACGGGCAGCAGCGCGGGCGATTCGCCGAGGCGCTCGACGATCGCCGCGACATTGCGGCCTGCGGCGACGACCGCGTTGCCGTCGTCGAGCGCCGCGCGGGCGATCAGCGCGCCGAGGCCGCGCGATGCGCCCGTGATGAACCAGACGCGCTTGTATTGCTGTTGGGTTGCGTTGCTCATGATGTGCTCCGTTGTGTCGGTGGTGGTGAACGTGAAACGAAGCATAGGGCGTCCGATTCGCACGAACTAGCCGTCAAACGCTAGACTGATAATCAACTTTAATTTGCGAATCGAGGCGTCCATGAACGAGGTCCGCGCGATATCGATCTTCGTGCGCGCCGCCACGCTCGGTAGTCTGCGGCGTGCGGCCATTGATCAGGGGATTTCGCCGCAAGCCGCGAGTCACGCGGTGATGCAGCTCGAAAAGTCGCTCGGTGTGCGCCTCTTTCATCGCACGACGCGCAAGCTCTCGCTGACCGAGGAAGGGCAGAGGCTATTGCAGAACGTCGAGCCGGCGCTCGCGATGCTCACATCGGCGATCGCGGACGCCAAGAGCGCAAAGGAAGACATCGCCGGTCCGTTGCGCATCAGCGCGCCGAAAGCGCTCGGGCGCGCGTTGTGGCCGCCGGTGCTGGCGTTCGCGGCGCTTTATCCGGACGTCGAGCTTGATGTGCGTTTCGACGACCATTTCACCGATCTCGTCGAGGAACGCGCCGATGTCGGTTTGCGCGGCGGCTCGGCGCCCGCTGGCGGCGCGATTGCAAGGCGGCTCGTGCCGATCCAGCTCATCGTGTGCGCGTCGCCTGCGTATATCGAACGACACGGCGCGCCGCGTACCGTCGACGATCTCGCGTCGCATCGTTGCACCGGCTATCGCCGCGCGAACACGGGCAAGCAGGCGCCGTGGGAATTCATGATCGGCGACGAGATTGTCTATCGCGAGATCGCGGCGGCGCTCTGCACCAACGATATCGATGCGGAAGCCGACGCGGTGCTCGCCGGTCTCGCGATCGGCCAACTCGGGAGTTTCTCGGCGGTCACGCATATCCGCGAAGGGCGGCTCGTGCCCTTGCTCACGCGGCATCTGACGCAGCGCGAATCGATCTACATCTACTACCGGCATCGGACGGAGCAGCCGCTTCGAGTGCGAACGTTCATTGACTTCATGATCGAAAGGCTCGCGGACAACGGGGATTTGTTCCTGTCATCGGCGGAATTGCGCGCGTTCGCGAAATGAATGGCCCGAATCCCTGCGATATGGCGAAGCCGCGACTAGAATGCATCGTGCCCTCGTGCCACCACAGTCAATGAAGCCAACCTGGAGCCAAGCGATGAAAACGATCAATGCGCTCAGACTTGCCGCCGTTGCATCAGCGATTGCCTTCTCCGTCAACGCATGGTCCCAGACCAGCGATGCGGCCTCGACCCAGTCCGCAACGCCGTCGGCGAGCGCCGGAAGCTCAAAATCGGCGGCCCGCAAGGCCAACCATGCGCTCAGCAGGAAAGTGTCGCAGGCGATGCAGAAGGGAGGCGTCGATCTGAACGGCATCGATGTGATCGCGAAGAACGGCGCGATCACGCTTGCCGGACACGCCGCCGACGCGGAGCAGATCGACAAGGCCGTGTCGATCGCGAAAGGCGTGAGCGGCGTCACGTCCGTGAAGAATGTTCTGACGATTCAGGAAGGCGGGCAGTAGGCTCCCGCTCGCGAGCGCGTAACAACTTGCGTGCTCGCGCCCGTCATGAACTCGTTCGCTGACGTTCACGATCCGGAACGGCAGCGCCTGCCGTTTCGCGAATCGCTGCTCGCGATGCTCGGCATCGCCTTCGTCACGATGCTGGTCGCGCTCGACCAGACCATCGTCGGCACCGCGATGCCACGCATCGTCGCGGAACTGAAGGGCTTCGATCTGTACGCGTGGGTCGCGACCTCGTACATGCTCGCATCCGTCATCACGATTCCGATTTTCGGGCGGCTCGGCGATCTGTATGGACGCAAGCCTTTTCTGCTCGCGGCCATCGTGCTGTTCACACTGGCGTCCGTGCTGTGCGGCTTCGCGAACAGCATGTTGTTTCTCGTGATCGCGCGCGGCGTGCAGGGCATCGGCGGCGGCATCCTGCTCGGGACGGTATTCGCCGCCGTGGCCGATCTCTTTCCCGATCCGAAGCTGCGTCTGCGCTGGCTCGTGCTCGTCACGTCGACATTCGGCGTGGCCAACGTGATCGGCCCGACGCTCGGCGGCATGCTCACGCAGATGCGCGGCTGGCGGCTCGTGTTCTTCGTCAACGTGCCCATCGGCATCGTCTCGCTATTGTTCGTGCTGTTGTTCGTGCCGAATCTGCATCGTCTGAAGCAGCGCGGACGGATTCAACTCGACTGGCTCGGCGCGTGTGTCGTCGCGGTGACGCTCGGCGCTTTGCAACTGCTGATCGAACTCTTGCCGAAGGAAGGCGTGAGCGGCATGACGATCGTGCTCGCGCTCATCACACTGGTGTTCGGCGCGACGCTGTACTTCTGGGAGAAGCGCATGGGCTATCCCGTCGTGCCCGTCGATGTGCTCGTCGACCGCAAGCTCGCCGCGCTCTTCGCGATCTCCGTGCTCGGCGGCTTCGCGCTCTTCTCGATGGCCTTCTACATTCCGCTGCTGTTTCAGGGCGGCTACGGCATGTCGCCGCACGATTCGGGCATGCTGATCACGCCGCTCCTTCTCGGCACCAGCGTCGGCAGCATGCTCAACAATCGCATCGTTACCCGCATTCCGCGCGCCAACGTGCTCATGTACGCGGGCTTTGCGCTGTGCGTGGCAGGCTGCCTCGCGCTCGTGTCGCTCAACGGCCATGAGCCGCATGCCGTGTGGATGGCGTGCATGGGCGCGAGCGGACTCGGCCTCGGGCTCGTCGCGACGAATCTCACGATCTGCTCGCAACAGATCGTCGCGCACGATCAGATCGGCGCGGTCACGGCATTGCTGCAATCGCTGCGCATTTTCGGCGGCATGCTCGGCACCGCGATCACGGGCGCATTGCTCGGGCACTTCTATGCGCGCAACGTGCATCGTCCGCTGGATGCGTATCAGGCGACGCAGTGGCTCAAATCGTTCGCGAGCCCGGATTTGCTGATCGATCGTGCGGAACAGTCGGCGCTGATCGAACGCCTCGTCGCCGCGGGCCAGTCGGGCGATGCGATGATGCATTCGGCGCGCATGGCGCTGGTCGCATCGATTCACGTCGGGCTCGTGGTGGCCGCGATGGCGGCATTCGTCGGCTTGTGTCTCGCGTGGTTCGTGCCTGCGGTGCGCGTCGTGTACGGCGATGCGAAACAGCAGGGCGCTTGACGGTTTCGTCGCCGCGAGCGAGGAAGGCTCAGCGCTTGCGCTTTTCGTCGGCGAGCGCTTTGACGATCAGCCTGGTCGGCGCAGTGGTGGCGAGCCGCGGGATTTCGGAAACGTGGACCCAGCGGCACCGCGATATCTCGTTGCTCGCGCGGGGTTTCGCGCTTTTCGGCACATCGCAGAAGAAGACGTGATGGTGCTTCTGCCGTCCTCGATGGTGGAACAGAAATTTTGCCGACTTGCCTGCGAGACGTGTCTCTTCCTTGAGCTCGCGCAGCGCGGCGTCCGGCAGATGCTCGCCTCGCTTGAGCATGCCGCCGGGCAGCGCCCATTTGGTGCGACGTCGTGCAACCAGCAATATCCGGTTGCCTTTTCGACAGATGACCGTGGCTCGCTTCCTCAAACTGGCTCCGACTTTTATTTTCTGTTCATGTGAATGTGCGCGGTGCGTCGTGCAGGCGGGTTCTAGTGTACCAATGACAGTTTCATTGTGGAGCGCTCGATGACGGCGGCATTTCCGAATTGCGTTTCAGCAAGACGTGTTCCGCTGGATCACGTTTCGATCGCAGGAATGTCACACTTGTCGAATCAAATGATCGTTCACTTCATGGAGCAGCATCATGGCGCGCAATGAATATGTTCTGTTCAAGGGCACGGTCACGCTCGGCGTTCCCTATCTCCAGAATTACAAGGGCGATCCGCATTATGTGATCGTCGGTGAAGACACGAATGGCAAGCCATTCAACATCGTCACCAATGTGAAATCGGACAGCTCCCTGACGGGCCCGGCGGGTTATCTCGTGCTGTATCTGTGGGATCAATATTTCGATCATCCGATGACCGCGGATCTCGCCCGGCTGCCTGCGGGCATCGCCACATCGAATTTCCCGAAGCTCGATTACGTGCACGACAAGCGCCTTCTCGATCTCACGGCGATGCGTCCAATTCCGCTCGACACCAAGGACGAGCACAACGATATCAACGCGCTGCTCAACGAGATGCTGCAACTCGATATGTCGTCGAGCGGCATCGACTATGTCTACAAGACGCCCGCTTATAGCGACGATCGCCTCGGATGGAAGCCTGCGAAAGAAGTCACTGTCTACGGCTTCGGCTTCCTGTTCGAACCGGGCAAAGACGGGCTGCACGAAACGCACATGAATCAGGGCAACCCAAAGCCGGGCAAGGGCAGCCATATCAAGGACCATTCGAACGAGAAC
This sequence comes from Caballeronia sp. EK, assembly GCF_014384845.1. NCBI lineage: Bacteria > Pseudomonadati > Pseudomonadota > Betaproteobacteria > Burkholderiales > Burkholderiaceae > Caballeronia > Caballeronia sp. EK. The sequence continues at coordinate 568,915 of NZ_JACSUE010000007.1, forward strand.
GGCGTGTTTCAGGACGGCGCGGTGATGATCGAAGTGGATGGCAAGTTTCAGGCGCTCTTCGTCGCATTCCAGACGCAACTCGTGCCGACCGATAATCGCGGGCGGCCGATAGCGGGGCAGTCGCATCCGATTCTGGATGGTGCGAAGTGATACGCGCGATCATTTGAACTACGGCCCATGCGCCAACCCGGTGCACCCTGCAATGCATTGCAGAAAACCTTGTTTGTCCAAACGATTTTGACAGCCTAGAGTTGAGCTATTCGTGCACCGAGGGGGCGAGCCATGCCGCAATTCCTGACTCACTATTGGCAGGCGCTATCGGCGCCGGCCGGGCGCGTGCGTAAGCACTTCACGAAAGAATCGGCGGCGCAGGACGCGCACGCCGTCAGCGAAACCACGCGCGCGGAACAGCTCGAACATATTTCCGCCTACGCACGCGCGGGCTATTTCAACATGGGCTATACCGTCGATGCGTTCCAGTTGCCCAGCGAATCCCCGCTGCACTGAAACGAAAGAGACAAGCTGCGCGCGATGCGCAGCTTTATCATCGGTGACTCAATGCTGTGCGAGTTCCACTTCGTGATACGCGTCCGCCCGCGCCGCACCGAACGCCAGCGCGAAGCTCGACGCCTGTTTCCCCACGGTGCGAAGCTGCTCGACGACCTTCGGATCCGAACAGGTATCGGCTGATTCGAAGCGCGTCTCCAGCGTATTGATCGTCGCACCGAAAGGCGTCGGCCAGCCGCGCAACGCGTGCACGATCGAGCGCAGCGACGTGAGCACCGTGCCCGCCGCCTGCCATCCATATGCCGTGACGATACTGCCGACCGCGCGTCCGTCGAGATAAGGGCGCTCGTCGAGCCGCAGTTCCTCCAGCGTATCGAGCGCGTTCTTGACGAGGCCCGAGATGCCGCCGTGATAGCCGGGCGTTGCGATGATGAGCGCATCGGCCGCGCGCACGGCCTCGATGAGTTCATGTTGCTCGTCGGTGAGTTCGCGCGATTCCGGCGCATAGTGCGGCAGGCTATGCAGGAACGCGCCGCCGAAAAGCTGCACGCTCGCGCCGCTTTCCTGTGCGCCGCGCAATGCGAATGCGAGTGCCCGTTCGGTCGATGATTGAGGCCGCGTCGTGCCGCCGATGCCGACCACCCGTGGCCCGCGCGATGAAATGAATCGAGACAAGATCGATACTCCCTGAAAATAGGCTGTCTGATATCCCCAAGACATCATCCGCATACGTTAGGGGAGCGCGCCACATTCGCCAACGAAGCGAATCTGCTAAGCAATGCACGGTTCGCGCCTTTATCGGATCGTTGGAATCCAAATGACGCGGACTGCGCATAGCATCTTGCAAAGCGTTCGTTTGACGTGAGGACATGCGACCGTACCATCGGATGTTCCATTCCTTTCGGATTCCGACGAACGCCCATGAACGTCCCACGCTTTCCATCCGCCGCGCTCGGGCTCGATCCGGGCACGACGCCTGATCGCACTCATGGCGCCGATGCACGCGCCGTCGATCCACGCGCGCTCATCGATCTGCCGACGCGCGAAGTGCGCCGCCGCACCGTGCTGCAATGGTCCGTGCTGCGCTCGCGGGCGTTGCGTGTCGGCGTGCCGCTCGCGATCATCGTGTTGTGGCAGCTCGCGTCGTCGCTGCAACTCGTCGCGCCCGAAACCTTGCCGTCGCCCACGGTCATCATCGGGGCATTGAAGGAACTGATCGCCGATGGCGAATTGCAAAGCGCGATCGGCGTGTCGCTCGTGCGCGCGGCGACGGGCCTCGCGATCGGCGGTGGCGTCGGCTTGTTCGCGGGACTTTTTGCGGGGCTGTGGCGTGTGGGCGAGGAAATCGTCGATGCGCCATTGCAGATGCTGCGCACGATTCCGTTCATCGCGCTGATTCCGCTTTTTATTACGTGGTTCGGCATCGGCGAAGGCGCGAAGGTCGCGGTGATCCTCGCGGCCACCATTTTCCCGATGTATCTCAACACCTATGCGGGCGTGCGCGGTGTCGATCCGAAACTGCTCGAAGCGGCGAACGTGTTCGGCCTGTCGAGCCGGCAGATCGCGCTGCGCATCATTCTGCCGACGGCACTGCCTTCGATACTCGTCGGCGTGCGCTATTCGTCGGCGGTGGCGTTGCTCGCGCTCGTGGTGGCGGAGCAGATCAACGCGCAGAACGGCATCGGCTACATCCTCGTGAACGCGAACCAGAACCAGCGCGCGGACATCATCATCGCGGGCATTCTCGTGTATGCGGCGCTCGGCATCGTGACCGATCTCATCATGCGTGCGCTCGAACATCTCGCTCTTCCTTGGAGGCCGCGCTTTGAACTCGCCTGATAACGCATACGCCAGGTCCGTGCGCGACGAACGCGAGACCGCGCTCGAACTCGATGGCGTGAGCCGCGTGTTCGCGGGCCGCGCGGTGCTGAAGGATGTATCGCTCAACGTGAGACGCGGCCAGTTCGTATCGATGCTCGGCGCATCGGGCGCGGGCAAGACGACGCTCCTGCGCATTCTTGCAGGCCTCGATCAGGCCGACAGCGGCCGCGTGCGTGTCGCGGGTGCGCGCTCTGTCGTGTTCCAGGAACCGCGTCTCGTGCCGGCGAAGCGCGTGTGGGAGAACGTCGTGATCGGTCATGACCGCCTCAGCGCCGCGAAGCCTTCCGCACTGGCCGCGCTCGATGAAGTGGGACTCGCGACCCATGCCGATGGCTGGCCAAAGACGCTTTCTGGCGGCGAAGCGCAGCGCGTCGCACTGGCGCGTGCGCTCGTGCGAGAGCCGAAGCTGCTGTTGCTCGATGAACCCTTTGCCGCGCTGGATGCGCTCACGCGCATCCGCATGTATGAACTGGTCGCGCGCTTGTGGCGCGCGCATACGCCGGCGGTCGTGCTCGTCACGCATGACATCGACGAGGCGATTCTGCTGTCGGATCGTATCGTCGTGCTGTCGCAAGGCGAGATCAGCGCGGATGTGGTCGTCGATTTTCCGCGTCCGCGCTCGCGCAGCGACGAAGCATCCATTGCGCTCAGAACGCGGCTGCTCGCCGAACTCGGCGTCACGCAAGATTCGCCGCGCAAAGCGGCATAACGATTTAATTCACTCACCACACATCCATGCGCATCAGGAAACGCTTTACCGCTCTATTCGTCGCGAGTCTCTTCGGCGTGTCGGCGTCCGCATTTGCCGACGAACCGCTCACGCTGACCATCGGCACGCAGGACGCCGCGTGGCCGCTGATCGTCGAGGCATCGCACGTGCTCGACGGCGCGCCGTACAAGGTTAAATGGGCCGTGCTGACCGGGCCTGCCGCGCAGCTCTCCGCGCTCTATTCGAAAGTGCTCGATGTGGGGCTGATGGGCGATACGTCGCTCATTATCGAGCAGGGCAACGCGCGCGCGCCGTGGACGCCGGAGACGGCGCCGTTGCAGATCATCGCGGGATGGCGCAATCCCGACAGTAGCTATCCGCCTATCGTCACGGTCGTGCGCAAGGAAGCCGACGTGAAGAACCTCGCTGATCTTCGCGGCAAGACGTGGGGTTATAACTTTGGCGGCTTCAATTATCTGCAATACGTGCTGTCGTATAACAAGGCCGATCTGCGGCCGAAGGATTTTCAGGGCGTGAAGTTCGGCGATGGGAACGTGTCGGCGTCCGCGTTCAATGCGGGGCAGGTTGCGGTGTATTCGGGCGGCTATGGACCTGTGAAGGAGACCGTCGACAAGGGCGATGCGCGGGTCGTCATCAAGAGCGATGAACTCGATATTCCGGCGTTGTCGGTGTTCACGGCACGTACGGAAGTGCTGCGCGATCCGGTTAGGAGTCAGGCATTAGGCGATTTTCTCGGGCGCCTGAAGAATTCGTGGACGTGGTGGTCGCAGAACGTGCCGGCGGTCGAGAAGATCTATCTGGAGAAGATGAAGCAGAGCCCGGCGCGGGCGAAGTTTTCTGCGGAGAATGGAAGGTCGGTTTTTTATCCGCTCGATAAGCAGCTCGTCGCGAGAGAGCAGCGGATTGCGGATACGCTTTATCGGTCGGGGGATATCAAGAACAAGATCAAGGTCGATGTGGAGTTCAATCCGGTGTTCGATGCGCAGGCGATGGCGGCGAAGTGATGGGTGTCATCTGCTTATGAGAAAAGGCGCGCCGTGTGGCGCGCCTTTTTTTACGCCTGAATCGCGCTATATGGATGCGCATAAGTAAACGGATCGCAAAGCAACTCATTCAGCGCAAACTGCCCCACCGCGTGATACTTCCACCGCACGCTATCATGCAGCGTATGCGTTCTCGCATTGCGCCAATGCCGATCGAGGTTATGCTTTTCCAGCGTCGATTGCGTTCCCGCCAATTCAAAAAGCTTGTTCGACGCATCGAGCGCGAATTGCGTAGTGAGTATCTTGGCCTCGGCCGTCGCGACGATAGCCGCAGCCACATCGCTCCGCTCCGCTTCTCCACGCGCTGCATCGATAAGCGCCGCCGCACGCATTGTCAGCGCCTGCGCCGCGTGATATGCAACCGTCAGCGCGCCGATATCACGCAGCGAAAACGGATCATCGACCGCGCGTGTCACGGCACTTCCACGCGCCGGATGCGACAACTCTCTCAGAAACCGCTTCGTATCGTCGAGCGCCGCGTGCCCGATTCCCAGATCGATCGCCGCATGAATGAGTTGCGAGACCGCGTTGGCCGCATCGATATTCGCGCGGCGGCCGCGCTTCACGATCTGCAACTCGTCTAGCTCGACATTATCGAGCCGCACCTGACCGCTCGCCGTCGTGCGCTGCCCAAAGCCGGACCAGTCATCGATAACTTCGACGCCGCGCGCATGCCGTGCGACGAATGCGGTGACAGTCAAACCATCGTCGTCACGCGCGGCGACGGGAATCCAGTGTGCGAAGAGTGCTCCCGTCGAGTAGACCTTGCGCCCCGACAGCACGAATCCGCTTCCGCTGCGACGCACACGCGTCTCATGCTCCGACGGCAGCTTGTCGCCCGGTTCCGCGGTCGCATTGCCGAAGCGCTCTCCCGCAAGCGCGCGTGAAAAGAAGAAGTCCTGCTGGCTCGGCGTTCCGTCGTGTTTCAACCGTTCGAGCGTGGCGAAATGATTCTGCGGAATTTGTCCAAGCGATGAATCGGCCGCCGATATGATCTCGAACACATCGACGATCGTGCCAACCGAAACATCCGCGCCGCCAAACGCACGCGGCACGTTGATGCCCCACAGCCCCGACCCGCTGAACGTTTCGACTTCGTTCGAAGGCAGATGGCGCTCGCGATCACGGCGCGCTGCATCGACGGCGAATTCGCTCGCAAGACGGCGCGCGATTTCGAGTGCTTCATTGTCCGACCGGATAAGATTGATATGCATGTCACGCCGCCCGCGCCGCACGCGCATATTGACTCTCCGGCCGTGGCAAGCCCAGATGCTCGCGCAAGGTCGTGCCTTCGTAATCGCGCCGGAAAATGCCTTTCTTCTGCAACAACGGCACGACATGATCGACGAACGCCGCGAGTCCGGAAGGAAACACGTCCGCGTTGAGATTGAAGCCATCCGCGCCGCGCTCGTTGAACCAGAGCGCGATATCGTCGGCGATCTGCTCCGGCGTGCCGACGATGATCCGGTGCGCTCCCGGGTTGCGATCCAGCAGACCGCGCACCGTGAGGCTTTCGCTCTTCGCGAGCGCAACAGTCGAATCGATGAAGCCACGGGAGAGATCCGGACGTTTCACCTTCGCGATGAGTTCAAAAGGCAAAGGCGCATCGATATGCAGATCATCCGGCGCGAGGCCGAGCGCGCCCGCAAGACGCGCGACTTCACGATCGGTATCGAGCAGGGCATCCAGCTCGGCCTTGCGCTCGCGCGCTTCGCGCTCCGTGCCGCCGATCACCGGATACAAGCCGGGCAACAGCAGGAAGTGATCGGGATTGCGTCCATGCACCCGCACGCGCTCCTTCATCTCGGCATAGAACGCCTGCGCCGTGGGCAAGGTCGTCTGCGCGGTGAACACGGCATCGGCGAAGCGCGCAGCAAGCGCACGGCCTCCTTCCGACGAGCCCGCCTGCACGAGCACGGGCCGCCCTTGCGGACTGCGCGGCACGGTGAGCGGCCCGCGCACCGAGAAGTAAGTCCCGCGATGTTCGATCGCATGCACGCGGGATGGATCGGCATAACGGCCCGCCTTCTGATCGGCGATAACCGCTTCGTCTTCCCAGCTATCCCACAGCTTCGTCACCACTTCGACGAACTCCTGCGCGCGCGCATAGCGTTCCTCGGTCGTGAGCGGCACGTCGTGGCTGAAGTTCGCGGCGGCGGCGGCATCGTAGGTCGTGACCGCATTGAAGGCGATGCGCCCGCCGCTCAAATGATCGACCGATGCAAAGCGCCGCGCGAGATTGAACGGATCGTTGAATGTCGTCGATGCCGTGCCGATCAGGCCGATATGCGTCGTCGCGCCCGCGAGCGCGGTCAGCAGCACGGTCGGTTCCAGCGCCTGCGACGGTCCTTCGGCGTGATTGCGCAGCGCGAGCAGATCGGAGAGAAACACGGCATCGAGCTTGCCGCGCTCGGCGATCGCGGCGATCTCCTTGAAGAAGCTCAGATCGATGATCGAGCGTGGATTGTCGAGCGTGCGCCATCCTGCGGGATGACGTCCGACACCGGTGACGTTGGTGTTCAGATGCAGTTGTCGCGTGTGGCTCATGATGTCGTATGAAGATGCGGTTGATGAGCGGAAGCCGGAATGCGCAAGCCCGCCTCGACGAGCAGCGGCAATACGGCGTCGCCGAAATACGCGAGATCGGGTTCGAAGTCGAAGAAGGTGAGCTGCACGCCGTCGCATCCGGCATGCTTCAATGCGAGCAATTGCTCGACGATCTGTTCGGGCGAACCGATGAGATGCAGATTGCCGCCGAGAATGCGTTGCTCGCGCTTGTGCTTCGCCCACGCCTTCGCATCGCTGCGTCCGTGCATGCCGACGAAGCCATCGAGCGCGCCTTCGTCGGCATGGGCGACGATCGCATCGTGATACGCGCGCGCCTCGCGCTCGGTCGGCCGGCACACGATGGTCGGATTGATCAATGTGCGCACGCGCCGGTTCACGCGTTGCGCGCCTTCGCGAATCGTCGCGGTATGCGCGGGCAATGCGCCGATGGCGTCGTTGAAATCCGCGCCCGCGGGGCTCGTGATGAAGATGAGATCCGAATGCCGCACAGCGTAATCGATGCCCGCCGCCGAGCCCGTCGCGTTCACCAGCACGGGCCGATGAAAGCGCGGGCGCGGGCTCACGAACGCATCGTTCAATTGCCAGTGCTTCGTCCTGATATGAAGGTTCGCGTCGCTGCGCCAGAGCGTGTCGAGCACACCGACGAATTCCGCCGCGCGCACATAGCGCTCGTCGTGTTCGATCATCGGCTGGCCGAACATCGCCCATTCGCTCGCCACATGTCCGGTCACGAGATTGATGCCCCAGCGCCCGTTGGAAATATGATCGAGCGTTGCGCCGAACTTCGCGAGATGCAGCGGATGCCACGGACCATAGAGCGCATGCACCGTCGAGATGAGCACGATGCGCTCGGTGATCGCGGCGAGCGCGCTCGTCGCGATGAACGCATCGAGCGATTGCTCGCGATACTTGAGCGTGCCGCCATGCCCGTTCTTGCCGAGCCATTGCGCGAGGCCGAACACGAGATCGAAGCCGAGCGCCTCGGCCTTTTGCGTGAGACGCGCGTTGTAATCGAAGCGCCAGTCGGTGCCGCGCGGCAAGGTCGAGATGGACCAGCCGCCGTTCTGGATCGGCAGGAAGAGGCCGAGCATCAGCGGCTGCTGAAACGCCGCGTGCAGCGGGCTTCCGGGGATGTCGGCGGGGCTCGTGGTGCCGTCGAACGCAGGCGTCACAGGGCGCTCTCCTTCAGCGCGCTCAAACGCTCGTGGCTGCGCGCCGCAGTCGCGGTCTCGAAGTCGAGCACGTCGATCGATGCGATCGCGTCGCGCTCCAGTTGCGCGACGAGCTGCAGTTCCCATTCGAGGTACGCGTTCATCTGCCCGGCGACGCGATCCGGCGCGGCGTGATACGGGCTGTACCAGGCGTCGTCGTCGCCGGTGAGGTTGTTGTTGTCGCCCGATTCGAGCGGCAGCCCGAGCGCGCTCCAGCGACGCGTGCCGCCGATCAGCGCGGCGATGTGCGGCTTTTCGCGCGCAAGCTCGGCGGCGACCAGACCCGCGAGCACGCCATCGTCCGAAGTCAGCACGACTTGCTTGTCGTTCGGGAAGTCGTCGAGATGCGCGAGCAGTTCGCTCGCCGCGACGAAGCGCGCCCCGGTCACGTGGCCGCGCCTGAAAGCGAGACTGTTGTCGATGTCGATCGCTTGCGCCGCGCCTTCTTCGATCGACTTGCGCAACTGATCCGCCTCGATCCAGCGCGTGCGCGCGCCATGCGGACGCACGGCGAGCGGCTCGGGACCGGCTTCGAACGCATCGGCGCTTAGCGCGGCGCTTGCATCGTCGTCGAGCACGCGCACGTCGAGATAGCCGAGTTGCCTGAGCCACGACGCAGTCATGCGCGCGCGCACGCCATCGTCGTCGCGCAGCACCACGCGCGCGTGCAATGTGCCGATGTATTCGTCGGTCGCCTGCACGAGCTGGCCGCCCGGTGCCGAACGCCAGCCCGACGGATGACCCGCTTCGTATTCGAGCGGATCGCGCACGTCGAAGCGATACAGCGTGCGTTCGCCCTTTTCGCGCTCCAGCGTGGCGAGCGTCTCGCGATTGATGATCGGCACGTCGGCCTTGCGCGCGGCCGCGATCGCAAGCTCGCGTGCGGCGGCGAGCGTGTCGGCGTCGGGACGCGGCGCGGTGCGGATCTCTCCATGTTCGAGTTCGAGACCCGCGAGCAGCCACGACATCGAGCCGCCCGTCAGCGCCGCGACCGGATTCGGCACGCCCGCGTTGATGAGCGATTGCGCGCCGAGAATGCTGCGCGTGCGGCCCGCGCAATTCACGACGATCAGCGTCTCCGGCGAAGGCGCTGCCGCGAGCGCGCGATAGACGAGCTCCGCGCCCGCGCAGTCGATGCCGCCCGGAATGTTCATCGTGTTGAATTCGCCGAAGGGACGCGAGTCGAGCACGACGAGATCGTCGCCCGCGTCCTGGCGCGCCTTCAGTGTTTCCGCGTCGATGTTCGGCGTATGGAGTTCGTGTTCGATCACTTCGCCGAACGCCTTGCCGGGCACGTTGGTGCCGCTGAAGACTTCATAGCCTGCGTTCGCCCAGCCATCGACGCCGCCTTCGAGTATCGACACATCCGTATAGCCCCAGCGCGCGAGCAGCGCGGCGGCGCGCGGCGTGTGCTCGCCGTTCGTATCGACGAGAACGACAGGCGTGCCGCGCCGTGGCACGAGCCGTTCGATCAAGAGCCCGAGCCGGCCGACCGGCGCGACCGACGAATAGAAAAGACGCCTTCTTGCCGACACGCCTTCCTCGCGCACGTCGAGCACGGCGAGTTCGGAACGTTGAGCGATGAGCGTGCGCAATTGCGCGGGAGAAACGAAGCGAGGCATGGGCGATGAATCCTTTGTGCGTAGTCAGGAAGATGGCATCAGGCGTAGGGCGGCCCGCCGCCGTCGACATAAAGCCGCGTGCCGGTGACGAAGCGCGCGTCGTCGGAAAGCAGATAGGCGACCGCCGCCGCGACGTCCTCGGGCGTTCCGGGGCCGTCGAGCGCGGTGAGGCGCGTGAGCTCGTCGCCTGCTTGCGCGGTCGCCATCGCATCGAAGCGCGGCGAGCGGATCGGACCGGGCGCGACCGCGTTCACGCGCACGCCCTGCGGTCCGTATTTGCGTCCGAGCCCTTGCACGAGCAGATCGAGCGCCGCATTCACGCTCGAACCGGGAAAGTGATTCGGCGGCGGCGCGATGCCGCCACGTCCGCTGATCGCGACGATCGCGCCGCGTCCCTGTTCGATGAAGCGTGGCAGCGCGGCGCGGATCGGACGCACGGAGCCGAGCAGCTTGGCGTCGATGACGCGTTGCCAGTCGTCATCGGTGAGATCGAGAAAGTCGCCGAACGCGGCGACATTCGTGCTCGTGACGAGCCCGTCGAGACGACCGAAGCGCTCTTCGATATGCGAGAACGCGGAACGCACGCTGTGATCGTCGGCGACATCGACGGAAAGCGGCACGACGCGCGGCGCATCGGCGAAGCGTTCCGTATCGACGTTGCGTGACGACGCGATCACGTGCGCGCCCGCATCCGCGAGACGCTTTACCGTGGCCGCGCCCAATGCGCCGAATGCGCCCGTCACCCAATAGACGCGATCTTCGAAAGTCGAACTCATGATGTGCGCGCCTCGACGTCAGAGAAAAGAAACTTATCTTCGTCGCGCGCACAGTCGTCACAAACCGATCTTTTCAGCGATGCTTTCGAACGATTCGATGCTTTGAATAGCTGCGTATGTGCGAAACGTATTCATTTGCTTAGCAGCGTAAATTGGTTTGTGCCGAAGGACATCGCTCTTATGATTTTTCTTCGGCATATCCGGCGACGCATTGCGCACATGAGCAGGCACATCCACTTCAACGCGTTTCACATGAACGCGCCTGCGCATTCGTGGGCGGGCTTCTGGCGGCATCCGCGAGACCGCTCGACGGAGCACAACACGCTCGCTTACTGGGTCGATCTCGCGCAGACCGCCGAGCGCGGTCTCTTTGACGGCGTGTTTCTCGCCGATGTCTTCGGCATCTACGATGTCTACGGCGGCAACACCGATGCGACGCACCATTCCGCGGCGCAATCGCCATCGCATGATCCGATGCTGACCGTGCCCGCAATGGCGTACGCGACGAAACATCTCGGCTTCGGCGTGACGGCGAACCTCACGTATGAGCATCCGTATCAGTTCGCGCGGCGCTTTTCCACGCTCGATCATCTGACCGGCGGGCGCGCGGGGTGGAACGTCGTCACCGGTTATCTGGAGAGCGCGGCGCGCGGCATGGGCCTCGATACGGCGCGCGAGCACGATGAACGTTATGCGGCGGGCGAGGACTTTCTGGAAGCCGTGTACAAGCTATGGGAAGGAAGCTGGGCCGATGGCGCCGTCGTGCGTGACAGGCGCACGGGTCAGTACACCGATCCGTCGCGCATTCGCCGTGTGCGGCACGAAGGGCCGTATTACCGAGTCGATGGCTTCAATCTCGCCGATCCGTCGCCGCAGCGCACGCCGGTGCTGTATCAGGCGGGCGCGTCGGGACGTGGCAAGGCGTTCGCGGGCAAGCATGCCGAATGCGTGTTCCTCGAAGGACAGACGCCCGCGATCGTCGCGCAGGCCGCGCGCGATATCCGTCAACATGCGCTCGATGCCGGCCGCGCCGCCGACGACATCCTGCTGTATCTCGGCGCGACAGTGGTCGTCGCGCGCACGTCGAAGGAGGCGCGCGAACTGCACGCCGAATACGCGGAATACGTCGATGTGCTCGGGCAGCTCACGCTTGTCTCGGGATGGACGGGCATCGACTTCGCGGCGCTCGGCATCGACGAGCCGATTCGCTATGTGAAGAGCAACGCGCTGCAATCGACGGTCGAGAATCTCACGAAACGCGCGGGCCGTCCGATCACGCCGCGCGACATGACGCGCTTCGATCAGATCGGCGGGCGCGGGCCGTTCATCGTCGGCGATCCACGCGAGGTCGCGGATCAACTGATCGCGTGGGCCGATGAAACCGGCGTCGATGGCTTCAATCTGCGAAGGCTCGTGATGCCGGAAAGCCTGCAATCGTTCGTCGATCTCGTGGTGCCGGAATTGCAGAGTCGCGGACGTTATCGCACCGCGTATGCCGAGGGCACGTTGCGCGAAAAGCTCTTTGCCGGGCGCGGGCCGCGTCTCAACGAAACGCATCCGGGCGCGCGTCATCGCGTTTTATGACTAAATTATTATTCGATTCATTCATGACACATCGACCCGCTCCTACCGATATCGCCATTCATCCGCTGATCGCGGGACGATGGAGCCCGCGCGCTTATGCGGATCGCGCCGTCGCGCATGCGCAGGTGGTCGCGTTGCTGGAAGCGGCGCGCTGGGCGCCGTCGGCGTATAACGTGCAGCCCTGGCGCTTCGTCGTGTTCGAGAAGGCGCAGGATGCCGATGCCTTCGCGCGCGCATTCGAATTGCTCGTGCCGTTCAATCGATCATGGAATGCGAATGCGCAAGTGCTGATCGCGGTGCTCGCGGACACGCTGAACGCGAAAGGCGAGATCAACGCGAGCGCAGCCTACGATGCGGGCGCGGCCGCGATGGCGCTCTTGCTTCAGGCGCACGCGCAGGGACTCGCCGCACACGCGATGGGCGGATTCGACGCGAACGGCCTCAAACAAACGTTCGATATCCCGGAGCGCTTCACGGCGCTCTCGGTGATTTCCATTGCGCATCATGGCGACGCCCGCGCGCTGCCTGCATCGTTGGCCGAGCGTGAGCTCGCGCCGCGTGCGCGCCTGTCGCTCGAAGATATCGCGCAATTCGGCGCGTGGCGCGAAACGCGTTGATCGAACTCACTTCGCGGCGCGCATCGAGAGACCGTTGAGCAGCCGCTGAAGATCGTCGATATTGAAAGGCTTCGCGAGAATCGCAAAGCCCGTGCGGCGCGCCTCGTCGAGCTGATCGGCGTAGCCCGTCATCAGCGTGACCGGCTGCGTCGGGCGCGTCGTCTTGATCCATTCCGCGAGCTTGATGCCGTCGTAATTACCGGGCATCTGAATGTCGGAGAGCACGAGATCGAACGCGTTTCCCGCTTCGAGCATCTGCTTCGCGGCATCGCCGGACGCTGCGTGACGCGTCTGCCAGCCGAGCACGTCGAGCACGGCGCATAGTCCGGCCGCGACTTCCTCGTTGTCTTCCACGAGGAGCACGGTGGACGAAAGCGCGGTGTGTTCGATGGCCTCGACAGGCGGCGCCTCTGCGAGCGCTTCGGCTTCGCCGGTCCAGTGCGGCAAATAAATATCGATGGTCGTGCCGAAGCCCCACGCCGAATTCGCGCGCGCGGTGCCGCCCGCCTGTTCGGCCATCGCCAGCACTTGCGCGAGGCCGAGCCCCGTGCCGGCGCCCGCGCCCTTGGTCGTGAAAAGCGGCTCGAACGCCTGCCTCGCGACATCGGGCCGCATGCCCATGCCGCTGTCCCTGCACGAGATCACGACATAATCGCCGGCGCCGAGACCGTCGTGCGCTTCCGCATAGCGCACGTTGCTGCATGCGATCTGAAAATCGCCGCCATTGGGCATCGCGTCTTTCGCATTCACGGCGATGTTGATGAGCGCCGATGTCAGTTCGGTCGCATCGACGCGCACGGGCCACGTCGCATCCGATACACGCGTGCCGAGCGTCACCTTGTCGCCCACGGACGCGCGTACGAGCGGCTCCGATTCCGCCATCCAGCGATCGAGCCGTATGACCTGCATCTGCAACGGCTGACGGCGCGCGACGCTCAGAAGACGACGCGCGAGCGATTGCGCATTGGTCGATGCGCGCTCCACCGCGCTGACTTCTTTTTCGAGGTCATTGAAGCCCTTGCGCCGCGCCATCTCCATGTTGGCCGTGACGACCATCAGCAGATTATTGAAGTCGTGCGCGACATTCGCAACCAGCGTGCCGAGCGCGCCCATGCGCTGCAATCGCCTCGTCGCGGCGATGGCCGAGCGGCGCAGCGCGAGTTCGCCGCGCCAGTTATGCCACGCCGCTTCTTCGGCCTTGAGGCGGCGCAGCGAGAAGCCGATCAGCACCCACAGCGCGATGCACGGAATCAGCCCAATCGATGCAATCGATACATCCCGCCGCCACCATGCGAGCCGTATGTCGTGGATGGAGAAGCCCGCGGCGGCATAGACCGGATAGTCGCCGACGCGCCGCCAGGCGGCGAGCTTTTCGTCGTCGTCGAGCGGCGACAGGTAACGCATGAGGCCCGTTGGCTTGCCTTGCGCGAATGCGTCGGCGAGCACGAGATGGCGATCGGGCGGATTGGGCACGGACGCAGGCGGATAACGCGCGAGCACGGCGCCGTCGTCGCGATGCAGCGCGAGCGTGAGCGCGGGATCGCGCGCGGCGAGTTCGCGATAGAAGCCGATCAGATAATCGCGCCGCACGGAGATCGAAATCTCGCCGAGAAAGCGCCCGTCGTTCGCGAAGCGCGCGCTCAGCGTATTGATGATGTCGGTGTTCTTCACGCGCCCGCGCTCGGGCATGGAGACGTGGAACGTCGAACGCGTGTCGCGCGTCGCGATGAAATCGGCGCGATCGGCGATGGACACGTTCGGCGCCGGAAAAAAGCGGCTGCTGAGAATGAGCCTGCCGTGACTGTCGAGCACGGACAGCGCGGCGATCTGCGCGTGGCTCTGTGCGAGATGCGCGAGCTTGTCGTGCAGTTCGGGCTGACTGCGCGCGATGAAGTCCTCGTCGCCATTGCCGAGCATCTCGTCGATGCGCGCAATCAACTCGCGGTTGATGCTGAGCACCGTGTTCGCTTTTTCGTCGATGATGCGCACCAGCCGTTCGAGCGACTGGCCCGTTTCGCTGAGCGCGCGTTCATAGGTGTAGTAGCCGTACAGGCAGAAAAACGCGAACGGGATGACGATGGACGCGATGAGCGCGGCGAAGAGCCGCCTGCGCGCGGCGCGAAAGTCGAGCGGAGGAAGGGAAGGCAACGGCTCTGCGGTGCCGAGTCCGGAGTGTTCTTCTGATTCGTTCATGACGCTGTGTAAGGCGTGCGCGGGTCTTGTCGGACGCGAGCGATACGCCGTTTCGATGGTAGCACGCACGTGCTTCAGCGCCGCGCACGGTCGTGCCGTAGATGAGCTGTGGTATAAGCACCGCATGCGCGCGCCCGCTTGCGGCGCGCACGAACGTGACAGGAGCATGCAGTGAGAAGGACCGCCGAAAACAAGCTGAAGGTGGTCGCAGTGCGGGTCGATCCACAATTCGAGCAACGGCTGCGACTCTTGGCGGAAGTGACGGGGCGCAAGCAATCGTTCTTCCTCCAGCAGATGATCGAGAACGGCATCAGCGCCATGGAAGAAACCTGGCTGCCGCCGGCCGTCCTCGAACAGGTGCGCAGCGGCGCGTTGCCGCCCTTGCAGGATCGGGTCGCGACTGCGGACCTGTTCGGCGATCAGGCCGATGAATAATCGATGACCGCGACGATCGAGTCCCGCTTCATCGCTATCGACGCCCCATGCGGCGAGGACTTGCTCGCTCGCATCGTCTTCAGTGATGCGAGCGGCGCGCCGTGCATCGAGAACGGCGTGCCCACGCTGCACCTCGGGATGTGCGACGACGCGCGCGACGGCTTCGCCGAAATCTGGACGAGCGCCGGACCGATCCGCAGCGGCAGCTTCAACGATCTCGTCTTCGCGCACGACGACGAGTTCCTGTTTTGCGCGGGTTTCATCCCCGTTTCCGACCGCTACACCGAAGCCACGCGTCAAACCTATGGCCATGCGTTCGCGCTCGTTGGCGAACTGAAGTTCCCGAAGATTTTCCGCATGTGGAACTTCATTCCGCACATCAACGGCGCGAATCAGGAAGGGCTTGAGGTGTATCGCGATTTCTGCCGTGGGCGCGCTGTCGCATTCGAGCAGGACTATGCTCACGCGTCGGGCATGCCGGCGGCGACGGGCATCGGTACATGGGGCGATGGCGTCGGCTTCTATTTTCTGGCGTGCCGCGAAAGTCCGATACGCCATATCGAGAACTCGCGCCAGACGCCCGCGTACGAGTATCCGCAGCGTTACGGTCCGAAATCGCCGAGCTTCGCGCGCGGCACGCAATTGCGCGACACGCTCTTCGTATCCGGCACGGCCAGCATTCTCGGACACGAGACCGTGCACGAAGGCGATCTCGACAAGCAGTGGAGCGTGGCGACCGGCAATATCGCGCACCTGATCGGCTCGGAGAATCTGCAAGCGCAGGGTTCGCGTGGCGGCTATACGCTGCGCGAACTCGACCAGATCAAGGTGTACTACCGGCATGCGGCGGATTTGCCGCGCGTGATGAAACTGGCGCAGGCCACGTTTCATCCGGACGCGAGCGTTCGCTATCTGAACGTCGATATCTGCCGCAGCGATCTGCTCGTCGAGATCGAGGGGATCGCGTCACATCGGCATCGCTCAGACTGACGCGGATTGCCGCAGCGTCTTCACGAGCAGGCTGTGCAGACTATCGACGGCTTTGGAGCCGCGCGAATCGCGGCTGCGGTACACGGCGACTTCCATCGGTTCGAGCGGCCCGAGACCTTCTTCGCGGCCCAGAATCCGCAAATGTTCCGGCGCGCTGCATTGCGTCAGCGCCGCCACGGCCAGGCCGCTTTCGACGGCGGCGATCTGCCCGGCGAGACTCGAACTGTTATAGACCACCTTATATCTGCGTCCCTGTTGCGCGAGCGAATGAATCGCACTGCGCCGCGCGAGGCTCGTGCTTTCGTAGACGGCGATCGGCAAAGGATCGCGCCGCCATAACTCGAACTGCGCGGCGCCGACCCAGACCATCGGCTCATGAAAAAGCGACGTGCCACGCCGGCCGTGGTCGCGTGACACGAGCGCGATGTCGAGCTCGCCATTCGCGACACGCGGAATGAGCGACGTCGATTGTTCGCAGATCAGCTCGATTTCGACGCCGCTGTGGCGCGGCGCAAAGCGTTTGAGCACGGGCGTCAGATATTTTGCCGCGTAGTCGTCGGGCACGCCGAGCCGCACGCGGCCGGTGAGTTGCTCGCCCTGCAGCGCGACCTGAGCTTCCGCGTGCAGATCGAGGATGCGTCGCGCATATCCGAGCAATGTCTGTCCGTCGTGAGTCAGTGCGAGCGTGCGCGAGCCGCGCTCGACTAGCCGCAGCCCAAGCGCACTTTCGAGCTTCTTCAACTGCATGCTCACCGCCGATTGCGAGCGATGCACTTCACTGGCCGCGCTCGACAGCGACCCCGCGTCGACGACGGCGACGAAGCACTTGAGCCAGTCCGTTTGCAGATCGTGATGTTTCATCGGCTTCAGGTCGCTTTCGAAAATCGAATGGATGAAGTTCGAATTATGCGCTTTTCGTTCGATGCGTCGCGGCACACACTGCGGTCATGAACACGAACTCATCATCTTTCGTTGCGCAGGGCGAGGCTCGACGCACGGCAGGCGCGTGGCCGTTCATCGCCGGCTGCGCGCTGCTCGGCACGATCGGCGTGTTTCTGCACGAAGCAAACGCCGATCCGCTGACCGCGACGTGGTTTCGCTGCGCATTCGGGCTGTTGGGCATGAGCGTCTGGGTGATCGCTCGGCGGCAAACGCGCGCTCTGCTTCTCACGCGAGCCAACGGCCCGTGGGTGCTGGCGGCCAGCATGCTGATGGTCCTGAGCTGGGCCTTGTTCTTCGGCGCGGTCGAGCGGATATCGGCGGGCGTCGCGATTGTGCTGTTCCATGTGCAGCCGATGTGGGTACTTTTATTCGCCGCGTTGTGGCTGAAAGAAGCGATCGGCGGGCTGCGCGTCGCTGCGGTTTCGCTTGCGATGTGCGGGCTCGTGCTGGCGACGGGCATCGTCGAGCATGCGGCGGGCGGCGCGCTGCAGCCGGGATACTGGCTGGGCGTTGCCGCGTGTCTGGCGGGCTCGCTGTGCATGGCGTGCGTGACGATCATCGCGAAACGTCTGCGCGACATGCCCGCCGGCATTCTCGCGTGGTGGCAGTGCGGTGTCGGCACGATGCTGCTGTGGGTCTGGCCGATGCAGCATGGCTGGCCCGCGTGGGGCATGTCGTGGGCTTGGCTGGCGGGCCTCGGGCTGATCCACACGGGCCTCGCGTACACGCTGATGTATATCGGCATGGCGCGGCTCGATACCGCGCGCATCGCGGTGTTTCAGTTCGTCTATCCAGCGGTGGCGATCGTCATCGACTGGATGGTTTTCGACGAGCGTCTGAGCGGCGTGCAGATGGCGGGGATTGGGTTGATGTCGGTGGCGATATGGTTCGCGGAGCGGGGGCGGCATGGGTGACGCCGCAGCAAGCAGTGTGAGATACTATGCACATAGTCTATGCGCATAGGAGATGAACATGATTCGCGCACTCGCAGCGCGCACCGAGCTTGCCTCGGCAAGCCAGCCTGAGAAGGGCTTAAAGGTCTCGCGCAAGCCGACCAATGTTTCGCTACCCTCGGATTTGTTGGAGCGTGCGAAGGAACTGAACGTCAATGTTTCCCGCGCGAGCGAGAGAGGGTTGCGTGAAGAGGTTCAGGAAGTTGAGGCCCGCCAGTGGGCAGAACAGAATGCCGAACTCGTCAAGGCGTATACCGTGATGGTAGAACGCGAAGGCCTGCCTCTGGCGAAGTATCGGACGTTTTAAATGGCCCGTTTTGACCTTTACATCAATCCCAACGAAGATTCGCGGAAAAGCACGCCTTACGTGGTCGACTTGCAAAGCGATCATGTCGGGAGCCTGCCCACTCGCGTGGTGATTCCTCTACGACGCTCGAAAGTCCTGGGCTATTCAGGTACACCATCCGATCTGCTCCCGAGCTTCGTGATCGACGGTGAAGATTGTTTTCTGGACACGCCGGCAATGGCAGCCATCCCGGCCGGCGCGCTTGGCAAGAGGATCGGTTCGCTTGCCGAATTCCGCGGCCTGATCGCTGATGCGCGAGACCGACTTTTCGGTGGCTATTGACCGCGCACGTTTCGGTTAGTGCGTGCCTGGAAGAAGCCGTCCGCGTCCCGCCTTCCGCGACCGATCCAGCATGAACTCGATAAACGCCAGCGTCGCGCGCGTATGATGCCGGTTCGGCATATACAGCATGTACATATGCGTGCCGAAGATGCTGAGCCGCCATTCATCGAGCGCGGTGACGACCTCGCCGCGCCGCATGTCGTCCGCCACGACGTAATCCGGCACGATCCCGACGCCCAGACCCGCGAGAATCGCATCGCGCAGAAACAGAAAGTTCTCCGAGATCACGCTCGGCTCCAGCAGCACTTCGTGACGCTCGTCGTCGAGATAGGCGGCCACGCGCGTCTGCTTGCCGACCACCGACGCGGTGATCACCGGCACGACGCCGAGTTCTTCGAGCCGCGTCGGCATGCCGTGCGCATCGGCATAACCGGACGATGCGCACGCGACGTAACGCACCGGCCCCATGTCGCGCGCGACGAGACTCGGCGGCGGCTCTGGCATCACGCGCACAGCGATATCGACTTCATCGCGCAGCAGATCCTCGACGCGATTCTCGAACATCACGTCGAGCACGATATCCGGATACTCGCGCTTGAACGCGATCAGCCACTCCGACATCACAAGCTGCCCGTAGCCGCTCGGCACCGATAGCCGCACGCGTCCCTGCAGCCTTTGCCCCAACGTCGACACCGATTCCTGCGCCGCGAGCAGCGCGTTCCTGATTGACCGGCCATGCTCGTAGAGTTCGAGGCCGAGTTCGGTCGGCTCGACACGGCGCGTAGTCCGCCGCACGAGCTGCAGGCCGACCGACTTTTCAAGCTGATTCAGGTGATAGCTGACATTGGCGCGGCTCATTTTCAGGCGGCGCGCCGCTTCGCTGAGGTTGCCCGCATCGAGGATTTCGACCAGCAGCGTGAGTTCGTTGACGTCCACGGTACGTCCGATTGTCAAATGCGATTTGACAGTCTGTCAATGGCCGCTGTAATTGTCAAGGAAGCTTGTCCCCGCGAGAATGCTTGCACATACTCAACCGGAGTCGCCATCCATGACGCTTTCGAGCGCGCCCGAAACCGCAGCTGTCCAGCACGCCTTGCGTGGCAGCGTCCTCGTCGTGACGATCGATCACGCGCCCGTTAACGCGCTCAATGCCGACGTGCGGCGCGGCCTCATCGATGCGATCGAAACCGCCGATGCGAACGCCGCCGTGCGCGCGGTGCTGATCGTGGGCGCGGGCCGCAACTTCATCGCCGGCGCGGATATCCGCGAGTTCGGCAAGCCCGCGGTGCCGCCCTCGCTGCCCGAGGTGTGCAATCGCATCGAGGCTTGCAGCAAGCCGGTCGTCGCGGCGATTCACGGCGCGGCGCTCGGCGGCGGGCTGGAGGTCGCGCTGGCGTCGCATTACCGGATCGCCGTCGAGGGCGCGAAGCTCGGTCTGCCCGAAGTGCAACTGGGCCTTCTGCCCGGCGCGGGCGGCACGCAGCGCTCGGCGCGTCTGATCGGCGCGCAGGCGGCGTTGTCGCTGATGCTGAGCGGCCGTCATGCCGGCGCGCAGGAAGCGCTGCGCCTCGGTCTCGTCGATCGCGTCGGCCAGAGCGATGACGTCTTCGCCGAAGGCCTCGCCTACACGCACGAACTGCTCGCGACGCAGGCCGCGCCGCGCCGCACGAAGAACGCGCGCGGTCTCGCGGACAAGGAAGCCAGCGCCGCCGCGATCGCCGCCGCGCGCACCGACACGCAGAAGAAATCGCGGGGGTTGCTGTCGCCGCTGAAGATCGTCGAATGCGTGGAAGCGGCCTTGAATCTGCCGTTCGACGAAGGCCTGCGCTTCGAGCGCGAGCGCTTCCTCGAATGCCGCGAGAGTCCGCAGCGCGGCGGACTCGTGCACGCCTTCTTCGCCGAGCGCGAGGCGCAGAAGTCGCCCGAAACGCGCGACGCGAAACCGCGCGCGATTCGCGTAGTCGGCGTGATCGGCGGCGGGACGATGGGCGCGGGCATCGCGGTGGCGCTGCTGGATGCGGGTCTTTCGGTGACGATGATCGAACGCGACGACGCATCGCTCGAACGCGGCCGCGCGCATGTCGAAAAGGTCTACGACGGCCTGATCGCGAAAGGCCGCATGACGCCCGAAACGAAGGCGAGCGCGCTGCAGCGCTTCAATGGCGACACGACCTACGATGCGCTCGCCGATGCCGATCTCGTCATCGAAGCCGTGTTCGAGGACATGGCCGTGAAGAAGGCCGTGTTCGCAGAACTCGATCGCGTATGCAAGCCCGGCGCGGTGCTCGCGACCAACACGTCCTATCTCGACATCGACGACATCGCGGCGAGCATCTCGCGTCCGCAAGACGTGCTCGGTCTGCATTTCTTCTCGCCCGCGAACATCATGAAGCTGCTCGAAGTGGTCGTGCCCGCGCGTGTCGCCGCCGATGTCGTCGCGACGGGTTTCGAGCTTGCGAAGAAGCTCAGGAAGGTCGCGGTGCGCGCGGGCGTGTGCGACGGCTTCATCGGCAATCGCATGCTCGCGGTGTATCGCGCGGCAGCGGATCATCTGATGGAAGACGGCGCGTCGCCGTATCGGATCGACAAGGCTGTGCGCGAC
Organism: Caballeronia sp. EK; assembly: GCF_014384845.1. Taxonomy (NCBI): domain Bacteria; kingdom Pseudomonadati; phylum Pseudomonadota; class Betaproteobacteria; order Burkholderiales; family Burkholderiaceae; genus Caballeronia; species Caballeronia sp. EK. The sequence continues at coordinate 590,197 of NZ_JACSUE010000007.1, forward strand.
TTCGGCTTTCCGATGGGACCGTATCAGGTCATCGATCTCGCGGGCGGCGATATCGGCTGGGCCGCGCGCAAGCGCCGCGCCGCGACGCGCGATCCGAACGCGCGTTATGTGCGCATCGGCGATGAGCTATGCGAGCGCGGCTGGTTCGGCCAGAAGACGGGACGCGGCTTCTATCGCTATGAAGACGGCGCGCGTACCGGCACGCCGGATACGGAAGTCGAAGCGATCATCGATGCCGAGCGCGTGCGTGCGGGCGTCGAGCCGCGCACGTTCGACGACGAGCAGATCGTGCGCCGCTACATGGCCGCGATGATCAACGAAGGCGCGAATATCGTGCATGAAGGTATCGCGCAGCGTCCGCTTGATGTCGATGCCACGTTGATGCACGGCTTCGGCTTTCCGCGTTATCGCGGCGGCCCGATGCATTACGCCGATAGCGTCGGCCTCGACACTGTCCTCAACGATATCCGCGAATTCGCGAAGGAAGATCCGCTCTTCTGGCGCGCGTCGCCATTGATCGTCGATCTGGTCGCGCGCGGCAGGAACTTCGCGAGCATCAATCAGACAGCCTGAGCCGTGGGCTTCGTCAAACTCTTCATGGAACCGCAGTCATGGATCTGAAATTCACCGCAGAAGAAGAGGCGTTTCGCACCGAAGTGCTGGACTTCCTGCGCACGTCCTTGCCGGAAGGCATCGCGCAAAAAGTGCATACCGGCAAGCGCCTCACGCGCGGCGACATGGCGCAATGGCACGGCATTCTCAACGCGAAGGGCTGGCTCGCGAATCACTGGCCGAAGGAATACGGCGGACCCGGCTGGACCGCGATACAGAAGTTCATCTTCGAGAACGAATGCGCGATTGCGGGCGCGCCGCGTATCGTGCCCTTCGGCGTGAACATGCTCGGGCCGGTGCTCATCAAGTACGGCAGCGAAGCGCAAAAGCGTCACTGGCTGCCGCGCATTCTCGATGGCTCCGACTGGTGGTGTCAGGGTTATTCGGAACCGGGCGCGGGCTCGGATCTGGCATCGGTGCGCACGACAGCCGTGCGCACGATCGAGAACGGCGAGACGTATTACATCGTCAATGGCCAGAAGACGTGGACCACGCTCGCGCACTACGCGAACATGATCTTCTGCCTCGTGCGCACGGCGCAGGATGTGCGCAAGCAGGAGGGCATCAGTTTCCTGTTGATCGACATGAACACGCCGGGCGTCGAAGTGCGTCCGATCATCACGCTCGATGGCGAGCACGAAGTCAATGAAGTGTTCTTCACCGATGTGCGCGTGCCTGCCGCCAATCTCGTCGGCGAGGAGAACAAGGGCTGGACCTATGCGAAGTATCTGCTGACGTACGAGCGCACGAACATCGCGGGCGTGGGCTTCTCGGTGGCGGCGCTGGGCCGGCTCAAGGCGGCGGCGAGCAAGCTGCAAGGCAATGGCCGCGCGCTCATCGACGATCCCTTGTTCGCCGCGCGGCTTGCGCGTGTCGAGATCGATCTGGAGAACATGAAGACGACGAATCTGCGCGTGCTCGCGGCGGTTGCGGGCGGCGGCGTGCCGGGCGCAGAAAGCTCGATGCTCAAGATTCGCGGCACCGAAATCCGTCAGGAGATCTCGTCGCTGATGCGTCGCGCGATGGGTCCGTATGCGCAGCAATTCATCGAAGACGAATGCGACGACGAGGCGTCCAACGCGGCGGCGCAGTACTTCAACAATCGCAAGCTGTCGATCTTCGGCGGCTCCAACGAAATACAGAAGAACATCATCTCGAAGATGATGCTCGGGCTTTAAAGGAGTCGCACGATGAATTTCCAGCACACGGAAGACCGGCGGATGCTCGCGGATTCGCTGAACCGCTTCGTCGCCGAGCAATATCGGTTCGATGCGCGAGACAAGATCGCGCGTTCCGAAGAAGGATATAGCCGCGATATGTGGCTGCGGTTCTGCGAGCTCGGCATCATTGGCGCGTTCTTCGATGAAGCGGCCGGCGGGTTCGGCGGCGATGGCTTCGATGTGAGCGTCGTGTTCGAAGCGCTCGGGCGAGGGCTCGTCGTCGAACCGTTTCTCGATGCGCTGATCGTCGGACGTGCGCTCGCATATGCCGGCAGCGATATGCAGCGCGGGATCATCGCGAAGATGATCGAAGGCGCGACGATCGCGGCATTCGCGCACGACGAACCCGGCTCGCATTACGAACGTGCACGCGTGAGCACACGCGCCACGCGGCTCGGCGACGGCTGGTTGCTGAACGGCGCGAAGGGCGTCGTGCAGCAGGGCGAGCATGCGGATGTGTTGCTCGTGTCGGCGCGCACATCGGGCGGCGATCATGACGAAGCGGGCATTTCGCTCTTCGTGGTGCCGCGCGATGCAGCGGGCGTCGATGTGCGCGGCTATCGCAAGATCGATGGCGGACGGGCCGCGGAGGTGTCGCTCGATAACGTCAGACTCGAAGCCGATGCGCTCGTCGGCACGGAAGGCGATGGCTACGCCGTGCTCACGCATGCGCTCGGCTATGGACTCGTCGCGCTCGTGTCGGAAGCGGTCGGCGCGATGGATGTCGCGAAGGAGCACACGCTCGAATATCTGCGCACGCGTAAGCAGTTCGGCGCGCCCATCGGCGCGTTTCAGGCGCTGCAGCATCGCATGGCCGATGTCCTGCTCGAAATCGAGCAGGCGCGCTCGGCGGCGATCAATGCGGCGGCGGCGGTCGGTGAATCGGGCGTCGCGCGTGAACGCGCCTTGTCGGCGGCGAAGTATTCGATCGGGCGCATCGGCGCGCGTGTCGCGGAAGAGTCGATTCAGATGCATGGCGGGATCGGCATGACGTGGGAGTTGCCGCTCGCGCATTACGCGAAGCGGCTCGTGATGATCGATCATCAACTGGGCGATGAAGATCATCATCTCGCCCGATATATCGAACTGGGGCGCGCTTCGCTGGCTTGAGCGCGTGTCATGCAAAAACGAACCGGGAGATGGATTTGAAGATACTTGTGCCTGTAAAGCGCGTGGTCGACTACAACGTGAAGGTCCGGGTGAAGTCGGATAACACGGGCGTCGATATCGCCAACGTGAAGATGTCGATGAATCCGTTTGATGAGATTGCCGTCGAAGAAGCTGTGCGATTGAAGGAAGCAGGTGTTGCGACGGAAGTTATCGCTGTGTCGTGCGGTGTGACGCAGTGTCAGGAGACGTTGCGTACCGCGCTGGCCATCGGCGCGGATCGCGCTGTGCTGGTGGAGACGTCGGAGGACTTGCAGCCTCTGGCCGTCGCGAAGTTGTTGAAGGCGCTCGTCGATCAGGAGAAGCCCGAACTCGTGATTCTCGGCAAGCAGGCTATCGACGATGATTCGAATCAGACCGGTCAGATGCTTGCTGCATTGGCAGGTCTGCCGCAGGCGACTTTCGCTTCGAAAGTCGTGGTCTCGGATGGCAAGGCGACTGTATCGCGCGAAGTCGATGGCGGCGCAGAAACGCTTTCTTTGCAACTTCCCGCTGTGGTCACCACTGATCTGCGCCTGAACGAGCCGCGCTACGTGACGCTGCCGAACATCATGAAGGCGAAGAAGAAGACGCTGACGACGGTGAAGCCCGCCGATCTGGGCGTCGATGTTACGCCGCGTCTGAAGACGCTGAAAGTTGTCGAGCCGTCGAAACGCAGCGCGGGCATTACGGTGCCGGACGTGAAGACGCTGGTCGAAAAACTGAAGAACGAAGCGAAGGTAATCTGATGACGACTCTCGTTATTGCGGAGCACGACAACGCGTCGATCAAGGCAGCGACGCTCAACACGGTTGCAGCGGCGGCGAAGGTTGGCGGCGATGTGCATGTGCTGGTCGCAGGTTCGAACGCGCAGGGCGCGGCGGATGCAGCGGCGAAGATCGCGGGCGTTTCGAAAGTGCTTCTCGCCGATGCGCCTCAACTCGCGGACGGCCTGGCTGAAAACATCGAAGGCACGGTACTGAACATCGCGAAGGACTATTCGCACATCTTCGCGCCCGCGACGGCTTACGGTAAGAACATCGCGCCGCGTATCGCCGCACATCTCGATGTCGCGCAGATCAGCGATATCACCGCCGTCGATAGCGCCGATACCTTCGAGCGTCCGATCTACGCGGGCAACGCCATTGCAACGGTGCAATCGAGCGATTCGATCAAGGTCGTCACCGTTCGCGCGACGGGTTTCGATCCGGTTGCGGCCGAAGGCGGTAACGCTCAGATCGAAAAGATCGAAGCCGCAGCCGACGCAGGCATCTCGCAGTTCGTGAGCCGTGAAGTGACGAAGCTCGATCGTCCGGAACTGACGAGCGCGCACATCATCGTGTCGGGTGGACGTGGGCTGGGCAGCGGCGAGAACTACACGAAGACGCTGGAACCGCTCGCCGACAAACTCAACGCGGCCTTGGGCGCATCGCGCGCAGCAGTCGATGCGGGCTATGTGCCGAACGATTACCAGGTCGGTCAAACCGGCAAGATCGTCGCGCCGCAACTGTACGTGGCGGTCGGCATTTCGGGCGCGATTCAGCATCTGGCCGGCATGAAGGATTCGAAGGTCATCGTCGCGATCAACAAAGACCCGGAAGCGCCGATTTTCAGCGTGGCCGACTACGGTCTCGTCGGCGATCTCTTCACGCTCGTGCCGGAACTCGCGAACGAACTGGCCTGAGGCCACGACAACCATGCTGGCGATCATTCAAGACAAGGTGCGAAGCGACGCGGCCAAGCTCGCCGACAAGGAGGACGCGACGCTCTGGCGCTGGTTCTCCGAACTCTACGACGAAGGCCGAATCCGCTGGTGCCGTTCTGCGCAAGGATGGCTCGTCAGCGTGGATCACAAGCATCTCGCGACGGAACCGGACTTCGACACGGCGATCCGCGTTTCGCGCGAGCGGCATTACAGCGGCAGGCTCAAGAGGGCGGAGGGGCGTCGTTGAGATAGCGTTGGTTTGTATTGCGATGCGTCCAAAATCCCTTCCCCACACCTGAATCAGACAAATAGGAGAGAATAACGACCTGCTCGCTGACCGAGGACCGTTCAGAGCAAACAAAAACTCGCGAGTCAGGATTCCGGGGACACCCAAATAGTGGCAACCGAAAAAATCTACAACCCGAGTCTCAACACGCAGCCGCCGCCGCGCGCGCGAACATCGACGCCGAACGTCATCGTGCTGTGCGGCACGCTCATCGCGCTCGTCATGATGGGGCTATGCGCGCTGGTTCTGTATCAGGGCAGAGTCGATGCGCTCGATCGCGCGCGCGACACGTCGCGCAATCTGGCGCTGCTCGCCGAACGCGATATCGAGCGTAATTTCGAGTTGTACGAGCTGTCGCTGCAAGCCGTCGTCGAGGGCGTACAGCGCGACGATGTGATCAACCTGTCGCCCCGGCTGCGCAACGACGTGCTGTTCGACCGGGCCGCGACCGCCCGCGATCTGGGCTCGATCCTCGTGCTCGACGAGACCGGCAAAATCGTCATCGATTCCGGCAGCGTGCCGCCCAGAGCGGGTAACTTTGCCGACCGCCGTTACTTCACGGTTCAGCGCGACAACCCCGACACAGGGCTTTATCTCAGCAGCCCTTACACGTCGCGACTGCGCGGCGGCGCGCCCAGTATCGCGCTCAGCCGCAGGCTGTCGCATCCCGACGGCTCGTTCGCGGGCGTCGCGATGCTCTCCATCAACCTCGAATACTTTCGCAATCTTTTCGCGGGTCTTTCGCTCGGGCCGCACGGCGCCGTGTCGCTGATCAATCACGACGGCGTGATGATCATGCGTCAACCCTTCGATCCGCTCGTGATCGGCCGCGACATCAGCAAGGCCGACACCTTCAGGCACTTCCGCGCGGCCGAGCAGGGCAGCTTCACGGAGACATCGTCGATCGACGGCCGGCGCCGCCTCTACTATTTCCGCAACTTTCCGAGCCTGCCGCTGATCATCATGGTGGCCGAAGGGGAAGAGGACATTTACGCGGCGTGGCGGCGGCGCGCGCTCATCATCGGTTCGTCGATGGGCGTGCTCGCGGCCGGCTTCATCGCGTTGTCGTTCGTGCTCGCCGCGCAATTCAGAAGGCGCATGCGCGCGGAATCGGAACTGCAATTGCTCGCGCGCACCGATGGACTGACCGGGCTGCACAATCGCCGCACGCTGGGCGAGATTCTCGATCAGGAATGGCGCAGGGCGTGTCGCACGCGCAGTCTCTTTTCCCTGCTGTTCGTCGATATCGATCGCTTCAAGGCGTTCAACGATGCCTACGGCCATCAGGCCGGCGACGATGCGCTCGCCGCCGTCGCGCGCTGCATCGGCGACAACATCCGGCGGCCCGGCGATACCGCCGCGCGCTATGGCGGCGAGGAATTCGTCGTCGTGTTGCCCGACACCCCCGCCGATGGCGCCGCGAAAATCGCGGAGAAGATTCGCGCGGCCATCAGCGATCTGTCGATCGAGCACGCGGGCAGCGAGTTCGGCCGCGTCACGGCGAGCATCGGCCTCGCGAGCTGGCGACCAGAGCGCGATGACGACGTGAGCGCGCTCATCCGCGCCGCCGACGAGGCGCTCTACGACGCGAAGGCACGCGGCCGCAATCGGGTGATGCTGGCGAGCCCCGCCTGAAATACCGCGGAAGACTGGACGAAAGTTCGTCGCGCGCACGAGACGTTTTTATCGGGTGCGCCGTGTGCTAGGGTTGCCGTAGCTCTCGCCGCGCGATCAACCGTATTCCCTCCGATGACCCAAGTCCCCGATTCCGACGCACATCGTCTCTCCGCCGTGGCGCGCTATCGCGCGCTCTTCAACGCAATCGACGATGGCTTCTGCATCATCGAATTCTTCGACGGCCCGCATGGACCGCTCAGCGACTATGTTCACGTCGAAGCGAACTCGGGATACGAGCGGCATACGGGCATTCCGGACGTGATGGGCAAGACCCTGCGCGAGATCGATCCGACCGAGGCCGACCACTGGATCGAACTCTACGGCACCGTGTTGCTCACCGGCGTCCCAACCCGATTCGAGCGCTACTTTCTGACAGCGGGACGGCACATCGAGGTGTCGGCGGCGCGCGTCGAACCGGCAAGCCTGCGGCAGGTATCGGTGCTGTTTCGCGATATCTCGGCGCGCAAGCACGCCGAGGAGGAACGCGATCGCGCGGACGCGTCGCTGCGCTCGCTCAATGAAACGCTCGAACAGCGGGTCGCGGAGCGCACGGCGGAGCTGATGCGCGCGGAAGAGCAACTGCGACAGGCGCAGAAGATGGAAGCGGTCGGCCAGCTCACCGGCGGCCTCGCGCACGACTTCAACAATCTGCTGGCGGGCGTGTCGGGCTCGCTGCAGTTGCTGAGCATCCGGCTGAGCCAGGGGCGCATCGCCGAGGTCGACAAGTACGTCGTCGCGGCACAAGGCGCGGTGCGGCGCGCGGCGGCGCTGACGCACCGGCTGCTCGCGTTTTCGCGGCGGCAAACGCTCGATCCGCGGCCCACGGATGTCAACGCGCTCGTGAACGGCATGACCGATATGATCCAGCGCACGGCCGGGCCGGGCATCAAGGTCGAGGCTGTCGGCGCGGCGGGCCTGTGGCCCGCGCTGGTCGATTCGGGGCAGCTCGAAAACGCGCTGCTGAACCTGTGCCTCAATGCAAGAGACGCGATGCCCGACGGCGGGCGCATCACGATCGAAACCGCCAACAGATGGATCGACCGGCGCGCGGCCCAGACCCACGACATGCCCGAAGGCCAGTTCCTGTCGCTGTGCGTGACCGACACCGGAACCGGCATGACGCCCGACGTGATCGCGAAGGCGTTCGATCCGTTCTTCACCACCAAGCCGATCGGCATGGGCACCGGCCTCGGACTCTCGATGATCTACGGCTTCGCGAGACAATCGGGCGGTCAGGTGCGGATCTATTCGGAAGCCGGGCAGGGCACGACGGTGTGCATCTATCTGCCGCGTTTCTATGGCGGTGTCGATGGCGACGCCGCCGATCACGCCGCTTCGCCCATCTCGGGCGCGGAGGCGGGCGAGACGGTGCTGATCGTCGACGATGAACCGAGCGTGCGCATGCTGATCGTCGATGTCCTCGAAGAGGCCGGCTATCAGGTCATCGAAGCGGCCGACAGCGTGGCCGGGCTGAAGCTGTTGCAATCGAATGTCAGGGTCGATTTGCTCATCAGCGATGTCGGGCTTCCCGGCGGCATGAACGGCCGTCAGATGGCCGATGCCGCGCGGCAGACGCGTCCCGATCTGAAGGTGCTTTTCATCACCGGCTACGCGGAAAACTCGGTGATCGGCAACGGCCGCCTGGAGCCCGGCATGCAGGTGCTGACCAAGCCGTTCGCGATCGAAACGCTCGCCGCCCGCGTGCGCCAACTGGTGGACGAATAGCGGCGCGCGCTCACTGCGCCTCGCCGCCCGCCATCGTCTCGATGATGCTTTCGAGCTGCGCGCTCATCGGCATGTCGAGGCTCGTGCCCGACGGCAGACGTTGCAGGAACCAGCGCTTGTACTGCCGCTCGATTTCGCCGTCCGCCGCGAGCTCCTGGAACGTGTCCCTCACCACTTGCGCGAGTTGCGGATCGTTCTTGCGATACATGATGCCGTACGGGTCATACGACAGATAATCGCCGATCACCTGATACGCGCCGCCCTTCGCCGCGTTCTCGGCGATGAGGCCGTACAGCAGCACGTCGTCGGTGGCGAATGCATCGGCCTGGCCGTTCGCCACGCGCGCGAAGCCTTCCGCGTGGTCCGGCACGACCTGCAACTGAATGCCGAGGCCGAACTTCCTGTCGATGTCGCGCAGCGCCTTTTCGTTGGTGGTGCCTGCCGTCACCGCGACCTTCTTTCCCGCGAGATCGCGAAACGAACGGATCGGCGAGCCTTTTTTGACCATCACCTTGGTGCCGGCCACGAAGAAGATCGGCGAGAAGGCCACGCGCTTTTGCCGCTCGACGTTGCTCGTGGTCGAGCCGCATTCGAGATCGACGCGGCCATCGGCGACCGCATCGATACGATTCTCCGGCGTCACCGGCACCCACTGAATCTTCAGGGTCTTGTGGACCGCATTGCCGACCGCCGCGACGAGTGCCTTGCACAGTTCGATGGAGTAGCCGATCGGCTCCTTGCGCGCATTGAGATAGGAGAACGGCACCGACGATTCGCGATAGCCGAGCGTGATCGTGCCCGTGTCGCGCGCCTTGGCGAGCGTGCCCGACAAGGTTGCGGGCGCGTAGGCGTCATTGTTCGGCGGAGGCGTCTGCACGTCGTCGGCCGCACGCGCGACGAAGGCCACGGCGAGCAGGCTGGCCAGAGCCAGCGCCGCCCAGAAGCGCTGCGTCTTCATGGCTCGCCTCCCTCAGACCTGCGCCGGATGCGCCAGCGAGGCTTCCTGTTCGGCTTCGATGCGCGCCGCATTGGCTGCCGCGTCCCGTTCCGACAACAGCTCGCCTTCCCACTTGGCGACCACCGCGCTCGCGATGGAATTGCCGACCGCGTTCGTGGCGGAGCGGCCCATGTCGAGGAAGGTGTCCACGCCGAGGATCAGCAGCAGGCCCGCCTCGGGAATGTTGAAGTGATTGAGCGTGGCCGCGATCACGACCAGCGACGCGCGCGGCACGCCGGCCATGCCCTTCGACGTCAGCATCAGGATCAGCAGCATCGTGATCTGCGTGCTGAGCGACAGATGGATGTTGTATGCCTGCGCGATGAAGAGCGTCGCGAAGGTGCAGTACATCATCGAGCCGTCGAGGTTGAACGAGTAGCCCATTGGCATCACGAAGCTGGAGATCTTGCGCTTTACGCCGAAGCGGTCGAGCGCGTCGAGGATCTTCGGATACGCGGCTTCGGAACTCGCGGTCGCGAACGAAAGCATGAACGCTTCCTTGATGAGCGACAGGAGCCTGAAGACGCGCCGCCGCAGAAACGCGAAGCCCGCGAGCACCAGCAGGCCCCACAGCAGAAACAGGCTGAGATAGAAATCCGCCATGAAGACGGCGAACTTCAGCAGGATGGTCAGCCCGTTGACCGCGACGGTGGCGGCCATCGCGGAGAGCACGGCGAGCGGCGCGAGCTTCATCACGTAGCCGGTGATTTTCAGCATCACGTGCGAAAGCTGATCGATCGCGGCGAGCAGGACCTTGCCTTTATCGCCGAGCGCGGCGAGCGCGACGCCGAAGAACATCGAGAAAACGACGATCTGCAGGATCTCGTTGTTGGCCATCGCTTCGGCGAACGAGCGCGGCACCATGTGGCCGACGAAGTCCTTCAGCGTGAATTTAGAGGTCGCGAGATTCGCCGATGCGCCGATATCGGGCAATGGCAAGCCCAGGTTGTCGCCGGGTCTGAGCAGATTCGACATCAGCAGGCCGAGCAGCAGGGAAACGAGCGAGGCGGTGATGAACCAGCCCAGCGCCTTGGCGAACACACGCCCGACGGAGGCCGCGTCGCCCATGTGCGCGATGCCTACGACCAGCGTGGAAAACACGAGCGGACCGATCAGCATCTTGATGAGCCGCAGAAAGACGTCCGACACGAGCGCGATGTAGCCGGCGACTTCGGTGGCGGTCTTTTTGTCGGGGAAGCTCGTGTAGATCATGTAGCCGACCCCGATGCCGATGACCATCGCGACCAGGATCCAGACGGCGGCGGAATTCTTCTTCATGTCCAGGCCTCCATTGACTGCATATCGAACGATTGCATTTCAAATTTCGGGTGGAGCAGGCGATGCAAGGCGGGCGTGCGGTCCGCGTATGATCAGATGTTAGCGTGCTTCTCGATCCTTGCCGAGTGTGGCGCGTTTCCACGTTTTGCGGGCGTGGATGCGCACGGCGGCAGGTGCTTATCATAAGCCTTTCGGGGTGATTGGGGACGTGAAGTCTTGTTGCGGGGGAAATCGCACCCGATTCATCGCATCGATCAGTGATGGTGATACGGGTGTCCGAATTTGGATGGCGCTCTCGCGAGTTCGCGCAAGCGAGAGCGACTGGCCTTGGCAGACAATGTGACGTACCGTGCGTTCGATTATTGAACTTCCCGTATCATCCGTTCCCTGCAGTCTTTCAGGGACTTCTCGTCGTCGATCAATTTTCCGTACGCATATTTGCAATAGTCGGATAGCGCTTTTCGTACGTCCGGCGTTAGCTCATTCAAAGGCAACGGATTTCCTTCATTCGCAAATGGATTGATGAACTCTCTCCTTAGGGTTGGTCGTTTTTTCAAGAAGTAAATTACATTGTCCTCATGATCTATATAAGAGTGGTAATATCCAACGCTTAGACAAAAGCCGAGGATGAGCAAAACTACAATCATCAAAGAAAAGGCAACGCCCCTCTTTATTCTCATAACAGATTACGCCCCGGGATCAGATAAGCGAAGCTCTGAGCGCAGCAATTTGACAATATCCATTCCCAGATTTCCGGGACATGCTCGCCCCTTGTTTGTTGCAAGCCGCTGATATTCTCGATGCTCACCTAGTCTTTTAATATTAAAAAAATCCTTTAGCACGCTGCACAACGTTCTGCTTGCTCTGATTTGTTCGAGCGTCGGCTTGTCATGCCGAAGAACGATCTGATCGGTTAAGATTCCGCGAAGGTTCTTAAGCTTATCAACGAAGGACAAGCGGCTATATTCCTCTTTATAGGCCTCACCCGCCTGCACAAGGTCCGCAAGAAAAACTATTCCAATCTTGCCCGTATTGTCGCCAGCAACGTGTTCGCCGGTAAATCTAATATCACGGCCCTCGTATATTTCACCTTGGCACGAGATAGCGTAGTGGTATCCTGCATCGTCGAAGGGCGGGCTTCTACCCATATCCTCGGCTTGCACACGTTGCATTTCTTCAATGGACGGCGCGCCACAGGAGTAGCTACGGCCTGCGTGATGCAAAACAATGTCCTGATAATCCCAATGACTCTCGCGCAAGTTACCACTCGGGGGTTTTGCGTGCCAATCCGATCGCTCGATCAGCTCATAGCCTTGTTTGCGCAGCGCATTGATAATCACGTGCCGAGTTGCGGCTTGATTATCCACAGAGATCGATATTGCGTTATTTTTGCTACCTCCCAGTGCCGAACGCGTGGATGTCCAATGTTCAATGTCGTAATCTGCGGCCATATACTTACGCGGCTCTCCCTGGACTTAATTCGCGTTTGGGTGACGAGAAAATGACGTGCATATCGATAGAACTCTCACCGTCTGTTTCTATCTTTGCGTAGCCGCTGTCGTCCGTTCTGCCGGATTGATCGATTCCCGCTACGTGAGCGACGAAATTCCGATTACGCAGCGGCTCGCCTGTAACGCTGTCCCAAACGTAGAACCAGCTCGTATGCTTGTCTTCATTTTGGCTCCGCTTGGTCGCCTCTTCGATCGAACCGTTTGACGCAGCACGCGAACCGATGACGCCAAGATTTTCGGCCAGATCGTCGTACCACGCCTCTCCCGCGAGCTTCGCAAAGATGCGGGGATGTTCCGGGCAACCACAGACGACGACATCATTCTCCAGCGCTATCTCGCTCGCACCTAAGCTCATTCGACGTGGGCCGCCGTCCTTGGCAATGTATCCGGTTGTCTTGCAGATTGGACAATAGGCTGCCCCATTGATGAGGGCAGCCTGATGTCCACCCAACATGAAAATCAGCCCTTTGTAATCGCAGATTTCTCCGTTGTTACTGAGCTTGTCCCCGACTACTGCGAATCGTCGCATCATGTTCGGTCTCCGCTATATGATTCGTTATGCTTGCTTTTTGGCATATGTCTATGTTCTCAAAGAAATCTACTCGATTGAGCAGGTGTTGCCAGCATACGAACGCGTCGGAGAAGCGCAACGGGACGTGGAAAACTAAATATCAAATCAACAAACTTTGACGTCGTCGCAGGATGATGTCCGCGGGTTTTCCCGAGCTTTCCGCTCGTTTTGAGCGGAAGCGCGAGTAGCGACGAAACGGTCTTTTGCGTGACGCTGCCGCTAGCGGGCGGCAGCTCGCGAGGCGCATGACGAGCAACGGCTCGCCGGCGCTGTCCTGTGAATGCCGAAAGCTGCCCGAAACCTCCTCACCGCAGCGTCTACAATGTCTGCAACGGAAGCCGCGCCGCACGCATGGGCGCACGAACCATCATGGACAAGCCCGTGATCCTCGCCGTGGACGACGACCCGATCGTGGCCGGCGCGGTCGCGCGCGATCTGCAGGTCGCCTATGGCGAGCACTATCAGATCGTGCGCATGAATTCGGGCCCGGCGGCATTGGAAGCGGCGCAGCATTTGCGGCTGCAGAATCGTTCCGTGGCGCTGTTCATCGCGGATCAGCGCATGCCGAAGATGAGCGGCATCGAGTTCCTCGAACAGGCCATCGAACTGTTTCCCGAAGCGAAGCGCGTGCTGCTGACCGCTTACGCCGACACCGATGCCGCCATCCGCGCGATCAACACGGTGCATCTCGACCAGTATCTGCTCAAGCCCTGGCATCCGCCCGAGCAGAATTTCTATCCCGCGCTCGACGATCTGCTCGCCGACTGGCACGCGTCCTCGCGCTCGGCGTTTCAGGGCATCCGGATTCTCGATCATCGCTGGTCGCCGCAAGGGCATCAGTTGCGCGACTTCATGGCGCGCAATCACATTCCGTTTCGCTGGTTCGACGTCGAGCGGCACGCCGAGGCCGATCCGCTCCTGAACGCGCTCGCTCCCGGTCAGCGTCAGTTGCCCGTGGTCGTGTTCGAGGACGGCACCGTCACGAGCCGCCCGACGATCGCGCAGATCGCCGAGAAGGTCGGGCTGCACACGCGCTCGACAACGCCGTTCTATGACCTCGTCATCGTCGGCGGCGGGCCGGCGGGACTGGCGGCGGCCGTGTACGGCGCATCGGAAGGGCTGCATGTCGCGATCATCGAATGCGATGCGCCAGGCGGGCAGGCGGGCACGAGCTCGCACATCGACAACTATCTCGGCTTTCCGTCGGGCGTGAGCGGAGCGGACCTGTCGAGGCGCGCGCTCGCGCAGGCGCGTCGCTTCGGCGCCGAGATGATCCTCACGCAGCACGCGGTAGGGCTGCGCATCGAGCCGCCGTACAAGTTCGTCAGGCTCTCCGATGGATCGGAAGTGAGCTGTCTCGCGCTGATGGTCGCGAGCGGCGTGTCGTACCGCAAGCTCGAAGCCCGCGGCGTGCAGGAACTCACCGGCGCCGGCGTGTATTACGGCGCGGCGCTGGTCGAAGCGGTCGCCTGCTCGAATCAGGATCTCTTTATCGTCGGCGGCGCGAATTCGGCGGGTCAGGGCGCGATGTTCCTGTCGAAGTACGCGCGCTCGGTGACGATTCTCTGTCGCGGACCATCGCTGAGCGTGGGCATGTCGCACTATCTCGTCGAACAGATTCACGAGACCGAGACGATTCGCGTGCGGCCGCATACCGAAGTCGAGAGCGTGAGCGGCGACGGCCACCTCGCGGAGATCACGTTGCGCGACGTGCAGACCGGGCGTTCGGAAACGGTCCCGGCGAGCGGCCTCTTCGTGTTCATCGGCGCGGCGCCGTGCACGGAATGGCTGCGCGGCGTCGTCGAACGGGACGAGCACGGTTTTCTGCTGACGGGCCGCGCGCTCGTCAAAGGCGGCCGCGCGCCTGCGGGATGGCAGCCGGGCCGCGATCCGTTCCTGCTCGAAACGAGCGTGCCCGGCATCTTCGCGGCGGGCGATGTGCGCGCCGATTCCGTCAAGCGCGTCGCGGCCGCGGTGGGCGAAGGCTCGATCGCCGTGCACTTCATTCATCAATATCTCGCGAATCCATGAGCGATCCATCGATGCTCTTCGAGATGCCGCTCTTCGCCGGGCTGTCCGCCGGGCGCAAGCAATGGCTGCTCTCGAATCTGAGCGAGCTTCGCCTGAAGCGCGGCGAGATTCTGATGCGCGAAGGTCAGACGGTCACGCATCACTTCATCCTGCTCGAAGGCGAGTTGCTGACGGAAAAGCGTGTCGCGGGCCGGCAGGTGATCGACGATACGCGCGCCGCGCCGGTTTCGATCGCGGAGGCTTCGCTGCTCGCGCGGATGCCGCTGCCCTTGACCTTCACCGCCAGCACCGATTGCTATCTCGTCTCGCTGACCGAGAGCGTCGTGCGCACGCTGATGAACGAATGCGAGTCCTTCAGCAGCCAGATCTTCCGGTCGATGTACGGCCGCATCAGCGCATACGACATGTTCATTCTCAGCGGCGAGAAGCTGGCCGCGCTCGGACGGTTGTCGGCGGGGCTGGCGCACGAGCTGAACAATCCGGCGGCGGCCGTGGCGCGCGCGGCGGACGGTATGCGCGATGCACTCGACAGCCTGCATCGGGCGACGCGCGCGCTCGTCCTCAGCGCGCTGCCCGCCGGCATCATGGATACGCTCGATGAATGGGCGAGCCGCGCGCCGCCCGCCGTCGATGCCACGCCTCAGGGCGCATTGCGGCAAAGCGAAGCCGAAGACCATTTCGCGCAGTGGCTTTCGTCGCACGGACTGGAGAAGCCCTGGCTGATCGCGCCGCGGCTCGTGGCGGCCGGCTTCGCGCCGGACGAACTCGAAGCCATTGCGTCACGTGTGAGCCGCGAGCAATTCGGCGCGGCTATCGGCTGGCTCGCCGCGACCTTCGAAATGCGCTTTCTGTCCGAGCAGACCTGGCTCGGCGCGGGTCGCATCTCCGAAATCGTGAAGGCGATGAAGTCGTACTCCTACATGGATCAGGCGCCGTTGCAGGTGGTCGATATCCACAACGGTATCGAGGACACGTTGACCATCATGCAGCATCGCCTGAAGCATGGCGTCACCGTCACGCGCGACTACGATCGCGCGCTGCCGCCCGTCCCGGTGTACGGCAGCGAGCTGAATCAGGTGTGGACCAATCTGATCGACAACGCCGTCGATGCGATGGACGAAAGCGGCGAGCTCACGATCCGCTCGCATCGGGAAGGCAACTGCGCGGTGATCGAAATCTCGGATACCGGACCCGGCATCCCGGAGGATGTCATGCCCCGGCTCTTCGAGCCGTTTTTCACGACCAAGCCGCCGGGCAAGGGCAACGGTCTCGGATTGCACATCGCATACCGGACCGTGGTGCATCGGCATGACGGCAGGCTCACCGTGGTCGCGAACGAAGGCGGGACCACGTTCCAGGTGCGGCTGCCGCTCGTGCATCGGCGTGCCGCGCCCGCTTGACGACGTCAGCCCGGCGTGCGCTCCGATACCGCTTCATGACGCGCGTTGTAGGAAGGCGCGCTGGCATCGTCGGGCAATGTGGAGCCCTGTACCGCCGACATCAGGTTCTCGACGGACGGGCCCATCGCGTCCGTGAACGTCTTCGGATGCACGCCGATCCCGAGCACCAGCACGGCCATCGCGCCGAACAGCGCGAGTTCGCGCTTGCCGAGGTCGCGCAGGCCGGCCACGCGCTCGTTCTTCACCGCGCCGAAGATCACGCGCTTGACCATCCACAGCGTGTAGGCCGCGCTCAGGATCAGCGACGATGCAGCCGCCGCGCCGATCCAGAAATTGAGGCGGATGGCGCCCATCAGCACCAGAAATTCGCCGACGAAACCCGACGTGCCGGGCAGGCCGACATTGGCCATCGAGAACAGCATCGCGCAGACGGCGAAGCGGGGCATCGTGTTGGCGACGCCGCCGTAGGCATCGATCGAACCGTTCTTCGTGCGCTCGACGAGCACGCCCGTGCACAGCAGCATCGCGCCGGACACGATGCCGTATGACAGCATCTGCACGACCGCGCCTTCGGTGCCCATGCGGTCGAAGGTGAAGAGGCCGAGCGTCACGAGACCCATGTGCGCGACCGCCGAGTAGGCGAGCAGCTTGCGCATGTCCGTCTGCGCGAGCGCGACGAGGCTACCGTAGATCACGGCGACGAGCGACAGCGCGATCATCGCCGGGGCGAAGAAGTGGGAAGCGTCCGGCACGATCGGCAACACGTAGCGCAACATGCCGTAGCCGCCGATCTTGAGCATGCCGAGCAGCACCGCAGCGCCTGTCGGGCCTTCCGAATTCACGTCGGGGAGCCACGTGTGAACCGGGAACATCGGCACCTTGACCGACAACGCCGCGAGGAAACAGACGAAGACGGCGATCTGCGGCGTGAAGCCGAGCTTCAGATGACGCCATGCGTCGATATCGAAGGTATGCGCCTGCGTCCAGAGATAGATCAGCGCGGCCAGCATCGCGAGCGAGCCGAGCAGCGAGAAAAAGAAGAAGCGGATGGCCGCATACACGCGCCGCTCGCCGCCCCATGTGCCGATCAGCAGATACAGCGGAATCAGCGACGCCTCGAAGAACACGAAGAACAGCATGCCGTCGAGTGACGCGAACACGCCCTGCATGCAGCCCGAGAGCACGAGAAACGCGCCGTAGTACTGCGCGACCTGCTTCGTGACCGACTGCCACGACGCGATGAAGATGATGAGCGTCGTCACCGCCGTGAGCACCGTGAACCACAGCGAAATGCCATCGACGCCCAGATGGTACGAGATGCCGAACTGCGGCAGCCACTCGACGCGCTCGACGAACTGCATCGCGCTCGACGACGCATCGAAGCGCGACAGCAACGGCACGACCGGCAGCAGGCCGAGGATCGCGCCGAACAGGGCGACGGCGCGCGCGAGCGTGGCCGACGCGCTGAAGGTCAGCACGAAGATGCCCGACACCACGGGAATCCAGATGAGAAAGCTGAGAACGGACGGCAGATGCATAAGCTTGGCTTGAATCAGGCGCAAGGCACGGCCAGCACGCGATGGACGTGCTCGCTGGAAGCGCGTGGCGACAGTGGAATGTAAGGCAGGACGAGATGCGCGGAGGTTTGGATCCGGAAGCGCAACCCGAATACGCTAGGCGTATTCCTAAGGGTTAACGAGCATAACCGAAAAGAAAAGATTTTGGGGAATTGCGGCGTATCAAATTCATTGCGTCGGATGGCATTGACATTTTTACCGATGACGGGTCGTGGGGCCGTCGCGTCGAATAAATCATACGTTCGGTTCGGGGTTGCCCTGATTTGCCCGGAGCCGGCTGGCCCTTAGCCTAGAACGCAAGGAGACAAGCATGAAAAAAGCTTTCAGGGCCGTCGTGTTCGCGCTCGTCGCATATCTCGTCGCCGATCGCGCGATGCTCCACGCGGAGGGCCGCGACATCGGCGCGGCGTCGTGCGCCCAGAGCGCCGCGCAAGTCGAGTTCGACGCGCTGAGCAAGGGTTTCAGTCAGGCCGCCGCGAGCAGCCAGCGCGACGCCTTCAGATCGCAATGCCTCGTATCGGGCCACGCGCAGCCCGGCGAGGCAATGGCAATGCGGTGAAACGGCAGCCGGTTGAACGGTTTGCGCAGAGAGTAACCGAGAGGTTGACCAGGCTAGTCGCGCCCAGAGCGATCGCGCGGATATTCGCGTCGCTTGTCGATTATTTACATAGTCGAAAAAGAGAGATTTGTGATTTTCGCTCTTCACATCTCGACACGCCTCCGCTTGAACGGATAAGCTGCGTTTCGGTGATGTTATCGTAAATCTCTTCTCGTGCGGCAGTAAATTGTGATTAAGTTAGACGGTTATTTTATTAATCTGGACCGAAGCGAAGACCGACTCGCTTCAATGCAATCGCAACTCGAAGAAATCGGCTTGGCCCAATGTTTTCAGCGCTTTCGCGCGGTTGACGGGGCGCTCGATGGCCCCTTCGACACCGTTGGTCAAAATGGCGTATGGGCATGCCGTCGCTCGCATGAGCGGATTATCCTGGAATCCGATCAAGACGCTGCGACGATTATTCTCGAAGACGACGTAGAACTCAGTCGATATCTCCCGCATGTCATTAACGAAGGCGTAGTCGAAAACATAATCGCGACTCATCCGGGAATCGACATGTTTTTCCTGGACTGCGCTCCTTTTCAGGATGCCGTGCCACAGCTCATGAGGGCGGCAGAGACGAATATGCCCGGTCGGAAACAGGAAGACTCGAAGGGCGCCGATCGCCACGAGATGGTAGGCGTGGCTTTCCCGAATGCGCATGCGGTCTATGCTTTTTGCTCTGCTGCTTACGTTGTTACTCCCAAGGGAAAGGAAACGCTGCGCAAGCTCTTTGAAGCAGGACCAGACATCAGATATCCCATCGACATTCTGTATCGGGACTGGATTGCATCCGGCGCATTGAATGCCAACATTACCGTGCCGTTTCTTGCCACGCCAAGACACATGAGCGCCTCGACTATCGCGTACGACGAGCTGGATCAATCGCAGCACTTGAGTGAACGAAAAAATACACTGATGAGTGCAATTCGACGCCTCTTGTTTGCAGGCGATCCTGCCCTCGACGTGAGCGCAATCGAGCCGCTGCTGCTGTGCGAGTCGCGCGACTCATCGGAGTATCGGTTCGCCATGCGTATTTACGAGTCTATGTGGTGGGATCTTCAATGATCCGCGCTTTATGATCGGGCGCAGCACGACCGCGTGCTGCCGGGTCCATATGGCGGCGCGCCCGATCCACTTCTTCAGTTCACCTTCACCGTCGGCCGCACGCGTTCGCGAAGCCATTGGCTCGCGGCGTACATCACCGCTCGCTTGACGCCCGTGAGGCCCATGATGTGCCGGCGATACAGATGCCGGTAGCACGAGGCCGCGAACCATCCGTCGATAAAAAGCGGCTGCCGCAGCAACTCGCTCATCAGCGCGCCCGCCGCCCCCGCGCGTCCGAACGAAATGAGCGTGCCCTGATCGCGATATGAGAAAAGCGGCACGGCGCGATTGTCGAGGCGGCGCGCGAGCGCATCGGCGAGATAGACGGCCTGCTGCCAGGCGGCCTGCGCGCGCGGCGGCACGAGCGCTTCCCCTTTCGACGCGGCGCACGCGGCGCAGTCGCCCATCGCATAGATGCCCGAACCGGGTTCGATCTGCAGCGTTCCATCGACGATGACCTGTCCGAGCCTGTTCAACGGCAAACCTTCGAGCGTGCGCAGCACGGGCGGCCCTTCCACGCCCGCGGCCCAGATCGTGATGTCGCTGGCGAGCGTTTCGCCATCCACGGTCGATACGGCATTCGCGTCCACCGCGCGCACCCGGCAGCCGAGCCGAACCTCGACGCCGAGTCCGGCGAGCACGTCCTGAGCGCGCGTCGAGATGCGCTCGGGCAGCGCGGGCAGCACGCGCGGCGCGCCTTCCAGCAGACGAATGCGGATATCGCTGGCCGGATCGAGCGACGCGAGGTGGTAGTCGCGCAGCATTTCGGCCGAGCCGCGCAGCGCGGCGGCCAGTTCGACGCCGGTCGCGCCGCCGCCGATCACGGTCACGGAAACAGGCGATGCGACCGCGCCGGGCGTCGCTTGCCGTGCGTGACTCGAACGCAGCAGGCTCGACAACAGACGCCGCCGGAACGTCTCCGCCTGCTCCACCGTCTCCAGCGTCAACGCGTGCTGTTCGGCGCCGGGAATCGAGAAGAAGTTGGTTACGCTGCCGAGCGCGAGCACGAGCGTATCGAATGCGAGCGTTCGCTTCGGCAGCAGCGGGCGTCCGTCGATATCGGTCGTCTCGTCGATGACGATCTCGCGGCGGCCACGATCGATGCTCGCGAGCGCGCCCTGCTCGAAGCGGAAGTGATTCCACTTCGCGTGCGCGGCGTAATCGATCTGATGACTCGACGCGTCGATCTGGCCGGAAGCGACTTCGTGCAGGAGCGGTTTCCAGAAGTGCGTCGGGAAACGGTCGATGAGGATCACTTCGGCGCGGCGACGCTTGCCGACGCCATTGCCGAGACGCGTCGCGAGCTCGAGCCCTGCGGCGCCGCCGCCCACGATAACGATGCGATGGGGCGAATCGACCTGGTGTTGCGCATAAGGATTCAACATCGTGGATCTCCCGGAGTGCTGTTGGATGCTTGACGACCTCGTTGGAAAAAATATAAGGTCGCGGAAACATTTGCGCTATTTAGTATTTATCACCGACCCATAAGTTTTTACTAATGTTAAAGACGACGACCTTTCGGCAATTGCGCACGCTGCAGACCGTTGCGCGCGTGGGCAGCATCTCGGGCGCCGCCGACGAACTGCACCTCACGCAGCCCGCGGTATCGCTGCAAATTTCGCTGCTGGGCGAGGCGGCGGGCACGCCGCTTTTGCGCAGAGTGGGGCGCGAGGTGCAACTCACGGCCGCGGGCGAGGTGATGGCGCGTTATGCGAACGAGATTCTGAGTCTGTGGAACGAGGCGGGCGAGGAAGTGGCGGCGCTGCGCGGCGAGCTGGGCGGCACGTTGCGCATCGGCGCAATCACGACGGCGGAGTATCTCGTGCCGCCGTTGCTCGTGCGCTTCACGAAAGAACGGCCCGGCGTGAAGCTGCAGTTCCGCATCGGCAATCGCGATGACATCGTGCGCATGCTCGCGACGAATGAAATCGATCTCGCGATCATGGGACGGCAACCGCGCGAATTGCGCACGAACGCCGCGGCATTCGCGAAGCATCCGATGGCATTCGTCGCCGCGCCGTCGCATCCGCTCATGCATGCGAAGCGCCTGAGCCTGCCCGATCTCGAATCGGCGAATCTGCTCGTCAGGGAGCGCGGCTCGGGCACGCGCGTCGCGATCGAAGGGCTTTTCAAGGAGGCGGGACTGAAGCTGCATGCCGCATCGGAGCTATCGAGCAACGAGGCGATCAAGCAGCTCGTCGAAGCGGGACTAGGCGTCGCGTTTCTTTCGCTGCACGCGTGCGCGCTGGAGATGCAGGCGGGCTTGCTCGCGACGCTTCCCGTGCCATCGACGCCGATCGAGCGCGCGTGGCATGTGGTGCATATGTCGGAGCGACGTCTGCCTCAGGTTGCCAATGCGTTCAGGGAATTTTTGATGCAGTCGGGAGCGGCGGTGGCGGGGTTGACTGCGCCGCCGGAGATGCATAAGGCGCGTTCGGGACGGAAGAAGATGGAAGTCGGCGATGCGACTGGTGTTCGTCGGAAGGTCTGATTGGCAGCACGTGGCGCGAGCCATCGAAGATCGAAGCGCGCCTTCTATTCGACACGCAGATGACCTGCGCGACGCGCGCCCGCTGAAATCGAGGATCCGCCTACCGATACTCGTCAATCTCGATGGTGCCGCCCAACGACTCCATTATGGTGCGGATATCGTCGGGTACGTCGGGCACGCGGTCCCCTGCCTCGTTCACCCAATAGCAAAAAAAGCGCATCTTTGCTCCGACACTTTCGATATGCGCTTTAAGGTCCGATCGCGGCAGTTCCAGCACCCGGACAAGATAACGCAGATGAGACGCCAACTGATCGCTTCGAACCGCCTTTTCGCTGTCAATACCCCACACCCCTGTCCGCCGTGCGAAGGTGCGGCCTTGTCCTGTCCAGTCCTTAAGCGGCTCCCCCTTCGTTACGGCCACATCCGGCTGTACGCCGAAGTACTGTGTCCACCAGTCCGGCGTGACGCGATCGCCTGTTATCGTGAAACTCGCAGACGCAAGTGCGTGACTAGTCATTGTCGCCCCCGGTTAATTGCCGTAGTCGTGCAAGTTGTCGATGTATTCGCCATCGAGCGACACGTCGCCGTTCTTTTCGAATTCAAGGTCATCCTTTGGCCCGACGCCGTTGACTCTCTTGAATCTGTGAATCATTTCGCGGAACGTAGAGCTGTCATAGCCCAGCATTTTCGCCGCGTATCGCTCATTCGTTGTCCCCGCCAGTTCTTCTAAATCACCATCCGGTATATCGGGCTGATAGTCGAACGTCTGCGCATCATCAAGCAATGAGCCGCCCTGGTCCGAGTCGCCACCGCCATCGGGTAGCAGGTCGCCGGGCTTGGCGAGCCAAGCCGTCATGCAATCGTCCGCGAAAAGTCGTGGTTGAAGCGGGCGGTCATAGTATGAGCCTGTGCGTGCTATGCGCGGTGCGTTCTTGAAGAGTTGCGACGGGGTGAAAGTGGCTGGGCGCGGCTTGGGCGCATCGCCGTCGCGTCCGCCACGCAGTCCGTTGTTTGGCGGGTCCGGAATCGTCACCACTTCGCCTAGTTCGAAGGCGCGTTGCACTTTCCGGCGCACTTTTGAGGGGGCGGCCTCGTCAATGTTCAGAAGTTCTTTCAGCTTCGACATGAACGCCTTATCGCGCATCCATTCGAACGAGCCAGCGAGAAACGCTTGCCCGCTTTTTTCGGCGCGGTGCTCCTCGGCCCCGCTGGTGAAATGAACGTCGCGCCGCCTACGCAGTGTCAGTGAGCGGTTCGCCAGCCGAATTTCTTGGATCAACTTCTGCCTCTCTCTCTGTTTATGATGGAGGGTATTGATAGCATGGCTAATCGATCAAGCTTTCACTCCTGCACACAAAGACACATTAATCGAAGCGAAACGAAACCTGATTGAACGGGCGCGGCTATTGGCGCAATCGGTTGAAATTCAAACCAGATAATACGAATATTAATATTTTCAGTACTTCTTATAAACTATCTGAAATTAAATAGTGTCAAAGATAGTCGCTAGTTGCGTTGATCCAACGTTCAGATCCCCGCCCAGCGGTGCAATTTACAATCCCTTTTCTATATGTAACCATCCGCTGAAAATGAGAATGATGGTGGTTGCTGATGAGAGGCGACAATCCTGAGGCGTATAAATGTTCAGTATGTCCGTCTCATCTGCTGCCGTGAGCGGAATTTGAGTGCGCGTGCAGATAATGCATAGTTATGCGAACAGAATCGCATGCGTTAGAAGAAGCCAATGAGACAACTCGTCGGCTCATAAAAAAACATCCAAGGTACTCCCGATGCGTTACTTTCGTTACTCGATCCTCTTCACTCTCGTTTGCGTGATCTCAGGCTTCCTATGGGGCGAGTCATCGACAGGCAATGGCATTGCAGCCGTCGCGCTGGTGTTGTTGCTGGGCGTGATGGAGATCAGCCTGTCGTTCGACAACGCAGTGGTCAATGCAGCGATCCTGAAGGATATGGACCCGAAGTGGCGCCAACTTTTTCTGACCGTCGGCATTCTCGTTGCGGTCTTCGGCATGCGCCTGCTGTTCCCGATTCTCGTCGTCGCCGTGGCAACGGGCCAGGGCTTGCTCAGCGTCGCGCAAATGGCGCTGGAAGCGCCCGACCAGTACTCCGCCTATCTCGCGGGCGCTCACACTGGCATCGCGGCGTTCGGCGGCATCTTTCTGTTCCTGGTCTTCGCGTCGTTTCTTTTCGATGACGAGAAAGAACTTCACTGGCTCGGCGTGATGGAAGCGAAGCTCGCTGGCCTTGGCAAGCTCGGCTCCACGGGCACCATCTGCGCGCTCGCCATCCTGCTGCTGATCCAGGCGCTCTTTCCCCTCGACACGCCGTCGCGCATCTCCGTCATGGTTGGCGGCGTCGGTGGCATCTTCCTGTATGCGCTCGTCGATAGCCTCAGTGTCTTCTTCGAAGACGACGAACAGGCCGACGCCGCAGGCCGTGTCGCGAAGCGATCGGGCGTCATGGGCTTCCTCTACCTCGAAGTGCTCGATGCATCGTTCTCGTTCGACGGTGTGATCGGCGCGTTCGCCATCACCCGCGATGTGGTGATCATCATGCTCGGCCTCGCGGTCGGCGCCATGTTCGTGCGTTCGCTGACCGTCTATCTGGTCGAGAAAGGCACGCTCGATGAATACGTGTTCCTCGAGCACGGCGCGCACTACGCGATCGGCGCGCTCGCTCTCATCATGCTCGGCAGCATCGTCTGGCACGTCAGCGAAGTGGTGACCGGTTTCATTGGCGTGGCGTTCATCGCGGCGGCCATGACGTCGTCGCTGATTCACCGTAAGAACAATTCACGTCCGAACGCCGAAGCGAACTGACGCGCTCACCCTTCAACCTCCTCGTTATTGTCGCAAGGCAGAGTCATGGCAGTTTCTTTATCCAAAGGCGGCAACATCTCGTTGTCGAAGTCCGCGCCTTCGCTGTCGCGCATTCTCGTCGGTCTTGGCTGGCAAGCCCGCGTCACGGACGGCGATGACTACGATCTCGACGCCAGCGCATTCATGGTCGCCGAAAGCGGCAAAGTGCGCGGCGATGAGGACTTTATCTTCTACAACCAGCTGAGCTCGCGTTGCGGGTCCGTGGAACATACCGGCGACAACCGCACCGGCGCGGGCGCGGGCGACGACGAAGCGCTGCAGATCGACCTCACGCTCGTCCCGAATCACGTGAAGCGCGTCGTCGTGTGCGTGACCATCGACGATGCCGAAGCGCGCCGTCAGAACTTCGGCCAGGTGTCGGGCGCATTCATGCGCATCGTGAATCTCGATAACGACGTCGAAATCGCGCGCTTCGATCTGTCGGAAGACTACAGCACCGAAACGGCTGTGATCTTCGGCGAAGTGTATCGCCACAACGACGAATGGAAATTCAAGGCCGTCGGCCAAGGCTACGCGGGCGGTCTCGAAGCGCTGTGCGGGCAGTTCGGCGTCCAGGTCGCGTAATCGCGATCGGCGGCGAAAAATCAAAGAATACGAGGAAGATATGAGAAGACTCCCTGTCTATCTGCTGCTGGACACGTCCGGTTCCATGAGCGGCGAGCCCATCGAGGCCCTCAAGAACGGCGTGCAGATTCTGGTCTCGACGCTGCGCCAGGATCCGTACGCGCTCGAAACGGCGCATCTTTCGGTGATCACGTTCGATAGCTCGGCGCGCCAGGCCGTACCCCTGACCGAGTTGTCCGCTTTCCAGACGCCGAATCTCGCGGCAAGCGGCACGACCGCGCTGGGCGACGCGCTCGCGTTACTGGCCGCCCGTATCGACGCGGAAGTGAACAAGACCACCGCCGAAGTCAAGGGCGACTGGAAGCCGCTCGTCTTCATCATGACCGACGGCGTTCCGACCGATGACTGGGCGCGCGGCCTGCAAAAGCTGCGCAAGGTTCGCACGGGCGTGATCGTCGCGTGCGCGGCGGGTCAGGGCGCGGACACAGCTGTCCTCAAGCAAATCACCGAAGTCGTTGTCGCACTGGACACGGCGGATTCGAGCACGATCAAAGCCTTCTTCAAGTGGGTGTCGGCGTCGGTGTCGACGGGAAGCCAGAAGGTCGACCAGCAGAAGGAAGTCAGCGGTCTCGGCGATCTCCCGCCGCCGCCGCCGGAAGTCAACGTGGTGCTGTAACGGGATCATCAAATGGCAGTCACTCTAAAGAAAGGCCAGGGCGTCAGCCTGAAGAAGAACGAATACGATCTGTCGATGGTCACCATCGGGCTCGGCTGGGATATCAACGATAGCAACACCGGCATTCTCGCCAGTCTGTTCGGGAAGAAGGCGGAGGAATACGACCTCGATGTCGTCGCATTCCTTTGCCAGAAAGACGGCAAGGTCCATCATCTGGGCGAGCTGAAGGAAGGCCGTCCGACGCTCGTCGGCGGGGATGTCGTGTTCTTCAACAGCCTGCATCACAGGACGGGCACCATCTGGCTGACCGGCGACAATCGCACGGGTTCGGGCAATGGCGACGACGAGCAGATCATCGTCAAGCTGAATGATCTGCCCGACGTGTACGAAAAGATCGTCTTCGTCGTTCAGATCTATGAAGGCGCGAAGCGCGAGCAGAGCTTCGACAAGGTGCGTAACGCGTATATCCGCGCGGAAGACGGCAAGAGCAAGGAAATGGTGCGCTTCGACCTGTCGGGCGGCGCGGCTTTCAGCGACTGCCGCTCCATGCTGTTCGCGGAACTCAAACGCGAGACGAACGGCTGGAAGTTCGATGCGATCGGCAGCCCCGATCAGTCCGACACGTTCGTGACCTGGCTGAAGAAGTATCTCTGAGCGTAACCGGCGAGCGACATCATGAGCAGGCGGCTTCCTGTCTACATCCTTCTCGACACGTCCGGTTCCATGCGCGGCGAGCCCATTCTCTCGGTGAATGTCGGCATGCAGGCGATGATCGGCGCGCTTCGGCAAGATCCCTTTGCGCTGGAGAGCGTTCACGTCTCTATCATCACCTTCGACATCGAGGCTCGCGAGTATCCACCCGACGTCGTAGGCACGCAGGACTTTATCGCGCCTGAAGTCGTCAAGACCACGCACCTCGCGAAAGACGATCCGAAACGCAGCCTGCCACGACGCGAGACGGACCAGCACGCGCTCGCCGTGCTGATCTACATGTACCTGCTATACCGTCATCCTCTACGTGGCGGCAAGGTGCATGACATGCAGGATGAACAGCGCGACGAGTCGCTCACAATGGGCGAACGCGCGTTGTTCGTGGAACATCCGACCGATGCGAGCAACCGCATTCGGGTGAAGAACATGAGGCCCACCGAGTTGCCCTGGGCCGATACCGAGAAGCTTCCCTACACGATCACCGGACCTTATCTCGCGAATTGCTTCAAGGCGGCCTTCGTGGATGGCCTCCACGATCCGTCGAAGCGTCCATCCGCGGGCGACTGGGAAGGCGCACTGGTCAAGACCGTCGATCTGATTCAGCCATGTCAGAACACCGCTTGCGAACAGAAGTGGTACGTCTTCGACAATTCGACGAAGCCGAAATGCCCCTTCTGCAACACACCCTTCAAGGGCAAGCTGCCGATTCTGAACCTGTACTCGTCGCGAAAGGAAGGCAATTTTCGTCCGGACAATCATCGTCTGATGGTCTGGACCAACCAATCGCTGTTCCTTTGGCACGCTAACAGTCTCATCGTGCCGAACGAACGCTTGAGCGACGATCAGAAGCCACGCGTGGGTTACTTCGTGTTCCATCGGGACAAGTGGTGGCTCGTCAACGAACGGCTGCCCGGTCTTCGAGACGTGACTGCCGAAGCCGATGTCCCGATCGGCGCAAAGCTCGAGATCAAGGATGGCCAGCAGATCCTTCTTGCCCGAGGCGATGGCGGCCGGCTTGCCGTCGTTCAGATGGTCGAAGCCTGATGACGATGCAGACCCTCGCGCTGTTCGACTTCGACGGCACCATCACCACCCGGGACACGTTCGCGCCATACCTGTTCAAGGCGTTCGGGAAGGTCCGCGTGAACCTCGCGTTCGCTTCGCTCGGCCTGCAGGCGCTTCAGGTCTGCTCGGGACTGTCGACGAGAGACCGGTTCAAGGAGCGCCTGCTCGCCCGTCTTTTCACCGGAGCCGATCGGGCGCGCCTCGAATCGGCCGGACGCGACCATGCGATCGATGTAACGAAGTGGTATCGGCCGGGCGCGCTGGAGCGAATTCGCTGGCATCGGGAGCGCGGGCATCGGCTCATCATGGTCAGCGCATCGCTCGATCTTTATCTCGAGCACATCGCAGAGGGGCTCGGTTTCGATGATCTGCTCTGCACGCAAATCGAATGCGACGGCGCGCGGGCGACCGGGCGCATGAAAGGCCTGAATTGCCGCGCGGTCGAGAAGGTGACCCGCGTCGAAGCGTTACTCGGCAAGCCGCTCGCAGACTTCGAAGTCTATGCATACGGCGACAGCGCTGGCGATACCGAGATGTTGCAGCAGGCGAGGCATCGGTTCTACAAGCCCTTCCGCAACTAGGCAGGAAGTGGGGCTTATCCGCGGCGGACGATGATCAAAGCGTGTCGCTCGTGGGCAATCCAATTCAAATAACGGGCGGCGACGCTAATTCGAGGGAGAAGTGAGATGAGTATGATGAGTTGCGTTGGCTGCGGGAAGCAGCTTCACCAGACCGCGCCGAGTTGTCCCAATTGCGGCGCGCCGCAGTTATCGACGCAGGTCGTCAAGGAAGTATCATTCGAGAAGAGCGGCTTTGGCTGGTTTCTCGCGGCTCTCAAGAAATACGCCGTGTTCGGCGGTCGCGCGCGACGCAAAGAGTATTGGTTCTTCGCGTTGTTCGTGGGCATCTTCACGTTCTTCGTCGTGTTCATCGAAGAGCTGCTGGCTCTGGGCGACGCGCCGGGCACGCTTCTCAACTTCGCCCTTTTTCTTCCCAGTATCGCAGTAGGCGTGCGGCGGCTGCACGATACGGGGCGCAGCGGCTGGTGGCTGCTTCTGCCTATCGTGAACCTCTTTTTTCTGGTGCAAGACGGCCAGAAGGGCAGCAACAACTACGGTCAGGACCCGAAGCGGGGCTGAGCCTTCTGGCGGCGGCTCTGGGGAAGAAACGCCCGCATGGCGTTATCCGGCTGGCGTGACAAGCAAAGACAGTCCGCCGCCATCGAAAAGCTTCTGAGCCTGGCCGGTCGGCCTGGCGTTTCCGGAATATGATTTGGTGCCCAGGGCGGGACTCGAACCATTATCTAAACCAATCCCGGTCCATATAAGTTTCTCGAAGGGATGAAGGGCTGACGCTATATGGGTCTGTAGAATACTCATAATGTGCACCGGAGTGCGCATTAGGTTCTTCACCGTTTGAGCAGTTCTTTGTTCGCTGCAAACCATGCCATGAATGACTTTGTTCGCTCTGGGCCAATAGCCATCTCACGTCGCTTGCTCGGATTCGGAATGGCGGTGTCGATGATGACACCGGACTCTTCATCGACCACGATGCTCTCCACGCCGGCAGTCTGATTAAGATGTTGGATGAGTTGCCACAGCGCCATCGCGGTGTCTTGGAACGCGACTTCGTTCGCGCTATAACTGACCGTCGAAGGACCCATTGGCTGCAGATTGGCGGCGCCGCTGTTTGAATCCAATTGGGCAA
This sequence comes from Caballeronia sp. EK, assembly GCF_014384845.1. Classification (NCBI taxonomy): domain Bacteria; kingdom Pseudomonadati; phylum Pseudomonadota; class Betaproteobacteria; order Burkholderiales; family Burkholderiaceae; genus Caballeronia; species Caballeronia sp. EK. The sequence goes on from NZ_JACSUE010000007.1 coordinate 619,752, forward strand.
ATCGTGCCTTTAGGGCATTCATTTGGGTATTGAGGTTCGCGATGGTCAGGCGCTGTTCCTCCACCATCGCCCGTAAAAGTTCAGGTGACGGCATTGTCTACGTCCACCAAGGAGGTAGCACCCGGCTGCTGTGCAAGGAAGTCGGAAGGACTTTGCGATAAACAGCGTTCCGCTTCAGTGTAGTTCGGTGAAGCCCGGTTAACTTGGCGATGTATTTGACAAGACTATCTAAATCTGCGAATTGTAGTCGCGAGCGCCCGCTGATGTCCTTCAACTCCGCGTTGATTCTCGCGAGATGCGTCTCTACCAAACCAGCCTGGTAGGCTGCGAAATTGTTACTTGATTGCACCATAGTTAAAGTTCCGAACCGGTTTGCGCAAACTGCTCGGAAGACTTCACAAATAGAACTGGCAACGTCGCTACATAGCGTTGCTCAGCGTGGTCTACGTAGTTGGCCAAGTCTTTCAACGTGAGTCCTCGTGGCGCCAACTGCGTTCTTATCAATCCAGCTAGGCTGGCAACCGGGTCGTCGACAGCGTCCGGAACAGACGCGCCCATTAAAAGCCGGTGAAATCGGTCGGCGATACGCTGGATTTCTGGGTCGGCAAGACTCGGGTAAGCGTCAGCTTCAACAATCCTCTGGAGAAGAAACTCGCTCATCTTGCGGTCCGTTGTGACCAAGTCTAGGTGCTTTTGCACAACCTCCGGAGCTTGAACATGGTACTCGGTCGAACCCGACTGACCGCGCCGCATTTGCAACAGGATGTCATGACTCAATTGCCAGCCGACAATTTCGTTGGCGTCCGATTCGGCCGCTTCATATAGCGCGTCAACGACGGCTTCTGGTTCGCCCCGAGCGTCCAAAGCTTCTGCGCGCCGTATGTCAACCCTAACTCTCATTTTGAGCTGATTCATCTTGGCAGCGATTCCAGGCAAATGGTCTACGCACTTCATCGCTAATGGACACATGCCGCACCGCTTCGGGGCGCCAAGCTTTTCGACGACCTCGGATGGACACGCCTCGCCAACAGGGCAGATATGTGTTTCACGAAACACAATCTCGCTCATTGGAATTTTTCGTAACGCGTCGAGGCCGCCATTCGTCTTGCTGAGCTCGTCGATGCTCCACAGTGCGACAGCCGGCGCAAACATAAAGTCTCTGATAGTCGCATCGCGGTCGCGCTGGAATCCCTGTCGAAGGGCAGACTCAGGCTTGTCGGGACGAACCACGCTTAGGCCGAAGTCGGCGAGCATCATGCGGTCTGCATATGCTAGCTTTTCGGCTATGATTTCTGATGTCGATACAGCATAGTGCGCTGTGACGACGGTACTTTCGTGTCCTAACTGCAGAGCAATGTCCGACATTTCGAGCAAGCCCGTGCGGTTTGTGGCATAGGTAGCTCGACACGAGTGCGGAGTATGGATAGCTCGAAGGTCAGAAACGTCAACCCAAGCATAGTCAGGGACGGCCTCCTGTTGTGTCTTGCTCAGGTAGACAAACTGTACAAAGTCTTCCCTTGACACTTGATTGTTATAGAACTCCTCGAATCCCCAGAGCAAAGTTGCCCAATAATTTGCGTATGTTTGGTCGGTTGAACGACCTTCACGAAGCGGGACGCGCAACAACATTGCCATTGGGCCGATTCTGCTTGGTGCGGCCAAGCCCGTTCATGTCCTGACAGCATCGGCGACTGTGCGACGAATCGTCAACATGACGGCACTCCTTGTTGCAGATGCGGGAGCGTACCGGAGCCAATATTCAGCTCGCTCATAAGTCAATATCGAAGGACAGGTTGGGCAACGCGATGAGCGCAGGCGTAAGTTCGGATAGAAAGGGTGCAAGAAACAAGAGCGACCCTATCGATGGGGCCGCTTTTGATGTGAGGGGGCGGATAGCTGGCAACCAGCGCCAGTCTTCCTCACCGTATCTCCCGCGTTACGATTTGAGCTCGGGCCACGCCTTCGCTTGGGCGAGCCGAGCTTCCTCCGAGCCCTCCGGCGCCAGGTAATCGTCGCAAACGGCGATAGCTCGCGTCACGTCTGTCGATTCAGCGTCGCGCCGGGCCAATAACTCTTTGCGCCACATCAGGACGTCATCGCGCCCTCGGTGGTTCATCTCCCAAACCATCCAATCAAGTAAATGGACAAGTTCTCGGCTGGGGATGTCCGTCAGTTCCGCGCTGGTCATGACCTGTTCCTTCGTTGGCAGCGTTATGCGTTTCGGCTGCAAATCTCTGAAGCCGTATTTGCAATGTAAGCGGCTCGTCTCGACCGTTGTAGGGGGTGACCTCAGTACGCAGCACAATGATGTCCATCACTTTCGATTTGATGGACACCACTTTGTCAGAGTTCTCAGAGAAGAAGCCGGGTAGTCGA
>NZ_JACSUE010000070.1:0-1669 GCF_014384845.1 Caballeronia sp. EK
CGGCTATGGGCTCAAAGACCTGCCCGGCGGAGGCGAGCAGCTCGTTTCCTCACTGGTCGCGACAGCGATTAATGAAGCACGCCATCTTGATCCAGAGGAGCTTGATTGGGAGATTCAGGCTGCAGTGACTAGACTGAACTCACAGGCATCAAAAACCGTGCAGTCGGAGTCTCCGAGTTCGCAGGAGATTTCTTTGCAGACCAAGGTACCGCCCGGGTATTGGAAAGAGCCGCTGCTCGTACTTATCAGGTCAATCGACAAGCTGCCTGAAAACCAGCGGCTGACACGCTTCGATCGGGTCCTAGCTGCTGCTGAACAGCTCAACCCGGCTGACAAAGCCCGATTGCTGAGCGCCCTCGTCGGCAAGATCGGCTGGCTGCCCTTCGAATCTATGCAGGAGGCCTTTGAGCGTACCTTGAGTACGGTTGAGCAGCTCAGCATCTCACACCAAGGTAAACCATTGGTCGCACTTGTGGAAAAGATCGATCGCCTTCCTTCAGCATCGCTGGAGGCAATATTTCATCGTATCCTCGCACATATTAAGCAATCCAATGCACCGGACAGAAGCATCGCGCTAGGTAGACTTGCAACCAAAATCGGTTGGCTGCCTCAGGAGAAGCATTTCGCGTCGTACCAAGAAATCTTCGATGCTGTTGAGCAACTTGACGATTGCGACCGAGGTAAGCCCTTGAGCGAAATCGCGCGCAAAGTCGAACGCGTGCGCGGATCGTTGCGATTTTTTGATTTTGGGCGGGATACCTTTGATCGCTTCCTGGGAATGGTGAAGCAGCTCAGTCTCAATGACAGGCAACAAATCGGCAAGGTGCAAGCCGACGAACTTAGAAAGAACATGGATCCATCCCAATTACCGAGCGCCTTAGAGGACTTGGAGTTGCGGCTCGGAGTGAGTTTGACCGACAACGAGAGGGAGCCAAGCGAGGCCCGCTCCCTTCAGTAGGGCAAATGGGCTCTAGCAGCCTGTTGAAATATCCCTTCTTGAACAGGCGCCCGCTCATTCGAAAGAGCCACCGCGGCGTAGAGTCCCAACCAATTCGATGCCGAACTTCGTTGATTCAGGTGCTGCTAATGTCGCATTCTTCTGCACCTTTGCGCTCATGCCGCCCGGGCGGCCAGCGTTCGCATGCGCGTCAGGTTGTAGGCTGCCTGAGTCAGCAGAAAGAGTTGGTCGACGCGCTTCAGACCTCGATACATCACCTGCCGAATCCTCCCGACTGCCTTACTCCAACCAAACACCTGCTCAATGCATTTGCGTTTGCGCTGACCGATAGCGTAGCCGGGCCATCGCGTCGTTCGAGCATCGATGGCGGAGCCGCCCGCGCGGCCGACGTTTTGTGCCACGTGCGGCGTCACATTATTCGCGCGGCATGTTGCCACGAAGCCCGACGTATCGTAGTTTTTATCAGCGCCGACCGAAATGGACGTACCGGCGACTCGCGCGGCGTCCGCAAGCATCTGCGCCGCCGTGTTTCGCTCGGCCGTGCCGTTGGCCTGCGTGACCTGTGCGTTCACGACCAGGCCATGCCGATTATCGGTCAGCACGTGACCCATGTAACAAAGCACCGCGCCCGTGCCGCAACTTTTACGAAACAGTCGCGCCTGAGTGTCCGTGCTGGATTCATGTGTGTCGTTGCTACGCTTCTCGCCGCGC
>NZ_JACSUE010000071.1:0-1626 GCF_014384845.1 Caballeronia sp. EK
GACCTGGGTGCGATGCGCTGCGTCGACAAGAAGCATTCGACTTTCGATGCTTCTGAAGTGGATAAGGCTAAAGCGTTGGAGGGGCGGGCAGCGGACATAAGCAGTCCAGAAGAATTCACGACAATCCTCGATGACATCCAGAAGCTGCCGCCCGGTTACCGGCAAGAGCCCCTGACTGCGCTGGTTCAAATAGTGCCCACGCTCCTTGCCCCGAACTGGCGCGCAGTCTTGAATTCTGCGCTCATGCAGAAGACGCAGGGGCCTATGGAGTGCATCGGAGTCCTCTTAGAAGAATATGTCGTTCCTCTCGAAAATGCGATTGGGCAACTCAATGAGGCTGACAGGGTGAAGCCGCACGCCGCTATGCGGACCGCAGGAAAAGCAGTTCAATATCTTTTATAATATCAATCGTATAACTCACGATATTGTTCGAATTTTTATGTTGCAGATGCAGTGAACTGAACAAGCTACAGTTAAGGAAACTCTGCACAACGCGTTTAAGATGCCTGCGTCCAGTATGGATGCAGGCAGTACGGGACCAATATGTCGGGGCTGATCTTTCGTCGCGACACGTCGATCTGTCATTGTCAGTGAGCAAGTCACTAGAGTCTGCTTACATTTAGAGAAATGTGTTTACATCTCATCTTTTAGGTAAGCGATCAAGATGAATCGAATGTTGTTGACCGATGAGATGTGAGAACGTCTGGAGTCCATTGTTCCAGGCAAACCTGGTGATGTGGGGCGGCGTGGCGCAGACAATCGGTTGTTCGTCGAGGCATTGCTGTGGATCGCGCGCACGGGCAGTCCGTGGCGTGATCTGCCCAAGGAGTTCGGTCGATGGCATACGGCATACATCCGCTTTCTCGGTGGCGGCGCAAAGGCGTCTGAGACCATGTGGCCCATGTACTGGCGCAAGCGGGCGAAGTGGAGCATGTGTTGATCGATTCGACCGTCATCGGAGCACACCAGCATTCGGCCGGAGCGCGGAAAAAACGCCCCCCCAAGCGCTCGGGCGATCACGCGGAGGACGGAGCACAAAAATTCATCTGGCGGTCGATTCGCTTGGTCGAGCGCTGCGGCTGATGCTTACCGAAGGACAGGTGGCCGATATTTCGTGCGCGCAAGAGCTGGTCGACGGACTTGCTCGTCAAGGCTGTCATCGCCGACAAGGGCCATGACTCGAATGCTTTGTCAAAAGCATTCGCGCCCGTCGAGCCAAAGCCGTCACTCCAACACGCTCGAACCGCAAGATTTAACATCGTTATGATCGCACTTTGTACTGTCAGCGCAATTTGGTCGAACGCTTTTTTAACCGTATCAAACATTTCCGCATCGCAACTCAATATGACAAACTCCCCTACACTTGCCTCACCTCACCTCACCTCACCTCACCTCACCTCACCTCACCTCACCTCACCTCACCTCGTGTCCATCGTGTCTGCCTTCGGGCCGCTCGTAAATGTGAACAGAGCCTAGTCTTACTGTGTCATAAAATGTGTCGAGGCAGAACTGCAGAATGGGCATCGCTGGAGCCGCTTAGCGACGTGCGCAGCGATGCACCAGCGCAGCGTGGCGATCGAGTCAGTCACGTGGCGCTGCGCGCGCTGGGGAGCCGCGTGGCACGTA
>NZ_JACSUE010000072.1:0-1411 GCF_014384845.1 Caballeronia sp. EK
AGCCTCTTTTGAATTCAGAGTGGGTGTTTGTGCGGGTCAAGGGCGGGCGGGAGCCCGGAGCAGCGAACCCTTGAGGCGCTTTGCATCGACAAGCTGGAACATGGCTGGTTGCGGCAGAATGCGGCAACCAGCCATGCAAGACCACGCGAACAATGACGAATCAACTCTTTGAAGCCGCCCTGGGAATCAAGGCACCGTGGTACGTGCAAGGTGTCGACTTTGATACGGCCAAACGACAACTGACGATTGCGGTGGACTTTGTCGCAGGAAGTCGCTTCGCCTACTCCGGGCTCGCCGGTGAGCATCCAGTGCACGACACGCAAATCAAGCGGCTGCGCCACCTGAATTTCTTCCAGCACGAGTGCTATCTGGAAGTGCGTGTGCCGCGCGTGCGCTTGCCCGATGGCTCGGTGCGGCTGGTCGCGCCGGAATGGGTCGGCCAACTCGACGGTTTCACGTTGCTGTTCGAGGCGCTGGTGCTGATGCTGGCGCAGCAGATGCCGTTTGCCGCAGTGGCGCGCATCGTCAATCTGTCGTGGCATCGGGTGCATGCCATCTGCTCGCGCTATGTGGAACTCGCGCTGGCGTCGGCGAACCTGTCGGACGTCGGCTCGGTGGCCATCGACGAAACCTCGTACCGGCGAGGCCACGAGTATCTGACCCTGGTCGCCGATATGCAGGCTCGGCGCGTCGTATTCGTCACGCCTGGCCGTGACGCGAAGACGATTGAGAGCTTTGCAGCCCACCTTAGCCAGCATCTCGGCACGCCTGAGCAAGTGACCTCCGTGAGCATCGACATGTCGCCCGCGTTCATCAAAGGCGTCGGCGAACATCTGCCCAATGCGCGAGTGACATTCGACAAGTTTCACGTCATCGCCCATGCATCCAAGGCGCTCGATACGGTACGGCGCCAACAACAGAAAGCCGACCCAGAACTTAAAGGGATGCGCTGGACACTGCTTAAGGACGCCAACAAGCTGAACCTCGCGCAATTGACGGACCTCGAGGCGCTTCTCAAGCAGTACACCACCAAGCGAACGGCCCGCGCTTGGTTGTATCGCGAGCAGCTGCGCGAGATTCTCGAACGCAAGCAAATTCATGTCGTCTCCGAATTGTTGCGGCAGTGGTGCACCAACGTCATGCGTTCGAAAGTCGAACCGATGAAGGACGTCGCACGATTGATTCGCCGACACTTCGACGGCATCATTGCGTGGACCCAGACCCGACAGACCAACGGCTTTATCGAAGCCATCAACGGCTTGTTTCAGGCCGCCAAGCGCAAGGCGCGTGGCTACACGCGCTTCGCAACCATGCGAACGGTGCTGTTTCTTATCGCTGGCAAACTCGACTTCTCCGCATTCAACTCGCATGCCCGCTGAGAGCCATTACCCACTTCGTTTTCAAAAGAGCC
>NZ_JACSUE010000073.1:0-1347 GCF_014384845.1 Caballeronia sp. EK
CTGATGGTATGGACTCCCGCCCCCTCCGGGGCGCACACTTCCGAAGCCACTTTTGGGAGACTCGAGATGCCTGCGCTTACCATCGGCCTTGATATTGCGAAGAACGTATTCCAAGTTTATGGCGTCGACCGCGGCGGAAGACCTGCCATACAACGGAAGCTTCGCCGATCAGATGTGTTGAAGTTCTTCTCCAAACTGGAATCGAGTCTGATCGGCATCGAAGCATGTCACGGCTCGCACTTCTGGGCTCGGGAACTTACCAAACTGGGGCACACGGTGCGCCTGCTGCCGACGCAATATGTGAAGCCCTTCGTTGTTGGTGGCAAGAACGATGCGAATGATGCTTCAGCTATCTGCGCTGCAGTGTCACGGCCGGGCATTCATCCCGTACCGATCAAAAGCGCCGAACAGCAGTCATTGCAGTCCGTTCATCGTATGCGTGAGCGGCTTGTTCATGAGCGAACAGCAAAGTCAAACCAAATACGGAGCATGTTTGCCGAAGAGGGCTTCATTTTTCCAATAGGCATTGTCCAGTTAAGGCAGGGTATCGTAGCTTTAGTTAGCGATGCCGACGCTCACATCACGATTGTGCTCCGCCGGCTTGGTTCGATGTATCTGGAACAGTTGGCAGCGTTACAGCGCTGGCTCGAAGAGCTTACTTCAGAGATCGCCAACATATTCAAGCGCAATGAGAGCTGCCAGCGTCTCGCTACAATTCCCGGGATCGGGCCGCTCGTGGCGACTGCGTTGTTCAGCGGGGTCGGCGACCCAATGCAATTCAAGAACGGCCGGCAGTTCGCAGCATGGTTGGGGCTGACGCCTAGGCAGCGATCGAGCGGCGGCAAGTCAAAGCTGGGTGGCATTACAAAACACGGCGACACCTATCTCCGCACCCTTCTCGTTCAGGGAGCGCGGGCAGTGATGCGCTTCGTCGGGCGTAGAGATGACCGGCACAGTTGCTGGATCAAAGCTGTGATGCAACGCCGGCACGTGAGCGTCGCAGCAATCGCGCTTGCCAACAAGACGGCGCGAATAGCCTGGGCAATATTGGCAAGTAACGATAGCTTCAAGTTGGCTTAGCGATCCTTTACGTTCTGAGATAACTTAACTCCATCTATCGATTGCGCAAGAAGCGGCAAGCATGGCGAACCGGTCGGACCGGCGCTTGCAGATCCTGATATATCCGGCGGCTGCATTATGAAGCCAAGAGGCCGATGAGGGGCAAGCGCGCAAACTTCCATGATGGCTCGTGCTGATGGCAGGCACATCTGAAGCCGAATGTACGGACGCAGTCAAGACCTTCGAAAATGCACACCGATCTTGCTCATAGGCGGGAGTCCATGTACG
>NZ_JACSUE010000074.1:0-1203 GCF_014384845.1 Caballeronia sp. EK
CCAACCCGGTTACACGGCGCATGCCGCGTAGTTCATCACTCAACTAACGGAGGTGGGTCGCTAATAGGTTGCGCAGGTAGATGTACGCGTGATGGCAAAACAGGTCGGACCGCGGGGAAGCAAGCCTGAACAAGAGCATGCCCTTCGCTTTTGCTCCGGCGACCGTGTCGCTGAAGAGCCAAACCTTTCTGCTGGTGGCAAACGGGCGAATGTCCCGTTCCGCGATGTTGTTGTCCACTGGGGCTTGCCCGTCGCCGACGTAACGGCTGAGTCGCTTCATCAGGAGCCAGAAGCCGGCCCGGTCATAGAGCACAAGCTTCACGCGATCACGCTTACGATTGTGGAATGCAAACACGGCTCGCGCGAACGGGTCAAGTTGCATCGATTGCTCGACCACTGTCACCAGTGTATTCAGGCCGCAGCGGAAGTCGATTGGCTCGCGATGCAGGTAGATCCGCAGATCATCGTCGAAGCGGAACATCAACCCGCTCCCAACGCCACGATCATCGCCTTGACCAGTGACGTGTCCTGCACTGAGCATTCCAGATCGATCGCGACGCCGTTGGGCAGTCTTACGGACAGGCGCGCGTGCGGCGGCGCCAACGTCGGCGCTGAGGGAGAATCGCGACGTACCGCCAACGTCGCCGTCGGCTCTGCCGCCTTCAGTGTCGCGTTCCCGATCGTAACCACCGGAACAAACGCAGAAGGTTCGGGCTCGCTCGTCCTCGGCGGATCGGCAACTACGCCTGCCTTGCGGTACATGTCGACCCATTTGCGCAGTTGGTTGGCATTCACTCCTGCCTTCAGCGCCAAACCAGCAAGCGACGCGCCAGGCCGCAGGCATGCCTCGACCAAGCGACGTTTCCCATCAGGATCGAATGATCGTTTGCCCTTTGGCGAAACGTGCGTCACCTTCAGCGGCAGAAACTCGAGGTCAATCGTGTCAGGCGTCCTCGTCGTTGCGTCCGCAAGTGTTGGTTGCGGACGCAAGCGTGAGCTCTTTCACTCCATCGCGCTACGTGCGGATAAATTCGCGCTTACATATGATCCATCTGGTCGAGCCGAAGAGAAATTGGTTAATGTTAGCGCCGGTGTAAATGCGACGTTAAACGACGGCGCAAGGTCAAGCGAGACAGTCAACAACAAAGGGGCCGCGCGGGCCCCTTTGTTGTGTGCGTCGTCGATCAGAACGGCGGGTCACGT
>NZ_JACSUE010000075.1:0-1064 GCF_014384845.1 Caballeronia sp. EK
ACTCGTTGGCCGGGCCCGTAGTTTTCGTCGCGCGACCGCTTCGATCCGGGCGAACCCGTCTCTGAACACGCTCACCAGTCGGCTGTCGTCCGCATCGGGCGGCAGCCAGAAAAAGACTTCCAAGCACCTGCGCGTCACGACGCACGTCACGCTTTCTCCGCGCCAGTCGATCACGAAGCTAAGCGTCTGTTTGTCGGTGGAGATCTGGGGTGAGGGCACAAGGACTTTCATGGGTAGAGTGGCGGTTGGCGGACGGAATCGGCAGCAGGTGCGACGCGTTAAGCTGACCTCGCTAAGCTTCACCAGTCTACCCGGTGCTTTTCTTCGGTCTCTTGATGGCGCCGATCGTCGTCGACGTGCAAGTAGATGCTGGTCGTCGTCAGTGAGGCGTGGCCGAGGTTGTCTCGCACCATGCGCAGGTCAATCTTTTGGTCGGCCATGTGTGAGCCGGCGCTATGCCTGAGCCAATGCGCTGAAGCTTTTTCGAGCAGATCAGCCCGCGCGCTTTGCGCATCGTCGCGTTCACGTAGGCGCGACGCAGCGCCCGCAAAGACGTCCTTCACGATTGCGTGCAGCGCCGCGCGAGTGAGCGGCGCGCACGTCTCGGTGCGTTCGTTTGACGCCGTGGCACCGATCGGCAACACGAGTGGTGTGTGTTCATTGGGCGACGGCAGGGCGCTTAAGCCGAGGTGCTGCCGGTAGCGGGACAGTTCCATCATCATCTCGCGGGTGGCCGGCACGAGCCGTTGCTTATCGCCTTTGCCGTGCACGGTGAGCCACCAGCGCAGTGCGCCGTCCCCATCGCGTCGCACGAAGAACTGGCCCATGGTGTTCGCGCCGACCTCTGCAATGCGTAGTCCGCCGAGATAGAGCAGGGTGAATAACCATCGGACGCGGTACGCGTGGGCTTTTTCCCGGTCCGTTTGCTTGGGCATCGTCGTAATGAAGTCCTTGACCTCCTGCCACACGCTCGGCTCCAGATAGCGGGTGATACGAGGCGCCGCGTGGCGCGTGCGTTGGCGTGAGAGCGACAGTGGATTGCCGGCAAGGTAGCCGGCCTGCAC
>NZ_JACSUE010000076.1:0-1048 GCF_014384845.1 Caballeronia sp. EK
AAGAGCACTCTAAGGAGACTGCCGGTGACAAACCGGAGGAAGGTGGGGATGACGTCAAGTCCTCATGGCCCTTATGGGTAGGGCTTCACACGTCATACAATGGTCGGAACAGAGGGTTGCCAAACCGCGAGGTGGAGCCAATCCCAGAAAACCGATCGTAGTCCGGATCGCAGTCTGCAACTCGACTGCGTGAAGCTGGAATCGCTAGTAATCGCGGATCAGCATGCCGCGGTGAATACGTTCCCGGGTCTTGTACACACCGCCCGTCACACCATGGGAGTGGGTTTCACCAGAAGTAGGTAGCCTAACCTGCGAAGGAGGGCGCTTACCACGGTGGGATTCATGACTGGGGTGAAGTCGTAACAAGGTAGCCGTATCGGAAGGTGCGGCTGGATCACCTCCTTTCTCGAGCTTCGCACGCAACATTAAGCGCTCACGCTTATCGGCTGTTGTTTAAGACAGGCTAAGGGTCTGTAGCTCAGTCGGTTAGAGCACCGTCTTGATAAGGCGGGGGTCGTTGGTTCGAATCCAACCAGACCCACCACCCGAAAAGCGTGCTGATGGGGCAACAGCTCATGGTCAGGCCACGAAAGGGGGATTAGCTCAGCTGGGAGAGCACCTGCTTTGCAAGCAGGGGGTCGTCGGTTCGATCCCGTCATCCTCCACCAAGTCCTCAATGCACAGCGCTGAATGGCGATTCAACGTTGTGCATTGGCGACTATAGCCAGTTGATGCTGTTGGGTAGTGAAGTGACCCAATCGGCTAAACGTTCTTTAACAATCTGGAAGAAGTAGTAAAGAGATGCGCTGAAAGCACTTAGAGATGGGTGTGAGTAGGGGCATCAGGGTAGTGATTGTATCAAGTATGAAAAGGTGATCGAAAGATTGCTTTGGAATACGGCACAACGCGAATACTCAGCCTATGACGAGGGTGTTGAGAGACACACTCGTTATAGGGTCAAGCGAACAAGTGCATGTGGTGGATGCCTTGGCGATCACAGGCGATGAAGGACGCGGTAGCCTGCGAAAAGCGGTGGGGAGCTGGCAAA
>NZ_JACSUE010000077.1:0-1027 GCF_014384845.1 Caballeronia sp. EK
CGCACAAAGCGCCATCAGTGCCCGGCTGCACGCTCCCTGCCATTCCTCAACGAGAAACCGCTCGTTTAGCGGATCAATTCCACGACGCCGTCGCTTAGTGTCGGATTTAGACCGGCGTTCACACCTCATTCAGGGAAGCGGTAAAAAAAACGCTGCGATCCGCGACACATCTGGCTTACCCTCGGACTACGTGCCACGCGGCTCCCCAGCGCGCGCAGCGCCACGTGACTGACTCGATCGCCACGCTGCGCTGGTGCATCGCTGCGCACGTCGCTAAGCGGCTCCAGCGATGCCCATTCTGCAGTTCTGCCTCGACACATTTTATGACACAGTAAGACTAACAGGCTGTTGAATTACCCTGGACACGGGTCATCCTTGTGCGGGGGAGAAACGTTGAATAAAGGAATCGAACACCATTGAGACTGAAGCGATGCGCGGAGCGGACGGCTACACTGAATCGATGTTCACGATGTCCAAGCTCGACGACTTCGTTCCTGCCAATCATCCCCTGCGACCGATTCGCCTGTGGCTGAACGAGGCGCTCACGCGCATGGACGCGGTGTTTTCGCGCATGTACGAGAGCGAAGCAAAGGGGGGCCGCCCCAGCATCGCGCCGGAGAACCTGATTCGCGCTTTGCTGTTGCAAGTGCTGTATTCGATTCGCAGCGAACGCATGCTGATGGAGCAAATCTCCTACAACATGCTGTTTCGATGGTTTGTCGGACTGGCGATGGACGATGCGGTTTGGGACCACTCAACATTCAGTAAAAACCGCGACCGACTGATGCTCCATGATGTCATCGTCAGTCTGTTCAACGAGACCGTTGAGACGGCGCGCGTGCGTGGCCACCTGTCGGGCGAGCACTTCAGCGTCGACGGCACGCTCATTCAGGCGTGGGCGGGACACAAGAGCTTATATGGACGCCTCCCGGCTTGCCAGGTGATGTTGGGTGTGACGGTGTAGAGGTCAGGCTGCAGACTTATATCCGTACATGGACTCCCGCCTATGAGCAAGATCGGTGTGCAT